>NZ_VIVP01000003.1:0-430303 GCF_007993955.1 Pseudomonas sp. AG1028
GTCTTGGTCATCCTGGCTAGAAAGCTCGCCAGAGTCGCATTCGCCTTGATGAAAACTCAAGGCGAGTACATCAGCAGAAGGACATAAAGGCATTGCCCTAAACCATAGAATCTCCTACGCAAGTGCTCTGTGGGAGTGGTCTAGCCGCGATGACCGATTTCATCGGTGCAAACGCACCCCAAGGACATGCAATGAACGCGATAAAACAACCCGTCAAACCCGCCGCCGAGCGCGCGCCGTCCTATTACTCGGCCTCGCTCAATTTCGAGAGCGACTACCCGACCCTGCAAGGCAGCGTGACCGTTGACGTGGCCATCATCGGCGGCGGTTTCACCGGCATCGCCACGGCAGTGGAGCTGGCCGAGCGCGGCCTCAAGGTGGCCGTGGTGGAAACCCACAAGGTCGGCTGGGGCGCCAGCGGGCGCAACGGCGGCCAGGTCACCGGCAGCCTCTCCGGCGACGAAGCCATGCGCAAGCAGATGCGCAATACCCTGGGCGAGGCCGTGGACGATTTCATCTGGCAGCTGCGCTGGCGCGGCCACGCGATCATCGAGCGTCGAGTGGCCAGGTACGGCATCGCCTGCGACCTCAAATACGGCCATCTGCATACCGCGATGAAAGCCAGCCATCTGGACGAGCTCAAGGCCACCCATGACGAAGCGCTACGCCGCGGTATGGCGGGCGATGTCAGCCTGCTCGACGCCGCTGGCGTGCGGGCGCAACTGGGCAGCGACCTGTACTGCGGCGCGCTGAAGAACACCCGTAACATGCACCTGCACCCGCTCAACCTGTGCCTCGGCGAGGCCAGGGCTGCCGAAAGCCTGGGCGCGCTGATCTTCGAACATTCCGAGGTGCTGGAGATCGTCCACGGTCCGCGTCCGGCGGTGGTTACCACGGGCGGGCGCATCGAGGCCAAGCAGGTGCTGCTGGCCGGCGATGTCTACCACAAGCTGGAGCGCCGCCAGCTCAAGGGCCTGATTTTTCCGGCCATGGGCGGTATCGTCACCACCGCGCCGCTGGGCGAGCTGGCCCGCGAGATCAACCCGCAGGACCTGGCGGTGTATGACTGCCGCTTCGTGCTCGACTACTACCGCCTGACCGGCGATGGCCGCCTGCTGTTCGGCGGCGGCGCCAATTACTCGGGGCGTGATTCACGGGATATCGCCGGCGAGCTGCGGCCGTGCATCGAGCGCACTTTCCCACAGCTCAAGGGCGTGCCGATCGACTTCCAGTGGAGTTGCGCCATGGGCATCGTGATGAACCGCATCCCGCAGCTGGGCAAGCTGTCCGGCAACGTCTGGTACTGCCAGGGCTATTCCGGCCACGGCGTGGCGACCAGTCACATCATGGGCGAGATCATGGCCAAGGCCATCACCGGTGACCTGGAGCAGTTCGACACCTTCGCCGCCTGCAAGCACATCAAGGTGCCCCTGGGCGACCAGCTCGGCAACCCGATGCTGGCGGCGGGCATGTGGTACTACCAGATGCTGGAGAAGCTGCGCTGACGGCAGTTCGCCAGGGTGATCGTCACCCTGGCAACACTGATTCTTAGTCGTCGCGTTCGGCCTTGGCCGCACTCTCCGGCAAGAACCAGTTGAGCACCAGCGCACAGATGCCGCCGGTGGCCACGCCGGATTCCAGCACGTTGCGCAGGGCCGCCGGCATATGGGCGAGGAACTCCGGTACCTGGGAAACGCCGAGGCCGAGGGCCAGGGACACGGCGATGATCAGCAGCGCGCGGCGGTCCAGCTCGATGCCGGCGAGGATGTTGATGCCCGACGCCGCCACGGCGCCGAACATGACCATTGCCGCGCCGCCGAGCACCGGCTCGGGCACGGCCTGGATCACGCCGGCTACGGCCGGGAACAGGCCGAGAATCACCAGCACCAGGGCGATCCACACACCGATGTGGCGGCTGGCGATGCCGGTCAGCTGAATCACCCCGTTGTTCTGGGCGAAGATCGAGCTGGGAAAGGTATTGAACACGCCGGCCAGCAGCGAATTGACGCCGTTGACCAGCACGCCGCCCTTGATGCGTTGCATCCACAGCGGGCCTTCCACCGGCTGGCGCGACACCTTGCTGGTGGCAGTCACATCGCCGATGGCTTCCAGGGACGTCACCAGGTAGATCACCAGCATCGGGATGAACAGGCTCCACGAGAAGCCCAGGCCGAAGTGCAGCGGCGTCGGTACCTGGAACAGTTCGGCCTGGTGCATGCCGGTGAAGTCCAGGCGGCCCAGGTAGCCGGCCAGCGCATAGCCGACCAGCAGGGCGATGACGATGGCGCAGCTACGCATCCACACCACCGGGATGCGGTTGAGCACCACGATCACCGCCAGCACCACGCCGGACAGCAGCAGGTTCTCGCCGTTGGCGAAGGTGCCACCCGCCATCGCGCCGTAGCCGCCACCCATGCTGATCAGACCGACCTTGATCAGCGTCAGGCCGATCATCAGCACCACGATGCCGGTCACCAGCGGGGTGATCAGCTTCTTCACGAACGGCAGAATGCGCGAGATGCCGATCTCCACGAACGAGCCGGCGATCACCACGCCGAAGATCGCCGCCATCACGCCTTCCACCGGCGTGCCCTGCTTGACCATCAGCGCGCCGCCGGCGATCAGCGGGCCGACGAAGTTGAAGCTGGTGCCCTGTACCACCAGCAGGCCCGCGCCCAGCGGCCCGAAGCGGCGGCATTGCACGTAGGTGGCGATGCCGGAAATCACCAGGCTCATGGACACGATCAGGTTGGTGTCGCGGGCCGACACGCCCAGCGCCTGGCAGATCAGCAGGCCCGGCGTGACGATCGGCACGATGATCGCCAGCAGATGCTGCAGGGCGGCGAGGATGGCCACCAGCGGGCGCGGGCGGTCTTCGAGGCCGTAGATCAGTTCGCCGTTACGCGGGGAGTCACCTGGTTGCATAGTCGTGATCGCCTGGAAAAACGGCGGATTCTACTGCCTGCAAAGGGCAATCCCAAGTAGCGGTCGACCGGGTGATCGAGGTCCGGCTATCGGCGCGTTTTGCTGTAACCGGAGTCGCCTTGTGCTAGCGCTGCCGCTCTAGCTCGCGGCTGTGACAGGCGGCTCTAAGCTAATCATTAAATGTTATTGGAAGGATATTTTTTATAACCATAAATTTCTCGCAACAGCGCCACTGAGGCGCAGGCAGCCGGGACGGCTCGGTGCCCATTGCGAGGAGTTGCTCATGAAACATGCCTTAAAGACCCTGCTGCTCGCCGTCGTGGCTGCCACCAGCCTGCAGGCCCAGGCGGCCGATATCGTGATTGGCTACCAGACCGGCGTCGACCCGTCCAAGGTCGCCCAGGCCGACGGTGCCTACGAGAAAGCCATCGGCGAGAAGCTCGACTGGCGACGCTTCAATTCCGGCCCCGAAGTGGTGACCGCCCTGGCGTCCGGCGACGTGCAGATCGGCAACCTCGGCTCCAGCCCGCTGGCTGCGGCCACCTCGCGAAAATTGCCGCTGGTGACCTTCCTGGTCGCGGCGCAGATCAACGCCGCCGAGGCGCTGGTGGTACGCAACGGCAGCGGCATCGACACACCCGAGCAGCTGGTTGGCAAGACCATCGCCACGCCGTTCGTGTCCACCTCCCACTACAGTCTGCTCGGTGCCCTCAAGCACTGGAACATCGACCCGAGCAAGGTGAAGATCGTCAACCTCAACCCCGCCGAGATCAACGCGGCCTGGAAGCGCGGTGATATCGATGGCGCTTTCGTCTGGTCGCCGGCCCTGGGCGAGATCAAGCGCAGCGGCAAGGTGCTGACCGATGCCGCCGAAGTCGGCAAGTGGGGCGCGCCCACCTTCGAGGTGTGGGTCGCTCGCAAGGATTTCGCCGAGAAGCACCCCGAGGTGCTTGCCGAGTTCGCCGGCGTGACATTGGGCGCTTTTGCCGACTACCAGGCCAACGCCACCAAGTGGACCGCCGACTCCGAGCAGGCCAAAAAGATCGCCAAGCTGATCGGCGCCAATGCTGCCGATGTTCCCGAGTTGCTGGCCGGCTCGACCTATCCCGATGCGCAGCAGCAGGTGAGCGCCGAGCTGTTGGGCGGTGGTACCGCCAAGGCCACTGCGCGCACTGCCGAGTTCCTCAAGGAACAGAAGCGCATTCCCGCCGTCCTGCCGGACTACTCGCCCTACGTGAGCGCCGAGTACGTGCCCAAGGCGCAGTGAACCCGAATCACCTTCACGACAGGTTTGCCCCTCTTCGGAGGGGCTTTTTTAATTGAGGAGTCGACCATGAGCCGACTGAATGCCGAGCGGGTCAGCTTGAGCTTCGAGCGCCGCGGTGCTGCGCAGGTGATCCTGGATAACTTCGACCTGCAGATCGACAAGGGTGAGTCGGTGGTCGTGCTCGGCCCGTCGGGCTGCGGCAAGTCGAGCCTGCTCAACGTGCTGGCCGGTTTTCAGCCAGCGGACAGCGGCCGTGTGCATATCGACGGCAAAATCCTGCAAGGCCCGGGCGGTGAGCGCGGCGTGGTGTTCCAGGACGACGCGCTGATGCCCTGGCTGGATGCCCTCGACAACGTCGCCCTGGGCCTGCGCCTGCGGGGTCTGAACAAGGCCGAGCGCCATGCGCGGGCGCGGCAGGTGCTGGAGCTGGTCGGCCTGGCCAGCCATGCCCACCATCAGGTCGGCGAGCTGTCCGGCGGCCAGCGCCAGCGCCTCGGCCTGGCCCGCGCGCTGGCAGTCGATCCGGATTTCCTGTTGCTCGACGAACCCTTCGGCGCCCTCGATGCACTGACCCGCGAGCGTATGCAGGTGCTGCTGCTCGACGTCTGGAAGCGCACCGGCAAGGGCCTGTTCCTGATCACCCACAGCGTCGACGAGGCGCTGTTCCTGGCCACCGATCTGATCGTGCTGGATGGCCCGCCCGCCCGTGCGGTGCTGCGCCGGCAGTTGCCGTTCGCGCGCCGTTACACCGCCGGCGAGCCGGTACGTTCGATCAAGGGCGATCCGGCTTTCGCGCAGTTGCGCCAGGAGTTGCTCGATATCTTCCTGCAGGAGCCTGCCGACCATGCCTACTGAAGCGCTACGCAGCACTCTGAACGTCCGCCGTCGCCACCTTGTCATCGGCCTCGACCGCCGCCGCGGGGCCGCCTTCGGCACCCTGGCCGCGCTGGCGAGCCTGTGGTGGCTGGCCACGCACCTGGGCTGGATCGATACCATCTTCCTGCCGGCGCCCGAGCAACTGCTGGTGGCGCTCAAGGGCTTGCTGCACGACGGCTACCTGGACGCCACCCTGTGGCAGCATCTGAGCACCAGCCTGTGGCGCGTGCTGGTGGCCTTGCTGGCGGCGGTGATCACCGCCGTGCCGCTGGGCATCGCCATGGGCCTGAACCCGACCCTCAACGCCGCGCTCGACCCGCTGGTGGAGTTCTACCGGCCGATTCCTCCGTTGGCCTATCTGCCGTTGATGGTGATCTGGTTCGGTATCGGCGAGCTGTCCAAGGTGCTGCTCATCTACCTGGCGTTGTTCGCGCCGCTGCTGATCGCCACCGTGGGCGGCGTGCGCCGCGTCGACAAAGCGCGTATCCAGGCGGTGCGCTGCCTGGGGGCCAGCCGTCTGCAGGTGGTGCGCCACGTGATTCTGCCCAGCGCGTTGCCGGACATCCTCACCGGGCTGCGCATCGCCCTCGGGGTGGGCTGGTCGACGCTGGTGGCTGCCGAGCTGATCGCCGCCAATCAGGGCCTGGGTTTCATGGTGCAGTCCGCTGCGCAGTTCCTCGCTACCGACGTGGTGGTGGTCGGCATCCTGCTGATCGCCGGCATCGCCCTGGCTATCGAGCTCGGTTTGCGGGCTCTGCAAAAACGTTTCGCGTCCTGGAGTTGAGCACATGACTATCCAATTCGAGCGGATCGGCCAGGCCCTGGGCGCCCGCGTCACCGGTATCGATCTGGCGCAGCCGCTGACACCCGCCGACCATCAGGCGCTGCATCAGGGTTTGCTCGAACACCAGGTGCTGTTCTTTCGCGATCAGTTGCTGACGCCCGCGCAGCAGCGCAATGCTGCCGCGCTGTTCGGCGACCTGCACATTCACCCGATCTACCCGAAGATCGCGGAGCAGCCGGAAATCCTGGTGCTGGATACCGACCTCAACGACCTGCGCGACAACGCCCTGTGGCATTCGGACGTGTCGTTCATCCAGTCACCGCCGCTGGGCTCGCTGCTCAGCGCCCGGCACGTGCCGCCCCACGGTGGTGACACGCTGTGGGCCAGCTGCTCGGCGGCATACGACGCGCTTTCCGCGCCGATCCGCGGGCTGCTCGACGGCCTGACCGCGGTGCATGACCTGGCCCTGTCGTTTCCGCTGGAGCGCTTCGGCAATACCCCGGACGCCCTGGAAAAATGGAACGCCGCCCGCGCCGCCAATCCGCCGGTGATCCATCCGGTGATTCGCGTGCACCCGGAAACCGGGCGCAAGGGCCTGTTCGTCAGCGAGGCGTTCACCACGCGCATCAACGAGCTGGAGCCGGGCGAAAGCACCGCGCTGCTGCAGATGCTCTTCAAACAGATCGCCCGACCGGAATTTTCCGTGCGCTGGCAATGGCGCCAGGGCGACCTGGCCTTTTGGGACAACCGCCTGACCCAGCACTACGCCTGCGACGACTACCGCCCGCAGCGGCGCATCATGCACCGCGCGACGATTCTCGGCGATCGGCCGTTCGGCTCGGGCGCCGCGTCGGCCTGAGCCGTCCGCCAATCCCTGGCCGCGTCGTAAGCGCCACTCCCGAGGACCCATCAGTAAGCGATGATGCCGTGCCGCCACGCCTGTTTATGCTGGCGTAGTGACGTCGTGCTCAATACCGCTCTCCCTCGCAAGCGAAAACCTGAACTTAGCAGCGTCCTCCAGTGACTGATTGATTAAGGGCGATCAGCCCACCTGAATTCACAGCCCTGGAGGCGAATATGTCGGATCATCACACCTACAAGAAGGTCGAGCTGGTTGGCTCGTCCACTTCGAGTATCGAAGATGCCATCAACAATGCCCTGGCCGAGGCCAGCAAGAGCATTCGGCATCTGGAGTGGTTCGAAATCACCGAAACCCGTGGTCACATCGCCGACGGCGCAGTGGCTCACTATCAGGTAACCCTGAAGGTTGGCTTCCGCATCGCCAACAGCTGATCGCGGGCATCGCAGCCGCACGACTTGCCAGACCGGCAATCAGCGGCTTTCATTGAGCCGGGCCAATTTCAGCCCGGCGTTGTTCACTGGTACGAGGGAGCGTTTGTGATGAAGAACGTGTTGTTTGCAGCAGCCCTGATGGCATTCGCTGGCTCGACCTTCGCGGCGGCCAAAGACTGCGAAACGCTGAAAGGCGAGATCGATGCGAAGCTCCAGGCCAAGGGCGTTGCGTCCTACACCCTGGAAATCGTTGATAAAGGCAGCGTGACCGACCGCCAGGTCGTGGGTACCTGCGGTGGTGACACCAAGGAAATCGTCTACCAGCGCAACTGATGACGATGGCCTGAAGCCGGCTCGCAGCCCTCTGCGGTGCCGGCTTTTTATTGCCTGCAATTTGCCATGAGGTGGCCTGAGCTGGACGGGAGGCGTAGGATAAGACCTACTGTTTTACTCGGATAAGGCCCCGGCGTTATCCATCAGCAAGGATCTTTTCATGTCCGCACTCGCCAAACTTCCTTTCTCCGTTCTCGATCTGGCACCGATTCGCGACACCGGCAGCGCCCAGCAGGCGCTGCACAATTCGCTGGCGCTGGCCCGGCACGTCGAGTCGCTGGAATTCAACCGCTTCTGGGTCGCCGAGCACCACAACATGGATGGCATCGCCAGTTCGGCCACCGCCGTGCTGCTCGGCTACCTGGCCGCCGGCACCTCGCGCATCCGCCTGGGCTCGGGCGGGGTGATGCTGCCCAACCACGCGCCGCTGGTGGTCGCCGAGCAGTTCGGCACCCTGGCGACCCTGTATCCGGGACGCATCGAGCTGGGCCTGGGCCGCGCACCCGGCGCCGACCAGTTCACCGCCCATGCGCTGCGCCGCGAGCGCTCCGGCAGCGCCGACGACTTCCCGCAGGACGTTACCGAACTGCAGCGCTATCTCGGCCCGCGCACCTCGGATCAGCGTGTGATCGCCATGCCTGGCAGTGGCACCAACGTGCCGATCTGGTTGCTCGGCTCCAGCCTGTTCAGCGCCCAGCTGGCCGGTGAGCGCGGCTTACCCTATGCCTTCGCTTCGCACTTCGCGCCGCGCTACGTACATGAGGCGATCCGCGTCTACCGCAACGCTTTCAAACCGTCCGAGGTGCTCGACAATCCCTATGTGATGCTCGGCGTGCCACTGCTGGCCGCCGATACCGACGAGCAGGCGCAGTACCTGGCGACCTCCGCCTATCAGCGCATCCTCTCGCTGATCCGCGGCCAGAGCCTGGTGCAGCGCCCGCCGGTGGAGTCGATGGAAGGTTTGTGGTTGCCCCATGAGCGCGATGCGGTGGGCAGCTTCCTGGGTATGGCGGTGATCGGCGGGCCGCAGAAGATTCGTGCGCGCCTGGAGGTATTGCTGGAGCAGACCGAGGCCGACGAGCTGATCTTCACCTGCGACCACTACGACTTCGCCGACCGCCTGCACGCCTTCGATATCCTCGCCGGCCTGCGCTGAGCAGCCGGTCACCCGGCAAAAAACTCGAACTTGCCCGGCCGCTGTCCCTCTGAATTCTGTACCCCTTATCAACAGGAGCGTAAAGATGAAGAAGACAGCATCGGCCCACTGGCAGGGCGGCATCAAAGATGGCAAGGGCACCATTTCTACCCAGAGCGGTGTGCTTTCCGAACAGCCTTACGGCTTCAATACCCGCTTCGAAGACAAGCCAGGCACCAACCCTGAAGAGCTGATCGGCGCGGCCCATGCCGGCTGTTTCTCGATGGCACTGTCCAAGGAACTGGGCGAGGCGGGCATGACTGCCGAGAGCATCGACACCAAGGCCGAAGTGACCCTGGACAAGCAGGACGGCGGTTTCGCCATCACCGCCGTGCATCTGTCGCTGAAAGCCAAGATCCCGGGTGCTGACCGCGCTGCCTTCGAGAAAGCAGTGGAAACCGCCAAGACTGGTTGCCCGGTATCCAAGGTGCTGAACGCCGAGATCACCCTGGAAGCCGTGCTGGAAGCCTGATGGTTCCCCCTGAGCCGCATTGCGCGGCTCAGTCGCTTTTATCCCCTCAGATTAAAAAGTGCCGCAGCGCAGATTCTTGCCCTGCGCCAACGCGTTGCGGTCAGCATCGTAGAGCACGGTATAAGCACGCATCGCTGCCGAGCGGGCCTCGACGCGATAGCGCTGACCAGCCTTGAAGTCGTCATAGCGAATTCGCACATCACAGGTCAGCTGCTGCGGCTCTGAGATCATCGACACGCCACCGCCGCCAGCAATCTCGAAGCGATAGCGCATCTCCAGTTCATGGGCGCCAGGGGTTACCTGGAAATAGCGGCCGTCATTGACGCGCTCGCGATCCAGGCGCTCGGCCATCAGCAGGTCGATACCTTCGCCCTTGAGATCGATCCATGCCATGTTCGGATCGGCAGCCGGCAGCGGCGACGCACAGGCGCCGAGGAGCAGCAGGCTGGCAAGCAGGAGGGGCTGGCGCATGGTAGTGTCTCCCGGTGAGACGATTCATGGATGACGGCAGTATCGCGCAAAGCGGCCGCGACTTCGCGGTAGGATGAGCCGATCCCCTTTGCATGACGACCGCCATGTTCAAGCAGTGCATTTCTTCTGTAGTCGACCTGTCGCGGCGCGCCGCGGTTCCCCTTTTGGCCTCGGCGCTGGCCGGCTGCAGCACGGTCGATTATTACGGGCAACTGGCCCGTGGGCAGCTGCAATTGCTGAGCGCGCGTCAGCTGGTGCAGGCGCTGATCGAGGATCCGGCCACCGAGCCGAAGTTGCGCGAGCGCTTGGAGCTGTCCCAGCAGGCGCGGCGCTTCGCCAGTGAGAAGCTGGCGTTGCCGGATAACCGCAGCTACCGACTGTATGCCGATCTGCACCGCCCCTTCGTGGTGTGGAACCTGTTCGCCACCGACGAGTTCTCGCTGCAGCCCCAGCTGCACTGCTTTCCCATTGCCGGCTGCGTGGCCTACCGCGGCTTCTACGAGCAGAGTCGGGCCCGTGGCGCGGCGGCTCTGCTCAACGCCCAGGGGCTGGATACTTATCTGGGCGGCGTGGAGGCCTATTCGACCCTAGGCTGGTTCGATGACCCGATCCTCAACACCATGCTGCGCTGGAGCGATGAGCGCCTGGTGGCGGTGATCTTCCATGAGCTGGCGCACCAGCAGTATTACCTGGCCGGCGACACGGCGTTCAACGAGTCCTACGCCACCTTCGTCGAGCAGGAAGGTTTTCGGCAATGGCGCACGGCGCGTGGGCTGCCGGCGCCCAAGGAGGTCGGCGTGCAGCCCCGCGAGCAGTTCACCTCGCGGGTGCTGGCCAGCCATGCACGCCTGGAAAAACTCTACGCCAGCGGCCTGGATGCCGAGGCGATGCGCGCCGGCAAGCAGGCCGAGTTCGAGCGCCTGCGCGCCGAGTACCGACAGCTCCGCGCCAGCCAGTGGAACGGCGTCGGCTACTACGACAGCTGGATCGACGGGCCCCTGAACAACGCCAAGCTGTTGCCTTTCGGCCTCTATGATCAGTGGGTTTCAGCCTTCGCCGGGCTGTTCGCCGAGGTGAATGGCGACTGGCCGACGTTCTACCGGCGCGTCGCCGAACTGGGCGCCTTGCCGCAAACGCAACGGCAGATACAACTGCAGGCGTTGTCCGTTGTCCGAGAGTAGGGTCCGAATAACCAGACGCAGAGGAAGGTCGTGATGAGAGGATGGATGGTAGCGATGCTCTTGCTAGGCATGCTCAGCAGCAGTGCCTGGGCGTCGCCCAAATCGTGCGAGGAGCTCAAGAAGGAAATCGAGGTCAAAATCCAGGCCGCGGGCGTCACCAGCTATACGCTGGAAATCGTGCCCAACGAAGAGGTCGAGGATGACGCCATGGTGATCGGCACCTGCGACGGCGGCAGCAACAAAGTGATCTACCAGCGCAACGACCTGACCGGCTCGCGGATGATGTAGCGGCCTGGCCCGCTATCGTTTTAGCCGACGAACGCCTGGTGCAGCTGAGCCAGTGTCTGCACATGGTAAGCCGGGCGCTCGCCAGCGAGCTCTTCCAGGCTGCCGAACCCGTAACCCACCGCCACCGCCTGCAAACCGTTGCTGTGGGCGCCGATCAGGTCATGCTTGCGATCGCCGATCATCAGCGTATCCGCCGCATCCAGACCTTCCTGTTCGAGCAGGTGGGCGATCAGCTCCACCTTGTTGGTGCGCGTGCCGTCCAGTTCGCTGCCGTAGATGGCCTTGAAGTAACGGGCGAAGTCGAAGTGACGGGCGATCTCGCTGGCGAATACGGTGGGCTTGCTGGTGGCGATGTACAGGGTGCGGCCCTGCGCCTGCAGCAGCTGCAACAGCTCGATCACGCCGTCGAACAGCTGGTTTTCATACAGGCCTACCTCACGGAAACGATCGCGGTAGTGGTTCACCGCCTCCCAGGCGTGGGCTTCGCTGAGGCTGTAGGTGTGCATGAAGCACTGCAGTAGCGGTGGGCCGATGAAGTGCTCCAGTGCCACCAGGTCGGGCTCGTGGATATCCAGTTTCGACAGCGCATATTGCACCGAGCGGGTGATGCCCTCACGCGGGTCGGTGAGGGTGCCGTCAAGGTCGAAGAGAACGGTGCGCTGCTGCATGTCGGGGTATCCGCTGGCCTGAATCGGTGCGGATTGTCCCGCACCGCAAGGCGCAGGGGCAAATCAGGCAGCGAGTGGACGGTAGACCCAGCGTAGGCTCAGGTGGGTCAGCGGCCAGAGCATCGCCAGCAACAGAACGCCGAACAGCACCATCAACACCAGCACCAGAAACTCCGAGCCGGCATACAGCGCTACCAGCAAGACGAACGCCAGCACGGCGGCCACCAGCAGCCAGATCGCCATGCACAGCAGTACGCTCGCCAGCAGACGGCCAACGGCCAGCCTTGCCAATTGCGCCGGCAGCGAGCGGTAGGCAGCAATCATCGCCACCAGCCCATACACCAGGCCGACCACGTTGCTAAGCCCCAGCAGCCACTCCATGCCGTAAGGGCTGATCATGTGGGTGGGCAGTAGCGTCAGCAGCTTGGTGTAGAACACGATGAACAGCAGGCCGAAGGCCAAGGCGGCTTCACCGCGGCTCACCTGGGTAAGGCCGCTCTGGAACTGGCCCGCGCGGCGCATCAGATAAAGGCTCAGCCACAGCGGCAGCAGCGTCGCCAGCATGAACGAAACCAGGTTCAGCGGCAGCATCAGCAGCGTGGGCGAAAGGCCGCTGGCGTTTTCATACAGTGAAGGCGCCAGCTGAGCCCACAGTAGGTTGTAGAGCAGACCGACCACGAAAATGGCAATCAGATACAGGCCCACGAACAGCGCGACAAGCAAAGCCGGGCGGCTGACATCCACCAGGCTGTGGCGCTGCAGGTAATAGCGGGCGAGCAGCAGCGCACTGCAGCCGTCGACGGCCAGAGCGCTGAGCCAATAACCGCCCAGCTGCCACAGGTTGTTCAGGTAGGCCTGGAAATACTCCGGCTCCAAGGTCAGCCACATGATGACCCAGCGAATGACGATGCTGGCCGTGCAGCACGCGAGCGCCGTGAACAGCAGGCGCATGGGCAGTTGCGACCCTTGGCGAGCTTCATGGGAAGCGCCTGGCTCGGCCGGATTAATCGCGTAGGGATTGACCATGAAGGTTCCTGATTAGACTGGAGAGCTACGGTTGACGGTATGGCAATTCAGGCGGTGCCTTATCGCGGCGGTGGCGGCAGCCATTGCGAGCGGCCGAACCGATCGCGCAGCCAGGTGAGCGGCCACATGAAGGCCGACAGAATCAGCAGATACTCGAAGAACCGAAAGGGCACCACTATCCAGCTGCTCAGCTCACCCACCCGCTGGCCGCTGGCATCGACGAAGTGGAAGTCGTAATTCACCCCGGTACTGGCGCCGCCGTGGGAGACGATCTCCCGGGTCTGCAAATGCGCGCCTGCCGGGGCGAACAGCCACTCCAGCGGCTTGTTGTAGACCGGGTTGCCACGGGCATCGAGGAGCATGGCGACATAGGCGGTGATGGCTATCAGTAACGCCGCCGCCACCGGCTTCGCCCAGGTGACGCGACCCTTCCAGGCAATGGTGGCGAATATCAGCAATACCGACACGCTGGCTACGCCATCGATAAAGATCGCCCCCGTGAAGAACAGGTAGAAGGCCAGGCCAATCAGGCAGAACCCGCCGATCGCGGCGGTGGCGATGGCGAAGATGTAGAGAACGGTCAGGAAGTTGGAGCGTGGTTTTTTCATGGGGGCGATTCTAGCGCAGGGCAGAGTGGTTCAGGTGCCGTCGGTATGCAGCCGGTGGGTGCCGCACTGCACGCAGCGAAACAGGTAGCCGGTCGGGCTGTCATCCGCGCTCAGCGCCTGCACATAGGCAGGAGAAAGATCCTGCAGATCACCTGTCAGTTGCGGGCGAAGCTGTTCTATCTCGGCAGCACCGACATACCCGATGAACTGGCACAGCTGCCCGCAATGCACCAGCCATTCGGCCTGCTGCCAGGCCAGGTAACCCGGCGTGCGGTCACACACCTCGGCGATCAATTCTTCACCCGGGGCGTTAGCCGAGGCCGATGGGTCCGGTTCCCAGCCTTCGATGCACAACTCGTCGTTGAATTGCCCTTCGTAATACCTGGCGGCGCTGCCATCGGCGATGCACCAAGGGCAGAGGTAGTCGGGTTTTTGTATGGCGTAGAACGGACCTTGGTACTTCCAGTCGCGCTGCTCGCCGCAGCACGCGCAGGTGCCGGCTTCTCGCTCGAACAGGTCCAGCTGATAAACATTGGGATGCAGGCGGAAGGTGGGTAGATCCTGTGTCACTGGTCATTTCCCGCTGGGTATTGGATCGTTGACAGGCTTCGGCGAAAGCCATGAAGGTAAGCACTGTACCGGTATTTCTGGAGTATTGGATTTGATGGCCAAGCGTAAGCGCAAGACCTTGCCCAAGGATTTCGGCCAACTGCTTGAGCAGGCCTCACTCGAGGAGCTGATTGCCGTGTTCGACCAGTGCGAACTCGAGGCTACCGGCGGCTACAGCAAGAGCACGGCACTGGGCTTCTACAACTGCCCTGATGAGCTGGTGCGCTGGCTGGTTGAACAGGGCGCGGGCATTGATGCCCGCGACACCTATCAGCGTACGGCGTTGCACCATCGCAGCTCCAGCTGGAAGGGCGGCGTTGATCTGTTGCTGGATCTGGGTGCCGATATAGAGGCGCAGGACTACCAGGGTGATACGCCACTGCATGCAGCAGCCAAAAGTCACAAGGTGCAAGCGCTCGCTGCGTTGATTCGTCGTGGCGCTGACATCGATGCCAGGAATCGTCAGGGGCATGGCGTACTGCAGATCGCGCTGGCCACCACCAGCAACGCCGACATCGAGGCAACCGCGAAGATTGCCCAGATCCTGCTGGATGCAGGCGTGCCGGCAGACGATGCCATGCTGGCCGAGGTGCAGCGTATTGGCCGTGAATTCGAATTTCACCGCGCAGGCTTCAACCCGGACTATCTCGAGGCGACGGATGCAGGACTGGCCTGTCTGTATGGCCTGTTCGGCGTCACGCCTGTCGCCTCGCGCCAGCTTCACGATGGCAAGGCTGCCATCAGTGTCGCGGACGGCCCCTGGCACAACCAGCACCAGCAACTCTGGCAACTGCTGGTGCCATCTAACGGCCCGGCCGCCACCGTGCAGGGTGAGGTGATTCGCCTCAGCGGGCGTATTTCCCGAGAAATACATCACAACGGTGCGGCCAACTGGGATGCCGACTTCAAGGCCATGTTGACGGCGCTGGTCCGTCATCTGGGTAATGCCGTGCCGCTGCCGCCTGGCGAGCTGGCCGAAGCCCAGGCGCTGGCGGCCGCGCTGTGCGGCGGTGACGATGACGTTGCACGTACAGACCGGCTCAGTGCGCTGGCAGTGCAATGGGTAATCGCCAACCCGCAGCCTTTGTCGTTGCCTCTACCGGCTTACCGCCGCTGAGCGGTCCTGGACTGACCGGCGAGTAGCCGGCTCAAGCGTTGCGTCAGAGGAGCGCGCGCCTTGCGGGTTTTGAACACGCCAGGCACGTGCAGCAGCATGGCGGCCCAGCGGTAGTCACGCAGCTTGCGGTCGCTGGACAGCAGATAGTCGCGCAACTCCAGAGCCGACTCGCGGTGGTAGGCCCAGAGCAGATGGTGCTTGTAGTCCACGGCGTAATACGCCTCGCCTGGCCAGGCCAGCTGGTGGCGACTGCGCAGGCCGCAGGGGGCACAGATCAGGGCACCGAGCGTATGGCCGTACTGTTGGCGCAGGTAGCGCGAATGGCACCAGTCCGCTGCCTGGTAGCCCTCGGGTAGATCATGTAGCGCCTGCCGCGGGTCACCGTGCAACCCTTGGAAGTACACGGCCATGTGCTGGAAATGACCATCGCGGCTGGGGCGTAACTGGTACTCGAAGGCCGAATGAGCCTTAAATAGCGGCACCTCCAGCTTGCGTCGTATCACCCGTGCTTCGGCGAATTCGAACGAGGCTTCGCGGCTGCACCGGGGGCAGCGTACCGCCAGTTGATAAGGCATCGGGTTCCATTCGTAGAGCCCGGTCACGGCTTGCTCTCGATCAGCTGTACCCAGGCATCGACTTTTAACTCGGCCCAGGGCGCCAACTCGACCTGCGGCAGGTAGATACTTTCAAGGCGCAGTTGGTGTGCGGATGCTGCATCGGTATGGCGCGCCGTGCGGGCACGGTGAGGATTGTTCATGGGCATGACAAGGTCTTCGAGGTGGCGAAAAGGTTGGCTCAGCCGTCGAACCAGCTGTCGTGAATCCCTTTGGAGCGCCGGTACAGCAACAGTCCGATCCTGGCGCCCAGCACAAGCACAACGAAGATGCCTACCGTCAGCCAGCTGTCACCAAAGTAGTGCTCCAGCACGACGTAAAGCAGCGCCACGGGAATGAATAGCGCGGTGTAGATCAGGTAGCGTTTGATCACTGGGGTGGACACTCCTCTTGCTCGTCTTTCAATGGGCACTTGACCACGGCCTTGCCTGTTTGCCATGCCGCCTGGACTGCCACGGCCTCCTTGATGGTGCTACGGTGCGCGGCCTTGCGCGCCGCCAGCTTGGCCGCGCGGTTGGCGGTATTGGCAGCTTGGCCGGAGAGTGCTCTTAGCGCCTTGCTCGACTGGTAGACCGTCTTGCCAGTGCTCAGCATGCCGGGGGCGACGGTGCCAATGGCCGCCGAGGCCGCTACGTGTTTCCAGTTGATGTCGATGCAGCTCAGTTTGATATCGGTCAGCGAACGGTCATTATCCCAGTTGTCCTTCATTTGGCCGATGATCTGCTTACCGCCTTGCATGCCCACCTCGATGGCGGCACCTAGTGCCGCGCGGCCAAGGAAGCCGGCCACGATTACCAGTGGCACGATCAGGCCAGTGGGGTCGTAGGCCACCACCGGGTTGGCATGGGCGTATTGGTAGGGATTGGCGCCTCCTGCGAGGCCAATAGGATCCTGGCTGGTATAGCGACCCAGCTCCGGTAGATAGTAACGATGACGGTTGTAGTACAGCCCGCTCTCCCTATCGTGGTACTGGCCCTGGAACCGGACGGGTTGGTCACCCGGGCCGGTTTCATCGCGCACGGCGAGCCAGTCGTCAGGCTCGGCGTGCCAGTGCTCCAAGCCTCCGTCGTCACTAAGGCGCAGGGGCGTGCCGATCTGGTCATTGTGGAAGAAAGTGATGTGCGGGGCTTCCATTGCCGGCCGACAGGCATCGGGCAAGGCCTGGCCCTCCAGCGCCAGTGTGCGGCGTACCTGCAACAGCTCTTCGCTTTGCGGCGTGCACCGTTGCTGCAGACGTAGCAGAGGTACGTAGCTACCGGGCTCGTGTACCAGCGTGCGAACCTGCGTGTCGTCGACCTCGGCACATTGGCGATCGTCGTCCCAGCCGAAGCGCGTCAGCGTGTCATGGTCTCCGCGGCGTACCAGTTTGGTAATGCGTCGGCCCAGACCATCATAGCGGTACTGGGCCTCCAGGCTGCTGCCATCGGCCTCATAACGCGTGAGCTGCACCAGCCGCTGCGCACCGTCGTAGCCCAGCAGCAGGCGGCTGCCATCGGCGCCAATGCGTTCAACCAGATTGCCGGCGGCATCGAAGCGATACTGGTTTCCACCATAGCGCGTGACGCGATTGCCTACCCACATCGTATTGACCTGAGAGGGCCCTGTTCCTTGTCGCTGCTCCGTGTGCTGGTAGCCGGAGCGGTACAGCTCATTGTGTTGATGACTCGACTGTCCTTGGCCGCCAGCCAGCTCGTCGAGAAGGTCCAGGCGATTTCCCGCGGGGTCAAAGTAATAGCGGTACGGGGTGGCGTGGCCCTGCTGGCTGGCGACCAGACGCCCGCCGGGCTCGTACTGGTAGCGGCGAGGCAGGTAGTGGTCATCATCGACGGCCGTCAACTGACCCCAGGCATCGTGTCGATAACGGCGTTGCCAGCCGGCGCCTTTGGCGGCGCTGAGCCGCTGTTGGGCTAGCCGGCCCAGCGGGTCGTAGCCTTGCGTTTGTTCGAACAGCACGCCGGGCTGGCCCAGGCGACGCGCATCACGGTGTCTCTCGCGGTGTAGTGCATCACGTTCGAAAGCCATCTCCACATGAGCCACACGTATGCCGTGGAGATGCCCGGGGCCGTAGGTCAACCAGGCCAGCGGTGGGGCGTCGCCGTAGCGGCTGAGTTGGCGCACGCCCTGCTCATCGTGCTCATGGGCAACGTCATAGACCCAGCCATCGGCATGAATCTGGTTTTCCAGACAGAGATTGCCAGCTTTGTCGTAGACCAGATGAACCTGGCATTCGGGATTGCTGACACTGGCCAGGCGACCATCGGCGTGCCAGCAATAGCATTCACGGCTCGGTGCCGCGAAAGGCGTGCCTGGCAGCTCGCGGGCGATCAGGCGACCATCGCGATCATAGGCATAGCGGGTTTCCAGGCCGTCGGCATCCACTCGCGCTATGCATTCATCGGCGGCATTGTACTGATAACGCTGCACGCGACCGTCGAAGCCGGTCTGTTCCACCAGGCGGTCCACGGCATCGTAGACGAAGCGGGCCTGTGCACCGTTTTCATCGATCATGGCGCACAAGCGTCCGGCCGCATCGTAGCGATAATGCTGCGTGCGGCCAGCTGGGTCGGTCGCCTGTACCAGGCGACCTGCATGGTCCCAGACGAACTGAGTGGCATTGCCAGCGTCGTCGCTGATCGCGATCTGCCGGCCCTGAGCGTCGTAGCGATAGTGCAGGCGGGTTCCATCGGCAAAGATCACTGCCGTTACTTGGCCGAGTGCATCGTATTGCCAGCGGGTAATCTGCCCTAGTGCATCTTGGCTGGCGACAAGCTGTCCTTCTGCATCGTATTCGTAGCGGGTTGTATGGCCAGAGCAGTCGGTGTGGCTGGTCAACTGGCCAAGCGTGCTCCACTGCAAGATGCGCACGCTACCCGTGGGAGTTGTGATGGAGGTCGGGCGATCCGGGAGCCTGAGGTCACCATAGGTGTAGTGCGTCACGCCTGAGGGGCCTTCGACACGCAGCACGTTGCCTCGCGTATCGCGCTCGAAGCGCCAGGTTCGCCCCTCTACATCCACCAGTTCATCGAGCAGGTCGGTTTGCTCGTTGATAACCTGGCGATAGCGGTGCCGAGCCGGCGACTGCTCTTCGCGCAGACGCCCCTGGCCGTCGAGTCGCCGACGTGTTTCGCGGCCAAGTGGATCGCGGAAAGCCACTTGGCGGCCGAACAGGTCGTATTCGAACTCGAACCTGCTGCCATCGGCGCGCGTCAGCGCCGTCCAGCGCTGTTCTCCACTCGCACCCGTGAAGTGGTAGCGCTCCATACGCCCGAGGCTGTCGACGACCTTGGTGCTGTCTTTCTGGTAGTGGAACTCGCGAACCAGACCGTCCTTTTCGGTTTGCCGTATCACCCGCCCGGTAGGTGTATGCTCGTCCCATTCGTAGCGCACCTCCAGCCCGCCCGGCTCGCCGTGGGCGATCATGAGGTGATTGCACCAGGCGAACACCCTGACCACTTCGCCCTGGCGATTACGCACCGCGATTAGGTCACCGCTGTCGTTGAATTCATAACGCACCAGCCAGTCGAGGCCAGGTGCCTGTGGATCGATGATCGGCGTGGGGCCGGCATGGCTGGCGAGTACCACACCGAACAAACGCATGCCGTCGTCGTTATCGCCGGGCGCGCAGACCATCTGGTAGACCAGCACATAGCTGCGCCCGGCGCTGTCGCGGATGCTGGTCAGATGCCCCCGCTCACCCCAGACATATTCCGTGCGATAGCCATTGCGTCCAAACGTGGCATGCAGACGCCAGACACCGTCAGACTGGCGTTGAAACTGGTAGTGGTCGTTGCCGTCGAGCAGGAATATCGCGCCTTCGTCTCGCTGCTGAGGCTCAGCTATTGCGGCCCAGCGGGCGCCCCATGGTTGCCAGGGCTGGGCTGATGAGTCATTCAAGCCACCACGGCGGATCCACAGACGTTCGCTGCCGGAATAGAAGGACATTCCAGGCGCCAGGGGGGGAAAGCTGATGCGCCGTGCCTGAGCATCCACCAGCACACAGGCCTGTTCGCTCAGCTCCAACTGCATGCTTTCGCCTAGCAGCCACCAGCCTTGCCCCAGGCTGCCCACACGCGCATTACTGGACAGATAACCGCGCGCGAATGTGAAGGTGTCCGGGGCGGTGAGGGCGAAATCGATCTCTTCAGGCAGCAGCTTGCAGCCCAGCATCGGGTTGACGGGCTGGCCGACACTCGGCAGGCAGGCTGATACGCGATCTGCGATCCCCACCGCGGTGCTGCCCACATGCACTGTCGGCGAGCCTGTGGCGATCACCCCGCCGGCGACCTTTTCGCCGACATGGGATACCGGCAGACCGGAACCACTCATAACCCAATTCCCCGGAACGGGTTTGGCGCAGCTTGCTCGGATTCACCAGGTCGGGCGCCGTAGACGCGCTGCGCATGCGATGTACCGACTGTCGCGATCAGGCTTCTCAACCTATCCATCCGCTGCGATGCCCCTGCATTAACAGTTGATATCCACCTTCGGCGAGAGGATCTCGATCTCGCCGGCGGTGATGCGGATGGTGCTCTGCCCACAGCTCAGGCGGATTTCCTGGTCGGCAGTCAGTTCGATGGTCTGGGCGCCGAGGCGAATGCTCTTGCCGTCCAGGGTGACGCTGGAGCCCGCGTCGTTGCCGCCAACGCTGATGGCGTACTGTTCACCCACCGAAGTGGTTTTCTTCTTCGCCACCTGGGTGCTCTGATTGAGGCCCACCAGGGTGTTCATCATCATGCCGACGTTGAGGCTGTAGCCCAGGCCGACGTTTTCCATGCGCCCCATGCCGACGTTCTGCAGCGAGGCCATGAGGATGGTCTCGGATTTGTTCATGCCGATCTTGACCGTCTCGTTCTTGTCCACCGTCTTGCTTCGGTTGCCATGCACGGTGATGGTCTCGTTTCGATCCACGGTCTCCGTGCGGTCGCGCTTGACCTTCACGGTCTCGTCGTTGTCGATGGTCTTGCTGCGGTCGTGGCCGACCCAGTGGGTCTCGTCGTTCTCGACCTCGATGTCCTGGTTTTTCTCGGCGTGGATGAACAGCTGCTCTTCGCCCTTCTTGTCCTCCATGCGGATTTCATTGAAGTTGGCCGGCGTGCCACCCTTGCTGGAGCGGCTTTTCACCCCGCTCTGGGTGGCATTGGCGGGCAGGTCGTAGGGCACCGTCTGCTCGGCGTTGTAGACGCGACCGGTGATGATCGGCCGGTCGGGATCACCTTCCAGAAAGCTGACGATGACTTCCTGGCCGATGCGCGGAATCTGGATCGCGCCCCAGTTCTTGCCCGCCCAGTTCTGCGACACGCGAATCCAGCACGAGCTGTTCTCGTTGGATTGGTCGTGGCGGTCCCAGTAGAAATGCACCTTCACGCGGCCGTATTGGTCGGTCCAGATTTCTTCGTCCCTGGGGCCGACCACCATGGCGGTCTGCGGGCCCTGCACGATGGGCTGCGTGGTCAG
This sequence comes from Pseudomonas sp. AG1028, assembly GCF_007993955.1. Classification (NCBI taxonomy): domain Bacteria; kingdom Pseudomonadati; phylum Pseudomonadota; class Gammaproteobacteria; order Pseudomonadales; family Pseudomonadaceae; genus Pseudomonas; species Pseudomonas sp. AG1028. The sequence continues at coordinate 21,182 of NZ_VIVP01000003.1, forward strand.
CGGCAGCGGGCGGAACACCTGGCTGGCGTCGATGCAGGTCAGTGCGCTGTCGAACTGGAACGCCACGCTGTCGCTACCGCTCTCGTAACGCTCCTGGGTGATCAGGTAGTCGGCGGCGACGATCAGGTATTCGCGGTTCTGATCCTCGCGCGGGTAGCCGGTCATGCTGAACAGGTTGCCGGCGCCGAGCCCCCGTGCGTTGGTTTTCAGCTGCACCCGCTCATGCTGGGTGTGGATGGCCTCGATGCGGTTGCGGGCGTATTGCTCGCCGTCCTTGCTCTGCACGTATTCGCCCGGGTAATCGTAGAGCGGATAGTCGGCGTTGCTGTGGGCGCGGGCGATGCTGGAGCGTACTTCCAGGCGCGCGCTGGGGCGCTGGAAGTCGTAGTCGTTGAGCTCCAGGGAGCCGGGCTGCACCTCGCGCGCCATGCGCCAGTCGTGAATGTGGTCACGCTCGCGCATCTGGTCGTCGAGTGGGTAGAAGGGCACGCTGGCATAACCGGGCGCCGTGTGGTGGGCGCCGTAGGCATCGCAGAGCACCAGCACGTGACGGGATTTCTCGTGGCGGAAGTAGTAGTAGATGCCTTCCTGCTCCATCAGCCGGCTGACGAAGTCCAGGCTGGTCTCGCGGTACTGCACGCAGTACTCCCACTCGCGGTAGGAGCGGGTCAGGGCATCCTCGAAATCGGAGAAGCCCAAGTCGCGAAACACCTGCTTGATGATCTCCGGCACCGTCTTGCTCTGGAAGATCCGGCAATCGGAGGTGCGCGACAGCAGCCACAGCCAGGGCTTGAGCGTCACCTGATAACTGGCGAACTGGCCACGGTGGGCGGTCTGGCTGCAGCGCGCGACGATGCCATGGAAATAGCGGTCGCTGCCGTCGGCCAATTGCACGGCCAGGCCCATGGGCTTGCCGAGCAATGCGTCCAGCGACAGGCCGTCATCTTCAGAAATCAGCGCCAGCTCATGGCTGAATGGCCGTCCCAGTTCGTCGTGGCCCTCGAGCCGCTCCAGTACCAGCGTGTCACCGCCCAGGGGGCTGGTGATCACGGCCATGCGGGCTGCCTGGGTGATTGCCATCATCTTCCCCTATCGATTACTGCGCAGCTGCGAACTCATAGTGCAGATCCTGGTTCTGTACGCTCACCTGCACGCCGGCGAGCGGCTTGCCTTCGAGCAGGCGGCCGAGGAACTCGCGGCTCATGTCCGGCAGCATGCTGTTGGTGAGGATCGCGTCGATCTGCCGGCCACCGCTCTCGTTCTCGGTGCAGCGCGACACCACCAGGTCGACCACCGCATCGTCGTAGCTGAACGGCACCTTGTGGGTGCTTTCGATGCGCTTCTTGATGCGCTCTAGCTGCAGGCGGGTGATGGCCTTGAGCATGTCGTCCGACAGCGGGTAGTAGGGGATGGTCACTAGGCGGCCGAGCAGGGCCGGCGGGAAGATCTTCAGCAGCGGCTCGCGCAGCGCCTTGGCGATGCCTTCGGGCTCGGGCATCAGCTCGGGGTCGCTGCACAGCCCGGCGATCATCTCGGTGCCGGCGTTGGTGGTCAGCAGGATCAGGGTGTTCTTGAAGTCGATCTGGCGGCCTTCGCCGTCCTCCATCACGCCCTTGTCGAATACCTGGAAGAAGATCTCGTGGACGTCCGGATGCGCCTTCTCGACCTCGTCGAGCAGCACCACGCTATAGGGACGACGGCGTACCGCTTCGGTCAGTACGCCGCCCTCGCCGTAGCCGATGTAGCCCGGTGGCGCGCCCTTTAGGGTGGACACTGTGTGGGCTTCCTGGAACTCGCTCATGTTGATGGTGATGACGTTCTGCTCACCGCCATACAGGGCTTCGGCCAGGGCCAGGGCGGTCTCGGTCTTGCCCACGCCGGAGGTGCCGGCGAGCATGAACACGCCGATCGGCTTGTTGGGGTTGTCGAGCCCGGCGCGGGAGGTCTGGATGCGCTTGGCGATCATCTCCAGGGCGTGGTCCTGGCCGATGATGCGTTTCTTCAGGTGCGCATCCAGCTTGAGAACGGTCTCGATCTCGTTGCGGGCCATGCGCCCGACCGGGATGCCGGTCCAGTCGGCGACCACCGAGGCCACGGCCTGGTAATCGACGGTCGGCAGGATCAGCGGGTCTTCGCCTTGCAGGGCGCTCAGGCGGCTCTGCAGATCGGTGAGCGTGCTGCGCAGGGCGGCGTGCTCCTCGTCGCTCAGGCGGGCAGCGCCGGCCTCGCGGCTGGTGTCGTCCACCGGTTCGGCGGCGGCGCGCAGGCTGGCGCGGGTGGCCAGCAGCTCGTCGACCAGCGCCTTCTCCTCGCTCCAGCGCGCCTCCAGGCCCGCCAGGCGGCTACGCTCCTCGGCCAGCGCCGATTCGCTGTCGCGGCGGCGGCTGCCGATGTTCACACCGATGGCCTCTTCACGGCCGATGATCGCCAGCTCGGTTTCCAGGGCTTCGATGCGTCGACGGCTGTCGTCCACCTCGGCGGGCACCGCGTGCAGGCTGATGGCCACGCGTGCGCAGGCGGTATCGAGCAGGCTGACCGACTTGTCTGGCAACTGGCGCGCCGGGATATAGCGGTGCGACAGCTTGACCGAGGCTTCCAGGGCCTCGTCGAGAATCTGCACCTGGTGGTGCTTTTCCATGGTCGAGGCGACGCCGCGCATCATCAGGATGGCGCGATGCTCGGAGGGCTCGTCGACCTGCACCACCTGGAAGCGACGGGTCAGGGCCGGATCCTTCTCGATGTGCTTCTTGTACTCGGCCCAGGTGGTGGCCGCCACGGTGCGCAGGGTGCCGCGGGCCAGGGCTGGCTTGAGCAGGTTGGCGGCGTCGCCGGTGCCCGCCGCGCCACCGGCGCCGACCAGGGTGTGGGCTTCGTCGATGAACAGGATGATCGGCTTGGGCGAGCTCTGCACGTCCTCGATGACCTGGCGCAGGCGCTGCTCGAACTCACCCTTCATGCTGGCGCCGGCCTGCAGCAGGCCGACGTCCAGGCTGCGCAGCTCGACGTCCTTGAGGCTTGGCGGTACATCGCCGGCGACGATGCGCAGGGCGAAGCCTTCGACCACCGCCGTCTTGCCCACGCCGGCTTCGCCGGTGAGGATCGGGTTGTTCTGGCGGCGGCGCATGAGGATATCGACCAGTTGGCGAATCTCGTCGTCACGGCCGACGATGGGGTCGAGCTTGCCGCTGCGCGCCTGTTCGGTGAGGTCGACGGTGAAGCGCTTGAGCGCTTCCTGCTTGCCCATGGCGCTCGGCGCGATGGCGCCGCTGGCCTCGCCCGGCGCGGCGCCGGCCTGGAAGCCGTCGGTGGCGGTCAGTGCGTTTTCCGGCGAGGCGCCGACCACTTCGTCGAAGCGCTCGGTCAGGGTCTCGACCTTGAGCTTGTCGAACTCACGGGAGATGGCCAGCAGCGCGTTGCGCAGGCTCGGCGTCTTGAGGATGCCGACGATCAGGTAGCCGGTGCGCACCTGGCTTTCGCCGAACATCAGGCTGCCGTATACCCAGCCGCGCTCGACCGCTTCCTCGACATGGGAGGACAGGTCGGTGATCGAGGTGGAGCCACGCGGCAGCCGGTCCAGGGCTTCGGTGATGTCCTTGGCCAGGCGCGCCGGCTCGATGCTGAACTGGCGGATGATCTGGTGCAGGTCGGAATCCTGCAATTGCAGGATCTGGTGCAGCCAGTGGCTCAGTTCGACATAGGGGTTGCCACGCAGCTTGCAGAACACGGTGGCGGCTTCGATGGCCTTGTAGGCGACGCTGTTGAGCTTGCCGAACAACGCGGCGCGACTGATTTCACTCATTTTCCTGTCCTCTAATTCGGGGTAGTGAGCGGCTGGGTAACGACGTGGTGTCTATCCAGCAGTAGATCCTTTGCATCCTCGCTCGGCTTGCCGAGCCAGGTATCGAAGCCGAGTCGGCAGCCGCCATCCAGCGATGCGGGCGGTACCTCCTCCTGGTTGAGCACCAGGTTGGTGTCCCAGTCCAGCTCCATGCCGACGTACTCGGCCACCCAGGCCGCCAGCTCGGCGAGCAGCGGCTGGTCGGGCAGAAAACGGCGGTATTGCGCCAGGCTCAGCGGGCCGATACGCAGGCGGAATTTGTGTTGCCGGTCCCACACGTGGGTGCCCAGGCACAGGTCCATGCCCAGGGTGCAGGTGCTGGCGCCCAGGCGGCTGTACTCGGGCAGCGGCAGCCACTGGCCGACGTATTCCTCGAGCGCCACCGGCACGCCGAAGTACTCGGCGAGGATCGCCTGCAGGCCATCGGGGTAGCGGGTCTGGGCGGCCAGGTGACCGGTGAAGTAGTAGCGCGCGGCGTCCGGGATCGGGCCCTGGCCGAGCAGGCTTTCAATGCCACGGCCAGACAGCGCGCCGAGGCGCGGCGACCAATAGTCGTCGGTGGCGCGATCCTGGGCCACCGTTGGCCGGGCTTCCGCCCAGGCGCGGTAGAACAGGGTCAGCAGGCGGTGGTTGAAGACGTCGAGAAAGCGCTTGAAAGTGGCGTCGCCGTGGTGGCGCTGGCGCTCGCGGGCGTGCTCGGTGAGGTGGATCGGCAGCGGCCCATTGGGCCCGGTCAGGCCGAAGAAGAACTGCTCGATACGCGGCGTGCCAGTGCTGTCATGGATGACGCTGGCCAGGGTCGAGGGCGCGAAGCCGCAGTCCGGCTTCTGGCCGAGGCGCAGCGGGTCGTCGACCAGGCGCACGGAATGGCCCAGGCGCGGGCTTTGCGGGTATTCGCACTCGATGCGCCGCATGGCCTGGAAGAAGTCGTAGTTCCAGGGCGTTTCGGCCATCGCCGCCAATGTGTTCACAGCGTCGGCCGACATCCGGGCTTGGCCCTCCAGCGCATCACTTCGCCGCGTTCGGTGGTACGCAGCACCGTCTCGGTGAAGCTGTTGATCGACACGTATCGGGTCAGGAAGCGCTCCAGCACCGAACCGAGCAGGAACACGCCGGTGCCGCGGAAGGCGTTCTCGTCGAACTCCAGGCCGATCTCCAGGCCACGCCCGAAGACGATGGGCCCCGGCATCGGCAGGCGCCGCGTGCATGGCTGGGCGGTGACCTTGCGCAGGCCGTCGATCTGCAGCTGCAGGGCGTTGTCGCCGACATCACCGTACAGGCGCAGCAGTTCGCGCAGCGCGGCGGCGCCCTGGCCTTGCTCGCTGAGCGACAGATAGTTGAGCGACAGCTGGCTGATCAGACGCCAGGCACTGGCGTCGTGGGCGCGGCTGGCCCGTGGGCGGCTGGGGCCGGCCAGGCAGCGCACGGCTACCACGGGGGCGCTATCTTCGAGGGTGAAGTCGCTGCGCGTGCCGCCGATCGGCATCGACAGCGGCAGGTCGCGGTTGGTGCACAGTGTGCCGATACCCAATTGGCGCAGGTCATGGCGGTAGGGCGCCTGGTTGGCGTCGACCAGCGAGATGAAGGTCTCGCTGCCCACGTAGGTCGAGCGCGGGCCGTTGCGCCGTTGCTTGCTCGACAGCACGCGAGGCTCGCGGCGCAGGCTGTACCAGGCCTGTTCGCGGCCATAACGCGACGGATCGCGCACCGCATAGAACGGCTGGAACGGCTGCTCGGGGCCGCTGCCGTGGCCGCTGACCTCGGTGACCGAATGGATTTCGAAATCCTGCGGGCGGGTGCGGTCGGCGATGATCTGATGCTCGTGGACGCGATCGCTCAGGTGAATGCGGTCGGCACGGCGGGCGAACAGGTTGATCGCCGGGGTGCAGAACAGCCGGAACTGCTCGGCACCGATGCTGTTTTCCAGGCTGTTGTCGAGGCGGTTGAACAGCACCACGAGCTCCAGTTCCTGGCTGGCGTTGCGCTGCACGGCGCGCTTGAGGCCGGTCAGCTCGACGAACAGGAAACGGTTGGGCAGGGCGAAGTATTCCTGCAACAGGCGATAGCCCTGGAAGGCGCGGGGCACCACCGGCAGGGCGGCGTCCTGGTCATCGAAGCCACGCGCGCGCAGGTTGTCCGGCGGCAGGCGTTCGACCCAGGAACCATCCACGGCACGGACGAACAGTGCGCAGACGTTGCCCATCAGTTGTTCGTAGAGGCGGAACGGCTGCTCGTCGGCACCATGCAGGAAGAAGGTCAGGTTATCCAGATCCAGCGCATTGAACGGCAGCCCGGCACCGGTGCGCAGACGCAGCCGCACGGCGGCCTTGGCGCCCGGTTCGCTGGCCGCCAGGCGGCCGAGCTGGGTACTCGGGTTGCCGAAATAGCTGGCCTGGGTGACCTCCAGCGGCCACAGGGTGACTGGCTGGCAGGTGCGGTATTCGCAGGCGGTCTGCGCCTCGCTGCCCAGGGCACCGCGCAATGAAGCGCCGCGCTCCAGGGTGAAGCCGCTGCTCAGCGAGCCTTCGTTGGGGTCGGCGCACAACTGCACCACGGTCATCGACGGCGTCGGTGCCAGGTAGTGCGGATAGGCGATTTCCAGCAGATTGTGGGTGAAGGTCGGGTATTCGGCGTCGAGTTTGAGCTGCACCCGCGCGGTCAGGTAGGCGAAACCTTCTAGCAGGCGCTCCACGTAGGGGTCGGCGCACTCGACGCCGGACAGGCTCAGGCGGCTGGCGATCTTCGGGAATTCACGGGCGAACTCCTCCGCGCTTTCGCGGATGTGCTGCAGCTCCTGATTGTAGTAACCGAGCAGGCGCGGGTTCATCGGCGTCTCCGTGAGGCGTCGGCGGGCAGTACCTGGACGTGCCCGGTTTCCAGATCCAGTTCGGTGGTCAGCAGCAGACGCAGCGGCATCGGGTGGGCCCAGAGATCGCCTTCGATCTCGAAACTCAGGGAGTTGTGGTTCATTTCCTCGGCCTCCTGGCGGGCGCGCACGCGCAGCGACGAGCGCACGATGCGCGGTTCGAAGTCGGCGATGGCCTTGGTCAGCAGGCGCTCGACCGCAGGAATGTCGATGCTCGAGGCGCTATGCCCGGCCAATGGCGGTAGGCCGAAATTGACCACCGAACTGCCGGCCCGGGTCAGGGCCTCGTCGTCGCTGGTCAGCGGGGCGATGGTGTTGAACAGCCAGGCCAGGTCGCGCAGCACCGAGGCGCGCAGCTGGTTGAGGGTCAGCACGCGCTTGTCGACGCTCTCTGCCGGGTTGCTCGGGTCGTCGTCGAGCAGACGATCGAGCAGGGCGGGCTGCAGGCGCTCCTGACGTTTCAGGTCGGCCATGCCGCAGCATTCCCGTGCTCGAAACTCAGCGTGCGCAGATCGAACAGCGCCTGGTCGCCGCCATCGAAGGCCAGCAGGCGCTGGCCAAGCGGCACGCCGTCGTCCTGCCATTCGGTCTTGCGGGCCAGGCGCAGCGCGCCGTCGCTACTGGCGTGAGTACCCGGGTAGCGGCTGGGGATCAGCGCCACGGTGCTGCCGCCATTGGTCAGGGTCAGCTGGGCCGGCAGCCAGACCAGGTCACGCAAATCACTGGGTGCTTCGACGCTGAGGCTGGCGATATTTTCCATGGGCAGCCAGACGTAGCGGCCGTTGACGATCAGCTCCAGCACCGGGCCAAGGCGCGGGTCGGCGTCGGCCAGCCAGGTGAAGGCGGTGTCATCGAGCTTGCCCGGCACCGCGGCAGCGGCTTCGAAGGCCTGGTCGCGCAGGCTCTGGGCTGCGGCGGCGTTGCCCTGGGCGTCCTGTTCGAGGGCGAGAATCAGCGGCGCGACCCATTCGGCCGGCTGGCCGAGTACCACAGGCGTGGTCTTGCCGGCGAACACCTGCTCGCGCAGGGCTTCGCAGTTCAATGCCGTGCTGTAGGTCTGCACCATCGGCAGGCAGGCAGCATCCAGCTCGCCGGCGACCTTCAGCTGGTTCTGCGCGCGGCTCCATTGGCCCATCACGGCCAGCAGTTGGAACAGGAACACGCGCAATTCGGCCTTGGCGGGTTGCGCCCGAACCTGGTCCTGCAGCGCCTTCAGCGCGTCGTCGAGCTGTGCGTTACGCAGGTATTGTTCGGCAGTCATCGTCGGTCCCTGTACTGGCGCGGTCACCGCGTTCGTGCGGTGATCCTTCGACGCGCTGCGCCTGCGTTGGCAGTGAGCAGCGCATCATCGAAAATTCGTTCTGGTCAGAACCAGCGATGCCCGGCGCAGTGCCGGGCATCGCTGTGTACCCGCAAGGCGGGTGGTGTTACACCTTGACGTTCTGGCGGATGTTCCAGCCGTACTTGACCGGGCCGCCGTCTTTGGCGCCGTCGGCTTTCTGCGGCTGGTAGTCGACCAGCACCTGAGCGAAGTTCAGGGTGACGTTCTCGGTCAGGCGATCTTCGCCACCGCTGCCGCCGGTGCTGATGGATGACACCAGCACTTCCTTCAGGGTGATGATCAGGTACTCGACCTGAGAGTCGCCGCCGGCCTTGCGGACGGTTAGCTTGGCTTCCGGATAGTGCTTGCCGCTGGAGCAGGCCATCATCAGGTTGGGGCTGGATTTGTCGACGTACTTGGTCAGCGACAGATCCTGGATATTGACCTTGCCGGCACCGCCGCCACCGCCAACGTGCATGGAACCGGACTGGCTCATGCCCCAGCTCCAGGCCAGTACGTCGATTTCGTCGGCGTGGGCCTTGTCTTTGGACTCGCCCTTGACGTCGCCAATCTTGATGAACATATCAACAGCCATCATTCCTCCTTTCGTGGCTTTTGCCACTCTGTTTCAGCTACGCCCGCCAATGCGGGCGCCACAGTGACGAGCCTCAGGCCCCCTTGGCCGAAGGCAGTTTGGATACCAGGCGCAGTGACACGGTCAGCCCTTCGAGCTGGTAGTGCGGGCGCAGATAGAACTTGGAGCTGTAGTAACCCGGGTTGCCCTCGATTTCCTCGACCACCACTTCCGCTTCGGCCAGCGGGTGCTGGGCCTTGGTGGTTTCGGTGGAGTGCGCCGGGTCACCGTCGACGTAGTTGAGGATCCAGTCCTGCAACCAGCGCTGCATCTCGTCGCGCTCTTTGAACGAGCCGATCTTGTCGCGCACGATGCACTTCAGGTAGTGAGCGAAACGGCAGGTGGCGAACAGGTACGGCAGGCGCGCGGCCAGGTTGGCGTTGGCGGTGGCGTCCGGATCGTCGTACTCGGCCGGCTTGTGCAGCGACTGGGCGCCGATGAAGGCGGCCAGGTCGGTGTTCTTCTTGTGCAGCAGCGGCATGAAGCCGTTCTTCGCCAGTTCCGCTTCGCGGCGGTCGGAGATGGCGATCTCGGTCGGACACTTCATGTCCACGCCACCGTCGTCAGTGGGGAAGGTATGCGCCGGCAGGTTCGGCACTTCACCGCCCGACTCCACGCCACGGATGCGCGAGCACCAGCCGTACAGTTTGAACGAACGGTTGATGTTGACCGCCATGGCGTACGCCGAGTTGGCCCAAGTGTACTTGCTGCTGTCGGCGCCGTCGGTTTCTTCCTCGAAGGCGAACTCTTCGACCGGATCGGTCTTCGCACCGTAAGGCTGACGCGCCAGGAAGCGCGGCATGCTCAGGCCGATGTAGCGCGAATCCTCGGAGTCACGCAGCGAACGCCAGCCGGCGTATTCGGGCGTGGTGAAGATCTTGGTCAGGTCGCGCGGATTGGACAGCTCCTGCCACGAGCCCATGCCCATGACCGTCGGCGAGGCCGCGGAAATGAACGGCGAATGCATGGCCGCGGAGATCTTGGCGATTTCGCCTAGCAGTTCGACATCGGGCGGCGACTGGTCGAAGTAGTAGTCGCCCACCAGGCAGCCATAGGGCTCACCACCGAACTGACCGTATTCCTCTTCGTAGAGCTTCTTGAAGATCGGGCTCTGGTCCCAGGCGGTGCCCTTGAATTTCTTCAGGGTCTTGTGCAGTTCGGGCTTGGAGATGTTGAGCACGCGGATCTTCAGCTGCTCGTCGGTCTCGGTGTTGTTGACCAGGTAGTGCAGGCCACGCCAGGCGCTTTCCAGCTGCTGGAAGTCCGGGTGGTGCATGATCAGGTTTACCTGAGCGGTGAGCTTGGCGTCGATCGCGGCGATGATCGATTCCACCGACTTGATGGCGTCGTCGGAGATCAGGTCGGTCTTGCTCAGGGCATGCTCGGCCAGGGTGCGCACAGCGGTTTCCACCGCTTCACGGGCACGCTCGGTCTTGGGTTTGAATTCCTGCAGCAGCAGCGAGGCGAATTCGCTGGTCTGTTCGGAGGTGGCAAGCGACTGTTCGGACGCCTGGGTCTGTTGGCTCATCGTGGCGTCCTCTTAGGCTTGCGGCTCGTTGTCTTGGGGCTTGGGTGCACTGGCCAGGGCCTGCAGCAGGGCCGGGTCCTTGATCGCCTTGATGATCAGCTCTTCGGCGCCGGTCTTGCCGTCCATGTAGGTCAGCAGGTTGGCGAGCTGGGTGCGCGCTTCGAGCAACTGGTTGAGCGAATCGACCTTGCGGGCGATGGCCGCCGGGCTGAAGTCGTCCATGCTCTCGAAGGTGATGTCCAGGCTCAGGTTGCCCTCACCGGTCAGCGCGTTGGGCACGTGGAAGGCCGCGCGCGGCTTCATGGCCTTGAGGCGCGAGTCGAAGTTATCAGCGTCGATTTCCAGGAACTTGCGGTCGGCGACGGCGGCCAACGGCTCTTCCGGCTTGCCGGCGAGGTCGGCCATCACGCCCATGACGAAGGGCAACTGCACCTTTTTCTCGGCGCCGTACAGCTCCACGTCGTACTCGATCTGCACCCGCGGGGCGCGGTTGCGCGCGATGAATTTCTGGCTGCTGGTGGTGTTACTCATGTTGCTCCTCCTGTGCATGGGCACTGGCTTCTGCGGCCAATGGCCGGTAGCTATGTGCGTGGGGCTTCCCTGAAGATCCGCCGCACGTTAGTCGTATTCGGGGCCGCGCAGGTTTTCGAACTGCGACATACCGTCGGGAATCAGATTGCGCACGATTTCCGCAAAATCCGCGGTGACCAGCTTCTGCGCGCGCGTCAGTAAGACCGGGACCGGGCTGGAAGGTTCGTGCTGGGCGTAATATTCGAGCAGGCGGTCGAGGGTGCGCAGCACATCGTCGCGGCTGGCGATGCGACCGGGTGCGGCAGGCGCCTGGCGCGCTGCTGGTGGCGCACTGCTCGCGTCATCAGCGGCGTCGCTGTCGGTGGGCATCTCTTCGCTGTAGGACGAGTCATCGCCGGCCACCGGTGCCTGGTCGTTGAAGATCTGCCGGGTGTGGCGCAGCACCTGCTTGAGGGATTCGAGGTTGGCACTTTGCGCCGAGCCGACGCGATCGCTGAGCAGACCTTCGATATCGGCCAGGGCCGCGGCGGCCTCGTCAAGGGCTACGCGGGTGCTGTTGAGCAGCTCGGCGTCGGTATCCAGAAAGGCGCCACGCAGTTGTTCGGACGACAGGGTTTCGCTGGCGAAGCGCTGCAGGTCGGCGGCATTCAGGGCTGCGCGGATGCTTACCGCACCGAAGGCCCGCGAGCGGGTGATGCTGGCTTCGCGCAACAGCACGATCACCGGCTCGGCGCTCAGCGCATTGAGCGCGTTGATGCGAATGGTCGGGTCGTTGTCATCGTCGGTGTCGAGCTGCGGGTAGACGCCTTCCCAATACTGGGTCAGCAGCTCTCGCACCAGGGTCAGGCCCTGGGCCAGGCCATTCAGGCCCTCGAGGGCGATGGCGCTCTGCAGGTACAGGCTGGCCAGGCGCAGGTCCTTGCTACGGACGAACAGGTCGCTGGCGCGCTCGCGCACCTGGCGCCAGTCCGGCGGCTCGGCAGCGATGACCGACTGGCCCATTTGGCGCTCGGGCTGGCCCAGGGCGAGACGCTCGAGCTCGAGAAATTCGGCGTCGTATTCGAGGTCTTCGCCGTGCGGCGTCTCGTCGGATACCGGGTTGAGCAGGTGCGACACATCCACCACGTAGGTGCTCTCCATGTCAGGCCCAGGGGTCGAATGAGCGCTCGCCGCCTAACAGCCTGGCGGCCCGTGCTCATGACGAAAAGCGGCGAAATGCCACTATTCAGGCGGGGTTCGGTGCAGATCGGCGCCATTCTCTGAGCGGCCTTTGAGCATTGTCAAGCGAGGGCAAGGCGGTAGAAACTGTAGTGATGCACAGTATTTCGGTCTTCTGTGCGGTGACTCACAACCGCCTCGAATTTATTCCCGTCCGACCATTGAACCGTCTTGATTAAGGGAAAAAAATAGAGCGCTTTGGCTATTGACGATTGTCCTCGTCAATGGCGTTTCTGTTTTTCCGGCCGCACTGCAAGGAGTCGCAATGCCGTTGCGCTTGTTCATCACCACGTACCACAAGCTGACCCCCGGGCAACGGGCGGAGGTCGAGCTCGATCGCGGTGAGCTGAAGATCGGGCGCAGCGCCGGCAACGACTGGGTGCTGCCCGATCCCGAACGCCTGGTCTCCAGCCAGCACTGCGTGATCCAGTACCGCGACGGTACCTACTACATCACCGATACCAGCACCAACGGCGTGATTCTGCAGAACGCTGGCACGCGCCTGCGCCGCGGCAGCAGCGAGCCGCTGGAAGACGGCGAAGTGCTGAAGATCGGCGAGTACGAGATCCGCGTGCAGATCAGTGGGATCAGCGTCGCGCCTGCTGCGCCACCGGCATCCGGCATGGCTGACGATCCGTTCAACAGCTTTGAGGCGCTGCTCGGCCGCACTGCCCAGCCACTGGAAATGCCACCGGTCAATCCTGCGCCGACCGCCCCGGCGCCGCGCCGCGATTCGCCATTCGATACCAAGCCGGATCTGTTCGATTTTCTCAGCCCGCCGCCGGCCGTGGCGCCGTCGGTGTCCGATCACGTGCCGGCCCAGCAGCATGACTTCCGACCGCCGCGCCCGACGCAGCCGGCGCCTGCCGTGGTGCCTGAAGCAGCGCCGTCCTCGGTGATCCCGGCAGACTGGGACCCGTTCGCCGACTTGCAGGCCGCGGCGAAGCCCCAGCCGATTGCCGATCCCTTTGCCGCGCCGCCCAGGGTGGACGCGTTGCAGATTCCGGACCCTTTCGCCGAACCGCCGCAAGCCGAGGCGCCGCCGATCCCGGATCCGTTTGCCGACCTGGCGCCGATGCCGGCCGTGGAAATCCCGGCGTTCACCTTGGGGCAACCGCCGGTTGAGCCGGTTCAACCGCCGCTGGTTGCCGAGCTGGTGGCGACATCCCAGCCTGCACCTGCACCTGCACCTGCACCGCCGACTGCCGTTGACGATGGCGAGCTGATGGAAGCCTTTCTGCGCGGCGCCGGCCTGCAGCACCTGCGTCTGGACCGCGCGGCGGCCGCGGCGCAGATGGAGGCCATCGGCCGCAGCTATCGGCTGATGGTCGAGGGGCTGATCGATGTGCTGCGCGCCCGTGCCAGCCTCAAGGGCGAGTTCCGCATGGCGCAGACCATGATCCAGCCGGTGCAGAACAACCCGCTGAAATTTGCGCCCAACGTCGACGAAGCGCTGCTCATGTTGCTGCGCCACGACAACCAGGCGTTCATGGCGCCGGACCAGGCGGTGGGCGAGAGCTTCGACGACCTGCGCGCCCACCAGCTGGCGCTGATGGCGGGCGTGCAGGCAGCCATCAAATATTTGCTCGCGCGCTTTGAACCGCGTGAGCTGGAAGGGCGTCTGAACAAGCCGAGCGGGCTCTCGGCACTGCTGCCCAATGGCCGGCGGGCGCATTACTGGGAGTTGTTCACCGAGCTGTACGCGACCATCTCCCAGGAGGCCGAGGACGGTTTCCAGGAGCTGTTCGGCCGTGAATTCAGCCGTGCCTACGAAGAACATATTGCGAGATTGCGAGGCCGTTGAGGCCCTGTGGCCTGCCGCGTCGTGGCGGGCCAGCGGTAACCATCGAGGAAGCGTTATGCCAAGGATTCTGACACTGCTGGTCTTTCTGCTGCTCGGCGCCTGCGCGTCGGGGCCGAAGGAGCCAGCGCCCACCACCGTCGAGCTGCAGCTACAGGCCAGCCGCGACCTCAACCCGGCGCTCGACAGCGCGGCCTCGCCGGTCTGGGTGCAGATCTACCAGCTGCGCAATGCCTCGACCTTTTCCCGTGCCGACTTCTTCTCGCTGGTCGACCGTGCCGACGCCACCCTGGCGAGCGAGCTGATCGAGACCGAGCGTTTCGTGGTGCGCCCTGGCGAAACCCAGCGCAAGTCACTGACCCTCGACGATGCCACCCGCCACCTCGGCGTGGTGGTGGCCTACCGCGCCCTCGACCGTTCGATCTGGCGCCAGGTCATCGAAATTCCTGCCCATCAGGCAAGCGCCCTGCGCCTGCAGCTGGACGCCTATGCCATCAGCGCCGCGCCGCTGACCCCTCTTGAGTGACTGGAGACCCGTTCATGTCCTGGAACAATCGTGTGGTTTGGTCGGAGGGGATGTTCCTGCGGCCGCAGCACTTCCAGCAGCAGGATCGCTACATCGAAACCTTGGTCGAAAGCCGCAATCATGCCGTGCAGCCCGGCGCCTGGGGCTTTTCCCAATTGCTGATCGACAGCGCCCTGCTTGCCCAGGGCAAGCTGGCGATCCTCTCGGCGCGCGGCCTGCTGCCGGACGGCACGCCGTTCAACATTCCCGAGAACGACGCTGCGCCAGCGCCCTTGAACATCGATGAGAACCTGCGCGACGGCATTGTCTACCTGGCCCTGCCGCTGCGCCGTGCCGGCCTGCGCGACACCGTGGAGGCTGGCGAGCCGCTTGGCTCGGCGCGCTACCTGAGCAGCGTGCACGAAGTGCGTGACGACAATTCCTCGCTGGAAAGCCGCGCGCCGGTGGCCATTGGTTCCCTGGCGCTTCGCCTGATCACCGAGCGTGACGGCCTCGACGAGCATGCCGCCGTCGGCGTGGTGCGCGTGGTGGAGAAGCGCGAGGATCGCAGCCTGCTGCTCGACGACAGCTACATCCCGCCGCTGCTCGACGTCAGCGCCTCGCGGCCGCTGTCCGGCTTTCGCAACGAACTGCTCGGCCTGCTGCACCAGCGCGGTGAAGCCCTGGCCGGGCGGGTGGTCGCCTCCGGTGCAGGCGGTGCCTCGGAAATTGCCGATTTCCTGCTGCTGCAACTGGTCAACCGCGCCCAGCCGCTGGTTGCCCACCTGGCGCGCATCGCCCCGCTGCACCCGGAAGTGCTGTACCGCGAACTGGTGGCGCTGGCCGGTGAGTTCTCGACCTTCACCGCCGCCGAGCGCCGGCCGGGTGAGTACCCGGTATACGAACACGACGACCTGACCACCACCTTCGCTCCGGTGATGCTGGCGCTGCGTCAGGCACTGTCGATGGTCATCGACAGCCGCGCGATCCCGATTCCGATCATCGAGAAATCCTACGGCGTGCACGTGGCGATGCTCGCCGACAAATCGCTGCTCGATTCGGCCAGCTTCATCCTCGTGGTGCGCGCCGATGTGCCGGGCGAAAGCCTGCGCGGGCATTTCCCGCAGCAGGCGAAGATTGGCTCGGTGGAGCACATCCGCGATCTGGTCAACCTGCAGCTGCCGGGTATCGGCCTGCTGCCGCTGCCGGTGGCGCCGCGCCAACTGCCGTACCACGCGGGTTCCAACTACTTCGAACTGGACCGGGGCAGCGATCACTGGAAACAGCTGATCCACTCCGGCGGTTTCGCTTTCCATATCGCAGGCCAGTTCCCGGGCCTGAATCTGGCCTTCTGGGCCATCCGAGGCTGACGCGCGATGACCATCGACGATCCATTTGGCGCCTTGCCCGGCCAGCCCGGCAAGGGCAGCGACCCGGCTAACGACCGCACCATGATCATGCCACGCCCTGGTGGCCGCGCGGCTGAGCCGGCGCGCCCGGCTCCCGCCGGTTCGCCACCGCCACAGATGCCCAGCGCGCCGCCGCTGGCCGCCCGTGGCCTGGGCCTGAACCCTATCGAAGCGGCGGCCGGCCCCATGCTGGCGCTGCTGACGCGCCTGCGCAGCACCATTTCCCATCCCGCGCCGGCCAGCCTGCGCGCCCAGCTGCTCGGCTACCTGCGCCAGTTCGAGGACAAGGCCCGCGCCGCCGGCGTGGCCCAGGACGAAGTGATGCTGGCGCGCTACGTGCTGTGCACCGCGTTGGACGAAGCGGTGATGAGCACGCCCTGGGGCAGCAGCAGCGAGTGGAGCAAGCAGAGCCTGTTGATCACCCTGCACAACGAGGCGTGGGGCGGCGAGAAGGTGTTCCAGCTGCTCGACCACTGCCTGCAGAACCCCCGCCAACGCCTCAACCTGCTGGAGCTCCTGTACCTGTGCATCAGCCTTGGCATGGAAGGTCGCTATCGGGTCATGCAGGACGGCCGCAGCCAGCTCGACGCCTTGCGCGAGCGAGTGGCGGCGACCATCCGCAGCACCCGTGGCGAGATCGAGCGCGAGCTGTCGCCGCACTGGCGCGGCCTGGTGGTCGCCCGTGATCGTCTGCGCCAGTTCCTGCCGCCCTGGGTGGCCGTGGCCATCGGCCTGGCAATCCTGCTGGTGCTGCTGTTCGGCCTGCGCATGAAACTGGCCGCCGAGGCCGAGCCGGTGTTCCGCAACCTGCATGCCCTGGGCGACGTGCCGGTGCAGACCATCGACCGCCCAGCGCAACAACCGCGCATCGTCGAGCGACCACGCCTGGCCGGTTTCCTGGCCGAGGAGATTCGCGCCCAGAAGGTGGCGGTGGAAGATGCCGTCGACCGCTCGGTAGTGACCATCCGCGGCGACCAGCTGTTCGCCTCCGGCAGTGCGACCATCGCCGATGACTTCCAGCCGCTGCTGCTGCGCATCGCCGAGGCGATCCGCAAGGTCAACGGCCAGGTGCTGGTCACCGGCCACAGCGACAACCGGCCCATCGCCACGCTGCGTTACCCGTCCAACTGGAAGCTATCGCAGGACCGCGCCCAGCAGGTGATGGACGTGCTGGTGGCCAAGACCGGCCAGCCCGCGCGCTTCCGCGCCGAAGGGCGCAGCGATACCGAGGCGGTGGCCTCCAACGACACGGCAGAGGGCCGCGCGCGCAACCGCCGGGTGGAAATCACAGTTTTTGCGGAGGGCGTCGAGTGAAGGCGTTTTTCGGTTTCATGGCCCGTTGGGTCATGCCGGTGCTGGGCCTGGTCGCGCTGGCACTGGTGATCTGGTTCATCGGCCCGTTGATCGCCATCGGCGGTTTCGAGCCACTGGCGAGCAGCACCGCGCGCTGGACGCTGATCATCCTGCTGTTCGCCGCTTGGGCAGCCTGGCGGGTGATGCGCATTATCCAGGCACGGCGCAATGCCGCCAAGGTCATGCAGGGGCTCGTCGAAGTGGCGCCGGACCCCACCAGCGTGGCCACCGCCGAGGAGCTGGCCACCCTGCGCGAGCGCATGGACGAGGCCCTGGGCCTGCTCAAACGCGCCAAGCTGGGCGGGGGCGAGCGGCGCAATCTCTACGAACTGCCGTGGTACGTGATCATCGGCCCGCCCGGTTCCGGCAAGACCACCGCCCTGGCCAACTCCGGGTTGCGTTTCCCGCTTGCCGAGCAGATGGGCGCCGGTGCCGTGCGCGGCGTGGGCGGAACCCGCAATTGCGATTGGTGGTTCGCCGACGAGGCCGTCTTGCTCGACACCGCCGGGCGCTATACCACCCAGGACAGCCACGCCGCGGTCGACAAAGCCGCCTGGCTGGGCTTTCTCGACCTGCTGAAGAAGCAGCGTTCGCGCCGCCCTATCGATGGCGCCTTCGTGGCCATCAGCCTGTCCGACCTGCTGCTCGGCAGCGAAAGCGAGCGCGCGGCCCACGCGGTGGCCATCCGTTCCCGGGTCCAAGAGCTGTATACCCAGCTCGGCGTACGTTTCCCGGTCTATGTGATGCTCACCAAGCTGGACCTGGTGCCCGGCTTCATGGAGTTCTTCGAGGGCCTGAGCAAGGAAGAGCGCGCCCAGGTCTGGGGCATGACCTTTACCCTGGACGACGGCAAGAGTGCCGAAGGCCCGC
The DNA here is from genome assembly GCF_007993955.1 of Pseudomonas sp. AG1028. Classification (NCBI taxonomy): domain Bacteria; kingdom Pseudomonadati; phylum Pseudomonadota; class Gammaproteobacteria; order Pseudomonadales; family Pseudomonadaceae; genus Pseudomonas; species Pseudomonas sp. AG1028. The sequence goes on from NZ_VIVP01000003.1 coordinate 39,056, forward strand.
TGCAGGTGTTGCGCAGCGAGTTCGACGCGCTGGAGGCGCGCCTCAACGAGCGGCTGGTCGAGCGCTTGCAGCAGGAGCGCGATCCGGCGCGGCGCGACCTGATCTACGGCTTCCCGCAGCAGTTCGCGGCGCTGCGCGAAGCGCTGGCCGGTTTCCTCGATGGTGTGTTCAAACCCAACCCGTACGAGGAGCGAGTGCTGCTGCGCGGGGTGTACCTGACCAGCGGCACCCAGGAAGGCAGCCCCATCGACCGGCTGATCGGCGCCATGGCCCAGAGCATGAGCCTGGATCGTCAGCACCTGGCGCGCCAGACTGGCACCGGGCGCAGCTATTTCATCGAACGCCTGCTGCGTGACGTGGTGTTCGGCGAGCGTGGCCTGGTCGGCGCCAACCCCAAGGTCGAGCGGCAGAAGCGCTGGCTGGCCCGCGGGGTGATCGCCGCGACCGTGGTGCTGGTGCTCGGTACCGCCGCCGTCTGGTTCGCCAGCTTCCGCGCCAACCAGGCCTACATCGCCGCCGTGGATGCCCGCGTGCAGCCGCTGCGGGGCGAGCTGCAGGCGCTCAGCCCGGCGCAGCGCGAGGTGCTGGCGGTGCAGCCGCTGCTCAATGCCATCCGCAACGTCAGTGGCGATGCGCCGAGTTGGGCCGAGGGCTTCGGCCTGTACCAGGGCGACATGCTCGACAGCGAGGCCTCCAGTGTCTACCGCAAGCTGCTCATCGCGGTCATGGCGCCGCGGGTGCTGGCGCGCCTGGAAGAGCAACTGCGCACCGGCGGCAATTCGGACTTCCTCTACGAAGGGCTCAAGGCCTACCTGATGCTCGGTGAAGCCGAACGCTACGACGCCGACTTCATCAAGGCCTGGATCGCCCTGGACTGGGACCGCAGCCTGCCGCGCGACCTGCTGCCCGAGCAGCGTGAAGCGCTCAACGCGCACCTGGCGGCGCTGTATGACCGCCAGCCGCCGGTGGTGCGCCTCGACGAGCACCTGATCGAGGACGTGCGCCGCCAATTACAGCGCCTGTCCGTCGCCCAGCGCGCCTACGACCGGGTCAAGCGCCAGAAGCTGCCCGATGGCATCCCCGACTTTCGCATCAGCGAAGCGGCCGGGCGTGACGCCGCGCTGGTCTTCACCCGCAAGAGCGGCAAGCCGCTGAACGAGCCGCTCAGCGGCTTCTACACCCAGCGCGGTTACCGTGAAGCCTTCCTGGTCGGCAGCGCCAGCCAGGCCGGTACGCTGGCCGAGGAGCAGTGGGTGCTCGGCCGCAGCCTGGACGATGGTCAGAACGCCGCCGCCCTGGCCCTGGAAGTGCGCCGCCTCTATGTGCAGGACTACATGCGCCAGTGGGATGCGCTGCTCGCCGACCTCGACTTCGTGCCGGTGACCAGCGTCGCCCAGGCCGCCGACGTGCTGCGCGTGCTGTCCGGCCCGACTTCGCCGCTCAAGAAGCTGCTGCAGGCAGTGGCCAAGGAAACCGACCTGCAGAAGGAGGAGCGCCTGGTCGCCGAGAAGCTCAAGGAGCGTGGTGGCGATACCGTCGACCGTCTCAAGCAGCAGCTCGGTTCGCTGGTCGGGCAGTCGGAAGAGGGCGCGGCCCAGGTGCTGGCCACCGAGATGGATCCGATCACCGCGCACTTCGCCGAGCTCAACGGCCTGGTCGAGGACGCTGACGGCCAGCCGCCGGCCATCGATGCGCTGCTGCAGGACCTCAACGCGCTGTACGTGCAGGTCAGCGCCATGAGCGGTGCCAGTGGCGATGCGCTGCTGGGCGAGTCGCGCAACCAGACCACCGCGGCCGCCGACCAGGTACGCCTGAGCGCCGAGCGTCAGCCGCCGGTGGTGCAGGGCTTCCTGAAGTCGGTCGTGGGTTCCACCACGGGCACTATGATGGGGGGTATCCGCAACCAGCTGAACGCTGCCTGGATGAGCGAGGTGGTCAGCGTCTACCGCCAGTCCCTGGCTGGGCGTTATCCGCTGGATCGCAGCAGCAGCCGTGACGCGACCCTGGACGACTTCGGTCACTTCTTCGGCCAGGGCGGGGTGCTCGACAGCTATTTCCGTCGCTACCTGCAACCCTATGTCGATACCTCCGCCAGCACCTGGCGCTGGCAGCCCGGCGCCGCGCAGAAGCTCGGCATCGGCAGTGGTGTACTGCAGACCTTCCAGCGCGCAGCGAGCATTCGTGAGGCGTTCTTCCGCTCCGGGGGTACCCAGCCGATGGTGCGTTTCGAACTGCGCCCGGTGGCCATGGATTCCGCCATCGAGCAGTTCCAGCTCGACCTCGACGGCCAGCAGTTCAGCTACGACCATGGCCCGGCACGCCCGGTGGCCATGCAGTGGCCGAGCGCCAACGGCACTGGCGTGGTACGCCTGAACATCTCGCCGGCATCGGTCACCGGTCGCTCGGGCATCACTCTGGAAGGGCCGTGGGCGTGGTTCCGCCTGCTCGACCAGTCGGATCTGGCCCAGGGCAATTCGCCGGATCGCTTCACCCTGCGCATGCGGGTGGACAACGCCAGTATTTCCAGCGAGCTGCGCGCCAGCAGCGCGTTCAATCCATTCCGCCGCCAGGTGGTCAGCGGTTTCAGCCTGCCGGAGCGTCTGTGAGTACACCAGGTTTCTACGGCAAGTTGGCCGTACGGGGAGATTTCATTCATCGCGGCCTGAGCCCGGCGTTCATCGAGGCCTGGGATGCCTGGCTGGCGGCGGGCCTGGCAGCCAGCCGGCAGACCCTCGGCGAAGCCTGGCTGGACGCCTATCTGGTCAGCCCGCTGTGGCGCTTCGCCGTGGCGCCCGGCTTGCTCGGCCCGGACGCGGTATGTGGGGTGATGATGCCCAGCGTCGATCGGGTCGGTCGCTATTTTCCGCTGACCATCGCCCTGCCGCTGCCGGTCGATGCCGATATCGGCCAACTGGTCAGCAGCCGTGACGACTGGTTCGAGCGCGCCGAAGGCCTGTTGCTGTCGACCCTCGACGAGGGCGCCGATGCCGAGGCGTTCGAGCGCAGCGTCGAAGCCCTCGGCAGCCCGCTGCCGGCAACCAGCAGCGAACAGCGCCGGGATGCCAGCGGCGCGACGATCTGGCCGGTGGACACCCCCCAGGATCGCGGCCTGGCCCTGATGCAGCAGGCCTGGAACGGCGCCAGCCTATGGTGGGGCCATGGCTCTGAGCGCGTGGCGCCGGGGCTGGTGCGCTTCACCGGGTTGCCGCCGGCCCAGGCGTTCTGCCGCCTGCTCAGCGAGTCTGCAGGAGGTCAGCCATGAGCCCGTCGAGCGTGACGCGCTACCACTCGGCCAGCCATAGCCATGTCGGCATGGTGCGCAAGATCAACGAGGACGCCTGCCTGGATGCCCCGGACAACGGCCTGTGGGCCGTCGCCGACGGCATGGGCGGGCATGCCAGCGGCGACTTCGTCAGCAGCCTGATCATCGACAGCCTGCGCGCCCTGCCGCCCAGTGCGGTGCTCGACACCTACCGCGGGGCGATCATCGATACCCTGGATCACGTCAACGGGCAGGTTCGCGTCGAAGCCGAGAAACGGGGGGGCGCGACCATGGGCAGTACCGTGGTGGTGCTCGCCGCCCGGGGCGCCGAGGCGCTCTGCCTGTGGGCCGGCGACAGCCGCCTGTACCGGCTGCGCAATGGCGACCTGCAGCCGATCAGCCGCGACCACAGCTACGTGCAGGAACTGGTCGACAGCGGCCTGCTTGACGACGAAGCCGCGCGCAGCCACCCCATGGGCAACATCGTCACCCGCGCCCTCGGCGTGCAGGACGAGCTGGAGCTGGAAACCGCGGCGCTGGAGGTGCGCCCCGGCGACACCTTCCTGCTGTGCAGCGACGGCCTGAACAAGACGGTCGAGGATCATGAACTGCGTGAGGTGCTGGGCCACGAAGACCCCTACCAGATGGTGCGCAGCCTGGTGCACCTTGGCTTGACCCGGGGCGCGCCGGATAATATTACCGCCGTGGTGATCAAGGCCGCGTAGCAGCCTGCTAGGCCGTCACGGCGCTTGCTCAACTCACCATCCAGACATCCGCCGCACCCGGGGCTCCCGGGGTGGCCTCGGAAGACCAGACAGCATGGACATGCAAATACCGGGTTACGACATCGAACGCGAGCTGGGCGATGGCGCGATGGCCGTGGTCTACCTGGCGACCCAGCGCTCCCTCGACCGCAAGGTAGCGCTCAAGGTGATGGCCGCCTCGCTGGCCGCCGACCCGACCTTCTGCGAGCGCTTCCTGCGCGAGGGCAGGACCCTGGCGCGGCTGTCGCACCCCAATACCGTGACCATCCACGACATCGGCAATGTCGGCAGCCTCTATTACATGGCCATGGAATACCTGCCCAACGGCACGCTCAAGGAGCGCATCGCCGCGGGGCTGAGCATCGACCAGGGGCTGGTGTGGATTCGCCAGATCGCCTCGGCCTTGGGGTATGCCCACGCTCAGGGCATGGTGCACCGTGACGTGAAGCCGGCCAACATCCTGTTTCGCGCCGACGGCACCGCGGTGCTCAGCGACTTCGGTATCGCCAAGGCGCTGGACGATCGCACCCAGTTCACCCAGGCCGGCTTCGCCGTCGGCACGCCCAGCTACATGAGCCCCGAGCAGGCCCGCGGCCTGGACATCGATGGCCGTGCCGACCTCTACGCCCTAGGCGTGGTGCTCTATGAAATTCTCACCGGCAAGCTGCCCTATACCGGCAGCGATTCATTGTCCACAGCCCTGGCGCACCTGACCGAGCCGCTGCCGGCGCTGCCCATGGTGCATGGCCGCTACCAGCCGATCCTCGAGCGCCTGCTGGCCAAGGATCCCAGTGCACGTTTCGCCGACGCCGCCGAGCTGATCGCTGCCCTGGATCGCCTCGATTCGCCGACCGACGATGCCACGCTGTTCCAGCCGCTGGTGCTGCCAGGGGCCGAAAAAACCAGCGACATCAGCCCGCCGCCCTTGGCGCCGGTGACCGTGGACATCCCCACCCATGCACCCGCCGCCGAGCCCATGGCAGCGCCGCGCCCGCAGCCGTCGCCGCTGGCCGCTTCTGTACGCCAGGGCAATGCCGGCGCCAGCAGGAAGCCGCTGATTCTCGGCGCCTCCCTGGCGGGCGTGCTGGTGCTGGCCGGTTGCGGCTACTGGCTGTTCGGCTCGGATGCAGCGGGGCCTGCGCCGCCGCCGGTGGCCGGCCAGCCGGCACAGAGCCAGTCGCAGGCCCAGTCCCAGTCCCAGGCACTGGCCCAGCCCAGCGGCGAGGCCGGGCCGATCTCGGCGGCGGCCAACAGTGACGGCGGTGATCGCCCGCTGCTGATGCCCGGCAAGAAAACCCTGTTCCAGCGCGTGCTGACCAAGCCGGGCGCCAAGCTGGCCGATGCGGCTGGCAGCAGCGGTGGCAAGGACATGCCGGCGTTCTCGGTGTTCTACGTCTACGCCCGCCAGGACATCGACGGCCAGCCATGGCTGCAGATCGGCGCGTCCACCGATGGCCGCCGTGACGGTTGGCTGCCGGCCAATGCGGTCAGCGACTGGAAGCAGAGCCTGGTGCTCAAGTTCACCGAACGCTCCGGCCGTTCGCCGGTGATGTTCGTGCGCGATGCCTCGGCCCTGGAGCAACTGCTGGCCGAGCCGGCGCGGGCTCGCAAAGCGCTGCGCGAGGCGCTCAAGGGTACCGGCCACAACGTGGTGGCGGTCGAGCCAGGCGGCAGCGCCGTGCCCCAGGATCAGTTCTACCTGCTGCCGATCTTCGACTCCGAGGAAACCTTCGACGCCAACGGCCAGCCGCTGCAACTGCTCAACGTCGCCTCCATCGACCCGGGCAGCGCCCCGCAAGGCGGGGCCGACAGCACGCCAGCGGCGATGCCGGAAGGCTTCAGGACGGCCATCGTGCTGGTGGTCGACACTTCGGTGTCGATGCAGCCCTACATCGACCGCGTGCGCGACGTGGTGCACGAGCTGCAGGGGCAGATCGCCAAGCGCGGCGACCTGGACAGCGTCAGCTTCGGCATGGTCGGCTTCCGCAGCAACACCAGCAAGACCCCGGGCCTGGAGTACACCGCCAAGACCCTGGTCAGCCTGGAGCAGGGCCGCGATCCCGAGCGCTTCCTGCAACTGGCGCAGCAGATCAAGGCCACCGACGTGTCCAGCCACGACTTCAACGAAGACGCCTTCGCCGGCGTCATGCAGGCGGTCGACGGCATGGACTGGAATGGCTACGGCGGCCGTCTGATCCTGCTGGTCAGCGATGCCGGCGCGCTGCGCAAGAGCGACCCGCTGGGCCTGACCCAGATGAACGAGGCCGAAGTGCGCGAGGCCGCCCTGCGCAAGCAGATCAAGATCTACGCCCTGCACCTGAAAACCCCGGCCGGCAAGCGCAACCATGGCTTCGCCGAGCAGCAATACCGCAGCCTGACCGCCGACCCCAACCCGCGCATCGGCGACCTTTACGTGCCGGTAGCTGGCGGCGACGTCAACGCTTTCGGGCAGAGCGTGTCGCAGATCGGCAACGCCTTCGCCGACCTGGTGCACAAGGTGCGCACCGACAGCAGCCTGCCCGAACCCAAAGGTGGTTCGAGCATCGCTGACAAGTCGGCGGCGGTCGGTTACGCCATGCATATGGATTTCCTCGGCCACCAGAGCCAGGCCCGCGCGCCCCAGGTGGTCACCGCCTGGACCAGCGATCGCGACATTACCGACCCGGCGCTGCCGGCCTTCCAAGTCTGCGTGCTGCTCACCAAATTGCAGCTCAACGACCTGCAACAGTCGCTGCGCATGGTGGTTGACGCGGCGCGGCGTACGCAGAGCTCGCCGAAGGATTTCTTCCAGGAAATCGCCAGCGCCAGTGCGCACATGAGCCGCGACCCCTCGGCGCTGGTCAAGGGCGGCAACCTGGCGCAGAGCGGCGTGCTCGGCGAATACCTGGACGGCCTGCCATACCGCAGCAAGGTGCTGAACATGAGCCAGGACCTGTGGCTGTCGCTCAGCGTCGCCGAGCAGGAAGATTTCATCGACGAGCTGGATTCCAAGATCCGCCTCTACGAAACCTTCCACAATGACACCGCCAACTGGGTTCGCTTCGGCGATGCCGCGCCTGGCGACGCGCTGTACCGCGTGCCCTTGTCGACGTTGCCCTGATGCTCAGCCTCGAGGCGATCAGCAAGACCCGCGGTGTCGACGGGCAGCGCTATCGCCTGGAAATCCCGGTGCTGCAGCTGCGCGCCGGACGACGCATCGCCTTGATCGGCACCAGCGGCAGTGGCAAGAGCACGTTGCTCGACCTGCTGGCCCTGGTGCTATCGCCCGACCCGGGCGGCGTCCAGTGCTGGGACGACGGCGCGCAGTCGCTCGACCTCGCCGAGCTGTGGCGCCAGGGCCGGCATGACCAACTGGCCGCACTGCGCGCCCGAGCCTTTGGCTATGTGCTGCAGACCGGCGGGTTGCTCGGCTTTCTCAGCGTGCGCGGCAACATCCAGCTGCCTCGCGAGCTGCTCGGTCTGCCGCTGGGCAATGCCGTCGAGCAACTGGCCGAGCAATTGGGCATCGCCGATCTGCTCGACCGCCAGCCGGGGCGCCTGTCGGTCGGCCAGCGCCAGCGAGTGAGCATCGCCCGGGCGCTGGCCCATCAACCGGCCATCGTGCTCGCTGACGAGCCGACTGCATCGCTCGATCCACTGAACGCCGAGCGGGTCATGCAGTTGCTGGTCGAGCAGGCCGCTGCCCGAGATCTATGCCTGGTGATTTCCACTCACGATCAGGCGCTGGCCGCACGCTACGACCTGACGCCGATGCAACTGCAGGTCGAGCCCCAGGGTGACGGGCTGGTGGTCGCGCGGCTGGCGGAGTGCGGCTGATGCGCCTGGCGCTGTTCGCCCGTCTGGCCTGGCAGGACTATCGTTGCGACGCGCGGCTATCCTGGTGCGCGATCCTCGCTCTGGTCGCGGTCATTGCGCCGCTGCTGGTGCTGTTCGGCCTCAAGTTCGGCCTGGTCACCACCTTGACCGAGCGCCTGGAACGCGACCCGGCGGTGCGCGAAATCATCCCTCTGGGCGGCGCCCGCTTCAATTTGCAGAGCATCGAGGCACTGGCTTTGCGCCCGGATGTCGGCTTCGTGATTCCGCGTACCCGGCAGATCGCCGCGACCGCCGACCTGCAGGGCCCGGCGCAGATACTCACCGTGGAAATGCTGCCAACTGCGAACGGCGATCCGCTGCTCGATGGCCGGCCGGCGCCTGCAGATGAACATGCCGTGCTGCTCAGCCAGAGCGCAGCGGAAAAGCTCGGCGTGGCAGCAGGTGATGACCTGCCGGCGAATTTCGGACGAAGCGTGGCCAGTCAGCCGCAAGTGGCCCAGGTCAGCCTGCGGGTGCAGGCCGTGCTGCCGGTGACGACCTTTTCCCGGGATGCGCTGTTTGCCTCCCTGAGCCTGCTGGAGGCCGCCGAGGATTATCGTGACGGCCTGGCGGTTCCGGCATTTGGCTGGCCGGGCGAGCAACCGGGCGCGCAGCGCGAGCGCATCTACCCGAGTTTCCGCCTGTACGCCCGGGATCTGGATGGCGTGGAAAGCCTGCGCCAGTACTTCCAGCAGTCGCACCAGGCGGTAGCTACCCAGGCTGAGGCGGTCGCTCAGGTGCGGGCGTTGAGCCGTAATCTGGCGTGGGTGTTCTGGTCGGTGGCCTGCCTGTCCCTGACCGGCGCCTTCGCCGCGTTGGCCGCCGGCACCCTTGGCGCGGTGGCGCGCAAACGCCATGAGCTGGCGGTGCTGCGGCTGCTGGGTTTCCCGGCCGTGGCGCTGGTCGCGTTCGTGGTGCTGCAGGCGCTGTATACCGGCATCGCCGCCCTGGCGCTCTCGGCGCTGCTATACGGCTTGGCCGCCAGCGGGCTGAACCTGTTGTTCCAGTCGGCGCCGGGCGAATATGCTTGCCGACTGTTGCTCTCCCATTATCTGCTCGCAGCGATGGCTACTCTGCTGTGCTGCATGCTCGCCGCCGCTGCCGGTGGCTGGCGGGCGGCTCACCTGGAAGCCTCGGAAGGATTGCGTCATGTATAAGGTGCTCAGCGCCACCCTGGTTCTCTCGTGCCTGGCCGGCGCTGCCTGGGCCGAGCCCGATGCCGATCCGCTCTACAACCCCAAGCCGCTGGCCGGTGACGTCAGCCTGCCGCTGCCTTGCGACGGGCAAATGGTGTTCCGTTACGTCTACGTGCTGGCCAAAGGCGCGCTGGACGATCACGAAGTGACCCTCGGTTACCCGTTCAGCGAGGGTGAGCCCGGCTATCAGCAATCCTTCATTTCCGGTTACCGGCGCGATTACATCAACGGCCAGTTCACCCTCAGTGATCTGTCCAAGGACTGGCAGGCCAAAGTGCGCGGCGAACTGCCCAAGGCCGATGGGGTGACGCCGCTCAAACCGATGCTGTACTTCATCGGCAAATACGAAGTAACCCAGCGCCAGTACGACCTGGTGATGGCCCAGGCGCCGTCCCTGGCTGGCGAGGGCGAGCCGCCGGCCTGCGAGGCGGCGTCCGGGATGGCCGCGCGGTTGCCCAAGGTCAACCTGTCGCGTTTCGACGCCGAGCGTTTCGCCGCGGTGTATAGCGCCTGGCTGCTGAAACACCATCGCGACCTGCTGCCGATCAGCGGGCGCACTGGTAAGGGTGAAGACGGCGGTCAGGCCTTCGTGCGCCTGCCCACCGAAGTGGAATGGGAATACGCGGCCCGCGGTGGTCACGCGGTAAGCCGCCAGCAGCTGGAAGCGCGGCTGTTCCCGCGCCCGGTGGAGGGCAGCGAGAGTGACGGCCCGCTGGGCGACTGGGCAGTCTTCAACCAGGTCGCCGGCGGCACCGGACAGAATGCGCGGCTGCTGCCCATCGGCCTGAAGAAGCCCAACCCGGTCGGCCTGTTTGACGTCATCGGCAACGCCGCGGAAATGGTCCAGGAATCCTTTCAGCTGGTGCACGCCGGGCGCCGTCAGGGCACTTATGGCGGTTTCGTGGTCAAGGGCGGCAATTACCTGGAAGGTGAGATGACCCTGTTCACCGGCATGCGTCGCGAGTACCCGCTGTTCGCGGCCGACGGCACCGAGCAGCGCAACGAGACCACCGGTTTTCGGGTGGCCATCGGTGCGCTTTCTGCGCCGCGTTCGCGATACAAGGAACTGTTTGCGCAATGGAAGGACGAAGGACGAGTCAGCACGCTTACCGATGAGATCGACGAAGACCAGGACGCCACCAAACTGCTCGATGGGCTGATCGCCAACAGCGACGATCCGCAGCTGCGCGATCGCCTGGGGATCGTCAACGAGGAGCTCAAGCGCAGCGTCTCGCTGATCGCCAAGCAGCGTGAGGATGCCGCCGGCAACCTGATTCAGTCGGCAGCCCTGGTGGCCGAAACGATCAACAACTACAACATTCGCCTGACCAATCTTCGCAAGAGCCGTGACGAGGCTCGCAGCGCCAAGGACGAAGCCTCGGCGAAACTGTTCGAAGCGGCCATGGCCAATGGGCAGAGCGCTCTGGACGGTGCTCTGGCGATTTACATCGACAACCTGGCCAACGGCACGCGCTACAGCGATGCGGTGATCCAGGCGCAGTTCCAGCGCACCAAGGAAGAGCTGGCGCGCAAACCGGTACTGGGCAAGAGCCTGGTCACCCGTGCCACCTTGTTCGTGCGCCACGTGGGCGAATACCGCAAGAACCGCAAGGCGGATGCGGATGTGATTCTCAAGCAATTGCTGGCACCCTGATCGGGTTGCCAGCCGTTACGGATAAAGGCACTGGCGAGCGGCCGGTGCCGATTGTGCAAATCAACGGCGTTAGCCGTGACAACGCAGGTGGTGTCACCCGGCCCCGCCTGAATGGAATAAACGCTCACTCAAGTACGAGATCGACGACGATGCAAACTTTCAACAAGGCTCCCGCTTTTTCCTCGATACGCACTGCGCTGCTTTCTGCCGTCACCTGCACCAGCGTGTTGCTGGTCGGCTGCGCCGGTTCGCCAAGTTCTCAGGTCGCCTCGACCACCAAGGCCGAATACTTCCCGCAGTGCTACGAGCCGGTCACCCAGCTGCGCAGCTCCGACGAAGCGATGAGCCGCAGCGTGGCCATCGGCGCCGTTACCGGCGGCCTGATGGGCGCCATCGGTGGTGCTCTGGTCGATGACGAGAAGCGTGGCCGCAATGCCGCCATCGGTGCTGCCGGTGGCGCCCTGGCCGGTGGCGCCCTGGCGTACTACAACCAGCGTCAGCAGCAGATCAGCGACGACAATGCACGCCTGGCCTCCTACGCTACCGACATCGACACCAACAACCAGAACATCGACCGCAACATCCGCTACGCCAGCGCTGCGCAGAGCTGCTATCAGCAGGCGTTCACCCAGCTGCGCGCTGATCGCAAAGCCAACAAGATCAGCGACGCCGATGGCCGCAAGCGCCTGGCCGAGATCGTCAGCGGCCTGAACGAGACCAACGCGCTGCTGGCCAAGGTCGACGGCCGCACCGGCGAGAACGTCAACACCTACACCCAGGCTTACGAGAAAGACCTGCAGACTGTGGGTGTCGAGCGCAAGGAAGTGACCAAGGTGGCCACTGCCAAGCAGCCGAAGCCAACTGCCAAGGTCACCAAGGAAGTGATCACCACCGAGCAATCGCTGCAGAAGGCCCAGGCCAAGCAGAAGGAAAGCCAGCAGGTGGCCAGCCGTGGCCGTACGCTGGTCAGCGACGTGTGCAACAACCCGGACATGGGCGACTGGGCACCGGCCAGCTGCAAGGCCTGATCCACGTCCCATCGAAGAAACCGCGCCTGGCGCGGTTTTTTTATGCCTGGCATTTCTATTTTGTTGTCAGTTGGGCGGGCGAATTGAACGGTAATCTGCACCGGGAATTGATGCCGGTCATTATCGCGCCTGCCTTGCTGGGCAATCATGGCGGGTGCCGAGTGGATAACCAGGCTGTTAGGGTGCCGGAGTGGAGGAACGTGCTAATCGTCGCGTTTGCATCCGCCCATACCGCCCCAAGGTTCGTGCAGAAACGCGCGGCTTGAGTATTTTCGCACTGCCATGCATGACATGGCGGGCGGAACGCCCCGGTTCACAACACTTCTCTTAGCCGTTTGGATGAGCTGATGAACAAGACAATAGTGAGTCTGCTGCTGGCGCTGGGCCTGGTCGGGGCTGCCCAGGCGGCGGGTGACCCGGCCGCAGGGCAAGCCAAGGCGGTGGTTTGCGGGGCCTGTCATGGCGTCGATGGCAACAGCGCGCTGGCCAATTTCCCCAAACTGGCCGGCCAGGGTGAGCGCTACCTGCTCAAGCAGATGCAGGACATCAAATCCGGCGCCCGGCCAGTGGTGGAAATGACCGGCATGCTCGAGCCGCTGAGCGAGCAGGACATGGCCGACGTCGCCGCCTACTTCGCCAGTCAGAAGATCAGCGTGGGGGCGGCCGATCCGGCCCAAGTCGAGCGCGGCCAGGCGCTGTTTCGCGGCGGCAAGCTGGCCGAAGGCATGCCGGCCTGTACCGGGTGCCACGCGCCCGACGGCGCCGGTATCGCCACGGCGGGTTATCCACACCTGGGCGGCCAACACGCCGGTTACGTCGCCAAGCAACTGAGCGCCTTCCGCGAGGGCGAGCGCAGCAATGATGGCGACGCGATGATCATGCGCGATATTGCCGCCAAGCTCAGCAACAAGGATATCGAGGCGCTGTCGAGTTACATTCAGGGCCTGCACTGAGGCGTCGATGGCATTTGCCAGACGGTGAAAAAAGGGTGGCGAAGGCCACCCTTTTTCGTTGGCGAGCCCGCTACAATGTCAGGAACCTGCCGGGTGGCGACCAGTCGAACCAGAGCTGTCCGCAGCACCTTCATCGTTAGGAGTCATGCATGCGTAATCTGATCCTCTCCGCGCTTCTGGCCACTGCCAGCCTGTTCGGTGTTACCGCCCACGCCGCCGATATTGAGGCTGGCAAACAGTACGTCGAGCTGAGCAACCCGGTCCCAATCTCCAAACCCGGCAAGATCGAAGTCGTCGAGCTGTTCTGGTACGGCTGCCCGCACTGCTACCAGTTCGAGCCGACTCTCAATCCCTGGATCGAGAAGCTGCCGTCCGACGTCAACTTCGTGCGCATTCCTGCCCTGTTCGGCGGCCTGTGGAACGTTCACGGTCAGCTGTTCATCACCCTGGAAAGCATGAAGGTCGAGCACCAGGTTCACGACGCCGTGTTCCGCGCCATCCATAAGGAAGGCCGCAAACTGGCTACTCCGGAAGAAATGGCTGATTTCCTGGTCACCCAGGGTATCGATCGTGACGCCTTCCTCAAGGCCTTCAACTCCTTTGGCGTGAAGAGCCAGATGGAGAAGGCCAAGAAACTGGCCATGGCCTACCAGATCAACGGCGTGCCGGTGATGATCGTCAACGGCAAGTACCGTTTCGATATCTCCAGCTCGGGCGGCCCGGAGCAGACCCTGCAGGTCGCCGACTTCCTGATTGCCAAAGAGCGCGCCGCCAAGTAATCGACCTCCGGAGCGCCTGCCATGCTGCGTCGCCGCTCGATGCCCCGTCAGGCTGGCCTGTGTGATCCACAGGTCAACCCCGACTGCACGCCTGACAGCGAGTGGCCGCAGGACGGACGCTTGCGGTTGCTCAGCTTCAACATCCAGGTCGGCATCAACACCGAGCGCTACCATCATTACCTGACTCGCGGCTGGCAGCACCTGCTGCCGCATCAGGGCCGTGCCGGTAACCTGCAGCGCATCGGCGAGCTGCTTGGCGATTACGACATCGTCGCCCTGCAGGAAGCCGACGGTGGCAGCGTGCGCTCCGGCTTCATCAACCAGGTTGAACACCTGGCGCGCATGGGCGAGTTTCCCTACTGGTATCAGCAGCTCAACCGCAACCTGGGGCGTTTCGCCCAGCACAGTAATGGTCTGCTCAGTCGTTTGCGACCGACCCTGCTGGAAGATCACCCGCTGCCCGGCCCGGCCGGTCGCGGGGCGATCCTGCTGCGTATCGGCGAGGGCGACGATGCCATCGCCGTGGTCATGATGCACCTGGCGCTGGGCGCGCGTACCCGCACCCGGCAGTTGGCCTATATCCGTGAGCTGATCGGCGGCTATCGCCACCAGATCCTCATGGGCGACATGAACACCCACGCCATCGACCTGCTTGAGCATTCGCCGCTGCGCGATCTCGGCCTGCTCGCACCCCAGGTCGAGGCGACCTTTCCGAGCTGGCGCCCGCAGCGCTGCCTCGACCATATTCTGCTCAGCCCAGGCCTTGAGCTCGAGCGCTTCCAGGTCTTGGCCCAGCCGATCTCCGACCACCTGCCGGTGGCTGTGGAGATTCGCCTGCCCAATGCCCTCACGCCTTCGTTGACGCCCCGTGTACAGGAGCCCTGAGCATGGCCGACGACGCCAAACGCTGGCGCGAGAAGTACCTTGCCAATATCGAGCAGCAGGAAAAGCTCGAGCGCCGCTGGGACATGCGTGTCGACCTGCTGCGGCGTGGCCTGGTGCGCAGCAGTCTGGCGGCCGAGGGCTCTGACAAATCGGTTGACCAGTGCATGCAGGAACTGCGCGAATTGCTGCGTCGTGATGACATGGACGCCGGCCTCAGCGCACTGATTCCTCGCCTGGAAAAGACCGTTCTGGATTCCGAGCAACGCCGTCAGCAGCGCATCGAACAGGTCGCCAGTGGCATGGCGAGCCTGGTGGCGCAGCTGTTGAAGACGGATTTGCCGAGCGATGTACGCAAGCCGCTCAAGCGCTTTGCCAAACAGGTCGAGCAGCGCGCCCGGCAGTCGCGGGAAATGCCGGCGCTGCTGGCCGAGCTCGGCCAACTACAGCAGCAGGCCTTGCAGGCGCTGGGCGGCGAGCAGGTCGAACGTCCGGGTTTTATCGAGCGGCTTTTCGGTAGCCGTGACAATGCCAGCCCGGCGGCCAACACCGAGCCGGACGCGTCTGCTGCGCCGGTGGCAGTGGGCGAGCAGGCGGCGGCGACTGCCGACGACGAATCTGTCGAGCAGTCAGTGACTGAGCGAGTGATGGCTGAGCCGCAAGCGCAAGCCGTAACTGCCAAAGCGGAGACCGTACCTGCGGTTACCGCCGAAACTGTCTCGCCATCGCCATCGCCATCGCCATCGCCATCGCCATCGCCATCGCCATCGCTGGAAGCTTTCCCGCAGCCTGCCATTCGCCCAGTCCCCGTCTCTGCCAGCGCGCCTGCCGTGGTCAGCCGTGTGATGCTGGACAGCCTGCCGCTGCCGTCCGCCTTGCTGATGCCGTCGCCCGAGGCCAAGGCGGCTGCCGAGCCGGCCAACGAGAGCGTCGCCGTAGCGGAGTCTGCTGAGGAAGTGGCGCTCGAGGCTGTCGTCGTCAATGCGGCAGTTCCGGCCGATCCCGACTATGCGTTATCGCCGGCGCCCGAGCCGGGCTACAGCGCCATCGCCAGCCATGTGGAAGGCAGCCTGCTCAAGTTGCTTGAGGAGTTGCCGCTGCCCGAGCGCCATCAGGGCCAGGCCGATGCATTGCGCCAGCGCATCACCGCTGGCCTGAACATGTACGAGCTGGTGCCGGTACTCGATGACCTGGCCGTGCTGATGCTGGCGATCGCCGATGTTGGCCAGCGCGAGTTCGAGGGCTACCTCAAGCAGCTTAACGAGCGCTTGGCCTCCTTCCAGGGCAGCTTGCAAGACGTCCATACCGACTACACCGAATCCGCTGAGGCGGCGCGTAGTCTGGACAGTGAGCTGCGCCAGCAGGTCGACGGCTTGCACAGCAGTGTGCAAGAGGCCACCGATCTGAACAACCTAAAGGAGCTGGTGGAAAGCCGCCTCAGCGGTTTGCTTGGCACGATGAGCCAGTACCAGCAGCAGCGCGATGCCCGCGAGCTTCAAGTCGGTGAGCGCCTGCAGATTCTGGTCGACCGGGTGGCCAGCATGGAGGTGGAAGCCAAGGGTTTTCGCGACCACCTCGAAGAGCAGCGGCAGAAGGCGCTGCTCGATCCGCTTACCGGCCTGCCCAACCGGGCTGCCTGGACCGAGCGCCTGGATCTGGAACTGGCGCGCCTGCAGCGTTACGGCGGCGACTTGCTGCTGGCGGTGCTGGATATCGACCACTTCAAGCGCATCAACGACGACTATGGCCACTTGGCCGGCGACAAGGTGTTGAAGATCATCGCCGGCGAGCTGTTCAAGCGGCTGCGCAAGACCGACTTCATCGCCCGCTTCGGCGGCGAGGAGTTCGTGCTGCTGATTCCGTCCACGCCTATGGACGGCGGCCTGAAGCTGCTCGACACGCTGCGCACGGCCATCGAGAACTGCCCGTTCCACTTCAAGGGCGAGCGGGTGACCATCACCCTGTCCGGCGGCATCAGCGCGTTCAGCAGCGCCGAGCGTAGCGAGCAGGTGTTCGAGCGCGCCGACCAGGCCCTGTACCGCGCCAAGCGTGGCGGGCGCAACCGCATCGAGGTGGGTTGAGCCTCAGCCGAGGCCTGACCTTGCCGCCATTCATCCCTTCTGTGCGTCAGGCACGCCCGGCGTGTGCCGGTTGTCGCAAAGCGCAGCGCCGGCAGTCGCCTGGCCATCACAGCGCTGCTAGTCTTGCCCTGCCGAACACTTGATAACCAGATCGACTTCTTATGCTAGGGCGCCTCTCACTGCTGCTGGGGCTTGCCGCGTTCGCCTGTCAGGCGAGTGCGCTGACCGTCTACAAATACACCGATGCCAATGGCGTGGTCACCTACAGTGACCAGGCTGCGCCCGGTGCGAAGGTGTTCGTGTTCAGCGATCGCATGGTCGAGAAGCTCGACAATCAGGTGAAGTTGGAAACCCGCAAGCACGCCGCCGGCGAAACCCTGCTGGTACGCAACGACCTGTTCGCGCCGGTGCAGGTGGAACTCAAGCTGGAGCAACTGAGCAACGTCAGTGGCGCGCCGGGCAAGCCGATCAACTGGGTATTGCCGCCGCGCAGCGAAATTCGCCTGGCCACCCTGGCGCCGCTGGACCCGGCCAAGCCGCTGCGCTACACCCCGAAACTCAGCTACGCCCTGGGCGACCCGCGCTTGCTGCCCATCAAACAGGCCTATCCGCTGCCCTGGCGCGGCGGCCCGTTTCGCCTGACCCAGGGCGCCAACGGCCAGTACAGCCACTTCACGCCCAAGGGCCGTTACGCCCTGGATATCGCCATGCCCGAGGGCACACCGATCATCGCCGCGCGCGCCGGTATGGTGGTCAAGACCGAGAACGACCAGAGCGGGCGCGGCACCAACCCATCCGGAAATTTCGTACGCATCCTGCATGACGACGGCACCATGGGCGTCTATCTGCACCTGATGCAGGGATCGGTCAGCGTGCGCGAGGGGCAGCGGGTTGCCGTTGGCGCGCCGATCGGCCGTTCCGGCAATACCGGCAACAGTACCGGCCCGCACCTGCACTTCGTGGTGCAGCGCAACGTCGGCATGGCGCTGGAGTCGATCCCCTTCGAGTTCGCCCAACCGGTGGACAGCCTGCCCAATTTCGCCGTGGGCGGCGACTGAAGCCGTCAGCCCCTGCGGTCAGGCGTTGCTCAGGCGACAGCTCAGCGCGCAGTGATCGGATACGCCAGTGCTCAGTCTGGCGTTTTCCAGCCGATAGCCCGGCGTATGAAACAGCCCATCGACCATGAACGGAATCTCGCCGGCGCGGTGCAGTGAGCCGTCGATGCTGCTGGCGTAGTGCGCCGGTACGCCATCGATGAAGTGCTCGGCGATCAGGTCGAAGGTGGCGCGTCCGCGCGGCGCATTGAAGTCGCCGGTCAGCAGCAGGCCGCCCGCTGCCTGAGCTTGCGCCTGAGCCAAGTTGATCAGTTTGCCGGCGCTTTCGCGCTGGTACGGCGTGGAGCTACCGAGCGGGGTGACGTTGAGGTGGGTAGTGGCGATGCGAAAGCCACCAAGCGTGGCGCTGAGCAGCACTTCGGCGATGCTCCGCGGGTCGGCCACGCGTCGGCCCTCGGCCACAAAGAAAGTCATCTCCTGAATATGCTCCGGGCTGCCCGAGTAGTATTCGGTCGCGACATCGAGCAGCGCCTCGCCACGGGCCAGCATGCCGACGCCCACTACGTTGGCCGGGCCTTCGTCCGGGTAGCGGGCCATCGGGGCGAAAGCCATGGGCGCGCCCATCAGCGCCTCGAAGAACGCAATGTCGCGCTCGCAGACTTCCTGCAGGCAGAGCAGATCCGGGCGTTCACGGTCGATAAAGGCTTCGACGCGACCCAGATGGCGGGAACGTTCGATATTGATGGAGGCGATGTTCAGGGACATGGAATCAGCAGGTGCGAAGAGGGGGCGTGATCAGCCGCGCAGTATACCCGACGGCCATGGCCGACATGCGCCGGCCCCAACGCAAATCGCCCGGCGAGCCGGGCGATTTGTTTACAACAGCGTGATCAGAACGCCAGACCGACCTTCAGGCCGACCTGCTCCTGCTTGAGCTTGCTGCGCTCGGCCAGCTCGGAGTTGCTGTCCAGCTCGTAGCGAGTCTGGGTGTAGTACAGGCTGGTGCTGATCGGCAGGTTGTTGATGCCCTTGTTCCACAGCACGCTCAATTCGCCATACGGGTTGACCTTGTTCTTCAGGTCCACCGAATCGCTGTCGCCATCGACCTTCAGGCGTGCTTCGGAATCCACCGAGTAGCGGGCGCCGACTTCCAGGCGCACGGTGTAGTCGTTGGTCAGGTAGTTGTAGCCCAGGCCGGCCTTGGCGAACGGCGATTTGCTGGTCAGCTTGACGTTGCTGTCCAGCGGGCCGACGTCGTCCTGCTCGATACGGCCCCAGTCGTAACCGCCACCGACCAGCACGTCGACATACTGGTTGCTGCTCAGCGCCGCGCGCAGACCCAGGTCGAGATCGGCACGGGCCGACTTGTATTCCACGTCGTCCTTGTCGCGGTACTGGCCTTCGATACCGGCCTGGTAGATGAAGCCTTCCTGGCCGGTCAGCTTGTTGCCGAAGGTGTAGAACAGGCCGCCCTGGTTCAGGCGCTCCTTGTCGCTGTCGTCATCCACGGTGAGCTTGTACTGGTTGTGGGAGCCGATTACGCCGATGGTCGAGATCGGGTCGGTGATGGAGTCGGCGTAAGCCTGGGACGCGCCGGCCAGGCAGAGGGCGAGGGCGGTTTTCGAAGTAATTCCATTGAGTTGCATGGCTGAATCCTTGGCAGTCTGTTCATGTGATGGCGTACACCGATCCAATCGGTGCACGCGGTGGACTGCCCGGTTTTGCGCAACATTCGAGTATGCCGACGAACGGTCGTAAGTGATTGTTTCAGAAGGCAGGACCCATGACGGCAAGAAGGATAGATGACCGCTTGGTCAGCTTGCGGGAAGGTTTGCGGCGGCACGTTCCCGGGCGCTTACATGCCCGGGAACACGCGGCTTCAGTCGAGCTTGATGACCTTGGCCAGGACGATCTTCGGACCTTTCATCTTCTTGACGATCAGGCGCAGGCCGGCGACTTCCAGGGATTCCTCTTCCTCGGGCACACGCTTCAAGGTTTCGTAGATCAGCCCGGCGAGGGTTTCCGCCTCGATATGGTCCAGGTCGATGCCCAGCAGGCGTTCGAGCTTGAACAGCGGGGTATCGCCGCGCACTAGCAGCTTGCCGGGCTGGTAGGCGAGGATGCCGCGCTCGGTCTTGCGGTGCTCGTCCTGGATGTCGCCGACCAGGGCTTCGAGGACGTCTTCCATGGTCAGGTAGCCAATCACCTTGCCGTCGGCTTCTTCGACCAGGGCGAAATGCGCGCTGCCCTTGCGGAACTGTTCCAGCAGCTCGGACAGCGGCAGGTTGCGGCTGACCTTTTCGATGGGCCGCATCAGCTCGGCCAGGCGCAGGGTCGAAGGCAGCATCTCCAGCAGCGACAGGTGCAGCAGCAGGTCCTTGATGTGCAGCACGCCGACGAACTCGCCCGCGCCTTCATCAAAGATCGGGAAGCGGCTGTACTTGTGGCGGCGGAACAGGCTGAACACCTCCTCCAGCGAGGCGTTGAGTTCCAGGTAGACCAGATCTTCGCGGGAGTTGGCCCAGTCGACCACTTCCAGCTCACCCAGCTCCACGGCGGAGGCGAGCACGCGCATGTCCTGGTCGGTCGGGTCGCTGGCGCGGCTGGAGTGCAGGATCAGCTTGAGCTCGTCGCGGCTGTAGTGGTGCTCGTGGTGGCCGGCCGGCAGGTCCTGGCCGGCGATGCGCAGGATGGCGTTGGCGCTGGCGTTGAGCAGGAAAATCGCCGGGTACATGGCCCAGTAGAACAGGTACAGCGGTGCAGCCGTCCACAGCGACAGCAGCTCCGGCTTGCGGATCGCCCAGGATTTCGGGGCCAGCTCGCCGATCACGATGTGCAGGTAGGAGATGATGAAGAATGCGGTGAAGAAGGCGATGCCGTGGATCAGCTTCTGCGACTCGATGCCGACCGAGGTCAGCAGCGGTTCGAGCAGGTGCGCGAAAGCCGGTTCACCGACCCAGCCCAGGCCCAGGGAGGCCAGGGTGATGCCCAGCTGGCAGGCGGAGAGGTAGGCGTCGAGCTGGCTGTGCACGGTGCGCAGGATATGGCCGCGCCAGCCGTTCTTCTCGGCCAGGGATTCGACCTTGGTGGCCCGCAGCTTGACCATGGCGAACTCGGCGGCCACGAAGAAGCCGTTGAGCAGTACCAGAAAAAGGGCGAACAGCACGAGGCCCATGTCAGCGAAATAACTGGAGAAGGAGACGCTCGTAGAGGGATCCATAAGGGGTTCGTGTGACCGGATGTTGCTAAAGGGTGGGGCCTGGACGGGCGCTTTGCAAGAGGGCTGCGGTCAGTGGCCTGACGCGGCGATCTGCGCCGGCTGGAAATGGCAGGTGAACAGGCTGCCCTTGCCCAGCACGCTGGTGATCTCCAGCGTGCCGCGGTGGCGCAGCAGTACGTGCTTGACGATGGCCAGGCCCAGGCCGGTGCCGCCGGTGTGGCTGGCGCGGCTGGAGTCGACCCGGTAGAAGCGTTCGGTCAGGCGCGGCAGGTGCTTGGCCTCGATGCCGGGGCCGGTGTCCTGCACCGACAGGTGCGCGCCCTGGCTGTCCTGCCACCAGCGAATGCGGATCTCTCCGTCGGCCTGGGTGTACTTCACGGCGTTGAACACCAGATTGGAAAACGCGCTGCGCAGCTCCGACTCGCTGCCCTTGAGCTTGAGGTCGGCGTCTGCCTCCAGGCTGATGCGGTGATTGCGCTCGGCGGACAACGCCAGGGCGTCGTTTCTGATCGCTTGCAGCAGTGTGTCGACTGCCACGGGCTGGTTGTCGGAGGGGTAATCGGTGGCTTCCAGCTTGGCCAGCAGCAGCAGGTCGTTGAGCAGGCCCTGCATGCGCGCGCCTTGCTGCTGCATCTGCTGCAGGGCGCGGCGCCAGCGTGGATTGATGTCCTCGACGTTGTCCTGCAGGGTTTCCACGTAGCCGGAAATCACCGTCAGTGGCGTGCGTAGTTCATGGGATACGTTGGCGACGAAATCCTTGCGCATCTGCTCAAGATGGTGGAGGCGGGTGACGTCGCGCACCAGCATCAGGTGTTCCTGATTACCGTAGCGGGTGATGTTGAGCTGCAGCTGCTTGCGCGGATTGACCGGTGACGGCAGGTCGAGGGGCTCGAGGAAATTGCCGCGCTCGAAGTACTCCTTGAAGCGTGGGTCGCGTACCAGGTTGGTGATCGACTGGCCGCTGTCCTGGGGCGTCTTCAGGCCCAGCAGGGTTTCCGAGGCCTTGTTCCACCATTCCAGATTGCCGTGGCTGTCGAGCATGATCACTGCATCGCGCAGCGCGGCGGTGGACTCCTGCACCCGGTCGATCACTGCCTGCAGGCGGCCGCGGGCGCGCTGGTTGCGGCGCTGCAGGTGGTAGATGCTGTCGAACACCTCGCCCCACAGGCCATAGCCGTCGGGCGGTGGTTCGTCGGGCTGGTGATCCTTGAGCCAGGCGTGCAGGCGCAGCAACTGGCTGAGGTTCCAGAGCAGGTGAGCGGCCAGGCCGATGGCGATGGTCCAGGCATATTCGCCGGTGATCACCCCGGCGACCAGGCAGGCGGTGATCAGCAGTATCAGGCGGCGGGTTATGGCGCCTCGCCAGTTGCTCGTCACGTTTCGCTCATCCGCCGGCGGGTCCCTGTGATGGTCAGTTGCAGGCTATCACTCAGCCCTTGGTGGAAAAACGATACCCGGTGCCGCGTACCGTCTGCACCAGATTTTCGTAGGCCTCGCCCAGCGCCTTGCGAAGACGGCGGATGTGCACGTCGACGGTGCGCTCTTCCACGTAGACGTTGCCGCCCCATACCTGGTCGAGCAGTTGGCCACGGGTGTAGGCGCGCTCCTGATGGGTCATGAAGAATTGCAGCAGGCGGTATTCGGTGGGGCCCATCTCGGCGGGCTTGCCGTCGATGGTCACGCGGTGGCTGATCGGGTCGAGCAGCAGGCCGCCCACTTCGATCGGCCCTTCGTTGTCGCCGGGGCCGGCACGGCGCAGCACGGCCTTGAGACGGGCGACCAGCTCGCGTGGCGAGAACGGCTTGGTGATGTAGTCGTCGGCGCCGACCTCCAGGCCCTGGATCTTGTTGTCCTCTTCGCCCTTGGCGGTGAGCATGATGATCGGAATGTCGCCGGTCAGCTCGTCGCGCTTCAGGCGCCGGGCCAGTTCGATACCGCTGGTGCCGGGCAGCATCCAGTCGAGCAGGATCAGGTCCGGTTTGCGGTCGACGATGATGGCGTGGGCCTGGGCGGTGCTTTCCGCTTCCAGGCACTCGTAGCCGGCCATTTCCAGCGCCACCACGATCATTTCGCGGATCGGCGCTTCGTCATCGACGATCAGGATGTTCTTGCCAACCATGGGTTGAGCCTCTGTTCATTCAACTGTCATGCGGCGCATTAGATAACGGAATTATTGCAGTGATATGACAGCTGTGCGGCAGGCCTCCCGCGCGGTGCTCAGCGCAACGCGTAATCCAGCACGATGCCGACGAATATCGCCAGTCCGGCCCAGTGGTTGTGCAGAAAGGCGCGGAAGCAGACCATCGGCTCGCGCTGGCGGGTGATGTGAAATTCCCAGGCGAAGCAGCCGGCGGCCACCAGCAGGCCGAGGTAGAAGTACAGGCCCAGCTCGAAGCGTGCGCCAGCCAGCAGCAGGCAGAGTAATGCCAGGCCCTGCAGGCCGAAGATGATCACCCGGTCGGCATCGCCGAACAGGATCGCCGTGGATTTCACGCCGATCTTCAGGTCGTCCTCGCGGTCGGCCATGGCGTAGTAGGTGTCGTAGGCCACGGTCCAGATCACGTTGGCCAGCAGCAGCAGCCAGGCCGCTGCCGGCAGCTCGCCGGTCTCGGCGGTGAAGGCCATCGGCATGCCCCAGGAGAACGCCGTGCCGAGCACCACCTGGGGGTAATAGGTGTAGCGCTTCATGAACGGGTACAGCGCTGCCACGCCCAGGGCGCCGAACGACAGCCACACGGTGGTGGCGTTGGTCAGCAGCACCAGGGCGAAACTGAGGGCGATCAGCACGGCGAAGAGGATCAGCGCCTCGCGCGCGGTGACCTTGCCGCTTGCCAGCGGGCGGGCTTTGGTGCGGCTGACGTGGCCGTCGAAGTTGCGGTCGGCGTAGTCGTTGATCACGCAGCCGGCGGCGCGCATCAGCACCACACCGGTCACGAAGATCACCAGGTTCTTGATGCTCGGCACGCCTTCGGCAGCAATCCACAGCGCCCACAGTGTCGGCCACAGCAGCAGGTAGATGCCGATGGGTTTGTCCATGCGCATCAGCTGCATAAAATCCCAGGTGCGCGGATGCAGGCGATTGAGCGATTGCAGCAGACGGATGTACATCGGGCGGTTCTCCTGGCGCGGTGCGCGGATTATACGGCGCCGGATCGGCCGCGGGGTCAGCGGCTCGCCGCCGGCCAGAAGTCGGCCAGGAACACCTCGGCGACCAGCACCGCCAGCGGGCCGCGGCGAAAGCACGAACGCCGCGCCCACAGGTCATCCTGACTGGCTTCCGCCGGCAGCCAGGCTGCCGGGTAACGACACACCTGCAGCTCGCCGCGGGTAAAGGCCTGATCGCTGAACAGCAGCTCGCCGAGGGAGCGACTGCCCAGTTGCTTGAGATCCAGGTTGGAGTCTTCCAGCGCCTTTCGGGCGGCCACGCTGCGAGCGAACACCCAGGGCTGACCGTTGCCTCGCAGGTACACCTCGCGTACCCAGCCCTGGCTGCCCGGTGGTACGCCCAGCGCGGTGCATTCGTCGTCGCGCAGGGCCAGCCAGCCCTCGCACAGCGGCGTCACGCTGAAACCGTTCGCGGACAGTTCGGTCAGCCGCCGGGTCAGGGAGTCCTGGTTGAACAGCCAGTCGCAAACGCCGGCTGTCGGTGCGCTTGGCAATTGGTCGCGGGTAAGCCAATCGGCTGTTTGCAGGGCGGAACAGGGCACGGTGCAGGTTCGCGAGAGAAGGGAGCGCGGAGTCTAGCATGGGCGTTGTGCAGCCCCTGGCATTCGTCGTGCGCGCTTGGCGATAGCGCGGCATTTGCGGTAGCGTGCCCGCGCAATAACCGTGACTAGCGCCGGAGAGCCTGTATGAAGAAGTGGCAATGTGTGGTCTGCGGACTGATCTATGACGAACGCGAAGGCTGGCCCGATGACGGCATCGCCCCCGGCACCCGCTGGGAAGATGTGCCGGATGACTGGCTGTGCCCGGATTGCGGTGTGGGCAAGATGGATTTCGAAATGATCGAAATCAACTGAGTGGGCAGCACCGCCCATCGAGCGTCGTAACAGGAGCAAACAATGAGTGATCCCGTCGTTATCATCGGCACCGGCCTGGCCGGTTACAACCTGGCCCGCGAGTTTCGCAAGCTGGACAGCGAAACGCCGCTGCTGCTGATCACCGCCGACGACGGGCGCTCGTACTCCAAACCGATGTTGTCCACCGGCTTTGCCAAGAACAAGGATGCCGACGGCCTGAGCATGGCCGAGCCGGGTGCCATGGCCGAGCAGCTCAATGCCCAAGTGTGGACGCATACGCGGGTTACTGGTATCGATCCGGGCCATCGCCGCCTGTGGATCGGCGAGGAGGCGGTGGCCTACCGTGATCTCGTGTTGGCCTGGGGCGCCGAGGTGCTCAGCGTGCCCATCGAGGGCGACGCGGCGGATCAGCTGTTCACGGTCAATGACCTGCAGGGCTACGGGCAGTTTCGCCACGCCGTGGAGGGTAAGCGCAAGGTGCTGATTCTCGGCGCCGGCCTGATTGGCTGCGAGTTCGCCAACGACCTGTCTCTAGGCGGCTATGAGGTCGATCTGGTGGCGCCCTGCGAGCAGCTGATGCCTGCCTTGCTGCCGGTCGAAGCGGCGGCGGCGGTGCAGGGCGGCCTCGAAGCGTTGGGCGTGCGCTTTCACCTCGGCCCAGTGGTCAGTCGCCTGCAGCACGCGGCCAGTGCGCTCGAAGCGCATCTGTCCGATGGCCGCACGATTGCCTGCGATGCAGTGATCTCCGCCGTCGGCCTGCGCCCGCGTACCGAGCTCGCCGCCGCCGCTGGCCTGGCGGTGAACCGTGGCATCGTGGTCGACCGTCTGCTGCGTACGTCCCACGAGCACATCTACGCCCTGGGCGATTGCGCCGAGGTCGACGGCCTCAACCTGCTCTACGTCATGCCGCTGATGGCCTGTGCCCGGGCGCTGGCCAAGACCCTGGCCGGCGCGCCGAGCGAGGTGGCCTACGGCGCCATGCCGGTCACCGTGAAGACCCCGGCCTGCCCGCTGGTGGTGTCACCGCCTCCACGCGGCAGCCAGGGTAAGTGGACGGTCGAAGGCAGCGGCGGCGATATCCGCGCGCTGTGCCACGACGCCAGCGGCGCGCTGCTCGGTTATGCGCTGACCGGCTCCGCGGTGCAGGAACGGCTGGCACTCAACCGTGAGCTCCCAGCGCTGCTGGCGTAGCGATCTGCCATCCATTCGACAAAAATGGCCGATTTAGCCTGGTGCGGGGCTGGCGAAGGCCCCCAGAGCGTGCCATTCTCACCAGGCCTGGCCGCAGCGTAGAGCTGTCGGCGCGCATCGGCGCCAGGGCGCGGAACACAACAACAACAAACCGTAAATGAGGCAATCATGCGTAAACCGGAACTCGCCGCCGCTATCGCGGAAAAAGCTGATCTGACCAAGGATCAGGCCAATCGTGTACTCAACGCCGTTCTCGAAGAAATCACCGGGGCATTGAACCGCAAGGACAGCGTCACGCTGGTCGGCTTCGGCACCTTCGTGCAGCGCCACCGCGGCGCCCGTACCGGCAAAAACCCGCAGACCGGTCAGCCGGTGAAGATCAAGGCCAGCAACACCGTTGCCTTCAAACCGGGCAAGGCCCTCAAGGACTCGATCAACTGAGCTTAGGGTCTGTTCCCGTTTCAGCGCGAGCCGCGTTGCCGCGAGAAATGATCTCCGGTTAGGCGCAGGACGCAGGGAATGGTGTCCCCTTGCCAAGTCCTGCAACGACAGCGGAGGTCATTTCCCGCGCAACCCGCAGGGCCGGGCCAATTTTTTCGCGATTCGGCGTTACTCGATGGCTCATTTGGCCTGCCAAACTTCGCATCTCGTGCCTTGCCTCGCGCAAAAATTGGCTCCGGCGCGGCCGTGCGTGAAACGGGAACAGACCCTTGGGTCTGCTGAGATTTCCGCCCGGCCGCGGCGTTGAATTCTCAGCAGACCTTCATCCCTCGCCAGCACGTCCGGCGCACCCAGCTGTCAGGCGCAGGGCGGGTCGCTACAATGCATGGCTCTCCTACCTCTGCGAACAGGCCATGCCATGAAATTTCGTTTTCTTCTGTGGATGCTCGGCCGCCTGATGGCCAAGGCCAGCCGCGATAACCCGGCGTTCCGCCAGCAGCTCGAAGGCCGTGACCTGGTATTCCAGTTGCACACCCTGGACGGCAAGATCGCCCGTCACTTCATCGTCGAGAATCAGCGCATCACCAGCAAGCGCGGCGCTGCCAGTGCGCCGGCCTTCGCCATTGGCTTCAAGGATGCTGCCTACGGCTACGCCACGCTGACCGCTCAGAACAAGCAGCTGGCATTCATGCAGGGCATTCAGAACAAGGACATCCAGATTCAGGGCAACCCTGCGCTGGTGATCTGGTTCCAGGGCCTGACCAAGTACCTGCGCCCTAAAAAGCGCACGGCGGACAAGAAAGCCGCCTGAAAAAACGCCACGGCCCGCGTTAAATGCGGGCCGTGGCGCAGGCGTGAATCAGTTCTGCGGAAATTGCGCGGCGAGATCGCGCAGGGCGACTTCGGCAGCCAGCACCTTGTTGAGCGCTTCTTCGGCTTTTTCCCAGGTGATACCCAGGTTGTCCAGCAGGCTCTGCGGGATCTCGCGCGTCGGGCCGTTGCCGATGCCGTGGTTGTGCAGCAGGCTGACCGCCAGGTAGACGAGGTTCGGATAGGTGGCGTGGTTACCGGTGTAGGTCGGGTCGTGCTGGAAGCGCAGGGCCACGGCGAGCTCTTCGGGCATGTCCCAGTAACGCATCAGCCAGGAACCGATCTGTTCGCGGCTGATGCCCAGCAGGTGCTGCTCGATGTAGCTGTGCGGCAGGTGCGGGTTGACCTCCAGGTGACGGCAGATCAGTGAGAAGTGCGGCGGGAACACGTGGGCCAGCACCAGGTTGCCAAAGTTGTGCAGCAGGCCGGCCAGGTAGGTCAGGCCGGCTTCCGGGCGCTGGGCGCGGGGCATGGCACGGGTCAGACCCTCGATGACGGCGGCGGTGTAGATTGCCTGCTGCCAGTAGGGCGTGGCCTGCTGCGGCTGGTCCTTGGGCAGGCTGAGGGTTTTGCCCAGGGCCAGGCCGAGGGCCAGATTGACCACCAGATCGAAGCCCAGCACGCGCACGATGGCATCTTCGACCGAGCGGATTTTACCGGGCGCGGCGTAATAGGGCGAAGCGGCCCAGCTGACCACCTGAGCGGCCAACGCCGGGTCGGTTTCCACCACACCGGTGATGTCGTCGACCGTAGCATTGGGGTCGACGCGCAGCTTGATGATCTTTTGCGCGGTTTCCGCCAGTGGCGGGATCTCGATGGTTTCTTCCAGGCGCTGCTGGATGCGCCGCGCGGTAAAGGCCTGCACCGCGTGGCTGATCTCTTGGCGGTCGTCTTCAGGACGGCTGAAGTTGGGCCGCACCTTGCTTGCCGGCTCGCCGAAACGCGCGGCGCTGGCTTTGGTCAGCAACCCCTTGAAGGCTTCGGTACCGAATTCCAGAAGCACGCCGGCCTGGCCGGACTGGATGTACAGGCTCGGCACATCGAGCAGGCGCTCGTCGTACAGGCAGGGCGAGCTGGTCAGGGCAGGAATGCCCGGCAGCAGGGCCAGGTCATGCTTGCCCAGCATGCGATTGAGGCGCTCGGGCTTCACTGCCGTGAGCTTGCGGCCGGTCAATTCGGCCAGACGATTGAGGTCGAGCAGCTGATTTTGCGGGAACAGCACCAGCAGGGCACCCACGGTGTCTTCGAGCAGCACGGTCTGCACACGCTGTGCAGCCGGGATGCCGGGTTGGTCGTGGCGAGCCTGATAAGTCAAACCGAGTTTCTCCAGCAGCTGACGGATTACATGGGGCGGTTGGGGTGATGTGTCGGCAATGGCTAATTCAGTCATGACCTATTCCGTCTTCGAGGGGAGCGCAATGTCCCAAGTATAACCAGCAAGCTGATTAGGCGAGTGTGCAAAGCGACCATCGTCCTGTGTTTGCTCACACTTGCCCATATTGTTGCCCGTGGCGCAGCCAGCGCTCGAGCAGCGGGCTGACGTGTTGTGGCCATTGCTCCTGCAAGGCCTGGGCGGCGTCGCGTACCGCCGGCAGCAGGTCGGCGTCACGCATCAGGTCAGCTACCTTGAACTGCAGCAGACCAGTTTGTCGAGTGCCGAGCATTTCCCCGGGGCCGCGCAACTCCAGATCCTTCTCCGCAATGACGAAGCCGTCACAGGTTTCACGCATGATGCCCAACCGTTCACGGCCGATCTGCGACAGTGGCGGGTGGTAGAGCAGCACGCAGTGGCTGGCGGCGCTGCCCCGGCCTACCCGCCCGCGCAGCTGGTGCAACTGGGCCAGGCCGAGGCGTTCGGGATTCTCGATGATCATCAGGCTGGCGTTTGGCACGTCGACGCCCACTTCGATCACCGTGGTGGCCACCAGCAACTGTAGGTAGCCCTGCTTGAACTGATCCATCACCGCCGCTTTCTCGGCCGGCTTCATGCGCCCATGGATCAACCCGACCTGCTGGCCGACCAATGCAGCGGCCAGATCCTCGTAGGTGGTCTGCGCAGCCTGGCAGGTCAGCTCCTCGGATTCCTCGATCAACGTGCACACCCAATAAGCCTGGCGACCTTCGTTGCAGGCCGAGCGCACGCGCTCGACCACTTCGAAACGGCGGCTGTCGGCGACCAGCACGGTGTTTACGGGCTTGCGGCCGGGCGGCAGTTCGTCGAGGATCGAGGTATCCAGGTCGGCGTAGGCGCTCATCGCCAGGGTGCGCGGGATGGGTGTGGCGGTCATGATCAGCTGGTGCGGGCTGAGCCGGCCACCCACGCCCTTCTGACGCAGGGCCAGGCGCTGCTGCACACCGAAGCGGTGCTGTTCGTCGATGATCGCCAGGGCTAGGTTGCGAAAGCGCACCTCGTCCTGGAACAGCGCGTGGGTGCCGACCACCATGGGCACGCCGGCGGCAATCTGCTCCAGGGCAGTGGCCCGCGCCTTGCCCTTGAGCTTACCAGCCAGCCAGGCAGTTTCCAGGCCCAGGGGCTGTAGCCAGCGGGTGAAGTTGATGAAGTGCTGCTCGGCGAGAATTTCCGTTGGCGCCATCAGTGCCACCTGATAACCGGCCTCGATGGCTTGCAGCGCTGCGAAGGCAGCGACCACCGTCTTGCCAGCGCCGACGTCGCCCTGCACCAGGCGCAGCATCGGCTCGTGCTGGCTGAGGTCGTAGGCGATCTCCGCGCCGACGCGTTGCTGCGCACCGGTGGGCTTGAAACCGAGGTTGTCGAGAAACTGCTGGGGCAGGCGCTTGGCCACCGGCAGGCACGGCGCCTGCTGCACCCGGGCGCTTTCGCGCAGGCGCTGCATCGACAGCTGATGGGTGAGCAATTCCTCGAAGGCCAGCCGGTGCTGGGCCCAGTGGCGGCCTTCGGCGAGTTCTTCGAGGTCGGCGTCCGGTGGCGGGCGGTGCAGGTAGCGAATCGCCTGATCCAGCGGCGCCAGGTCGTACTCTTTGGCCAGCTCACTTGGCAGCCAGTCCGGCAGGCTGTGCGGGCCTAGGCGCGCCAGGGCCTGTTCGCTGAGCTGGCGCAGGCGCTGCTGGGTCAGGCCTTCGGTGGTCGGGTAGATCGGCGTCAGGGTCTGTTCGACGGCTGGCGGCTCGTCACCGGTCAGCGCGCGGTACTCGGGATGATAGATTTCCAGGCCGGACGAGCCGGGACGGATTTCCCCGTAGCAGCGCACCTGGGTGCCGCGCTTGAGGCCTTCCTTCTGGGCGTTGCTGAAGTGGTAGAAGCGCAGGCTCAGGGTGCCGCTGCCGTCGCTCAGGCGCACCAGCAGGCTGCGACGCCGGCCCATCACCACATCGGCGCCGGCAACCGTGCCTTCGACCACCGCATCCTGGCCGGGACGCAGCGCGCCGATGGGTATGATGCGGGTACGGTCCTGGTAGCGCAGCGGGAGGTGGAACAGGATGTCCTGCAGGGTTTCCAGGCCGACCTTGGCGAGCTTTTCCGCCAGGGCCGCGCCGACGCCTTTGAGGTCGGTAACGGAAACCGTCGACAGCTCGCTCATCGCGGTCCTCAGGTGTTACGTGGCAGTGGCTTGGCGACCGAGCACAGGCGAATGGAGTCGGCCAGCACTTCGATGGCCTTGGGGCGCGGGAAGCTGGCACGCCAGGCGATGGCCACGGTGCGGAACGGCGCCGGCGGGCTGAGCGGGCGAACCTCGATCACGCCGGGCGCGTAGTGGTGGCTATCGACGGCCGAGAACGGCAGGATCGATACGCCCAGGCCCGAGGCGACCATGTGGCGAATGGTTTCCAGCGAGCTGGACTCCACCGTGGTGTGCTTGGTCTGCTCCTCGCCCTTGCGCAGCGTCGGGCAGGCTTCCAGCACCTGGTCGCGGAAGCAGTGGCCTTCGCCGAGCAGCAGCAGGCTCTTGTCGTTGAGCAGCTTGGTGTCGATGGTCTGCATGGCGGTCCATGGGTGATCCGCCGGCAGCAGCGCATAGAAGGGTTCGTCGTACAGCGGCAGGGTCAGCACGTCGGCTTCCTGGAACGGCAGGGCGACGATGATCGCGTCCAGCTCGCCGGTGCGCAGCTTGTCGCGCAGCACGTGGGTGAAGTTTTCTTCGATATACAGAGGCATCTGCGTGGCCACGCGGTGCAGCTGCGGGATCAGATGAGGAAACAGGTAAGGGCCGACGGTATAGATGGCGCCGATCTTCAGTGGCGCGGCCAGCTGGTTCTTGCCGACCTGGGCCAGCTCGCGAATGCCCTGGGCCTGCTCCAGTACCTTTTGCGCCTGGGTGACGATGCCTTCACCGACGGGCGTCAGGCGCACCGCGCTCTTGCTGCGCTCGAAGATCAGCACGCCCAGCTCGTCCTCGAGCTTCTTGACCCCGACCGACAGCGTGGGCTGGCTGACATGGCAGCGCTCCGCGGCGCGGCCGAAGTGCTGTTCCTGAGCGAGCGTCACGATATAGCGCAGTTCGGTGAGGGTCATAGTCTTTATCCATTGAGATGGCGCCAAGCATAGCCGCTGTCTTCAATGGAACCAACCATTCACGATGGCCAAATGTGTGTTCGTTGAAGGGACACAAATACAAAGGCCCCGGCGATTGCCGGGGCCTTTGTGATGCTGGGGTCAGCGGCGCCCGCCGCGCTCCAGCGAGTAGATGAAGGGCGCGACGATTTCCACGCTGCCGTTCTTGAGCATTTCCGCTGGAGGCTTGGGCAGCGGCTGGGCGCGGCGGATCATCTGTAGCGTGGCGCGATCTAGCGAGGCGCTGCTGGATTTGCCCACCAGTTCGTAGGACAGCACCTTGCCGTTGGCGTCGACCACGAAGCGCAAGCGGTTGAGCCCTTCGAGGCCGCGGCGGCGTGCATCTTCCGGGTACTTCTTGTACTTCGCCAGGTGCGCGAGCAACTCGCCCTGCCAGGTTTTCTCGGCCTTGCTCGGCGTGCTGACCGGTGCCTGCTGCGGTGCAGCCGGCTTGGCTTCGGTCGGCGCTGGCGGCGCAGGTGGCGCCTTTTCTGGCGGCGGCTCCTGGGGCTCCGGAGGCTTGGGCTCGGGCGGTTTTGGCTTCGGCGGCTTGGGTTTCGGCTTTGGCTTGGGCGGCGTGACCGCCAGCGTCGGCTTTGGCGCTTCGGCGATCTTCGGCTGCGGCTCGGGCTCTTCCGGCACCACTTCCGGTGGTGGTGGCGGTGCAGGCTTGGGCGCGGCTGGCGGTAAGGGCTCCAGCTCGACGATCATCGCCGCCGGTGGCGGCAGTTCGATCGGTGTCGCCTGGGGCTGCCAGTACATCGCCCAGAGAAATAGGCCGACGTGCAGGCCGACCACGATGGCCAGGCTGGCAGCCCAGGAAAACGTGCGGCTGGATTTCTTCATTGCGCGCCGACCGTCTCCAGGCCCACCAGACCGATCTTCAGGTAACCGGTGCCGCGCAGGTTATCCATGACCTCCATCAGGTCGCCATATTCGACGCCCTTGTCACCGCGCACGAAGATGGTCTTGTCCTTGTCGCTCTTGGTCAGCTTGTCCAGCGCCGCGCCGAGCATCGCCGGCTGCACCTCGTCATTGTCGAGGTACAGCTTCTTGTCTTCTTTGATGCTCAGGTAGATCGGCTTGTCGGGCCGCGGCGCTGGCTTGGCGCTGGAGGCGGGTAGGTCGATCTTCACGTCGACGGTGGCCAGCGGCGCGGCGACCATGAAGATGATCAGCAGCACCAGCATCACGTCGATGAAGGGCGTGACGTTGATCTCGTGGTTTTCTTGGAGATCGTCGCCGCCGTTTTCGTTGAGATGAAGCCCCATGGTCTTAGCCCACCTTGACCACGTGAGGTTGCTGGGCGCGATCATGAGCCGGCGGCTGCATGTCCAGGTCGCGGCTGACCAGTAGCAGCACCTGAGCCGAAGCGTCGGCGACCTGGGCCTTGTAGGCGCTGATCGAGCGCGAGAAGGCGTTGTAGATGATCACCGCCGGAATCGCCGCGACCAGGCCCAGAGCGGTTGCCAGCAGGGCTTCGGCGATGCCAGGGGCCACCACGGCGAGGTTGGTGGTCTGGGTTTTGGCGATGCCGATGAAGCTGTTCATGATGCCCCACACGGTACCGAACAGACCGACGAAGGGCGCGGTGGAGCCGATGGTGGCGAGCACGCCGGTGCCCTTGCTCATGTCGCGGCCGCAGGCGCCGACCAGGCGCTCGAGACGGAAGCTGACGCGCTCCTTGATACCTTCCTTCTCACGGCTGGTGGCCGAGAGTTTCAGTTCTTCGCGAGCGTCTTCGATGAGGACTTCGCTGAAGCTGTGCTTGGCGCGGGCCTGCTCGCTGGCCTGGGCCAGGTTGCGGGCACCCTTGAGCTCGACGATCTCGCGGCGCAGGCGGCGGCGTGCGGTGACCAGCTCGATGGTCTTGGCGATCCAGATGGTCCAGGTGAGGATCGAGGCCAGCACCAGGCCGATCATCACGCTTTTCACCACCACGTCGGCGCTCTGATACATGCCCCACGGCGACAGGTCGTGGAAGGCTTGTTCGGCTTCGGCAGCAGGATCATTGTCAGCAGCGAATTTTTCAAGAGAGCTACTGAACTCGCGCAGTTTGTCGATGGCTTCCTGAGACGCGCCTTTTTCCATAAGAAATTGGTCGCGAGCCTGGTTCACTTGTTCAGGTGTGGCATCCGGACCAAGCGCATCGATTCTGGCCTGCATTTCTTCTACAAGGCCTGGATCGACTGCTGGTACGGCCGGCGGCGCATCGGATTGTGCGGACGGTTGCTGCGCACTGGTGCCGGCAGCGGTTTGAGCGCTGGATACAGGCTGTGCCGGCGCCGACTGGTCAGCAAAGCCCGCGACCGGGGCCAGTGTCAGGCTGAGCAGCAGGGCGAGAGCGGCGCCGGGGCGTTGCGGCCGAGCGGCGACGGTGGTTGGCTTGGCGCTATGGGCGATAGAGTTCATGCTTGCCGGACCTAAATGTGGAGGGCGGTTATCTGCGCGGCCAATAGAGGCGCACGGAAAAAAAGGCTAAACATTATTGCAAGTAATTCTTGTTCGTGAAAGGGGTGGCGTAACTCTATTACCTTCATGGGTATTTTTTGAACGCTGGACAGCTTGAGAGAGGATCGATGACTAAAGGTGCAAGTGTGCTGATCGCTGGTTGCGGCGATGTGGGCGGCCGCCTGGCCGTGCGACTGCACGAGGCGGGGTGGCAGGTTCATGGCCTGCGCCGCAGTGTGTCGGAACTGCCTGCGGGCATCCTGCCGGTCGCGGGTGATCTGCATCAGGCGGATTGCCCGGCCCAGTGGCCGCAGGGCGAGCTGGATTATCTGGTGTACAGCGCGGCGGCCAGCCAGCATGACGAAGCGGGTTACCGGCAGGCTTACGTCGACGGGCTGCGGCATGTGCTGAGCTGGTTGCAGGCGCGCGGGCAGCGGCCGAAGCGCCTGGTCTTCGTTTCCAGCAGTGGCGTCTATGGCCAGGCGGGCGGCGAGTGGGTCGACGAACGCACACCGGCCGAGGCGCAGAGCTATTCGGGGCGGATCATGCGCGAGGCCGAGCAGGTGGCCTGGAGCAGCGGCGTACCCGCTACCGTTGTACGCCTGACGGGTATTTACGGCCCAGGGCGTGAATGGCTGCTAAAGCAGGTGCGCATGGGTTACCGCGTTGCGGTCGAGCCGCCGCTGTATGGCAACCGTATTCATGCCGATGACGCGGCCGGCCTGCTGGCTTTTCTGCTGCAGGCCGATCTGGCCGGCAAGGCGCTGGATAATTGCTATCTCGGCGTGGACGACGAGCCGGCGCCGCTGCATCAGGTAGTTGGCTGGTTGCGTGAGCAGCTGAGTGTCGAGCATTGGGCAGAGGATGCGGCGGTGCGCCGCTCCGGCAGCAAACGCTGCAGCAATGCCCGCGCCCGGGCGCTGGGCTGGGTGCCGCAATATCCCAGCTATCGCGAGGGTTATGCCGCGGTGTTGCGGGAACGCTGAAGGGAAAGCCCGGAGGCGATGCTCCGGGCCTGCGGCAGGTCAGTCGATGACCAGGATTCCGTCCATTTCCACCTGAGCGCCTTTCGGCAGGGCGGCCACGCCAATCGCGGCGCGCGCCGGGTAGGGCTGCTGGAAGTAACGGCCCATCACTTCGTTGACGGTGGCGAAGTGGGAGAGGTCGGTGAGGAAGATGTTCAGCTTGACCACATCCTTGAACGAGCCACCGGCGGCCTCGATCACCGACTTGAGGTTCTCGAAGACCTGCACGGTCTGAGCTTCGAAGCCTTCCACCAGCTCCATGGTCTTGGGATCCAGCGGGATCTGCCCGGACAGGTAGACGGTGTTTCCGGCCTTGATGGCCTGGGAGTAAGTGCCGATGGCGGCCGGGGCCTTGTCGCTGTTGATGACGCTCTTGCTCATGGAGAACTCCTGGATAGGGCAGCCTCAGGCTGCAAGATGGACGCAGGCAGGCTACAGGCTGGCGTTCTCGGCCTCAAGCCGCGGCAGGCATGGTTGCGCCTTTGGGATAAGCGGTGACGCTTCCAGGCAGCAACACTGCTGAGCAGGGCGCTTCTCTTCAGAGCGGCAATGGTGCGACAGGTCACGCCTTGGTGCGGGTGATGCGCATGACGCCGGGCAGAGTGCGCAGCTTCTTGATCACCCGGGCCAGGTGTACGCGGTCATGCACGCTGACCACCAGCTGAACCACGCTGACGCGGCCGTCGCGCTCGTCCATGCTGATTTTCTCGATGTTGCCGTCGGCGGCGTTGACGCTGCTCGCCAGTAGTGCGATCAGACCGCGCTGGTGTTCCAGCTCGACGCGCAGTTCGACGTTGAATTCGCCGGTCACATCCTTGGCCCAGGCCAGCTGGATGCATTTTTCCGGGTTGTGGCGCACTTCGCTGATGTTCCGGCAGGTGTCCATGTGCACCACCATGCCCTTGCCGGCCGAGAGGTGGCCAACGATCGGGTCACCCGGAATCGGCGTACAGCACTTGGCGTAGCTGAGCACCAGGCCCTCGGTGCCACGGATCGCCAGGGGGCCTTCGGCGTTTGGCAGCTCCTCGCCCTCGCTGGCCAGCAGGCGGCGCGCCACCACGTAGGCCATGCGGTTGCCCAGGCCGATGTCTTCGAGCAGGTCGTCGAAGGTTTCCATGCGGTATTCGTTGAGCACGGCCAGCTGGCGCTCGGCGGGCACCTTGTCCAGATGGGTTTCGAAGCTGGCCAGCACCTTGTTGAGCAGGCGCTCGCCCAGGCTCACCGACTCCGAGCGGCGCTGCAGTTTCAGCGCGTGACGAATATGGGTGCGCGCCTTGCCGGTGACCACGAAATTCAGCCAGGCCGGATTCGGCCGCGCCCCCGGCGCGCTGACGATTTCCACGGTGGAGCCGCTTTCCAGCGCCTGGGACAGCGGCGCCAGGCGGCGATTGATGCGGCAGGCGATGCAGGTATTGCCGACGTCGGTATGCACCGCGTAGGCGAAGTCCACGGCCGTGGAGCCCTTGGGCAGCTCCATGATGCGGCCTTTGGGTGTGAAGACGTAGACCTCGTCCGGGAACAGGTCGATCTTCACGCTCTCGATGAATTCCAAGGAGTTGCCAGCACGCTGCTGCAGCTCCAGCACGCCCTTGACCCACTGGCGGGCGCGGGCGTGGTTGCCCTTGGGCAGCTCGTCCTCGTTGGATTTGTACAGCCAGTGCGCGGCGATGCCGTTGTTGGCCATCTCTTCCATCTCGCGGGTGCGGATCTGGATCTCGATGGGCACGCCATGCATGCCGAACAGCGTGGTGTGTAGCGACTGGTAGCCGTTGGCCTTGGGGATCGCGATGTAGTCCTTGAAGCGCCCCGGCAGCGGCTTGTAGAGGTTGTGCACGGCGCCGAGCACGCGGTAGCAGGTGTCGACCTTGTCGACCACGATGCGAAAGGCGTAGACGTCCATGATCTCGTTGAACGACTTACGCTTGCCGCGCATCTTCTGGTAGATGCTGTAGAGGTGCTTCTCGCGGCCAACCACTTCGCCGCTCAGGCCTTCGCGTTCGAGGCAGTGCAGCAGCGATTCCTCGATGCGCGTGACGATTTCCTTGCGGTTGCCCCGGGCGCGGCGCACGGCGGCGCGGATGCGCTCGGAGCGCATCGGGTGCATGGCCTTGAAGCCCAGATCCTCGAATTCCACGCGCATGCTGTGCATGCCCAGCCGGTTGGCGATGGGTGCGTAGATTTCCAGGGTTTCCTTGGCGATGCGCCGGCGTTTCTCTCCGGACAGCACTTCCAGGGTGCGCATGTTGTGCAGGCGGTCGGCCAGCTTGACCAGGATCACGCGGATGTCGCGGGCCATGGCCATGGCCATCTTCTGGAAGTTCTCGGCCTGCGCCTCGGCCTTGGTCTCGAAGTTCATCTGGGTCAGCTTGCTGACCCCATCCACCAGCTCCGCCACGGACTCGCCGAACTGCGCGTGCAGGGCTTCCTTGGCGATGCCGGTGTCTTCGATCACGTCGTGCAGCATGGCGGCCATCAGGCTCTGATGGTCCATGTGCATGTCGGCGAGGATGCTGGCCACGGCCAGCGGATGGGTCACGTAGGCTTCACCGCTGCGGCGGCGTTGCCCGTCGTGCGCCTGTTCGGCGTAGAAGTAGGCGCGACGAACGAGGTTGACCTGTTCGTCGCCCAGGTAGCCCGAAAGCCTGTCCGCGAGGGCGTCTATGCTCGGCATGGGAGGCTCCCCTGCCGTGCATTGTGCACCTGCGACGTACGCTTTCGACCCGGCATAGGCTTACAGAGGCTCGTTCGCCTCTTCCTCGAAGGCTGCGAACAGCGGTTCTTCTTCGATGATGTCTTCCTGGGCGACGATTTCGGCGTCAACCAGGCCGCTGGCGATTTCGCGCAGGGCGACTACGGTCGGCTTGTCGTTTTCCCAGGCTACTTTCGGCTCTTTGCCGCCAGTGGCGATTTGACGAGCGCGCTTGGTGGCAAGCATGACCAGCTCGAAGCGGTTATCGACGTTGTCCAGGCAGTCTTCAACGGTAACGCGAGCCATGGTGTTCCTCGTAGCGAATGCAAAATTGGCTGGGCCCGAATGGGCGAGCGGACTGAATAGTCTAGAAAAACGCCAGCATTAAGGGAAGCGAAACTCGCTGAGAGGCACGCGTTCGCAACGCCGGGCGGGATTTTGTCGACTTGAATGGGCGGTTTTGCACCGCCCTTCGGCTTCGGCTCAGGCCAGCAACTCGCTCAGCAGGCCGGCATGGCGTTGATGTTGGGCGGTCTGCAGCAGCTGGTTGGCGCGAAACACCGCCCTCAGGTCGCTGAGAGCATGGCTGAAATCATCGTTGATCACCAGGTAGTCGTATTCGACGTAATGACTCATCTCACTGACGGCGTCGCGCATGCGGCGTTCGATGATCTCGCCGCTGTCCTGGCCGCGATTGGTCAGGCGGTGGCGGAGCGCTTCGCGGGTCGGCGGCAGGATGAAGATCGATTTCGCTTGGGGCATCAGCTTGCGCACCTGCTGGGCGCCTTGCCAGTCGATCTCCAGGATCAGGTCGATGCCCTCGGCCAGGGTCTTTTCCAGTGCGCGCTGTGAGGTGCCGTAGAAATTGTCGAATACCTGAGCGTGCTCGAGGAATTCGCCCTGCTCGAGCATGGCGGTGAACTGTGCGTGATCCACGAAGTGGTAGTGCACGCCGTCGACTTCACCTGGGCGCATGGCACGAGTGGTGTGCGACACCGACACGCGAATGTGCGGCTCGCTGTCGATCAGCGCGTTCACCAGGCTGCTCTTGCCAGCGCCCGAGGGGGCGGAAATGATGTACAGCGTGCCGCTGGTGGTGCTCATGGATCAGTCCTGAAACGGTTGGGGTCGGAAGGCGCCTGGGCACCATTATTCGATGTTCTGCACCTGCTCGCGCATTTGCTCGATCAACACCTTGAGGTTGACCGCCGCCTGGGTGCTGCGCGGGTCGAATGCCTTGGAGCCGAGGGTGTTGGCTTCGCGGTTGAGTTCCTGCATCAGGAAGTCCAGGCGGCGCCCGGCTGCGCCGCCGGCCTTGAGGACGCGGCGCACTTCGGTGACGTGGGTGCTCAGGCGATCCAGCTCCTCGGCGACGTCGCTCTTCTGGGCGAGCATCACCAGCTCCTGCTCCAGGCGCTGCGGGTCGAGCTCGGCCTGCATTTCGCGGCAGCGCTCGATGATCTTCTGGCGCTGCGCCTCGAGCATCTGCGGCACCAGCTCGCGCAGGGCGGCGACTTCCTCAAGCATGCTGTCGAGGCGCTCGTTGAGCAGCTTGGCCAGCTCGGCGCCTTCGCGGCCGCGGCCACTCTTCAGCTCGTCGAGGGCATTGCCGAACAGCTCCAGGGCGGCTTTATTCAGCGCTTGCGGGTCGCTGCTATCGGCAACCAACACGCCGGGCCAGCCGAGCACTTCCAGAGGGTTCAGCGGCGCGGGTTGCTTGATCAGTGCGGCGACGCTTTCGGCGGCAGCGATCAGTTGGGTAGCCCGCTCGCGGTCGACCTGCAGCGGCTTGCCGGTGTTTTCTTCGGTGTAGCGCAGGGTGCATTCCACCTTGCCGCGCGACAAACCCTGACGCAGCGCTTCGCGCACCGCGCCTTCGAGATCGCGGAAGGCTTCCGGCAGGCGCAGGTGGGGTTCGAGGTAGCGGTGGTTGACCGAGCGCAGCTCCCAGCTCAGGGTGCCGTTGGCACCTGCCTGCTCGGTGCGGGCGAAGGCCGTCATGCTGTGGATCATGCTGCTTACCTCGGCTTGCTGTAGGGCAAAGGCGGCGATTGTAGCGCACAGCGCCGGTGGCTCCCAAACCCGGTGCGGTGCCATCGGGCAGGCGCGGTCGCGGCCCGGTGGCAACAGCCCCTATAATGCGCGGCAGATTCTACTTGAGAGCAGGTATTTGTTGATGAAACGTCCCAGTGGCCGCGCCGCCGATCAGTTGCGCCCTATCCGCATCTCCCGCAACTACACCAAGCACGCCGAAGGTTCGGTGCTGGTCGAGTTCGGCGACACCAAGGTGATCTGCACCGTCAGCGTTGAGCAGGGCGTACCGCGCTTTCTGAAAGGCCAGGGCCAGGGCTGGGTGACCGCCGAGTACGGCATGCTGCCGCGCGCTACTGGCGACCGTAACCAGCGTGAAGCCAGCAAGGGCAAGCAGGGCGGCCGTACCCTGGAGATCCAGCGCCTGATCGGCCGCTCGCTGCGCGCCGCACTGGACATGAGCAAACTGGGCGAGAACACCCTGTACGTCGACTGCGACGTGATCCAGGCCGACGGCGGCACCCGCACCGCGTCTATTACCGGCGCCATGGTTGCACTGGTGGATGCCCTGAAGGTGATGAAGAAGCGTGGCGGCCTGAAAGGCGGCGACCCGCTCAAGCAGATGATCGCGGCGGTGTCCGTCGGGATCTACCAGGGCGAGCCGGTGCTGGATCTTGATTACCTGGAAGATTCCGCCGCCGAAACCGATCTGAACGTGGTGATGACCAGCACCGGTGGCTTCATCGAGGTGCAGGGCACCGCCGAAGGCGCGCCGTTCCAGCCTGCCGAGCTGAATGCCATGCTGGCCCTGGCGCAGCAAGGCATGGGCGAGTTGTTCGCCCTGCAGCAGGCTGCGCTGGCCGAGTGATGTTTCGCTGACCGAGGAGAGTCGTGATGGATGAGCATAACGCCGTGACGCCTGCTGACGAGCCCAATCGGGATGCGCGCCAGTGGGCGATGATCTGCCACTTCGCGGCCGCCCTCGGCTTCGTATTTCCCTTCGGCAATCTGATCGGTCCGTTGGTGGTCTGGCAGGTGAAGAAGGATCAGCACGGCTTTATCGACGAGCAAGGCAAGGAGGCGCTCAACTTCCAACTGACGGTGGCCATTGCCGGCATTGTCTGCCTGCTGCTGATGCTGGTACTCATCGGTTTTCTGCTGATGGGGCTGCTGTGCATCGGCACCGTGGTACTGACCATTATCGGCGGCATCAAGGCCGGTGAGGGTAAGCATTACCGCTACCCGTTCTGCCTGAGATTGATCAAGTAATCCTCGCCTGATCGCAGAAAAAGCCAGCGCAATGCTGGCTTTTTTATTGAAGTGTAACCAAGTGTTGATTCGCCCGAAGGCGACTCTTAAGCTCTGCCACGAAAACGCCCCATCGAGCTCACAAGGACGCCCATGATCCCCATCAACCCACTGGCCATGATGCTCGGATCATTGTTCCTGCTGGTGTCTCTGGTGTGCGTCGCGGCCCTGGCGGCACTGCTGGTCGCCTTGCTCAATCGCCGTTCCCGGCGCTTTATCCGCTTGCACCCCTGGTGGTTCGGACTGCTGGCCGTATTCCTGATCGCTGGCAGCCTGCCTACCGTCGAGTTTCTGCGCTGGGAGGCCAAACAGTTGGCCGAGCAGCGCGCGCTGAGCCCGCGTCTGGACAGCGAGCAGGTCCTCGGTGAGCTGGTGCTGCCCGCCGGCACGCGGGTGTGGCTGGAGCGCCTGGAGGCGGGCAGGAACCTCAGTGGCGATAACCTGCCCTACGGTTTGCAGAGCCTGCAACGCGCCGAATTCGACAGTCAGCCGCTTATGCTGCAGGGCGCCGCGGTGCGCCGTCTTGATGTCGGCGACCAGCTGGCCGAGGCCCAGCTGGTCGATGATGCCAAATTCGGCGGCTGGCAGTGCTCGGCGCAGGCGCCGGTAACCTTCGGCTATCCGTCCGGTGCGCGCTTCGAGGTCCGTCAATGGCAACTGGAAAGCTGCACGCTGGCGGCCGGCAGCCAGGTGGCCGGCATTACCTGGCCGGAGCCGATGATCGTGCATGCGGTCGGCGAGAGCCGCTGGCAGCTGGAAACCACCGACACCCCGGTGCAGTTCCAGGGGCTCAAGGTGCGGCTATGGAACCTGTGGGTCGACGGCCCTTATGGCGCGCTACAGGACTGGCAGGGCGAGTTGGCCGAGCCTATGCAGCTCGGCCCCATGCAGTACCCGGTAGATACCCGGGTGCGGGCATTCAACGGCAACCTGCTGTTCAGCCCACTGAGCGGGGCGCCGGCTGTCGACCGTCGTGATGGCAAGCCGGTCGAGCCGGATATCTCGGTAGAGCAGCGGGCCGACGGTGAGGTGCTGGGCACCCACCGCAATGGCGATGTGGGCGTGGTCGACTGGTTCAAGGTCGTGCCCTGAGCCGGCTCAGCTGCGATCCGCCAGCACACCGATCAGGAACATCACCACCAGCAGCACCGGCGCCAGGGTGTAATTGTTGAAGTGACCCAGCAATTGAGTGAGCAGCGGCGTCAGGTAGACCAGCGCCAGGCCGTAGCCGACCACGCAGACCGCGACGAATATCAAGGTGCGCAGCACGAAATTGAGGCTGCCTATGCGT
Organism: Pseudomonas sp. AG1028; assembly: GCF_007993955.1. Lineage (NCBI taxonomy): Bacteria > Pseudomonadati > Pseudomonadota > Gammaproteobacteria > Pseudomonadales > Pseudomonadaceae > Pseudomonas > Pseudomonas sp. AG1028. The sequence goes on from NZ_VIVP01000003.1 coordinate 81,632, forward strand.
CCTTGAATCCAGGCATTGATCGCCGGGCCGAACAGCACCAGCAGGGTGGCCATGAGCCCCAGTGAAATCTCGCTGAGGTGGCCGCGGCCCCAGCGTGACACGGTGGCGATCAGGTCCAGCACATAATCCATGGTTGCTCCTCAGACGTGACGATTGAATCCTGCTGCCTCGGATCATCCGGCGCGCCGTTGGTTCGCAGCGCGGCGATTCAGGGCAGGAAATACTGCAGCAGATCATTGAGAAACAGCTGGCCTTCGCGGGTGGCCGTCAGGCGCGCCGGATCCGCTTGCAGCAGGCCGCGACGCTGGGCCTGTTCGCGGGCCTCGGCCAATTGCTCCAGGGGCAGGCCCGTGCGTTGGCTGAACAGCTCGGCGCTGCAGCCATCGCTCAGGCGCAGCACGTTCATCAGGAACTCGAACGGCAGCTCCTCGGCAGTGAGGAGCCGTTCACCGGCGCTGTAGCGCTTGGCGGAGTCGAGGTAATCCTTGGGCAAGCGGGTTTTCCAGGTACGGCTGATGCGGCCATCCGGCGTACTCAGCTTGCCGTGGGCGCCGGCACCAATGCCGAGGAAATCGCCGAAGGTCCAGTAATTCAGGTTGTGCCGCGCCATGCGCTCGGGCTGCGCGTAGGCCGACACTTCGTACTGGGCGTAACCGTGCTCGGCGAGCAGCGCCTGGCCAGCCTCTTGGATGTCCCACAGGGTATCGTCCTCGGGCAGCACCGGCGGCTGGTTCCAGAACACCGTGTTCGGCTCCACCGTCAGCTGGTACCAGGACAGGTGGGTCGGCGCCTGGGCGATGGCGATGCGCAGGTCGCCCAGTGCGTCATCTAGGGACTGATCTGGCAGGCCGTGCATCAGATCCAGGTTGAAATTGTCGAAGCCGGCGGCGCGTGCCATGTCGGCGGCGCGCACGGCTTCATCGCCGTCATGGATGCGCCCCAGGGCCTTGAGTTTTTCCGCCTGGAAGCTCTGCACGCCGATCGACAGGCGATTGATGCCCAGACGCCGGTAGGCGGCGAATTTCTCCTGCTCGAAGGTGCCCGGGTTGGCTTCCAAGGTGATCTCGATATCGCCGGCGAACGGAATGCGCCGCTCCACCCCTTCGAGCAGGCGGCCCAGGGCCTTGGCGGAAAACAGGCTGGGCGTGCCGCCGCCGAAGAAGATCGAGGTCAGCGGGCGGCCGTGGGCCTGGACCAGGTCAGCGTCGAGATCGGCGAGCAGCGCGTCGACGTAGGCCTCTTCCGGCAGGTTGGGGCCGGCGGCGTGGGAGTTGAAATCGCAGTAGGGGCACTTGCGCACGCACCAGGGAATATGGACGTACAGGGCCAGGGGCGGCAGCTGGAACACAGGCTTCTGGATCACGGCAGGGTGGTTGCGGGGCGCTATCGTGGCACGAGTTGGGCAAACTACCAACGTGCGTGGACGAAACGCCCCATTCGAAAGCGCTTACAAACCCAGGCGCTGCTTGAGCAACTTCATGGCAATGGCGCGGTGGCTGAGCTGGTTCTTGTCGGCCGGCGACAGTTCGGCGCTGGAGCACTGGCGCTCCTCGACCCAGAACAGCGGGTCGTAACCGAAGCCGTGCTCGCCGCGCGCCTCATGCAGGATGCGGCCGTGCCACAGGCCTTCGCAGAGAATCGGCAGCGGGTCGTCGGCGTGTCGCACCAGGGCCAGGCAGCAGACGAACTGGGCGCCGCGCTCGGCGTCCGGCACCTCCTTGAGGGCCGCCAGCAGCTTGGCGTTGTTGGCGGCATCGCCCTGGCCATCGGCGTAGCGGGCCGAATAGATGCCTGGCGCCCCGCCGAGAACATCCACCGCCAGGCCGGAGTCGTCGGCCAGCGCTGGCAGGCCGGACAGGCGCGAGGCATTACGCGCCTTGAGGATGGCGTTCTCGACGAACGACAGGCCGGTTTCCTCCGGCTCCACCTGGCTGAACTCACCGACCGAGCGCAGGCGCACGCGGTCGCCGAGCATGGCTTGCAGTTCCTTGAGTTTGCCGGCGTTGTGGCTGGCGAGGACGAGTTCTGGGAAAGGCATCATGGCTCCGGAAAGAGTTCCTGGTTGAAGTCCAGGCGCTGGCCGTTCACCTGCAGGTTGAACAGCAGCACCTCACGGGATTCGATGGGAAACTGCGCCAGGTAGGAAACGAATTCGCCCTCGCGCTGTTCGACGAAGGTCAGCGCCTGGCCATGGCCCAGCACGTTCTTCACCTCGCCGCTGATCTCTGCTGCCGTCGGCTTGCCGCCGCGCAGTACGCTGATGTTCAACACCCCCAGCTTGGCGCTGCGCACCAGGCCGCTGGCATGGGCGATCTGCGGTTGCAGGTAGTTGGCGTTGAAGGCGCTGTAATACACCTGCAGGTCGCCAAGGCGCTGCATGCGGTTGTCGGCCAGTGCCGGCAGGCTCAGGCACAGGGCGATCAACATGGCGAGCAGGCGCATGGGGCGGCCTAGTTGGCGATGCGCACGTCGTGCGCATTGTGGCCGCTGATGCGGTAGATGCCGATCTCGCCCAGCAGGTTCGGCCAGGCGCGGCTGGCCCAGCCATGCCGGTGCTCGCGGTCCACGGCCAGGCGGTCGAGCACCCGGGCGCTCTGCTGGTGGCACAGGCGTTCGAAGTCCTCGAAGGTGCAGAAGTGGATGTTCGGCGTGTTGTACCAGGTGTACGGGAGGAAGTCGGACACCGGCATGCGGCCCTTGCTGGCCAGGTACCAGCGGCAGCGCCAGTGACCGAAGTTGGGAAAGGTGATGATGCAGGTCTTGCCGACGCGCAGCATCTCGGCCAGCACCTTGTCGGGAAAGTGCAGCGCCTGCAGGGACTGGGTCATGACCACCACGTCGAAGCTGTCGCTGGCGAAGTTGCCCAGGCCTTCGTCGAGGTTCTGTTCGATGACGTTGACGCCCTTGCCGATGCATTGGGCGATCTTTTCCGGGTCGATTTCCAGGCCGTAGCCGGTCACCTGCTTGTTGGCGCCCAGCCAGGCGAGCAGTTCGCCGTCGCCGCAGCCCAGGTCGAGGACGCGGCTGCCGGCAGGAATCCATTCCTGGATGATCTCTAGGTCGGCTCGCATGCTTACACCTCGATCCGTTTCATGTAGCTGGCAAAACCCTGCAGGTAGCGGGGGATCGGCATCAGGAAGGCGTCGTGGCCTTGCGGCGCGTCGATTTCCAGGTAGCAGACGTTCTTGCGGGCGGCGAGCAGGGCGTCGACGATTTCCCGCGAGCGGGCCGGCGAGAAGCGCCAGTCGGTGGTGAACGACATCACGCAAAAGTCCGCCTTGGCCTTGGCCAGGGTCTTGGCCAGGTCGCCGTCGTGCTCGGCGGCCGGGTCGAAGTAGTCCAGCGCCTTGGTCATCAGCAGGTAGGTGTTGGCATCGAAACGCCCGGAGAACTCCTCGCCCTGGTAGCGCAGGTAGCTTTCGACCTGGAATTCCACGCTGTGGAAGTCGTAGTTGAGTTTCTCGTTCTTCAAACCGCGGCCGAATTTCTCACCCATGGCGTCATCGGACAGGTAGGTGATGTGCCCGACCATGCGTGCCAGCATCAGGCCGCGCTTGGGAATCACGCCCTGGTCCTGGAAGTGCCCGCCATGAAACTCCGGGTCGGTGAGAATCGCCTGGCGCGCCACTTCGTTGAAGGCGATGTTCTGCGCCGAGAGCTTCGGTGCCGAGGCGATGGCCAGGCAGTGGCGCACGCGCTCCGGGTAGCTGATGGTCCACTGCATGGCCTGCATGCCGCCCAGGCTGCCACCGACCACCGCGGCCCACTGCCCGATGCCCAGCAAGTCGGCCAGGCGTGCCTGGCTGTTGACCCAGTCTTCAACGGTCATTACCGGGAAGTCGGCGCCGAATGGCTTGCCGGTGGCCGGGTTGATGTCGGACGGGCCGGTCGAGCCGTTGCAGCCGCCCAGGTTGTTGAGGCTGACGACGAAGAAGCGGTTGGTGTCCAGCGGCTTGCCGGGGCCGATGCAGCTGTCCCACCAACCCGGCTTGCGGTCATCGGCACTGTGGTAACCGGCGGCGTGGTGATGGCCGGACAGCGCGTGGCAGATTAGCACCGCGTTGCTGGCATTGGCGTTGAGCTCGCCGTAGGTTTCGTAGATCAGCTGGTAGTCGGCCAGGCTGCGGCCGCAGGCCAGCGCCAGTGGCTCGGAAAACCTGGCGATCTGCGGCGTCACCAGGCCAACGGAGTCTTGAGGAAAAACAGTCGACATCGACTCTGCTCGGCTAAGGAAGGTACGGGAAAGTGCAGCAGTCTAAAGAGCGCGCCTGTCAGCGGCAAGGAAACTGCTGGCCGCGCTGGCTGAGCCCGCTAGCGCGGCATATCCCGCTGCCGGCTACTCGAGGTTGCCGACCGGGCGCGGCATGCCCTTGAGGGTGACCACCTTGGCTTGCCGCTGGATGGGTGCCGGGCGGCGCATCACGCGCAGCATTTCGCCGGCCTGGGTCAGTTGCTGCTTGAGTTCATCGGCATACTGGGCCAGTTGCTGGTGGCGCTGGCGACCGTGCTGGGTGTCCTGGGCCAGGGCCTTGAGGCGCAGCATGTGGCCTTCCAGCAACTGCTTGTGCTCCAGGGTGTGCTGCATCAGCGGCATCAGCGCCTCGTCGGCCCAGCGCTCGGCGTCGCGGCGCAGGCGGCGGTGCAGGCCGATGACTTCCTGCACCAGTGTGGCGAAGAAACGTCGGCCCAGGCTGCGCTGCTCGGTCAGCAGGGTCTTGAGGCGCAGGCGGAAGCGGTCGCCCTTCTTCTGCAGATGGCGCAGTTCGCGCACGTAGTCCGCCAGTTCGAAGCGCGGCGCATCGACCGCCTGCAGCGGGTTCTCCTCGTTGTGCCGGCGGTAGATGGCCTCGACCATGCGGTTGGCCATGTCGGCATCGTGGGACAGGCTGTGCAGGTCGTCCTCGACCGCGGTGAAGAAACCGAGGATCGCCTGGTTGATGCCCAGGGTCGTCCAGGCACCATTGAGCTGACGACGCAGCTGGGCGAGGTGCGCTTCGAGCTTTTCCGCTTGGGCCGAGGTCTTCAGGCGCTCGCCCTGGTTGCGCAGCAGGCGCTGATTGGTGCGCAGCGCCACCAGGCGCTTGTGGTGCAGGGTGTGATCGTCCTTGGTACGGCTGGTCAGCTCCATGAGCATCTGGCCGTTGTCCTGGCGGCGCTCGTCGAGCAGCTCCAGCTGTTCGTTGACCTTGGCCAGGCGCAGGCCGAGCACGTGCTGGCTGTTGTTGAGCATGGCCAGCACCTGGCGCACCACGCGCTCTTCGAGCAGCCGTTCCTTTTGCGCCACGATGCGCTCGCAGAGCAGCGTCTCGAGTTCGGCCATTTGGCTGCGCGCCAGCAATGCCGGATCCTGACGCACCTTGGCGAGCAGCGCCTGCTTGGCCGACAGCGGCAGGATGTCCCGGCCGGCGATGCCCAGATGGCGGGCGGCCTGCATGCGCACCCGCTCGATGGCATTGGCCACGAAGGTGTCGCCGGCCAGGTCGTCCCACAGCACGTCTATCTTGTTCAGCACCGCGTACAGACAGCCCTGGCGCTCCTCGTCGAGGGGCTGTACGTGCTGCTGCCAGATATCCAGGTCGCTGGCCGTCACGCCCGTGTCGGCGGACAGCAGGAAGATCACCGCCTGGGCGCTGGGCAGCATCGACAGGGTCAGCTCCGGCTCGCAGCCCAGGGCATTGAGCCCCGGCGTGTCGAGAATGCGCAGGCCCTGGCGCAGCAGCGGGTGGTCGAAGTTGACGATGGCGTGGCGCCAGGCCGGCACCAGCACCTGGCCGGATTTGTCGGTACTTTCCAGATTGTCCGGGTGAAAGCCGAGGCTGATCGCTTTCTCCACCGGCATCGCCTTGCTGGCGGCGACCTGGGCGAAAGCCTTGGCCATGCCGTCCGGGTCATTGGTGTCGAGGGCGACGTTCACCCAGTGGCGGGGTGTGCGCTTGAACTGCGCCACGCTGGCCTCGGCAATACGCGTCTCGATGGGCAGCAGGCGGATATAGGGCTGCGCGGCGCCCGGATCGAAAAGAATCTCGGTCGGGCACATGGTGGTGCGTCCGGCCTGGGAGGGCAGCAGGCGCTGGCCGTATTCGGAGAAGAACAGGCTGTTGATCAGCTCGGTCTTGCCGCGGGAGAACTCGCCGACGAAGGCCAGGGTGATGTGGTCGGTGCGCAGCAGGCGCAGCGCCCGCTCCAGGCGTGCCTCGACGCCCTCGCTGCTCAGCCGGTTGTGGGCCAGCCAGCTGCGGTAGCGGGTGATCTCGCGGACCAGTTCGCGCTTCCAGGCGACGTACGCATCGACCTGCTCACTGAGACGTTCCATGCTCATCGGTAGGTTCCCTGACAAGGCATCGACTTCGATGCGGGCTGCCGAGCATTATGCGAGGGGCGCAGGCGGCGTCAATGGCGAGTGGGGTGCATTGGCACCTGATGGTCGTTCAGGATGGGCGAGCGGTCAGGCCGAGTTCGCCGGGCAATTTGCTGGGCGCCTGAATGCGCCCCCGCTTCTGGCGGCTCTGCTGGCCGCTTTCCAGGCTGACCTGGCTTTTTGCGACGCCAAAGGCGGCTGCCAGAAAAACCAGCAGGTGGGCATTGGCCTTGCCGTCCACTGGCGGGGCGGTAAGGCGGATCTTCAGGCGTTCGCCGTGCAGCCCGGCGAACGCATCGTTGCTCGCCTTGGGCTGCAGGTGGCAGTCGAGGATCAGCGCATCGCCGTCCCAGCGAAAGAAACTCATCGACTTTTAGAACCTGTTCATGATCTCGCGAGCTAGAGCGCTACAAGGCAAAAACAGGCGAGGACGCGGAGTTTACGAGTTGTAAATGAGCAGTCCGAGCCTGTTTTTAACGCAGTAGGGCCGACGCGCAGCAGATCATGAGAGCTTAGATCGCCAGGCTCAGGCCGCTGAACATGCCGGTACTGATCGCCAGGTTGCGGATCACCAGCATGTCGATCAGGTTGAGGATCAGGAACGCCACGATGGGCGACAGGTCCAGGCCGCCCAGGTTGGGTAGGACGCGGCGGATCGGCATCAGCAGCGGCTCGCAGATCTGGTTGACCAGCAGGGCGGCCGGGTTGTGGGTGCCCTGGGCGACCCAGGAGAGGATCACGCTGATGATCAGGGCGAAGAAGAACACCTTGAGCAGCAAGGCGGTCACGCCAATGATCGACCACACCAGAATCAGCAGCGGGTCGCCGATGCCGACGCCCATGAGCATCAGGGTCAGGGCCATCAGTACGAACTGGACGATCAGCGCCAGCACCAGCGACGCCAGGTCGAGGCCGCCGAGGCTGGGGATGATACGGCGCAGTGGCTTGAGAATCGGGTGGGTGGCGCGCACGATGAACTGGCTGAGCGGGTTGTAGAAGTCCGCGCGAACCAGTTGCAGGATGAAGCGCAGCAGCACGATCAGCAGGTAGAAGCTGCCGATGGTCTGCAGGATGTAAACGGCTGCGGTGTTCAGACCGATCATTGATTGTCTCCTTATTGACCCAGTTGTTCGGCCAGCTCGGCCGAGCGCTGATCGGCGGCCTTGACGGCCTGCTCGACCAGGGCTTCGAAGCCGCCAGCCTGGAATGTCTTGATCGCCGCCTCGGTGGTACCGGCCGGCGAAGTGACGCGGCGACGCAGCTCGGCGGCGTCGACATCGCTGTTCAATGCCATCTGTGCGGCGCCCAGGGCGGTCTGCAGGGTCAGCTTGGCGGCGACATCGCGGGGCAGGCCGAGCTTCTCACCGCTGGCGGTCATCGCCTCGATCAGCAGGAAGAAGTAAGCCGGGCCGCTGCCGGACACGGCGGTCACGGCGTCGATCAGCTTTTCCTCTTCCAGCCACACCGCCATGCCTACAGCGCTGAGCAACTGCTCGGCCTGCTGGCGCTGCGCGGCGCTGACCTGCGCATTGGCGTACAGGCCGCTGGCGCCCAGGCGCAGCAGCGACGGGGTATTGGGCATGCAGCGTACGATGGCCCGCGCGCCCAGCCAGTTTTCCAGGCTGGCGCTGGTGATGCCGGCGGCGATGGAGACGATCAACTGGCCGGCCTGCACATGGGGCGCCAGGTCCAGGCACACGTCCTTCATGACCTGGGGCTTGACCGCCAGGACGATCACGTCGGCGTCACGGCAGGCCTCGGCATTGCTGGCCACCACGTCGATGCCGTGTTCGGCGGCGATCTTCTCGCGCTGTTCGGTGCCGCGGTCGCTGGCGCGGATGGCGCCTGCTGGCAGGCCCTGGGCGAGCAGCCCGCCGATCAGGCTGGCAGCCATGTTGCCGGCGCCGATGAAGGCGATACGGGGAGTGGTCATGGTGAGGTTCCTGTCTGAAGAGTCGAGATCGGGTAATTCAAACCTTGCCGTAATCGCGTTCGCCGAACAGCGCCGTGCCGATACGCACCCAGCTCGCGCCCTCGGCGATGGCCGCTTCGAGGTCGTGGCTCATGCCCATGGACAGGGTGTCGAGATCGAGGTTCAGCGCGTCCCGCAGTGCGCGCAGGCGGGCGAACGCCGCGCGTTGCTCGGCCACGTCATCGGTGGGCGCGGGGATTGTCATCAATCCGCGCAAACGCAGGTTGGGCAGTTGTGTAACCGCCTGTGCCAGGGCAGCGAGTTCCTCGGGCTGGCAGCCGGACTTGCTCGCTTCGCCGCTGACGTTGACCTGCAGGCAGATGTTCAGCGGTGCCAGCTCGACGGGGCGCTGGGCGCTCAGGCGTTCGGCGACTTTCAGGCGGTCCACCGAGTGTACCCAGGCGAAATGCTCGGCAATGGGGCGGGTCTTGTTTGACTGGATGGGGCCGATGAAATGCCAGGTCAGCGGCAGGTCGGCGAGCAGCGCCTGCTTGTCGAGCGCTTCCTGCAGGTAGTTTTCACCAAAATCCCGCAGGCCGGCCGCGTGGGCTTCACGAATCGCTTCGGCGGGCTTGGTCTTGCTCACCGCCAGCAGCCCGACAGAGTAAAAATCTCGCTGCGAGGCTTGCGCCGCCTCACGGATCCGCACACCGACCTTTGCAATATTCTCTGCTATCGTGGACATTACCTGCGCCTGCCGCCTGAGCGTTTCTGCGGGCCTCACGGTAGTCTGCCAAGGGCGTGCTCGCGCAGCCGCCTGGTGATCCGCCAAGGCCCCCATCCTTAAGTTACGCGGCATTCTACCGTCATTAGGGAGTCCCATGGATATCACCGAGCTGCTTGCCTTCAGCGCCAAGCAAGGCGCGTCGGACCTGCACCTTTCCGCAGGCTTGCCGCCGATGATCCGGGTCGACGGCGATGTGCGCCGGATCAACCTGCCTGCCCTGGACCACAAGCAGGTGCACGCGCTGATCTACGACATCATGAACGACAAGCAGCGCAAGGACTTCGAAGAATTCCTGGAGACCGACTTCTCGTTCGAAGTGCCCGGCGTGGCGCGCTTCCGGGTCAACGCCTTCAACCAGAACCGCGGCAGCGGCGCGGTATTCCGGACCATTCCATCGAAAGTGCTGAGCATGGAAGACTTGGGGATGGGCGAGATCTTCAAGAAGGTCTCCGACGTGCCGCGTGGGCTGGTGCTGGTCACCGGGCCGACTGGTTCGGGCAAGTCGACCACCCTGGCGGCGATGCTCGACTACATCAACAGCAACAAGTACCACCACATTCTCACCGTCGAAGACCCCATCGAATTCGTCCACGAGTCGAAGAAGTGCCTGGTCAACCAGCGTGAAGTGCACCGTGATACCCATGGCTTCTCCGAAGCCCTGCGCTCGGCTCTGCGTGAAGACCCGGACATCATTCTGGTCGGCGAGATGCGTGACCTGGAAACCATTCGCCTGGCGCTGACCGCCGCGGAAACCGGTCACCTGGTGTTCGGCACCCTGCACACCACCTCCGCCGCCAAGACCATCGACCGGGTGGTCGACGTGTTCCCGGCCGAGGAAAAGTCCATGGTTCGCTCCATGCTGTCCGAATCCCTGCAGGCGGTGATTTCCCAGACCCTGTTGAAGAAGATCGGCGGCGGTCGGGTGGCGGCCCACGAAATCATGATCGGTACCCCGGCGATCCGAAACCTGATCCGCGAAGACAAGGTGGCGCAGATGTATTCGGCCATCCAGACCGGCGGTGCACTGGGTATGGAAACCCTCGACTCCTGCCTGAAACGGCTGGTTTCCAAAGGCCTGGTCAGCCGTGAAAGTGCCCGTGAAAAAGCCAAGACCCCCGAAAACTTCTGAGAATCTATTCACGACCAGCTGCGCGTCGGCGCTACTGCGTTAAAAACAAGCTCGGAATGCTCATTTACCACTTGTAAACTCCGCTTCCTCGCTTGTTTTTGCCTTGTATCGCTCTAGCTCGCAAGATCGTGAACAGATTCTTGGCCCGGCTGGCGGATCTTCCCTCCGCCGGCAATTGAACATCGCGCCAGCGCATTTAGGTAGGCACCCATGGAATTCGAAAAACTGTTGCGCCTGATGGTCGAGAAGGGCGGCTCCGATTTGTTCATCACTGCCGGCGTGCCACCGTCGATGAAGGTCAACGGCAAGATCATGCCCGTGACCAAGACTCCGCTTTCGCCGGAAATGACCCGCGAAACCGTGCACGGGGTGATGAACGAGCAGCAGCGCCGGGAGTTCGCCGAAAACCACGAGTGCAACTTCGCCATCAGCGCCCGCGGCATCGGCCGATTCCGGGTCAGCGCCTTCTATCAGCGCAACCTGGCCGGTATGGTGCTGCGCCGTATCGAGACCAACATCCCGACGCTGGACGACCTCAAGCTGCCGGAAATCCTCAAGAAGCTGGCGCTGACCAAGCGCGGCCTGGTGTTGTTCGTCGGCGCCACCGGTACCGGCAAGTCCACCTCGCTGGCGGCGATGATCGGCTACCGCAACAAGAACAGCAGCGGCCACATCATCTCCATCGAAGACCCGATCGAATACATTCACCAGCACCAGAACTGCATCGTTACCCAGCGCGAAGTGGGCATCGACACCGATTCCTTCGAGGTCGCGCTGAAGAACACCCTGCGCCAGGCGCCGGACGTGATTCTCATCGGTGAGGTGCGTACCCGAGAGACCATGGACCACGCCGTGGCCTTCGCCGAAACCGGCCACCTGTGCCTGGCCACTCTGCACGCCAACAACGCCAACCAGGCGCTGGACCGGATCATCAACTTCTTCCCGGCGGACCGGCAGAACCAGGTATGGATGGACCTGTCGCTGAACCTCAAGGCCATCGTCGCCCAACAGCTGATCCCCACGCCCGATGGCAAGGGGCGCCGCGCGGTGATCGAAGTGCTGATCAACACCCCGCTGGCTGCCGACCTGATCCGTAAGGGCGAGGTGCACGAACTCAAGGGCCTAATGAAGCGCTCTACCGAGCACGGTATGCAGACCTTCGACCAGGCACTCTACAACCTCTACAGCCAAGGTGAGATCACCTACGAAGATGCCCTGCTGTACGCCGACTCGGCCAACGATCTGCGCCTGATGATCAAGCTCGGCTCGGAAACCGACGGCGAGCACCTGACCAGCATGTCCCAGGGGCTGTCATTGGAAATCAGCGACGAAGATCAGGGGCGGCGGTTTCGCTAAGCGTCTGATTGCTCAGGTCTTACAGAACAAAACCCGCTTCGGCGGGTTTTTTGTTAGCTGCCTTGGGCTGCCTACACAGCAGTGAAGCGCGAAAGCCACCACTCGACCACATCGCCGAGTTTCTGAGCTGCCTACGCGGCAGTGAAGCGTCCACGCGAGCCAGGGCAGCAGCGCCGCTGTTTCTGAGCTGCCTACACGGCAGTGAAGGCGCCGCAATCGCGCGTACTGCTGCTGCATCATTTCTGATCTGCCTATACGGCAGTGAAGATTTTCTGCTCGAGGTGATCTTGCGCCGGGCTTTTCTGAGCTGCCTATACGGCAGCTCAGAAAAACAAGCAGCGCGGCCGGCTTATGGCTGCAAAGTTCACCGCCGCACAGGCAGCACTTTCTCCGCATCCGCCTGGATGCGTTTCCCTGGCCGAGCGGCCACGGCTTCGGCCTGGCCATCGACCTGGGCGCCGGCGCGGGCCTGGCTCATCAGGCGGGGGATCAGCGGGCCTTCCGGCAGGTTGCGCCAGAAGCGCACCGGCATATTGGTTTCCAGCACGCTGCGATTGAGCCGCGCCGGGTTGAAGGTGCTGCCGTAGTAGGCCAGCCACATCGCTTCGTTGCGGTCGTCGGTGCCCTGGGCCAGGCGTTGCCATTCAGGCGGGCAGGGCTTGGCGTGACGCAGCTTCTCGCCATTCCAGTATACGCCGTCATCCGGTGTGGCGATCAGCCAGGTCTGGCGGCCGAGGCGTTCGGCGAAATGGCCCGAGGCGCTGGCCAGAATATCGTGGGCCGGCTCGTGCCAGGCCACCAGTTCCGGTCCACCGGCGCTGGCGTCCCGTGGCTTGAAGCGCAGGAAGGCGTGCAGGTGGTGCGCTTCGCGGCGAACCGCCTTGAGGCGGGTATGCAGTTCGCTGCCGTCGATATCGCCGGCCAGCATGGCGGCATGGTCGCCATTGGCGACGCGCCAGAGGATGCGGTACAGCAACGCCCAGCGTTGCGCACAGCGAAAGCGAGCAGCGTTTTCCAGTTGTTCGATCAGGGCGCGCGGCACCCGCACGGGGCGGTCGGCAGCCGCGGCGGGTTGAGGTGCTTCCAACGCGGCGAACAGATCCTGGTTTTCCTGGCTGTCCTGTACCCAGCTCAGTTGATGCGGCGCCATGCCTTGGCGCAATTTCGCTCGGGCAGCATCCCGCCAGCCGGCGAAACTGCCGTCGAAGTGCACCGCTTGCATCACCAGAGCCCCATCTGTTGCGGCGTTTCGCTCAATTGCTGGCGCAGCACCAGGGATTCGCGGGTCGCCTGAGCCGGGCGGTAATCCTGGGTGACGATAAAGGGCTTGGCTTTTTCCAGCACGCAGCGCAGGCGGCCGACGTCCGCAAAACGGATGCGCTTCTGGCGGCGCAGGGCGACCAGGCGCTGGGCGCTGAGCACGCCAATGCCGGGGATGCGGGCGATCAGGGTCACGTCCGCGCGGTTGAGGTCGACGGGGAAATGCTGGCGATTGTTCAGTGCCCAGGCCAGTTTTGGGTCGATGTCCAGCGCCAGGTTGCCTGGGCCGTCGAGCAACTCGGTGGCCTTGAAGCCGTAGCCGCGCATCAGGAAGTCCGCCTGATACAAGCGGTGCTCGCGCAGCAGCGGCGGCGCCTCGAAGGGGACGCTCTTGGGGCTTTGCGGAATCGGGCTGAAGGCCGAGTAATAGACGCGCTTGAGGCGGAAGTCGCCGTACAGCGACTGGGCAGTGTGCAGGATGGTGCTGTCGTCGGTGGCGTCCGCGCCGACGATCATCTGCGTGCTTTGCCCGGCAGGCGCGAAGGCGGGCGCGCGCTTCTCGCTGTCGGCCTCTTCGACGCCATTGCGAATGGTGCCCATGGCCTGCTTGATCGGCGCCACGCTCTTTTCCGGCGCCAGGCGGATCAGGCTGCTTTCGGTGGGCAGTTCGATGTTCACGCTGAGGCGGTCGGCGTAGCGACCGGCTTCGGCGATCAGCTCCGGCGACGCGTCGGGAATGGTCTTGAGGTGGATGTAGCCACGAAACTCGTGCTCCTCACGCAGCAGCTTGGCGACCCGGTTGAGTTGCTCCATGGTGTAGTCCGCGGAACGGATGATGCCGGAACTGAGAAACAGTCCGCTGATGCAGTTGCGGCGATAGAAATCCAGGGTCAGGGTGACCACTTCCTCGGGCGTGAAGCGCGCCCGCGGCACGTCACTGGAACGACGGTTGACGCAGTATTGGCAGTCGTACAGGCAGAAGTTGGTCAGCAGGATTTTCAGCAGCGCGACGCAGCGGCCATCGGGGGTGAAACTGTGGCAGATGCCCATGCCGTCGGTGGCGCCCATGCCGCTCTGGCCTTTCGAGCTGCGTTTGGGCGCGCCGCTGCTGGCGCAGGAAACATCGTATTTTGCGGCGTCGGCGAGTACCGTAAGCTTTTCGATCAATTCCATGGGTACGATTCGATAGCTGTATTTATGTACAGTATTCGGTAAGCATTCGGTTCCCGCAAGGTCGTCTCGTCGGTGAAAGGCGAAACCTGCGGCGCCGCCATGGATCGAAGCGAATCAACCTGTCTTTTCTGGAGAATCTGATGCAGCGTCCTGATACCCACAGCAAGATCATCGGCTATCTGCTGTGGATCTTCGGCTTCCTCGGTGCGCACCGTTTCTATTACGGCAAGCCGGTGACCGGCACCATCTGGTTTTTCACCCTGGGCCTGCTGTTCATCGGCTGGATCATCGACCTGTTCCTGATCCCGGCGATGGATCGCGAAGCGGACCTGCGCTTCACGGCCGGCCGGCTCGATTACAACGTCGCGTGGATCCTGCTGACGTTCCTGGGCATCTTCGGCGTGCACCGCATGTATCAGGGCAAGTGGATCACCGGGATCCTTTATCTGCTGACCGGCGGGCTGTTTCTGGTCGGCGTGCTGTACGACCTGTGGACGCTGAACAATCAGGTGTCGATCGAGAATGCGCGTAATGGATAAGGGTGAGGGCAGGCATCGCTGCCGGCCCTTGTGGGGCGACAGGGATGCCTGGTTGATGCGGATTATTTCGCGGGCATGGCCCGCTCCCACATGAGCCGGTGGCAGATCAGCCTTGGAAGCTGATATGCCCGTCCACCAGGGTGTAGCGCACCTGGCCAGGCAGGCAGTGGCCCAGGAATGGGCTGTTACGGCCTTTGGAGTACCAGCTCTCGCCGGCCACGGTGGAGGCCTGGGGGTCGAACAGCAGGATATCCGCCGCATCCCCCTGCTTGAGCTGGCCAACCGGCAGGCGTAGTGCCTGCGCCGGGCCGCTGCTCAGGCGGGCGAGCAGGGTGGGCAGGTCGAGCAAGCCGTCCTGCACCAGGGTCATGGCCAGTGGCAGCAGTAACTGCACGCCGCTGATGCCGGGCTCGGTCTCACCGAAGGGCGCCAGCTTGGCGTCGAGTTCGTGGGGCTGGTGATGGCTGGAGATGGCGCTGATCACACCGCTCTTCAACGCCTCGCGCAGGCCGTCACGGTCGGCGCGGGTGCGCAGCGGCGGTTGCACGTGATAGAGGCTGGAAAAGTCGATCAGCGCCTCGTCGGTGAGAATCAGCTGGTACAGCGCCACATCGGCGGTCACCGGCAGGCCGCGAGCCTGGGCATCAGCGATCAGCTGCGCGCCGCGGGCGCTGGTCAGCTGGCTGAAATGCGCACGTACGCCGCTCTGCTCGACCAGCAACAGGTCGCGCGCCAGGGCCACGGTCTCGGCGGTTTCGGGAATCCCCGACAGGCCGAGGAAGCTGGCAGTGGCGCCTTCATGGGCCAGGCCGCCTTCGGCGAGATCGTGGTCCTGGGAGTGGAAGATCACCGTGAGGTCGAAGGTGGCTGCATATTCCAGGGCGCGGCGCAGGGTGCGCGCATTACGGAAATTGTTCAGGCCATTGCCGAACGCCACGCAGCCGGCGTCGCGCAGGGCGACCAGCTCGGCGAGTTGCTCGCCATCGAGCCCCTTGCTCAGGGCACCGATGGGAAACACCTTGGCGTGGCCGGCTTCGCGGGCGCGGTCGAGGATCAGTTCGGCCACCGCCGAGGTATCCAGCACCGGCTTGGTGATCGGCGGGCAGCACAGGCTGGTGACGCCGCCAGCGGCAGCGGCCAGGGTTTCGCTGGCGATGCTGCCCTTGCGGCTGTAGCCAGGCTCGCGCAGGGCGACGGACAGGTCGACCAGGCCGGGTGCCGCGATCAGGCCGCTGGCGTCAAGGGTCTGGTCGGCTTCGAAGCCGGCCGGCGCCTGGCCGATGGCGCTCAGCTTGCCGCCTTCTATATACAGGTCGGCGACCTGATCGAAGCCGCTGCTCGGGTCGATGACGCGGGCGCCGAGGATACGGGTACGCATCAGTTTTGCTCCTCAGCGTTGAGTTGGCGTTGGGCGTTCTGGCCGCTCATGGCCATGGACAGCACGGCCATGCGGATGGCGATGCCGTAGGTGACCTGGTTGAGAATCACCGATTGCGGGCCGTCGGCCACCGCCGACTCGATCTCCACGCCGCGGTTGATCGGCCCCGGGTGCATGACCAGCGCATCGGGCTTGGCCAGCTTGAGGCGCTGCTCGGTCAGACCGAACAGGCGGTAGAACTCGCCCTCGCTGGGTAGCAGGCCGCCGGTCATGCGCTCGCGCTGCAGGCGCAGCATGATCACCACGTCGACATCCTTGAGGCCTTCATTGGCGTTGCTGAACACGCGCACGCCGTAGCTTTCTTCCAGGCCGATGGGCAGCAGGGTCTTCGGCGCGATCACGCGGATATCGGGGCAGCCGAGGGTCTTGAGCGCCAGCATGTTGGAGCGCGCCACCCGCGAGTGCAGGATATCGCCGACGATGGCCACCGAGAGATTCTCGAAGCTGCCCTTGTGGCGGCGGATGGTCAGCATGTCGAGCATGCCCTGAGTCGGGTGCGCGTGGCGGCCGTCGCCACCGTTGATGATCGCCAGGTTCGGGCACACGTGCTCGGCGATGAAGTGGGCGGCGCCGGAGCCGGCATGGCGCACCACGAAGATGTCGGCGGCCATGGCTTCGAGGTTGCGCAGGGTGTCGAACAGCGTCTCGCCCTTGCTGGTCGAGCTGGTCGACACGTTCAGGCTGATCACGTCGGCGGACAGGCGCTGGGCGGCCAGCTCGAAAGTGGTACGGGTGCGCGTGGAGTTCTCGAAGAACACGTTGCACACGGTCTTGCCGCGCAGCAGTGGGACCTTCTTCACGGCGCGGGCGCCGACTTCGAGGAAGGAGTCGGCGGTGTCGAGGATTTCCGTCAGCAGCTCGCGGGGCAGGCCGTCGAGGGACAGGAAGTGGCGCAACTGGCCTTGGTCGTTCAGTTGCAGGGGGCGCTTGGCATCGAGTGCGGTCATTGCGGACGGCCTTGGTCGGAAAGCGTCTGGAGTTCGAGGGTGAAGGGAGCGGGGCCGGACAATTTTACCCGCTGATCGGCCGCCAGTGACAGCGTCGCGCCGACCACGTCGGGGCGGATCGGCAGTTCGCGGGCGTCCAGGTCGAGCAAGCTGACCAGGGTCACGCTGGCCGGGCGGCCGTAGTCGAACAGCTCGTTCAGGGCGGCGCGGATGGTTCGCCCGCTCATCAGTACGTCGTCGATCAGCACCAGGTGTTGGCCTTCGATCTCGAACGGCAGCTCGGACGGTTGCACCTGTGGGTGCAGGCCGTTCTGGGTGAAGTCGTCGCGGTAGAAGGACACGTCGAGCACGCCCAACGGCTCGTCACGGCCCAATTGATCGAGCAGCGCCTGGGCCACCCACACGCCGCCGGTGCGGATGCCGATGAAGCGCGGTGTGCTGATCTGCCGACGGCTCAGATGGCTGCTCAGCGAGGTCGCCATCTGCGGCAGCAGTTCGGCGGGGTTGGGTAGGCTCATCTAAAGCTCCTTGTGGCCGGGTCAGCCCAGGCAGTTTTCTTCCAGCCAGCCCTGCAGCAAGAGGGCGGCGGCCAGCGCGTCGACCGGGCGCTGGCGATAGCCGCCGGTCTGGCCCTGCTGCAGGCGCTCGCCCTTGGCGGCATAGGTGGTCAGGCGTTCGTCGTGGGTGAATACCGGCAGGTTGAAACGACCGTTGAGGCGACGGGCGAACTTCTCGGCCCGTTCGCTCATGTCGCTCGGCGTGCCGTCCATGTTCAATGGCAGGCCGACGACGATTGCATCGGGTTGCCATTCCTTGATCAGCGCTTCGACCTTCTGCCAGTCCGGAACGCCGTTCTGCGCCTTGAGGATGCACAGCTCGCGGGCCGAACCGGTGATCGGCTGGCCGACGGCGACGCCGATCTGCTTGGTGCCGTAATCGAAACCGAGCAGCAGGCGCAGGGATTGTTTGTCGATTTCAGCCATCAGGCGTGGCCCGCCTGGGCGGTGAGCAGGTTGAGGTCGATGCCGAGCAGCGCGGCGGCGGCGCCGAGGCGCTGATCGTAGGGCGTTTCGAACAGAATCGCCTGGTTCGCCGGGCAGGTCAGCCAGGCGTTATCGGCCAGCTCGGCCTCCAGCTGACCGGCGCCCCAGCCGGCATAGCCGAGGGCGATCAGGTGGCTGGCCGGGCCTTTGCCTTCGGCGATGGCGAACAGCACGTCCTGGGAGGTAGACAGACTGAGGTCGCCGAGATCGACGGTAGCCTGGAAGTGCTGGCCCTTGGGGTGCAGCACGAAGCCGCGGTCGGTCTGCACCGGGCCGCCACTGAAGATCGGCAGGCTTTGGCACAGCACCGAAGGATCACTGTCCGGCCGCAGCTGTTCGAGCACGTCGGCCAGGTTCAGGCCGTTGGGGCGGTTGATCACCAGGCCCATGGCGCCCTGGTCGTTGTGATCGATGAGGTAAATCACGGTGTGCGCGAAATTCGGATCGTCCATGTGCGGCATGGCGATCAGGAAGTGGTGCTTGAGAATGCTCGGGCTGGCGTCTTTCATGGCCGTTAGTTTGAAGCTGCGCGGCACAAGCTACAAGCTGCACGTATGGATGAAAACGTCGCGCCGGGGGTCAGTTGCTCGACAGGCGGTCGCCACGCTCGAAACGCCAGGTGCGGATGATTTCCAGGCGGTCGATGTCGGCCAGATCGCCGGTGAACGGCGCGTAGGGCGCGGCCAGGCGCACGATGCGCATGGCGGCCTGATCGAGCACCTGCTCGCCGGACGATTCCAGTACCATCACTTCGTACAGGCTGCCGTCACGGTTGATCGACACCAGCAGGCGCAGGCTGCCGTGAATCTGCCGACGGCGGGCGTCGTCCGGGTAATTGAGGTTGCCGATGCGCTCGACCTTCTTGCGCCATTCGTCCTTGTACCAGGCGCCCTTGTCGCGCATGGTCGAGGCGGCGTTGAGGCGGTGGATTTTCGGGCGCTTGGCGTACTGCTGCACCTGGTCGGACAGCTCGGCCTCCAGGCTGGCGATCTCGGCGGACAGTTGCGCGCTGTCGAAGGACGGCGCCTCCGGACTCGGCGGCGTCGGCTTGGTTTCCTCGCGCTTGGCCGGCGCCTTCTGCTGTTGTGGGGCGCGGGTGGTCACCGCGGCTTTCGGCGCTTCGGGCTTCACGGCGGGCGGCGGCGGTGCGGCGGCGGGCGTCACCTTGCGTACTTCGGTGTCCTGGAAGGGCGCCTGTTCGGTGGTGGTCGGCGCCGCCTTCTTATCCAGGGTGCCGCTGCCCTGCTGGTTGTCCTGGGCGAGGAAATCCGCCTCCTTGGGCTTTTCATCGCTCTTGAAGGTGGAAAGGGTGATTTCCAGCGTCTTGCTGATCTGCCCGGGCTCGGCAAAGGTGAAGCCCACGCCGAGAATCAGCGCGGCGTGCAGCACCGCGGCCAGAAACAGGGTGAAGCCCAGCCGGTCCGCCGGGCGAACGCCGGAGGAGGTGAGATCGGGTGGGCTGGCTGTCGCGTTCATCACGGTCTGTCGTCGGGGCTGTCAACGTTTCGGCACGGTCGTGCTGAAACGTCAGCAGACCCTGGGTTGCCGCGCAGTCTGCCGAGGCGATGTGCAAAAGTCTATGAAGCACTCCGCGCATTGAGCTTTTCGGCAATCTTGTCCATCAACTGTTCGCCGATGCGCGTATCGAAGGCCGCATCGATCTCGCGAATGCAGGTCGGGCTGGTGACGTTGATCTCGGTGAGGCGGTCGCCGATCACGTCCAGGCCGACGAACAGCAGGCCGCGCTCGCGCAGGCTCGGGCCGACGGCGGCGGCGATTTCGCGGTCGCGCTCGGTGAGCGGGCGGGCTTCGCCACGGCCACCAGCCGCCAGGTTACCGCGGGTTTCGCCGCTGGCCGGAATACGCGCCAGGCAGTACGGCACCGGTTCACCGTCTATCATCAGAATACGCTTATCGCCGTCGACGATGGCCGGCAGGTAACGCTGCGCCATGATCTGCTGGCTGCCGTGGGCGGTGAGAGCTTCGAGAATCACCGACAGGTTCGGGTCGCCCTCGCGGTGACGAAAGATCATCGATCCGCCCATTCCATCGAGGGGTTTGAGAATGATGTCACGGTGCTGTCTCGCAAAATCACGCAGAATGTCGGGTCTGCGGCTGACGATGGTCTCCGGTGTGAGCTGCGGAAAGCGTGTGGCGAAGAACTTCTCGTTGCAGTCGCGCAGGCTCTGTGGTCGGTTGACCACCAGCGTGCCGGCTTCCTCGGCCTGTTCGAGCAGGTAGGTTGAATAGACGAATTCGTTATCGAAGGGCGGATCCTTGCGCATCAGGATCACGTCGAGTTCGGCCAGGGGCATGTCCTGCTCGTCACCGAATTCGAACCAGTGCTGGGGATCGGCGAACACCTTGAGCGGAAGTGTGCGGCCGCGAGCGACGCCAGCGGCCTGATAGAGGTCCTTCTGCTCCATATAGAAGAGGCTCCAGCCACGCGCCTGGGCTGCCAGAAGCATGGCCAGCGAGCTGTCCTTCTTGTAGGAAATCTGCGCGATGGGATCCATGACGATGCCGAGGCGAACGCTCATTGAAGTATCTCCGTAGAGGCGGTGCGAAGCAGCCGCGAAGGTAGCAGGGATGGGCGCCAAGGGTGGCGCTGACAGGGCGGCCGGTCAAGGGCGAGCAGGCCGATGGCTTGCATGTGGAGAGTGTGCTACAAAGGCCCAGCGATGGGCCGGGCCCATTGATTTCAGGGCCTCCGGCGCACTGGATATGGCGTAATACAACGACTCACCGAAGTGGTGGCAGGGCAGACATGGAACAGCATTCGGAAGGCTTGAGGGTGATGGTGATCGACGACTCGAAGACGATTCGTCGTACAGCGGAAACCCTGCTGAAAAAGGTGGGCTGTGATGTGATCACCGCAGTGGACGGTTTCGACGCCCTGGCGAAGATTGCCGACACCCACCCGAGCATCATCTTCGTCGACATCATGATGCCGCGTCTGGATGGCTATCAGACCTGCGCCTTGATCAAGAACAACAGTGCCTTCAAATCCACCCCCGTTATCATGCTGTCGTCCAAGGACGGCCTGTTCGACAAGGCCAAGGGGCGCATCGTCGGTTCTGATCAATACCTGACCAAGCCATTCAGCAAGGAAGAGCTGCTCGGCGCGATCAAGGCCCACGTCCCGGAGTTCTCTCCGGTCGAGCAGGCGTCCTGACACCCGGCTGTCGCTACTACCGCCTCTCTTCTATGTATTGGGAAACATCATGGCTCGAATTCTGATTGTTGATGACTCGCCGACCGAAATGTACAAGCTGACCGCCATGCTGGAAAAACATGGCCATCAGGTACTCAAGGCCGAGAACGGCGCCGACGGCGTCGCCCTGGCGCGCCAGGAAAAACCCGATGTGGTGCTGATGGACATCGTCATGCCCGGGCTCAATGGCTTCCAGGCCACCCGACAGCTGACCAAGGATGCCGAAACCAGCCATATCCCGGTGATCATCGTGACCACCAAGGATCAGGAAACCGACAAGGTCTGGGGCAAGCGCCAGGGCGCCAAGGACTACCTGACCAAACCGGTGGACGAAGCTACGCTGCTGAAAACACTGAACGCGGTGCTCGCCGGCTGAGGCCGCGCCCGCGACACGACAAAAGAAGAAGGTCACGACAGGCATGTCAGAGACACGCACCCCCTTTCAGATCCTTCTCGGTATCGAGCAGCGTTGCCGCGCGTTGGCAGCGGGCTTGCCATCGCAGCAGGTGGCGGTGCAGACCTGGAGTGGCATTGGCTTTCGCATGGGCGAGCGGTTTTTCGTCGCACCGATGGGTGAGGTCGGTGAAGTGTTGCACGAGCCACGACATACCTTGCTGCCCGGTGTGAAAAGCTGGGTCAAGGGCGTTGCCAACGTGCGCGGACGATTGCTGCCGGTGATGGACCTGTGCGGCTTTTTCGGCGGCGAGCTGTCGCCCTTGCGCAAGCAGCGGCGGGTGCTGGTGGTCGATCACCAGGACATCTTCGCCGGCCTGACGGTCGACGAGGTGTTCGGCATGCAGCATTTTGCGGTGGATACCTTCTCCGAGCAGTTGCCAGCGCTCGAGGCGTCCATCGCACCGTTCATTCACGGCGTGTTCCAGCGCGAGCAGCCCTGGTTGGTGTTCAGCCCTCATGCGCTGGCCCAGGCACCCGAGTTTGTGGACGTGGCATACAGATAGCTTTTCGGTGGGGGCGGCACAGCCTGCCTTCTGACGTTAGATGGAATTCGAAGTGCGGTAGGGTCCAGGCGGGGGCCAGATAATGAAAAAAGTAATCTCCAACAACGTGCTGGCGGGGACACGGGTCGGTGGGCTCGTGGCGGGGCTGTTCGTCGTCCTGATCGTTTCGATCGTGATGCTGTTCGCCAACTTCGCGTACATGAACACGCAGAGTAACCACGATACCGAGTACCTCGGTCACGCCGGTGAGCTGCGCGTACTGTCCCAGCGTATCGCCAAGGACGCCACCGAATCCGCCGCGGGCAAGCCCGAAGCCTTCGCGCTGTTGCGCGATGCGCGCAACGACTTCCAGAAGCGCTGGGCCTACCTGACCGATGGCAATGCGCAGAGCGGCCTGCCAGCAGCGCCCGCTGATGTACAGGCGCAGATGGCTGCCGTGCAGCAGGACTGGGACGCGCTGCGCCAGAACGCCGACGCCATCCTGGCCAGCGAGCAGACCGTTCTGTCGCTGCACCAGGTTGCTGCCACGCTGGCCGAAACCATTCCGCAACTGCAGGTCGAGTACGAGGAAGTGGTCGACATCCTGCTGGAGAGCGGCGCGCCCGCTGCCCAGGTATCGGTTGCCCAGCGTCAGTCGCTGCTGGCCGAACGTATTCTCGGTTCGGTGAACAAGGTGCTGGCCGGTGACCAGGATTCGGTTCAGGCCGCCGATATGTTCGGTCGCGACGCCAGCCTGTTCGGCCGGGTGCTCAGCGCCATGCAGGAAGGCAACGCCGCCATGGAAATCACCAAGGTCAGCGACCAGGAAGCCCTGGAGCGCCTCGGCGAGATTTCCGAGCTGTTCGAATTCGTATCCGGCTCGGTGGACGAAATTCTCGAGACCTCGCCCGAACTGTTCCAGGTTCGTGAATCGGCCAACACCATCTTTACCGTTTCGCAAACCCTGCTCGACAAGGCCTCGGCGCTGTCGGCGGGTTTCGAAGGCCTGGCCGACGGTCGTTCGCTGAACACCATCGCCGGTTATGTGTTGGGCGCCCTGGCACTGGGCTCGATTCTGATCATCGGTCTGGTGATGGTGCAGGAGACCAACCGTCGACTGGCCGAAACCGCCGAGAAGAACGAACGTAACCAGACCGCGATTCTGCGTCTGCTCGATGAGATCGCCGACCTCGCCGACGGTGACCTGACGGTGGCCGCGACGGTAACCGAAGACTTCACCGGTGCCATCGCCGACTCCATCAACTACTCCATCGACCAGCTGCGCGACCTTGTCGCGACGATCAACATGACCGCCGTACAGGTGGCCGGTGCCGCCCAGGAAACCCAGGCCACCGCCATGCACCTGGCCGAGGCATCCGAGCACCAGGCCCAGGAAATCGCCGGGGCCTCGGCGGCAATCAACGAAATGGCCGTGTCGATTGACCAGGTATCGGCGAACGCCTCGGAGTCCTCCGCGGTAGCGGAACGTTCCGTAGCCATCGCCAACAAGGGCAACGAAGTCGTACACAACACCATCACCGGCATGGACAACATCCGTGAGCAGATCCAGGACACCTCGAAGCGAATCAAGCGCCTCGGTGAATCGTCCCAGGAGATCGGTGACATCGTAAGCCTCATTAACGACATCGCCGACCAGACCAACATCCTCGCACTGAATGCCGCGATCCAGGCCTCCATGGCCGGTGACGCAGGCCGAGGCTTCGCCGTGGTAGCGGACGAGGTACAACGCCTCGCCGAACGTTCCTCCGGCGCGACCAAGCAGATCGAGGCGCTGGTAAAGACCATTCAGACCGACACCAACGAAGCCGTTATCTCCATGGAACAGACCACCTCCGAGGTGGTACGCGGTGCACGCCTGGCGCAGGACGCCGGTGTGGCCCTGGAAGAGATCGAGAAGGTATCCAAGACCCTCGCCGCGCTCATCCAGAACATTTCCAACGCGGCACGTCAGCAGGCATCGTCTGCCGGCCACATCTCCAACACCATGAACGTGATTCAGGAGATCACCTCGCAGACCTCGTCCGGTACCACCGCCACCGCCAAGAGCATTGGTAACCTGGCCAAGATGGCCAGCGAGATGCGCAATTCGGTGTCCGGCTTCAACCTGCCAAACGACGGCGAGCAGGCGTGATCGTCTGCCGTCTGGCGCATTGAGCGATGCACCAGGCGGCGGGCGGGTGCTCGAGCGAGGGCTTCAACATGCAGTCAGGCGTCTGGGCCTTGCAGCCAGTGGCGGACATGTCCGCCAACGAGTTCCGCGACTGGCAACAGTTGCTGGAGTCGCGCCTGGGCATGGTGGTCAACGAACAGCGCCGCATCTTCCTGCAGACCAACCTGAGCACGCGCATGCGCGAACTGGGCATCGCCGACTATGCCGCCTATTACCGGCAGGTCACCGATGGCCCGCGCGGTGCCGTGGAATGGGCCAATCTGCTGGATCGGCTGACCGTACAGGAAACCCGCTTCTACCGGCATCCGGCGTCGTTCGAGGTGTACCAGGCGTACCTTGCCCGGCGCGGTGAGCAGGGGCTGGACAGGCCCCTGGCGATCTGGAGCGTGGGTTGCTCCAGCGGTGAGGAGCCCTATTCGCTGGCTATCGGCGCCAGCGAAGTGCTGGGATCTGAGGGGCGCTTTGGCGTTACCGGCACCGATATCAGCCGCAGCGCCCTGGCCAAGGCCCGGGAGGGTTTGTACGACGGACGCAGGCTGCAACCCATGGACGAAGCGCTGCGTGCGCGCTATTTCGCGCAGCATGGCGATGGATGTTTCAAGGTTTTGCCGGAACTGGCCGCACGGGTGTGCTGCGCCAGGCTCAACGTGCTGGAGTTGGACAAGGCGCCAATGACCGGCATGGACGTTATTTTTTGCCAGAACTTGCTGATCTATTTCCGCCGCTGGCGACGCCGCGAGATCCTCAACCGCCTGGCCGAGTGCCTGGCGCCAGGTGGCTTGCTGGTGATCGGGGTGGGCGAAGTGGTCGGCTGGCAGCATCCGGACATGCTTCCGGTGGCCGATGAGCGAGTGCTGGCGTATACCCGCAAGGGCTAAGAGACGGAGTGTGTATGGGTGATCGGCACGACTATGTCGCCCTGGAGTGGGTCAAGGGCGAAATCGCGGAAACCCTGAAGCAGGCGCGACAGGCACTGGAGGCGTTCGTCGAGAATCCGCAGGATTCGACACGCATGCGCTTCTGCCAGACCTACGTGCATCAGGTTCACGGCACCCTGCAGATGGTCGAGTTCTTCGGCGCGGCCTTGCTCGCCGAGGAAATGGAGCACCTGTCCCAGGCGCTGATCGACGGCCGCGTGGCCAACCAGGGCGAAGCGCTGGAAGTGCTGATGCAGGCCATCCTGCAGCTGCCGGTGTACCTGGACCGCATCCAGACCGCACGCCGTGACCTGCCCATGGTGGTGCTGCCGCTGCTCAACGACCTGCGCGCCGCGCGGGGCGAGAAGCTGCTGTCGGAAACCAGCCTGTTCTCGCCTGACCTATCCGCCCGTGCTGCGGCGCTGTCGCCCGAGTCGCTGACCCAGCTGCGCACCGCAGAGCTACCGACCCTGCTGCGCAAGCTGCGGCAGATGCTGCAGGTGGCGCTGGTAGGCGTCATTCGCCAGCAGGACATGGACACCAACCTCGGCTACATGGCGCGGGTGTTCGCACGCCTGGAAACCCTGTGCAAGCACTCGCCCCTCGAGTCGCTGTGGCAGATCGCTTCCGGCGTCGTCGAAGGCCTGTCCAACGGCAGCATCGCCAACGGCACCTCGGTGCGCACGTTGCTGCGCCAGGTCGACAAGGAACTCAAGCGCCTGACCGAACAGGGCGCCGACGGCATCAACCAGAGTGCTCCGGACGAACTCACCAAGAACCTGCTGTTCTACGTCGCCAAGGCCTCGCCGCAGTCGCCGCGCAACCAGGTGCTGCGCGAGCGCTACAACCTCGACGAAGCGCTGCCCGACGATGGCGTGGTCGATGAAGAGCGTGCCCGCCTGGCCGGCCCCGACCGCGATGCCATGCGCTCGGTGGTTGGCGCGCTCTGTGAAGAGCTGGTGCGGGTCAAGGACAGCCTCGACCTGTTCGTGCGCAGCGACCGCTCTCAGGTCAGCGAACTGCAGGCCCTCTCGGTGCCGCTCAAGCAGATCGCCGATACCCTGGCCGTGCTCGGTTTTGCCCAGCCGCGCAAGGTCATCGTCGACCAGCTCGACGTGGTACGCGCCCTGACCGAGGGCGCCCAGTCGCCGAGCGACGCCGTGCTGATGGACGTCGCCGGTGCGCTGCTCTACGTCGAAGCGACCCTGACCGGCATGGTCGGCCAGAACGACGGCAACAAGCGTGAAGAAAGCCACCTGCCGACCACTGATGTTGGGCAGATTCATCAGCTGGTGATCAAGGAAGCGCGCACCGGCCTGGAACAGGCCAAGGACGCGATTATCGAGTTCATCGCCTCGCAGTGGAACCACGACCACCTGGCCCGCGTGCCGGAGTTGCTGACCCAGGTGCGTGGCGGTCTGGCGATGATTCCGCTGGAGCGCGCCGCGGCGCTGCTCAATGCCTGCAACCGCTATATCCAGGAACAGCTGCTGGCCCGCAAGGCGGTGCCGAACTGGCAGAACCTCGACACCCTGGCCGATGCCATCACCAGCGTGGAGTACTACCTGGAGCGTCTGTCCGAAGACCACGCCACCCAGGGTGATCTGATTCTCGACGTCGCCGAGGAAAGCCTCGGGGCGCTGGGTTATCCGCTGCAGGACGCGCCGTCGATTCTCGATGCGCCTGCCGAGGACGAGCCGGCGCCGCTGGACGACCCGCTGCACGATATCGACGTGCTGGCCGCGCCCGCTATCGAAAGCGCTGACTCGGATACCGCGGCTGAACCGGTCGCCGAGCTGCCCGTGCTGGACGAGCCGGCTTTCGAACAGCCGCAGCTGGCCAGTGAGCCGGTCGACCTGGCTGGCGATGTGGCCGATACGCATTGGCCGCAGGAGGAGCAAGCTGCCGAGCTGCCTGAACTGCATGACGAGGTGATCGAGCCTGGCGAGCAGGCGACCGAGACGCTGGTCGAGACTGCAGAAGCCGACAGCTGGTCGCTGGCCGACGAGCAGCCCCTGGCGCTGACGCCTGAGCCAAGCGACGCCGCGACCAACCCCTACGCACTCGACCTTAGCGAACTAGACGACGACCCTTACGCCGATGCCAAGGCCGCGGTGGCCGACGACGCCTGGTCGCTGGATGACGCCGAGCTGCTGGACGAAGCGCCGAGCACCGCGAGGCAGGATGACGACTTCCTGCTCTCCGCCGAGCCGCTGGAGCTTGGTGAGCTGGAGACTTTACCGGTTGCCGAGCAACCCGCTTCCGTCGCCGATGACGAGTGGTCCTTCGATCTCGATGATCAGCCGGCCGCCGCGCCCGAGCCGCACGGCCGTGCCGAGGATGAGCTGTGGTCGCTGGACGAGCTGCAAAGCGATCTCGAATCTGTCGATGCCGAGCCGACCGTCGCCGAGTTGCCGGCCCTCGATCTGCCGAACCAGGGTTTCGAAGAGCAGCCGCTGGAACTGGAATCCCTGGATCTGGATGCCGGCGACGAGCCGCAGTGGAACGAAGTCGACCTCGACGAGCTGCAACTGCCGGAAGTCGAGCTACCCGGCCTGCCCGAAGCGCCTGTAGTCGAGGAGCCGGCTGCCGAGAAACCGCTGTCCATGGCCGACGTGATGGCCGCGCCTGTGCAGGCGATCAACCCGCCGGCGGCGGATGTGCCGCCCAGCCTGCTGCCGCCGCCTGCCGATGAAGAGCCCATCGATGAAGAACTGCGTGAAGTCTTTATCGAGGAAGCTGGCGAGGTGCTGGAAACCATCGCCGAATTCCTGCCGCGCTGGTGTGCCGACACCGAGGATCGTGAGGCCCTGACCGAAATTCGCCGCGCCTTCCACACCCTCAAGGGCAGTGGCCGCATGGTGCGTGCGCTGGTCATCGGCGAGCTGGCCTGGTCCATCGAAAACCTGCTCAACCGCGTGCTCGACCGCAGCATCCTGCCGGGTGACGAGGTCAAGCAGGTGATCAACCAGGTCGTGGCGCTGACGCCCGAGCTGGTCGACGAGTTCGCCGCCCAGGCCCAGCGTCAGCGTGACGATGTCGACCGCCTGGCGGCCGACGCCCATGCGCTGGCCAAAGGGCTGAGCCTCCCAAAGCATGACGCCCCGGCTGCTGCGGTAGCCGAGCCCGCGGGCGAGATCGAGGCTGCCGCACCTGTTCATCCGCAACCTGTGCATGAGGAACCGGCGGGGCTCGACCCGCAGTTGCTGGAGATATTCCGCAACGAGGCGGAAACCCACCTCGACACCCTGGCCGCATTCCTCGATGACTGCGCCCGGGAGATGCCGCAGCCGGTCACCGACGACCTGCAGCGCGCCCTGCACACGCTCAAGGGCAGCGCCTACATGGCCGGCATTCTGCCGATGGCCGAAGTGGCAGCGCCGCTGGAGAAGATGGTCAAGGAGTTCAAGGTCAACCTGGTGCCGCTGGACCTGGCCGAAGCCGAGGTGCTGGTCGAAGCCCAGGCGCTGTTCCGCCAGGGCCTGGCCCAGTTGGAAAACGACCCGCTGCGCCCGATCCCTGGCACCGACGCCTTCCTGGAGCGCGTTCGCCAGCTGCACGAGCAGCGCCTCGAACACGCCCAGAGCCAGCGCCAGGACGAACACGGCGAGAGCCGCGATCCGCAGTTGATCAGCATCTTCCTGGCCGAAGGCATGGACATCCTGCTGGACGCCGAAGACCTGCTGCGCCGCTGGCGCACGCAGCCGTCCGAGCGCCAGGAACTCAATACCCTGCTGGAAGAGCTGACCACCTTGGGCCGCGGCGCGGAAATGGCCGAGCTGCCGCAGATCGACGAGCTCTGCGAGGCGCTGCTGGATATCTACGGCGCCGTGGAAGACGGCAGCCTGGCGGTCAGCGAGCGCTTCTTCGACGAAGCCGAGCACGCCCACGAAGCGCTGGTCAGCATGATGGATCAGGTCGCGGCCGGCCTCGAAGTCACGCCCAGCCCCGAACGCGTGGCCGCCTTGCGTGCGCTGCTCGATGAAGCGCTGGATCCGGCCAAGCTGGCTCTGCTGTCCGGCGACGTGCCGGGCCTGCAGGTGGTCGAGCTGGAAGAGGCGACCCGTGCACTGGAAGCGTCTGAAGTAGCCGACGAGCCGCTCGAAGGCGCCGTAAACGCAGCCGAGTCGGATGACAACGAACTGGAGTCGATCTTCCTCGAAGAGGCGGTGGACATCCTCGACAGCGCCGCCGGCAATCTGCAGCGCTGGCTGGCCGAGCCCGACAACCGCAGCCTTGCCTCGTCGCTGCAGCGCGACATGCACACCCTCAAGGGCGGCGCCAACATGGCCGGCGTGACGCCGATCAGCGCCCTGGCCCATGAGCTGGAAGCCCTTTACGAAGGCCTCGTGGATCGCCGTTACGGCGTTTCCCCGTTCGCCACCGACAGCGTGCAGCAGGGCCATGCACGGCTCGGCGATATGCTCGCCAGCCTGCAGGCACATCAGCCGGCGCAGCCTGCCGATGAGCTGGTCGAAGCCATTCGCCAATTCCGCCAGCGCGGCGGCCAGGATGAGCAACCTGGCGAGCCCGAGACATCGATCGTGGCCGAGCCGGTCGAGCACCCGGATGCCTGGCCTGAACCGGAGCCCGAAGCGCCGGCCGCCGAGCCCGTCGCGGAAATCGTCGAGCCGCCGGTGGTGCGCGCTGAGCCCGCTCCGCAAGCCACGGTGCACAGCGACCGCGACCCCGAGTTGGTGGAGATCTTTCTCGAGGAAGGTTTCGACATCATCGACAGCGCCGGCGCGGCCCTGACGCACTGGATGGACGACGTCGACAACAGCCTCGATCTGGAATCCCTGCAGCGCGACCTGCACACCCTCAAGGGCGGTGCGCGGATGGCCGAGATCCGTGAGATCGGCGATCTGGCCCACGAGCTGGAGTTCCTCTACGAGGACCTCGGCAACGGCCGCCTGCGCCCCAGCCCGATGCTGTTCGAGCTGCTGCACGCCTGCCACGACCGCCTCGCCGAAATGCTCGACGCGGTGCGCTCGCAGCGCGCGGTACCCAATGGCGACGAGCTGATCGAAACCATTCGCCGCCTGCGTGCCAACCCGGACGAGCAACTGAGCATGCCGCGCGCCGTGCCGATGCATGCCGCGCCGCAGGAAACGTTCGATGCCGATGGCGACGAAATCCTCGATATCTTCCTGGAAGAAGCCGACGATCTGCTCGAAGCCATGGAAGCCGGCATCGGCCGCTGGGAAGAGCGCCGTGACGATGCCAGCTGCATCGACGATCTGCTGCGCATCCTGCATACCCTCAAGGGCGGTGCACGCCTGGCCGGGCAGAAGCAGCTGGGCGACCAGAGCCACGACCTGGAACAGCACCTGACCGAAGCGCAGACGCAAGGCGCGCCCTGGCCGGATAGCCTGTTCCTCGACGTGCAGTCCGGCTTCGAAGGTCTGCAGAAGAGTCTCGACGAGCTGCGTCTGCGCCTGCAGCAGCAACCCGAGGACGAACGACCAGCCGCCGAGCCGCAGCAGCCGCAGCCGCAGCCGGTGGTACGCACGGCGACCTCCATCGTCGCTGCCAGCGAGCAGCCGGTGGTCGCGACCGAAAACCGCGTGCTGCCCTTCGTGCAGCGCGCCGAAGTGGCCGCCGAGGAGGCCGCCTCGCGGCGTGCCCCGCAGGAACTGGTCAAGGTGCCCGCCGATCTGCTCGAAGGCCTGGTCAACCTGGCCGGTGAGACCTCGATCTTCCGTGGCCGTGTGGAGCAGCAGGTCAGCGACTTCGGTTTCACCCTGAGCGAGATGGAAGCCACCATCGACCGGGTGCGCGACCAGCTGCGCCGCCTGGACACCGAAACCCAGGCGCAGATCCTCAGCCGCTACCAGGCTGAGGCCGAGCGCGCCGGTTACGAGGAGTTCGACCCGCTGGAGATGGACCGCCATTCCCAGCTGCAGCAGTTGTCGCGTGCCCTGTTCGAGTCGGCCTCCGACTTGCTGGACCTCAAGGAAACCCTGGCCTCGCGTAACCGCGATGCGGAAACCCTGTTGCTGCAACAGGCACGGGTCAACACCGAGCTGCAGGAAGGCCTGATGCGTACGCGCATGGTGCCGTTCGACCGCCTGGTACCGCGTCTGCGCCGTATCGTGCGCCAGGTGGCCAGCGAGCTCGGCAAGCAGGTCGAATTCACCGTCGGCAACGCTGATGGCGAGATGGACCGCACGGTGCTGGAGCGCATCGTCGCGCCCCTGGAGCACATGCTGCGCAATGCCGTCGACCACGGTATCGAAGGCGTCGCGTTGAGGGCCAAGGCCGGCAAACCGGAGCAGGGCAGCATTCGCCTAGAACTGGGCCGCGAAGGCGGCGACATCGTGCTGACGCTCAGCGACGACGGTGCCGGCATCAATCTCGATGCGGTGCGCCGCAAGGCCATCGAGCGTGGGTTGATGGATGCCGGCTCCGACCTCAGCGAACACGAGATCCTGCAGTTCATCCTCGAAGCCGGTTTCTCCACCGCCGAGAAGGTCACGCAGATTTCCGGGCGTGGCGTCGGCATGGACGTGGTCAACGCCGAGGTCAAGCAACTCGGCGGCTCGATGAGCATCGACTCGGTGATCGGCGAAGGCACCACCTTCCGCATTCGTCTGCCGTTCACCGTATCGGTCAACCGTGCGCTGATGGTGCTGTCCGGTGAAGACCTGTACGCCATTCCGCTCAACACCATCGAAGGTATCGTGCGGGTTTCGCCGTACGAGCTGGAAAGCTACTACGGTCCCGATGCGCCGCGTTTCGAATACGCCGGCCAGGCTTACGAACTGCGCTACCTGGGCGATCTGCTCAACAACGGCCAGCATCCCAAACTGGTCGGTCAGAGCCTGCCGTTGCCGGTGATCTTGGTGCGCTCCAGCGAGCACGCCGTGGCCGTGCAGGTGGACTCCCTGGCCGGTTCGCGGGA
The DNA here is from genome assembly GCF_007993955.1 of Pseudomonas sp. AG1028. Classification (NCBI taxonomy): domain Bacteria; kingdom Pseudomonadati; phylum Pseudomonadota; class Gammaproteobacteria; order Pseudomonadales; family Pseudomonadaceae; genus Pseudomonas; species Pseudomonas sp. AG1028. The sequence goes on from NZ_VIVP01000003.1 coordinate 113,738, forward strand.
GATCGTGGTGAAGAGCCTCGGCCCGCAGTTCGCCACGGTGCCGGGTATTTCCGGGGCGACCATCCTCGGTGATGGTCGCGTAGTGGTGATTCTCGACCTGCTGGCGACCATCCGCGAGCTGCACGCCCACCTGCAGTATCAGGTGCGGCCGCGCCTGTCCGCCGATGCTGGCGCCGTGGCAGAGGTCGAGGTCGAGCGTCCGACCCTGGTCATGGTGGTGGACGACTCGGTCACCGTGCGCAAGGTCACCAGCCGCCTGCTGGAACGCAACGGCATGAACGTGCTGACCGCCAAGGACGGGGTCGACGCCATCGCCCAGCTGCAGGAGCATCGCCCCGACATCATGTTGCTGGACATTGAGATGCCACGCATGGACGGCTTCGAGGTCGCCAACCTGATTCGCCACGATGAAGGCCTCAAGGACCTGCCGATCATCATGATCACCTCGCGTACCGGTGAGAAACACCGCGAGCGGGCGATGAGCATCGGCGTCAACGAGTACCTCGGCAAGCCGTACCAGGAGTCGCTGCTGCTCGACTCCATCGAGAAGTGGACGAAACGACCATGAATCCATCCAGTGCAGCGCGTATTGCAGTGATCGCCGACACCTCGCTGCAGCGCCATGTGCTGCAGCAGGCGTTGAGCAGCAACGGCTACCAGGTCGTGCTCAACAGCGACCCCGAGCGCCTCGATGATGCGGCGCTGTGGGCCTGTGAAGCGGACCTGTGGCTGGTCGACCTGGTGCAGTCCGAGGATCTGCCGCTGATCGATACGCTGCTCGCTGATGCCGAGGTGCCGGTGCTGTTCGGCGAAGGCCATGCGCCTGAGCGCAGCTCGGAAAACTACCCGCGCTGGGAGCGCCGGCTGGTCGGCAAGCTGAAGAAGCTGGTCGGTGATCCCGCCCTGGCCACTGCCGGTGGCGGCCTCGAAAGCCTGCTGGCCGAGGCGCAGCGCCCTGAGCGCATCGACTTACCAGCGGTGCTGGCCGATACCCCGCTGCAGGCCGGCGAGCCGGCCCGTCAGGTCTGGCTGCTGGCGGCGTCGCTCGGGGGGCCGGCGGCGGTGAAGGCGTTTCTCGATGCGCTGCCGGGCGGTCTGCCGGTGGCCTTCCTGTATGCCCAGCACATCGACCCCAGCTTCGAAACCACCTTGCCCCAGGCCGTTGGCCGTCACAGCCAGTGGCGGGTTGGCAACGTGCGTGATGGCGACACCCTGCGCTGCGGCGACGTGGTGGTGGTGCCGATCAGCAACGAGCTGACCTTCACCGATGATGGCGTGATGCGTATCGCCGCGCGCCCCTGGCCGGAGCCTTACAGCCCGTCGATCGATCAGATGATGCTCAACCTGGCCCAGCGTTACGCTGCCAGCAGTGGCGTGATCGCCTTCAGCGGTATGGGTAGCGATGGCAGCGCCGCCGCCGCCTACGTGAAGCGCCAGGGCGGCATTATCTGGACGCAGCGGGCCGAAAGCTGCGCCTGCTCGAGCATGCCCGACAGCCTGCGCGAGGGCGGCTACAGCAGCTTCACCGCCGATCCGCGGGAGCTGGCCGCGGCGCTGGTCGAGCACCTTGCCGAGCAGTGCGCCACTGAGCGGCAGTCTTCTTCCACCTCGTTCGCTGTCTGACAGGATGTTTTCATGAGCCAAGCCGTCGCTACCCAGAACAGCGTCAGCAGCCTGACCGGTCTGGTCGTGCCGCTGGCCGATCGCACGCTGCTGCTGCCCAACGTGGCGGTGGCCGAGCTGATTCCCTATCGCGCGCCACCGGCCATGGGCGGTATGCCGGACTGGTTTCTCGGTCAGGTGGCCTGGCGCGATCTGAGCCTGCCGTTGCTGAGCTTCGAGGCCGCCAGTGGCGGGCAGCCGGTGGTCGGCAGTGGCGCGCGGATCGCCATCCTCAACGCCCTGGGCGGGCGCGCCAACGTCAAATTCATTGCTCTGCTGGTGCAAGGAATTCCACGCTCCCTGCGAGTGACCGAGGATCTGCCACGTGCCGATGCCGAACTGGCGCCGCTGGAGCTGGCGGCGGTAAAGGTGGATGACGTCGTGCTGCGCATCCCCGATCTCGAAGGTCTCGAGCAACTGCTTGCCGATGCCGAGCTGATCTAAGAGTCTGTTCAAAGTCTCGCGAGCTAGAGCAAAGCAGGCCTAGGCGGCCCCGCAAAAACAGGCGAGGACCGGTCGGAGTCGCGCTCGACTTTACGATCTGTAAATGAGCAGTCCGACTGGGCTGGCAATCCAGCCTGTCTTTAATGCCGCATTGCCGACGCGCAGCTGACTTTGAACAGGTTCTAGGCCACAGACGAAACAGCAGTAACACTCAGAAACAGGTCAAACTTTTCTTCTTCGCAGCGACTCACACACGAGTGACGCCGGCCAGCAGAGCTGGCGCACTCAACCGTAAGCCGATGGAGAAAAGCCATGAGCACCCCTCTTACCGATATCAGCATTCTGCGCCAGCGTGCCCGCCAGCACCTCGAATCCGGAGCGATCACCGAGGGCTACACGGCCGACCGTGAAACCGTGCTGCGCCTGCTCAACGAGTCGCTGGCCACCGAGCTGGTCTGCTACCTGCGCTACAAGCGCCACTACCACATGGCCAGCGGCCTCAAGGCCAGCGTGGCGGCGGCCGAGTTTCTCGAACATGCCCAGCAGGAGCTGGAGCACTCCGACAAGCTGGCCGAGCGCATCACCCAGCTTGGTGGCGAGCCGGATTTCAACCCGGCGACGCTGACCGCGCGTTCCCACGCCGAGTATGTCGCGGGCAGTTCGCTCAAGGAGATGGTGACCGAGAATCTGGTGGCCGAGCGCATCGCCATCGACAGCTATCGCGAGATCATTGCCTTCCTCGGCAACGATGATCCGACCACGCGACGCATCTTCGAAGACATCCTTGCCCAGGAAGAAGAACACGCCGACGATATGGCCGATATCCTCGACGACCTCTGAGGCGTCCGCCGGGGCGCGCATTCAACGCCCCGGCGATCAGCGGCGCGGCAGCATCGCGCGTAGCACGCCGTCGCGCAGCCCGTAGTGGTGCCAGAGCGCCACACAGGCGTGGCCCAGAATCAACGCGAACAGCAGGTACTTGGCCGTCAGATGGAACTGGCGGGCCAGGGCGCGGGTTGCATCGGAAACCGGCAACGGGTCGATGGTCATCAACCAGAACATTTCCACTGGCCGCTTGCCGAACAGCAGGCCGCTCAGGGGCATCGCCAGCAACAGCGCATAAAGGACGCCATGGCCCAGCTTCGCCGCGGTGCGCTGCCAGCGTGCGTGGTTGGCCAACAACTGTGGTGTGCCTTGCCGAGCACGCACCAGCAGGCGCAGCACGGTCAGCAGCAGAATGCTCAGGCCCAGGGATTTGTGCAGGGTGAATACCCCGCCAGTGCCGCCGAGCAGATCGGCAACCAGATCTTGGGCATAAGGCAGCGACAGGGTGCAGATGACCAGCAGAGCGCTGAGCCAGTGCAGGGCGATCTGGGTGCCTGAATAGCGGTCATTCATGGTGGGCTCTCATCATGCCCGGTGCGCACGGGCCGTCTGCTGATGATAGCCAATTGGCCTCAGGTTTCTTGCGGCTTTGCGCGATGCGCTGTCTCCACGCCGACAGAGTGGACTTTGAACAGGTTCTTAGAAATCGCCCCACAAGTGCTGAGCTAACGCCAAGCCCGCCACCGGCGCGGTTTCGGTGCGCAGTACGCGCGGCCCCAGGCGCGCTGCATGGAAGCCGGTGCCTTTTGCCTGCTCGACTTCGGCATCGGTCAGGCCACCCTCGGGGCCGATCAGAAAGGCCAGTGACGCGGGTTTGGCATGGCTGCTCAGCGGTTCGGCAACAGGGTGCAGCACCAGCTTGAGATCCGCCTGGGTTTGCTGCAGCCAGTCGTTGAGAACGATGGGGGGATGAATCAGCGGAACCACCGAACGCCCGCATTGCTCGCACGCGCTGATCGCCACCTGGCGCCAGTGGGCCATGCGCTTGTCGGTGCGCTCATCCTTCAGGCGTACTTCGCAGCGCGTGCTGATGATCGGGCTGATCACCTGGGCGCCCAGCTCGGTGGCCTTCTGGATCGCCCAGTCCATACGCTCCCCACGGGACAGACCCTGGCCCAGGTGGATGTGCAGGGGCGACTCCGCCTGCCCGGCGAACTGCTCGCGCAGCTCGACGCGCACCGTCTTCTTGCCTACCTCGACCAGCTCGCCGAGAAACTCCTGACCGCTGCCATCGAACAGTTGCACCGCGTCGCCCGCGGCGTGCCGTAGCACCCGGCCGATGTAGTGGGCCTGGGCCTCGGGCAGCTCGTGTTGGCCAAGGGAAAGGGGGGCGTCGATGAAGAAGCGGGAAAGGCGCATGGTCGGTGGCGGATATGGGCTGAGGGTGGCAAGCATAACCGGATGGTGGTTTTTCTGCAGGCCGTCGATGACCGCGGCGTTGCTGCAGGCCGCGCGGCGGTTGGCGTGAGTCGCTCGCGGTTGGTGAACGGCAACGCCGCTCGGTGCCTCGAGGGTTGCGACGATGCGTCCATTGGCCATAGGGTAAAAAAGAACGGCCTTGCTCCCGGGCCGCATTCCCGGGGCGCTTCAACACCGCAGGGCTGACCAAGGGGTGGGTGGCTAACGCGAACGCACGTCAGGCAGGGGAAACCTGTTGCCGTGCTGCGGCGTGGGCGCTGCAGCCCATCCTGTTTCAAGGGCGGACTATCCGCCGCTACATTCCACGCATAGGGAATAATAATGATCGTGCAACGTACCGGATTATCGTTGATGGCGCTGAGCGCCAGTCTTCTGGCCATTTCCACCGCTCAGGCGAACCAGGCCGAATCCAAGGGGTTTCTCGAAGACAGCACGCTGAATCTGCTGACCCGCAACGTTTACTGGCATATGGATCGCCATGCGAGCGGAGCCCAGGACAACCGCGAATGGGGCCAGGGTTTTCACCTCGAATACAGCTCGGGCTATACCCAGGGCGTCGTCGGTTTTGGCGTCGATCTCAATGCCTACATGGGCATCAAGCTGGACAGCGGGCGAGGGCGGTCAGGCTCCGGTTTGCTGCCGGTGGACTCGTCCACCAACCAGGCCGACGACGAGTTCGGCACCCTCGGTGGCGCCGTGAAAATGCGCATTTCCAATTCGGAACTCAAGTATGGCCAGCTGCGGCCCTACAACCCGGTGATCGCGGTCGCCGACGCCCGCCTGGTGCCCGCCACCGCGACCGGTTTCCAGCTGACCAGCGCCGAGATCGATGACTTGATCATCGACGCAGGCCATTTCACCTCGTCCAAGGATTTCAACCAGGCCGGTAGCCGCGATGGCTTCTACAGCACCTACGCGCCGGGGGCCGAAGGCGGCAGTGTCGATTATGTCGGGGCCAATTGGGTCGCCAGCGATGCCTTGAGTTTCAGTGCCTACGCCTCGCGCTATGAAGACTTGTGGCGTCAGTACTACGGCAACGCCATCTACAACCTGGCAATCGATGACCAGCAGGCGCTGAACTTCGATTTCAACATCTATCGGACGCTGGATGAGGGCAAGTCGGTCGCCGGCGACATCGACGTCACCGCCTGGTCGCTGGCCACTGCCTACTCGATCGGAGCGCATACCTTCACCATCGCCCACCAACGGGTGCATGGCGATCAGCCGTTCGACTACCTGACGCTCGGCGGCGGCGGTGCGCAAGACTCCATCTACCTGGCCAACTCGTCGCAACTGGTGGATTTCAACGGCCCGGGCGAGCGCTCCTGGCGCGCTACCTACGCCATGGACCTGGCCAGCTACGGGGTGCCGGGGCTGTCGTTCTACGTCTCGTACATCCGCGGTGACAACGTCGATGGCAGCAAGATGGACGCGTCCAGCCCCTACGCCTATTACGCCGACAACGAGAAGCACTGGGAGCGCGATGTGAACGTGCAATACGTGGTGCAGAGCGGCGCGGCCAAGGACCTCAAGTTCCGTCTGCGCCAGGCCACGCATCGTATCTCCGGAACCTCGGATGTGGATTCCGATCAGGTGCGTTTCATCGTCGAGTACCCGCTGAGCGTGCTCTGAGCAAGGCATGACGGCAGGTGGGGGCATGCCCACCTGCCGGTGCCGTCAGCCCGGATCGCGGAAGCCCGGATAGCGGGTGTCGCCAACCGGCACGCTGACCGAAGTGCGGGTGGCCAGGTCGATGCCTTCGCTGGCCACGTCAGCGAGGAAGTCGATCTGCTCTTCGCTGATCACGTAGGGCGGCAGGAAGTACACCACGCTGCCCAGCGGCCGCAGCAGGGCGCCGCGGGTCAGGGCGTGCTGGTACACCTTGAGGCCACGGCGTTCCTGCCAGGGATAGGCGACCTTGCCAGCCTTGTCCTGCACCATTTCGATGGCCAGGGCCATGCCGGTCTGGCGCACTTCGGCGACGTGGGGGTGATCGACCAAGTGTGCGGTTGCGCTGGCCATGCGCGCGGCGAGCCGCTTGTTGGCCTCGATCACGCCGTCCTCCTCGAAGATATCCAGGGTCGCCAGGGCGGCGGCGCAGGCCAGCGGGTTGCCGGTATAGGTGTGCGAATGCAGGAAGGCGCGCAGGGTGGCGTACTCGTCGTAGAACGCGGCGTAGACCTCATCGGTGGTCAGCACCGCGGCCATCGGCAGATAGCCGCCGGTGAGCGCCTTGGACAGCACCAGAAAGTCCGGGGTGATGCCGGCCTGCTCGCAGGCGAACATCGTGCCGGTGCGGCCGAAACCGACGGCGATCTCGTCATGGATCAGGTGCACGCCGTAGCGGTCGCAAGCCTCGCGCAGCAGCTTGAGGTAGATCGGGTGGTACATGCGCATGCCGCCGGCGCCCTGGATCAAGGGCTCGACGATCACTGCCGCCACTTCATGGTGGTGTTCGGCGAGCGTCTGCTCCATGGCGGCGAACATCGTCCGTGAGTGGTCTTCCCAGCTCACGCCGTCCGGGCGCAGGTAGCAGTCCGGGCTCGGCACCTTGAGGGTGTCGAGCAACAGCGCCTTGTAGGTGTCGGTGAACAGCGCCACGTCGCCCACCGACATCGCCGCCACGGTTTCGCCGTGGTAGCTGTTGGTCAGGGTCACGAAGCGTTTCTTGGCAGGCTGGCCGCTGTTGAGCCAGTAGTGAAAGCTCATCTTCAGCGCCACCTCGATGCCCGAGGAACCGTTGTCGGCGTAGAACACCCGGCTCAGCCCCGGCGGCGTGATCTGTACCAGCCGCTCGGATAGTTCGACCACCGGCTGATGGCTGAAGCCGGCCAGCATCACGTGCTCGAGCTGGTCGACCTGCTCTTTGATGCGCTCGCCGATACGCGGGTTGGCGTGGCCGAATACATTGACCCACCAGGAACTGACGGCATCCAGATAACGTTTGCCCTCGAAGTCCTCCAGCCACACACCTTCGCCACGACGGATCGGAATCAGTGGCAGGCGCTCGTGGTCCTTCATCTGTGTACAAGGGTGCCAGAGGACGTCCAGATCACGCTGCATCCAGTGTTGGTTACTCATCGAGCCGCTCTCCCAATTGTCAGCGGGCAAGCCTATCAGATGCGCGCGCCTGCCGTTTTCCGCCGTCCGCCACCGTCGATCCGCTGAAAGTGACCGTTCGGGTGCGAGGCGTTGAACGGCTCGGATGCGTCAGGGACTAAGCTCCTTGGCTTCTGGTGATGGTGTTCAGCTATCGCCTTTCTCGATATTTCACAGCAACAATTTCTGCTATTACTCGATAGGTTTGTTGCTAATCTCTGTCCAACTCAATTCTTGGAATCAGGCCATGCAGTGGCGTAATTCTACCTCTCGTTACGGTCTCATCAGCGTTTCCCTGCATTGGCTGGTGGCCATCGCGGTATTCGGGTTGTTCGCACTGGGCTTCTGGATGGTCGGGCTGAGCTACTACAGCAGCTGGTACCAGACGGCGCCGAATATTCACAAGAGCATCGGTATCCTGCTGTTCATCGTCATGCTGGCGCGCCTGGCGTGGCGCCTGGTCAGCCCGCCGCCGCCGGCGCTGCCGGAGCATGGTCGGCTGACGCGAGTGGCCAGCAAGCTGGGGCATGGCTTCCTGTACCTGGGGCTGTTCGTGCTGATGACTTCCGGCTACCTGATCTCCACCGCCGATGGCCGGAGCATCAGCGTGTTCGGCTGGTTCGAGGTGCCGGCGAGCGTGACCAGCATTCCCAATCAGGGGGATGTCGCCGGCCTGATTCATGAATACCTGGCCTGGGCTATCGTGATCTTTGCGGTCCTGCATGGCCTGGCTGCGTTGAAGCACCACTTCATCGACCGTGATCGCACCTTGCTGCGTATCTTCGGGCGCTGATCTTCCTGCGGTTTCGGCGTTGCTCTGCAGCGCCATCCATTTTCATCTCACAAGGAGTTCCCATGTTGAAGAAGACTTTCGCTGCACTGGCGCTGGGTACCGCTCTGCTGGGCGCTGGCCAGGCAATGGCTGCCGACTACGCCATCGACAAGCAAGGCCAGCACGCCTTCGTCAATTTCAAGATCAGCCACCTGGGCTACAGCTGGCTGTACGGCACCTTCAAGGATTTCGACGGCTCCTTCAGCTTCGACGAGAAGAACCCCGAGGCCAGCAAGGTCGACGTAACCCTGAAGACCGACAGTGTCGACACCAACCACGCGGAGCGCGACAAGCACATCCGCAGCGCCGACTTCCTCAACGTCAGCAAGAACCCGACCGCGACCTTCAAGTCCACGTCGGTCAAGTCGACTGGCCAGGGCGCTGCCGACATCACTGGCGACCTGACCCTCAACGGCGTGACCAAGCCGGTTGTGATCGCTGCCAAGTTCATCGGCGAAGGCAAGGACCCATGGGGCGGCTACCGTGCCGGCTTCGAGGGCAGCACCAAGCTGAAATTGAAGGACTTCAACATCGAGAAAGATCTGGGCCCGGCTTCGCAGGAAGTCGAGCTGATCATCTCCGTAGAAGGTGTGCGCAAGTAAGTCTTACGCTAGAAACAAAAAAGCCGGCTCTGAGCCGGCGTTTTTGTTTGTGGAGCTTTTGAATACCGGGGCCGCAAGCCCCGGTATTCAAGAGGCCGTCACTCGCTGTCGCGGTTGCGGGTCAGCAGAGCGGGCTTCTCGCCACGCGGACGGCTGCTCGGCAACTGATCGAGCTGTTCGGCGGTCGGCAAACGGTCGCTGCGCGAAGCCTTGTGCATGATGATCGGCTGCTTCTCGGGGGCGTCGCGACGCGGGCCTTCACGGCGTGGCAGCTCGTCGCGGTTCAGCGACGTGACGACGTTGTCACGCGCGCCACGGCTACGGTTGTCGCCGCCACGGCCACGACCGCCGCCTTGACCCTGGCCCTGACGTTTGCCGCCGCCATTGGCGCTGCCGCCACCGCCGGTGCGTGGGCCCTTGCCCTGACCGCGCGGTGCCTGACCGGCGCCGCCAGCATTCTGGCCGCCGCCCTGGCGACGGCCACGGCCCTGGGGCTTGTTCTGGGTCGGTACGTAGTCGACACGGTTGCCGAAGTTGTCGATATCGTCGTCGCGGAATTCATCCGGCGCGCGATCCGGTGGCAGGGCGGGAGCGCCTGCAGCCGGTGCCGGGCGTGCCTGGCTGCGCGGCTGCTGGCCGCGGGCCGGCTTGGCTTTGGCCTGGGGCTGGCTCTTGGCCTTGCCGCCATCCTTGCCCTTGTCGCGACGGCCGCCATTCTGGCGCTCGCCTTCGGCCTTGGCACCGCGCGGCTGGCGCGGCTTCTGCGGCTCGCGTACTTCCGGGCGCTCGGCCTCGACCTTGCTGGCATCGAAGCCCATCAGATCGCCGTCCGGGATCTTCTGCTTGGTCATGCGCTCGATGCTCTTGAGCAGCTTTTCCTCGTCCGGCGCGACCAGGGAGATGGCTTCGCCGCTACGGCCGGCACGACCGGTACGGCCGATACGGTGCACGTAGTCTTCCTCGACGTTGGGCAACTCGAAGTTGACCACGTGGGGCAGCTGGTCGATGTCCAGGCCGCGGGCGGCGATGTCCGTGGCGACCAGGATGCGCACCTTGTTGGCCTTGAAGTCGGCCAGGGCCTTGGTACGGGCATTCTGACTCTTGTTGCCGTGAATCGCGGCAGCGGTCAGGCCGTGTTTTTCCAGGTACTCGGCCAGGCGGTTGGCGCCGTGCTTGGTGCGGGTGAACACCAGCACCTGTTCCCAGGCACCGGCGGTGACCAGGTGAGCGAGCAGGGCGCGCTTGTGGCTGGCCTGCAGGCGGAACACGCGCTGTTCGATGCGCTCGACCGTGGTGTTCGGCGGCGTTACCTCGATGCGCTCGGGGTCGTGCAGCAGCTTGCTGGCGAGGTCGGTGATGTCCTTGGAGAAGGTCGCCGAGAACAGCAGGTTCTGACGCTTGGCCGGCAGGCGGGCGAGGACTTTCTTCACATCGTGGATGAAGCCCATGTCGAGCATGCGGTCGGCTTCGTCCAGCACGAGGATTTCCACGTGGGACAGATCGACGCTGCCTTGCCCGGCCAGGTCGAGCAGGCGGCCCGGGCAGGCGACCAGAACGTCGACGCCCTTGGCCAGGGCCTGCACCTGCGGGTTCATGCCGACGCCGCCGAAAATGCAGGCGCTGACGAATTTCAGATCGCGGGCATACAGCTTGAAGCTGTCATGCACCTGGGCAGCCAGTTCGCGGGTGGGGGTGAGCACCAGCACGCGGGGCTGTTTCGGGCCGTGGCGCTGTTCGCGATCCGGATGGCCGTTGGGGAACAGCCGCTCGAGGATCGGCAGGGCGAAGCCGCCTGTCTTACCTGTACCCGTCTGGGCCGCCACCATCAGGTCGCGACCTTGCAACGCGGCGGGGATGGCCCGCTGTTGCACCGGAGTGGGCTGGGTGTAGCCGGCGGCTTCGACCGCGCGGACCAAAGCCTCGGAGAGACCGAGGGAGGCAAAGGACATGTGCAATCCTGTCTGGTGAGGGCGTGGCCCTATAGGTGTAGTGCCTGGCTTGAATCGCACGTGGGGCGTGCAATCCCGTCCGGTACTGCTGGCCACTGGGGGCAGCATCCGGGCGCAAGCCTGGCGGGAAGGCCCGAGTGTAACAGGATTGGCGGGGTTGGGCACAACTTGCCGCCAATCGGTGTCGCGCTATCCCTTGTCACTCGGGGGTTACAGCGATTGGCCGGTGGCCTTGGCGATCACTCGCCCTGCGCCTCGGCGTCCTCGCGTTTTACGGTTTTGTGCTGATCTTCGCTGCTGCCCAGCTTCCAGTAACTGGAGATGTACAGGTCCTTGCGGTCGATCTGCCGCTCCTCGCGAAAGTGCTGGCGCAGCGCGCGCATGCCGCTGAACTCACAGGCTGCCCAGATGCTCGGGCGGCCCGGCAGCCAGGCGAGCTGGCGCACGTGGTCGACCAGCAGCTGCGGGTTCTGGCCCGGATGCGGGTTGATCAGCCAGTGCAGCTCGACGCCAGCGGGATGGCGCAGCGGCTGAATGTCCTGGGCGTCGATCACTTCGATCACCGCATGGCCACGGGCATCGGCGGGCAGCTGTTCAAGGTTCACGCTGATCGCCGGCAGGGCGGTCATGTCGCCGATCACCAGAAACCAGTCGGCGCTGTTGTCGACCAGCTTCTTCGGCCCCGGCCCGCCGACGAGGATGCTGTCGCCAGGCCTGGCGGCCATGGCCCATTGCGAGGCCGGGCCGGCATCCTCGTGCAGCACGAAGTCGACGTCGAACTGGTCGGCACGCTGCTGGCGCACGGTGTAGGTGCGTACCAGGTTCTTGTCGCTGCCCGGGGCGGTAAACATCAGCTTAATGTAGGCGCTTTCCTGATCCGCCGGAAAGCTGTCGATCTCACCGCCTCCCAAGGTCACGCGCAGCATGTGCGGGGTGACCTGGGTGGAGGCAATGACCTGAAGGGTGCGGGGAGCCGGACGTGCCATCGGATACTCCTGTGCAGGCGGCTGTTTGAGCCAAGCGGCGAAGGGCGCTGACCCCTCACCTTCGACGGTTTAGCTGACGACGCGATAGCAGGGCACGTAAGCCGAGCCGCCGGGCAGCTTCATGCGGTGCTGCTCTACGAACGCCTGCAGCAGACGATCCAGCGGCTGCATGATGCTCTTGTCGCCGCGCAGCTCGTAGGGGCCGTGCTCCTCAATGAGCTGGATACCGTGGGCCTTGACGTTGCCGGCGACGATGCCGGAGAAGGCGCGGCGCAGGTTGGCGGCCAGTTCGTGGGTCGGCTGCTCGCGAGTCAGGTTGAGGCCCGCCATGGCTTCGTGAGTCGGCTCGAACGGGTGCTGGAAGCTCTCGTCGATCTTCAGCAGCCAGTTGAAGTGGAAGGCGTCGTTACGCTCGCGGCGGAACTGCTTGACCGCCTTGATACCGGCCGCCATATGGCGGGCCACGGCAGCCGGGTCATTGGGGATCAGCACGTAGCGGTTCTGCGCTTCGCGGCCCAGGGTGGCGCCGATGAAGTCGTGCAGCTGCTGCAGATAAGGCTCGGCGCTCTTCGGGCCGGTGAGCACCAGCGGGAAGGGCAGCTCGGCGTTGTCCGGGTGCATGAGGATGCCCAGCAGGTAGAGGAATTCCTCCGCCGTGCCGGCGCCGCCCGGGAAGATGATGATGCCGTGGCCGAGACGCACGAAGGCTTCCAGGCGCTTTTCGATGTCCGGCAGGATCACCAGCTCGTTGACGATCGGGTTCGGCGCCTCGGCGGCGATGATGCCCGGCTCGGTCAGGCCCAGGTAGCGGGCGCCGACGATGCGCTGCTTGGCATGGGAGATGGTGGCGCCCTTCATCGGCCCCTTCATCACGCCCGGGCCGCAGCCGGTGCATACGTCCAGGGCACGCAGGCCCAGTTCGTGGCCGACCTTCTTGGTGTACTTGTATTCCTCGGTGCTGATCGAGTGCCCGCCCCAGCACACCACCATCTTCGGCTCAGCGCCGGCGCGCAGGGTGCGGGCGTTGCGCAGCAGGTGGAACACGTAGTCGGTGAGGCCGCTGGAGCTGTCCACGTCGACCCGCTTGTTCTCCAGTTCGCTCTGGGTGTAGACGATGTCGCGCAGGGCGCTGAACAGCATCTCGCGGGTGCTGGCGATCATCTCGCCGTCGACGAAGGCGTCGGCCGGGGCGTTGATCAGCTCCAGGCGGATGCCGCGGTCCTGCTGGTGGATCTTCACTTCGAAGTCCGGGTAGGCCTCGAGGATGGTCTTGGCGTTGTCGCTGTGCGAGCCGGTGTTGAGGATCGCCAGGGCGCACTGGCGAAACAGCGCGTAGACGCTGCCCGAGCCGGTCTCGCGCAGTTGCTGGACTTCGCGCTGGGAGAGGGTTTCCAGGCTGCCTTTCGGCGATACCGAGGCGTTGATTTTCTGGCGAGTGAGCATGCAGGCATCCCGTGGTAGCGCGACAACTCGAGCCGATCCTGGCTGATCGCGCATTGATGAATTCGTCCCGGCAGTCATGCCCCCTGTTGGGGCATCCGGGCGCCTGTACTGTCGACCAGCAGGGGGCTTCGGGTCAACGGGTACGCGGCTGACAGGTCCATGCAACTGGCTGGTGCAGTGGATTTCGTCGCCTGTTAGGAAAGAAAAAGGCCGCGAAAGTTCGCTCTTTCGCGGCCTCCGAGGCCGGTATCAGCCCTGCAGGTTCTTCCAAACCGCCAGGCTGGGGGCGGCCTGGTTGAGGGTGTAGAAATGCAGGCCGGGTGCACCACCTTCGATCAGGCGTTCGCACAGGCCGGTGATCATCTCTTCGCCGAAGCGCTGGATGCTCTGGGTGTCGTCGCCGTAGGCTTCCAGTTGCTTGCGAACCCAGCGTGGCAGCTCGGCGCCGCAGGCGTCGGAGAAGCGCGCCAGCTTGCTGTAGTTGGTGATCGGCATGATGCCCGGGATCACCGGGATATCGACGCCCAGCTTGCGAACGCGCTCGACGAAGTAGAAGTAGCAATCGGCGTTGAAGAAGTACTGGGTGATCGCGCTGTCGGCGCCGGCCTTGGCCTTGCGCACGAAGTTGGCTATATCGTCCTCGAAATTGCGGGCCTGGGGATGCATCTCCGGATAGGCCGCCACTTCGATATGGAAGTGATCACCGGTTTCCGCGCGAATCAGCTCGACCAGGTCGTTGGCGTGGCGCAGCTCACCGCTGGACATGCCCATGCCCGACGGCAGGTCACCGCGCAGGGCGACGATGCGGTTGATGCCCTTGCTCTTGTACAGGTTGAGCAGCTCGACCAGTTCGGCCTTGCTGTCGCCAACGCACGACAGGTGCGGCGCCGTCGGTACCTTCACTTCGCTGTCGAGCTGCATCACGGTATTGAGGGTGCGGTCGCGGGTGGAGCCACCGGCGCCGTAGGTGCAGGAGAAGAAGTCCGGGTTGTAGCCGGCCAGCTCTCGCGCGGTATTCAGCAGTTTCTCGTGTCCGGCATCGGTCTTCGTCGGGAAGAATTCGAAGCTGACGTTGGGGCGTTTCTGAGACATGACGATTCCTTCGGGCTACGCGGCGCGGACCTCGGGCCCGCGCCGCGTACCGCCTATCAGTAGCGGTAGCTGTCCGGCTTGAACGGACCTTCGACGGTCACGCCGATGTAGTCGGCCTGCTGCTTGGTCAGCTGGGTGACGACGCCACCGAAGCCCTTGACCATCTCCAGGGCGACTTCTTCGTCCAGCTTCTTGGGCAGCACTTCGACGGTCAGGCGCGCGGCTTTCTTCTCGGCGGAGAGGTCAGCGAACTTCTGCTCGAACAGGAAGATCTGCGCCAGTACCTGGTTGGCGAACGAGCCGTCCATGATGCGGCTCGGGTGGCCGGTGGCGTTGCCCAGGTTCACCAAGCGGCCTTCGGCCAGCAGGATCAGGTAGTCGTCGTTGGCAGCGTCGAAACTGCCGGCGCCGGTGCGGTGGATCTTGTGCACCTGCGGCTTGACCTCTTCCCATGCCCAGTTCTTGCGCATGAAGGCGGTGTCGATCTCGTTGTCGAAGTGACCGATGTTGCAGACCACAGCGCGCTTCTTCAGGGCCTTGAGCATGCCGGCGTCGCAGACGTTGGCGTTGCCGGTGGTGGTGACTATCAGGTCGATCTTGCCCAGCAGCGCCTTATCGATGCAGGCGTCGGTGCCGTCGTTACGGCCGTCGATGTACGGCGAAACCAGCTCGAAGCCGTCCATGCATGCCTGCATGGCGCAGATCGGGTCGATCTCGGAAACCTTGACGATCATGCCTTCCTGGCGCAGCGAAGCGGCCGAGCCCTTGCCCACGTCGCCGTAGCCGATGACCAGCGCCTGCTTGCCCGACAGCAGGTGGTCGGTGCCGCGCTTGATGGCGTCGTTGAGGCTGTGACGGCAGCCGTACTTGTTGTCGTTCTTGCTCTTGGTGACCGCGTCGTTGACGTTGATCGCCGGGACTTTCAGGGTGCCGGCCTTGAGCATGTCGAGCAGGCGGTGCACACCGGTGGTGGTCTCCTCGGTCACGCCGTGGATGCGCTCGAGCATCTGCGGGTATTTCTTGTGCAGGATCTCGGTCAGGTCACCGCCGTCGTCCAGCACCATGTTGGCGTCCCACGGCTGGCCGTCCTTGAGGATGGTCTGCTCGATGCACCACTCGTACTCCTGCTCGGTCTCGCCTTTCCAGGCGAATACCGGGATGCCGGCGGCGGCGATGGCGGCAGCGGCCTGATCCTGGGTGGAGAAGATGTTGCAGGACGACCAGCGCACTTCGGCGCCCAGGGCGGTCAGCGTCTCGATCAGCACGCCGGTCTGGATGGTCATGTGGATGCAGCCGAGGATCTTGGCGCCCTTGAGCGGTTGGCTGGTGGCGTACTTGCGGCGCAGGCCCATCAGTGCCGGCATCTCGGATTCGGCGATGATTAGCTCGCGGCGGCCCCAGTCGGCCAGGGAAATGTCGGCGACCTTGTAGTCGTTGAAAGCAGCGCTCATGCAGTAACTCTCCATTAGGTTGTCTGCTGTCGACAGGTGCAACCTTGCCAGCGTCGGATGACGCGCAGGTGTCACACGATTGTCGAGTGGGCGCCGTTGATGCGTTTGCTAAACGCCCCATCCGAGCCTGACAGCCTGAAAGGTTGATTCGAATCTGCCGATAAGCATTGTGGGAATACAGGGCTTTGGGATTCGAAACAAATCTTTCAGGTTGCTGCAGCGCCCCTCGGACAGGTGGCGGGAACGCCCGGTAGCGGGCGCGTATAACTGGGCGATTATAGCCGCGCCGGCGCGCGAGCCCAAGGTTTTCCATCGCGCTTATCGGCGTTTCTCGGCGGATGCCGACAGGCGTGACGCACGTTCGTCGCCAGCCTCGCTGAACCCGGCCCGATAGCCTGTGTCGATAACCATTATCGATAGCGCGGCAATGATCCACTCGCCAATCTTTGCGATCATTACGGCCAATGGAACGACGGACAGGAGGGTGCATGAACTTTCATACGCGCAAGTGGGTAAAGCCAGAAGACCTCAATCCCAACGGCACGCTCTTTGGTGGCAGCCTGCTCAAGTGGATCGACGAGGAGGCGGCGATCTACGCCATCATCCAGCTGGGCAGCCAACGCGTGGTGACCAAGCTGATTTCCGAGATCAACTTCGTTTCCTCGGCGCGGCAGAGCGACATCATCGAACTGGGCATCACCGCCACCGATTTTGGCCGCACCTCGATCACCATGCGCTGCGAAGTGCGCAACAAGATCACCCGCAAGAGCATCCTGACCATCGACAAGATGGTCTTCGTGAATCTCGGCGAGGACGGTCAGCCAGTGCCACATGGCAAGACCGAAATCACCTACATCAAGGATCAAATCAAGGATTGAGCCTGTGCCCGCCCGCCGCTGATCGGCGCCCCATGGCAAGGCCATGGGCCAGGCCAGCGGTGTCGGTCAGCCAGCGCTTTCGCCGCTACTGAAAGCCCGCCACGCCCGCTTCGCCCAACTGCTCGGCCAGCGCGACGATGTCCTCATGCTGGAAAAACGCTTGCAGCCGGGTCGCGCGGGTCGGGCCGATACCGGGTAGCGTCTGCCAGTCGGCGAGGTTGCGTTGCTGCATTTGCCGCCAGCTATCGGCGGCCAGGCTGTCCGGGTTCACCGGTGCACCCAGTGCGCGCAGCCAGTCGTGGAAGGGCCGCTGCCGCGCTTCGGCAAAGCGCTGACCGAGCGCCCTGGCGCCTTGCGGGCCAATACCTGGCACCGTAATCAGCTTTTCTGAATCCAGATGCAGCCAGTCGAGCAGGCCATCGAGGTGCTGCGCCGCAAGCAGTTTCTGCCAGGTACCGGCGCCGATGCCCGTCAGGTTCAGCGCCTGCTTGCCGCTGAGCCAGGTGAGGCGAGCGTGAAACTGGCTGGCGCACGCGGGCGAGGCGCGCAGGCAACTCAGGGCGTGATAGTCATCCTCGTGCGGTATCTCCAGCACTGGGCGAGTGGCGCTTTGCAGTACCACGCTTTCCAACTGGGGAATGGTTTGTCCGGCCAGGCGAATGGCGACCTGATCGCCCGGGCGAATGTCCAATTGTCGCCAGCGCTCCAGCGAGCCGACACTGACCACGCGAATGGTGCGGTCATCGAGTTTTACCGGCTGCAGGCGCAATAGCGGCGTGATGCGCCCGGTACGGCCGATGCTGAATTCGACCGCCTCGACCAGCGCGAGCGCTTCGCTGGCCGGATACTTCCAGGCCGCTGCCCAGTGCGGCGGTTCAGCGCGCCAGCGATCGCTGCTAGGGCGCTGGCCCTGGCGCAGTACCACGCCGTCGGTGGCGAAGGGCAGCGGATTGCGATACCACTGCTCGCGCCAATACTGGGCTTCGTTGGGCGTGCCAATCGACTGGCTGTAAACGCTGCTGTCCTCGAAACCCATCCGCCCCAGGCCTTCCAGGCGCTGTTGCATATCGCTTGTGCCATTGGGCCAGTCCCAGACGAACAGGCCGATGCTGGCCGCTTGGTCCTGCTGCAATTGCTGACGGGCCATCAGGCCCGCCACCGTACTGCGCGCGGCGGCGCTGCCTTCACGGGCCTGCACATGGCCCGGTCGCTTGAGGTAAAGCTCGCCTTGCAGAATCAACTCGCCGTGCTCGCTCAGTTGCTTGGGGATGGCCGCGATCTGTGCAGCCTGGTGCGTCCAGTCCTGGCCGCTGTTGCCGTCGCCACGGCTGACTACCTGCCGCAGCTGGCCGCCTTCATAGCGCAGGGTGATTGCCACGCCGTCGACCTTGGGTTGTATCCACAGGTCGTCGCGGCTGGCCATCCACTGTTCGACAGCGCGCTCGTCCGTCAGTTTGCGCAGCCCGGTCTGCGCCACGGGATGCTGCACGGGGCCTCCGGCGCCGCTCAGCGGATTGGCGGCGCCGGCATCATTGCGGCAGCGCTGCCATTGTTCGAGGCGGGCGCGGGCCTGGTCGTAAAGCTCATCGCTGATCAGCGAGCGGCCCTGGCGGTGATAGGCATCGTCCCACTGCGCGATCTGGGCGGCGAGTTCGGCGATTTGGCGATCATGGGCTGGCGTCTGTGGCGGGCAGGCGTCGGCGAGGGCGGCGGCGGGCAGTAACAGGGAAATGCAGACAGCGATCCAGGCATTCATGGGCGGAGCATCCTTGCTCGGGCGATGAATCTGCAGGCTAGTCGCCGCACCTTCAGGCCGCAAACCAGAGTCTTCTGGAAAGTGCGCATTGGCCGACATTTCCAGCGCCCGGCTATTTGTTGCGGAAAATGTCCGATGCTAAAGTTGCGGCCCCGCACACACCAAAAGGACTTGCCCGGCGGCGGGATGTATTGCCGGGCCTCATCTTTGGAGGTCTAGACGCTCATGCGCATTTCCATTCTGCTGTGTTCCGCCGCCCTGGCCGTTGCCAGCTCGTTCGCCCACGCTGCCGATAACAATCAGCTCAAGTGTCAGCAGAAGATGGCTGCCAACGCCGACAAGATCGCCCAGGTCAAGCAACTGGCCGGTCTGCTCGGCAACAAACAGGCCGATGACACCCTCGCCCAGGTCGAAGGCAGTTGCGACCAGCTCGGCGCCAACGCCGAAAGCAGCTCTGCTCCGGTTGCCCAGCAGGGCGATGGCAAGGCTGAAAACATCGCGGCTGCCGCCGAAACCCTGAAGAACCTGGGTTCGCTGTTCGGCAAATGATCCATTTGCCCGCCTGGCGGGCATGAAAAAGCCTCCGTGGACGTCGTACCCACGGAGGCTTTTTTGTTGCCGCCGCACAAGGTGCGGCGGTGGCTTGGGCTTACAGGCCGGCGGCGGTGCGCAGTTCGGCGGCCTTGTCGGTTTTTTCCCAGGTGAAACTGGTGAAGCTGTCGTCGCCGACGGTCAGCTGCTGCGGCTCGCGGCCGAAGTGGCCGTAGGCGGCAGTCGGCTGGTACATCGGGTGCAGCAGGTCGAGCATCTTGGTGATGGCGTACGGACGCAGATCGAACACGTCGCGCACCAGCTTGATGATGGTCTCTTCCGCCACCTTGTTGGTGCCGAAGGTGTTGATCGAGATGGAGGTCGGCTGGGCCACGCCGATGGCGTAGGACACCTGGATCTCGCAGCGCTCGGCCAGACCGGCAGCGACGATGTTCTTGGCGACGTAGCGGCCGGCGTAGGCTGCCGAGCGGTCGACCTTGGACGGATCCTTGCCGGAGAATGCGCCGCCGCCATGGCGAGCCATGCCGCCGTAGCTGTCGACGATGATCTTGCGGCCGGTCAGGCCACAGTCGCCCACCGGGCCGCCGATCACGAAATTGCCGGTCGGGTTGATGTGGAACTGGGTGTCCTTGTGCAGCAGTTCGGCCGGCAGGGTGTGCTTGATCACCAGCTCCATCACCGCTTCACGCAGGTCGGACAGCGATACGTCCGGGTTGTGCTGGGTGGACAGCACCACGGCGTCGATGCCGACTACCTTGCCGTTCTCGTAGCGGCAGGTGACCTGGGATTTGGCGTCCGGACGCAGCCACGGCAGCAGGCCGGACTTGCGGGCTTCGGCCTGGCGCTCGACCAGGGCGTGGGAGAAGCGGATCGGCGCCGGCATCAGCACGTCGGTTTCGTTGCTGGCGTAGCCGAACATCAGGCCCTGGTCGCCGGCGCCCTGGTCTTCCGGCTTGGCGCGGTCGACGCCCTGATTGATGTCCGGGGACTGCTTGCCGATGATGTTCATCACGCCGCAGGTGGCGCCGTCGAAGCCGACGTCGGAGCTGGTGTAGCCGATGTTGCAGATCACGTCACGGACGATTTGCTCGAGGTCGACCCAGGCGCTGGTGGTCACTTCACCGGCGATGATCGCCACGCCGGTCTTGACCAGGGTTTCCACGGCCACGCGGGCGTGCTTGTCCTGGGTGATGATGGCGTCGAGCACGGCATCGGAGATCTGGTCGGCGATCTTGTCCGGGTGCCCTTCGGACACGGACTCGGAGGTAAACAGGGAGTATTCGCTCATCTATCGATTGTCCTGGCGAGTGAGGGCCTCTCGGCCGCGTGCGTGAGTGGAAGGGTGCGCTGGAAATGTCGCACCTGAATTTGAAAACCATTGCGCAGGCCGACATACAGGCTTTCGCCAGGTGTCAGGCCAGCGGCGATTGCCCAGTGGGCGAGATCGTCCTGCTCGAAGCCTAGCCAGAGATCGCCGCAAGTGTCGCGGGCCCAGCTCTGGTCGTGGCTGCACAGTTCGGTGATCAGCAGGCTGCCGCCCGGATTGACCTGTTCGGCCAGTTTGCTCAAAGCTTGGGCCGGGGCGGCGAAATGGTGCAACACCATGTTCAGCACCACGCAATCGGCGCCGGTGTAGGCATCCTGTAGAGCATCGGCCAGCTGCAGCTGAACGTTGTCCAGGCCCTCCTGCTGGCAGCGCTGGCGGGCCAGTTCGAGCATCGCCTCGCTGTTGTCCAGGGCGGTCACACGAGTGAAGCGGCGTGCCAGTTCCGGCAGGAAGCCGCCGTCGCCGGGGCCGATTTCCAGGGCGCTGGCCTGGGCCGGTAAATCCAGCGAGTCGAGCAGCGCCACGACGCTGTCGCGGTACTGCGGCAGGCCGGCGATCAGATCCTGCTGAGCCTGGAAACGCTCGGCGCTGCGGGCGAAGAAGTCGCGGCTGGCAGCGGCCCGTTGCTGGTGCACCTGGGCCACGCGCTGACGCACCTCGGCGGGCAGTTCGAGATTGTCGACTTCCTGCAGCAGCGCGGCATGCAGGGCGCCGCCGGGACTTTCGAGGTGGGCGAGGGCGCGGCGATAGAAGATCGCATTGCCTTCGCGACGTGTCGCCACCAGGCCGGCCTGGGCCAACACCTTGAGGTGATGGCTCATGCCTGACTGGCCGATGGCGAAAATCTGCGCCAGCTCCAGCACACCGAAGGAGTCGTTGCTCAGGGCGCGCAAAACGTTCAGGCGCAAGCCGTCGCCCGCAGCCTTGCACAGGGCGGACAGCAGGTCGGTGGGCTCGAAGTCGAGCGAAGGCGCACGTTGAGTCATGCGGCGCAGTCTAGTCGGTCATTTTTCAGCCAGCAACCGCAATATCAAAAAGTTTTGATATTGCGGTCGGTCCGGCGCAGTCGCGAGATTTTCGAGGCTGCTGTGGATAAAAAGCGCAGCAATATTGTCGCGGACGACCATCTGTCATTGCCCCGGCGGTACTGGCTGGGCGAAAATGGGCGCCTTTTTTCGTCCAAGCTGCTTCGGCAGCCACCCGCAGGAGATTAGCGATGCCCAGCCGTCGTGAGCGTGCCAATGCCATTCGTGCCCTCAGCATGGATGCTGTGCAAAAAGCCAACAGCGGCCACCCCGGTGCCCCCATGGGCATGGCGGATATCGCCGAAGTGCTGTGGCGTGACTACCTGAAGCACAACCCGGCCAACCCGAAGTTCGCCGACCGTGACCGCTTCGTGCTGTCCAACGGCCACGGCTCGATGCTGATCTACTCGCTGCTGCACCTGACCGGCTACGACCTGTCCATCGACGACCTGAAGAACTTCCGCCAGCTGCACAGCAAGACCCCGGGCCACCCGGAATACGGCTATGCACCAGGCGTCGAGACCACCACCGGCCCGCTCGGTCAGGGTATCGCCAACGCCGTGGGTTTCGCCCTCGCCGAGAAGATCATGGCGGCGCAGTTCAACCGCGAAGGCCACACCATTGTCGATCACCACACCTACGCGTTCCTCGGTGACGGCTGCATGATGGAAGGCATCAGCCATGAAGTCTGCTCCCTGGCCGGCACTCTGGGCCTGGGCAAGCTGATCGCCTTCTACGACGACAACGGCATTTCCATCGACGGCGAAGTGCACGGCTGGTTCACCGACGACACGCCGGCGCGCTTCGAAGCCTACGGCTGGCAGGTGATCCGCAACGTCGATGGCCACGATGCCGAAGAAATCAAGATGGCCATCGACACCGCACGCAAGTCCAGCGACCGTCCGACGCTGATCTGCTGCAAGACCATCATCGGTTTCGGTTCGCCGAACAAGCAGGGCAAGGAAGAGTCCCACGGCGCTGCCCTGGGCCACGATGAGATCGCCCTGACCCGCGCTGCCCTGAACTGGAACCACGCACCGTTCGAAGTTCCGGCCGACATCTACGCCGAGTGGGATGCCAAGGAAGCCGGCCTGGCTGCCGAAGCCGAGTGGGACCAGCGCTTCGCTGCCTACTCCGCCGCCCATCCGGAACTGGCCAACGAATTCGTGCGCCGCATGGCCGGCGAGCTGCCGGCCGACTTCTCCGAAAAGGCCAGCGAGTTCATCCGCTCCGTGGCCGAGAAGGGCGAAACCATCGCCAGCCGCAAGGCCAGCCAGAACTGCCTGAACGCCTTCGGCCCGCTGCTGCCGGAGTTGCTCGGCGGCTCGGCGGACCTGGCCGGTTCCAATCTGACCCTGTGGAAGGGCTGCAAGCCGGTCGTCGCCGAAGATGCTTCGGGCAACTACATGTACTACGGCGTGCGCGAGTTCGGCATGAGCGCCATCATGAACGGCGTCGCCCTGCACGGCGGCCTGATTCCTTACGGCGCGACCTTCCTGATGTTCATGGAATACGCCCGTAACGCGGTGCGCATGTCGGCACTGATGAAGCTGCGCGTGCTCTACGTGTTCACCCACGATTCCATCGGCCTCGGCGAAGACGGCCCGACCCACCAGCCGGTCGAGCAGCTGACCAGCCTGCGTACCACGCCGAACCTGGACACCTGGCGCCCGGCGGATACCGTCGAAGCCGCGGTGGCCTGGAAGCACTCGGTCGAGCGCAAGGACGGCCCGAGCGCGCTGATCTTCTCGCGCCAGAACCTGCCGCATAACCTGCGCGACCACGAAACCGAAGCGGCCATCAGCCGTGGCGGCTACGTGCTGAAAGACTGCGCCGGCGAGCCGGAACTGATCCTGATCGCCACCGGCTCGGAAGTCGGTCTGGCCATCCAGGCCGCCGACAAGCTGAGCGAGCAGGGCCGCAAGGTCCGCGTGGTGTCGATGCCGTCGACCAACGTCTTCGACCAGCAGGACGCTGCCTACAAGCAGTCGGTACTGCCGCTGCAGGTCACCGCGCGGATCGCCATCGAAGCTGCACACGCGGACTTCTGGTACAAGTACGTCGGCCTCGAAGGCCGCGTGATCGGCATGGAAACCTACGGTGAGTCGGCGCCCGCCGGTCAGCTGTTCGAGCACTTCGGGTTCACCGTCGAGAACATCATCGGCACCGCCGAAGAACTGCTCGACGCTTGACCCTGTCAGCCGAGACGAGCCTGCGCGGTTCGTCTCGGCTCATGCTCGATTCTCTCAGATCCTCTTCAAAGGATCGCGAGCTAGAGCAGTGCAAGGCAAAAACAGGCGAGGAAGCGGAGTTTACTAGTGTAAATGAGCATTCCGAGCCTGTTTTTAACGCAGCAATGCCGACGCGTAGCAGTCTTTGAACAGGATCTCCGAGATCGCCATGTCCCATCGCCCTTACCGCGTTGCCCTGAACGGCTATGGCCGCATCGGTCGTTGCGTTTTGCGTGCGCTGCATGAGCGGGCAGGCGAGGCTCGGCTGGAAATCGTCGCGCTCAATGACCTGGCCGACCAGGCCAGCATCGAATACCTGACCCGTTTCGACTCCACCCACGGGCGTTTCCCCGGCGAGGTGAAGGTCGCCGGTGACCATCTGCACATCAACGGCAAGCCGCTCAAGGTCCTGCGCCAGCGCGAGCCCGAGGGCGTCGACTGGCGTGCGCTGGACATCGACCTGTTGCTCGAATGCTCCGGCCAGTACACCACGCGCGAGCAGGCCGAGCGCTTCGTGCGTGCAGGCGCGCCGCGGGTGCTGCTGTCGCAGCCGATGGCCAGTGAGAGCGATGTCGACGCCACGGTGGTGTACGGCGTCAATCAGCAGTGCCTGACGGGCAGTGAGCGTCTGGTCTCCAACGCATCCTGCACCACCAACTGCGGCGTGCCACTGCTCAAGCTGCTCGACGAGGCGGTGGGGCTGGAGTACATCTCTATCACCACCATCCACTCGGCGATGAACGACCAGCCGGTGATCGATGCCTATCACGACGAGGACCTGCGTCGTACGCGTTCGGCCTTCCAGTCGGTGATTCCGGTGTCCACGGGCCTGGCGCGCGGCATCGAACGGCTGCTCCCGGAACTTGCCGGGCGAATCCAGGCCAAAGCCATTCGGGTGCCGACGGTCAACGTGTCCTGCCTGGATATCACCTTGCAGACCGCCCGCGACACCAGTGCCGAGGAGATCAACCGGATCCTGCGCCAGGCCGCCGAACAGGGGCCGCTGCAGGGTCTGCTGGCGTACACCGAGTTGCCGCACGCCAGTTGCGACTTCAACCATGATCCCCATTCGGCCATCGTCGACGGCAGTCAGACACGGGTTTCCGGGCCTCGCCTGGTCAACCTGCTGGCCTGGTTCGACAACGAATGGGGCTTCGCCAATCGTATGCTCGACATGGCCGTGCATTATCTCGATGCCGCCGCTCACTTATCACCAGCCCCTGTTAAGGACTGATTCAATGACCCTGAACATCGCGAAAATGGCCGACCTTGATCTGCAAGGTAAGCGCGTGCTGATCCGTGAAGACCTCAACGTGCCGGTCAAGGACGGCGTTGTGAAGAGTGATGCGCGCATTCTTGCCGCGCTGCCGACCATCAAGCTGGCCCTGGAAAAAGGCGCCGCGGTAATGGTCTGCTCGCACCTGGGCCGCCCGACCGAAGGTGAATTCAGCGAAGACAACAGCCTGGCGCCGGTGGCCGCCTACCTGAGCAAGGCCCTGGGCCGCGAGGTACCGCTGGTCAAGGACTACCTGAACGGTGTCGAACTGAAGGCCGGTGAGCTGGTGCTGTTCGAGAACGTGCGTTTCAACAAGGGCGAGAAGAAGAACGCCGACGAGCTGGCCCAGCAATACGCCGCCCTGTGCGACGTGTTCGTGATGGACGCCTTCGGTACTGCCCACCGTGCCGAGGGCTCGACCCAAGGCGTGGCCAAATTCGCCAAGGTCGCCGCGGCCGGCCCGCTGCTGGCCGCCGAACTGGACGCACTGGGCAAGGCCCTGGGTGCGCCGGCCCAGCCGATGGCGGCGATCGTCGCTGGCTCCAAGGTGTCGACCAAGTTGGACGTGCTGAACAGCCTGAGCGGCATTTGCGATCAGCTGATCGTCGGCGGCGGCATTGCCAATACCTTCCTGGCGGCGGCCGGTTTTCGGGTCGGCAAGTCGCTGTACGAGGCTGACCTGGTCGACACCGCCAAGGCCATCGCCGCCAAGGTCAACGTGCCGCTGCCGGTCGACGTGGTGGTCGCCAAGGAGTTTTCCGAGTCTGCCGTCGCGACCGTCAAAGCGGTCGCCGACGTGGCCGACGACGACATGATCCTCGACATCGGCCCGCAAACCGCCAAGCAGTTCGCCGAGCTGCTCAAGGCGTCGAAGACCATTCTGTGGAACGGCCCGGTCGGTGTGTTCGAGTTCGATCAGTTTGGTGAAGGCACCAAGGCCCTGGCCCTGGCCATCGCCGAAAGCCCAGCGTTCTCCATCGCTGGTGGTGGCGACACCCTGGCAGCCATCGACAAGTACGATGTGGCCTCGCGCATTTCCTACATTTCCACCGGCGGCGGTGCCTTCCTTGAGTTCGTCGAGGGCAAGGTACTGCCGGCAGTGGAAATCCTGCAGAAGCGCGCCGCCGAGTAATAAAGGTAAAAGCCAGGGTCGGTACGCTTGCGTACAGACCCTAAACCTTGGCGGCCTGTGGTGGTCATTAGCCTTGTACGGAAATCAGCCAGCAAGGAGTGACCCATGCGTAACGCGGCCGTGGTACTGATGGTGTGTGTGGTTCTGGGCGGATGTGCAGGTGGCGGCTCGCCACGCGACGACGCCTGCCGAGTCCTGAGCCCGGCGGAAATCGATCTGCCGACCACGCGCGACGATCAGCGCATCGAAGGGCAGAGTACTGGTGATTCGACGCCGCCCGTGGGCGAGCAGAACTGCTAAGGCAAGGAGAGTGCGATGACCCGATACCAATGCACGGCCGTGTTGTTCGGCCTGGCCATGCTAGCCGGTTGTGCCGGCAAGGATTACGCCGAGAGTCAGCCGTGGAACCACTGGGTCTGCGACAGCCATGCCGAAGTGTTCTGGCGTTACGCCGACCCGGCCCATGAGAAGGTCGATGTGCGCATGGGTGGCAGCGATGTCGTCCACCGCCTGAGCCTGGAACCGTCCGGTTCCGGCGAGCTGTACAGCGACGGTACGCTGTCCTTCCACGCCAAGGGTGAGGAAGGGCTGATCTACCGCACCGCCAATGACGATTTGCTCGGGCGCGGCTGCAAGGCGCCCTGAAAGACCTGCGAGCGGCATGCCCACTCGCGCAAACTTGAATAGCGCCTGCCACTGCGGCAGGCTTGCACGATCAACGAGCCCTATCGGGAGATAGCAAAACATGGCACTTATCAGCATGCGCCAGATGCTCGACCACGCCGCCGAATTCGGCTACGGCGTGCCGGCCTTCAACGTCAACAACCTCGAGCAGATGCGCGCCATCATGGAAGCCGCCGACAAGACCGATTCGCCGGTCATCGTCCAGGCCTCTGCGGGTGCCCGCAAGTACGCCGGTGCACCGTTCCTGCGCCACCTGATCCTCGCTGCGATCGAAGAATTCCCGCACATCCCGGTGTGCATGCACCAGGACCACGGCACCAGCCCTGACGTCTGCCAGCGCTCCATCCAGCTGGGTTTCAGCTCGGTGATGATGGACGGCTCGCTCAAGGAAGACGGCAAGACTCCGGCCGACTACGACTACAACGTGCGCGTAACCCAGCAGACCGTTGCCTTCGCTCACGCCTGCGGCGTTTCGGTGGAAGGTGAGCTGGGCTGCCTGGGTAGCCTGGAAACCGGCATGGCCGGTGAAGAAGACGGCGTCGGCGCCGAAGGCGTGCTCGATCACAGCCAACTGCTGACCGACCCGGAAGAAGCGGCTGACTTCGTCAAGAAGACTCAGGTCGACGCCCTGGCCATCGCCATCGGCACCAGCCACGGCGCCTACAAGTTCACCAAGCCGCCAACCGGCGATGTGCTGTCCATCGAGCGCATCAAGGAAATCCACAAGCGCATCCCCAACACCCACCTGGTGATGCACGGTTCCAGCTCGGTGCCGCAGGATTGGCTGGCGATCATCAACGAGTACGGCGGCGACATCAAGGAAACCTACGGCGTGCCGGTCGAAGAGATCGTCGAAGGCATCAAGTACGGCGTGCGCAAGGTCAATATCGACACCGACCTGCGCCTGGCTTCCACCGGTGCGATCCGTCGTTTCATGGCCCAGAACCCGGCCGAGTTCGACCCGCGCAAATACTTCGCCAAGACCGTCGAAGCCATGCGTGACGTGTGCATCGCCCGTTATGAAGCTTTCGGCACCGCCGGTAATGCCTCGAAGATCAAGCCGATCTCTCTGGAAGGCATGTTCCTGCGTTACGCCAAGGGTGAGCTGGCCGCCAAGATCAACTGATCTCGCATAGCCGCAAAGCCGCCTGCCCTTAGCGGGGCCGGCGGCTTTTCTGTATCTGGTGACGGCGTTTTGATTGCGAGTATTGGGTGTCGACCAGGTACGCGCGTGTCGTCTGTCGCCCACGAAAAACCATGTAAAACTCCTGTTCCACCGCGCCCGAGGCGCTGCGCCATACTGCCGCCACGCGTTTCAGGATGTCGGCTCCCATGCCTCAGAACTCTCGCCTCTGGCTGCCATTCGGCTTGGCCGTGCTCGTTGCCACCGTACTCGGCAGCATCGTTCAGACCCAGTTCAATCTCGCCGCCCTGCAGCAGCTTGGGGCGCAGATCCCGCCAGCTATTCGCCTGCAAGCCACTGCCCGTGATCTGCTGGGCTTCAGCCCGACTCTCGCCGCTCTGGTGATCGCTGCTTTCATCATCGCCTTGCCGCTGACCACCTGGCTGGCGCCTGCCCGCGGCGCATTGCGCTGGCTGGCGTTTCTGCTCGCGGGCGCCCTGGCCATGTGGCTGGCACTGACCTTCGCCAATGCCGTGGCGCCGATGCCGACCCTGATCGGCGCCAATCGCACCCTGGTCGGCACCCTGGCGCTGATGTGTTGCGGCGGCCTGGGTAGTCTGGTGTTCGCACGCTTCAGTGGGGGCGCACGCTGATGGCCTTGAAGAACGGGGTGGTGGCTTTGCTGGCACTGGGGCTCTGCGCGAGCGCGCTGGCCGAGGCCGATTATCGGATCGAAACCGTCACCGGCGGCCTGGCGTACCCTTGGTCTATGGCCTTCCTGCCCGATGGCCGCATGCTGGTGACCGAGCGCACTGGGCAGCTACGCCTGATCGACGCCCAGGGCACGCTGCAGGCCGAGCCAATCGGCGGTATGCCGGCGCCCTTCGTGGCCACCCAGGCCGGCCTGATGGAGGTAGCGCTAGACCCGCATTTTGCCAGCGACCCGTGGATCTACCTGAGCTACGCCCACGGTGAGGCGGATGCCAACAACACACGGCTGGCTCGCGCCCGGCTGGTCGATGGCGAGCTACGTGATTTTCAGGTGCTGTTCACCGCCCAGCCGGCCAAGGCCGGCGCCTCCCACTATGGCGGGCGCATCGCTTTCCTGCCGGACGACACCCTGGTGCTGACCCTGGGCGATGGCTTCGACTGGCGTGAGCAGGCGCAGAACCCGGCCAATCACCTGGGCAAGACGGTGCGACTGAACCGCGACGGCAGCATTCCGCCGGACAACCCGCTGCGTGGCCAGCCGGGCGCCGCCGAGGAGATCTACAGCCTCGGACACCGCAACGTGCAGGGTATCGTCTACGACCGCCAGCGCCAGCGCCTGTACAGCCACGAGCACGGCCCCAAAGGCGGCGACGAGCTGAACCTGCTGCAGCCCGGCGGCAATTACGGCTGGCCGCTGGCGTCCTTTGGCGTCGATTACACCGGCGCGCTGGTCACCCCTTTTACCGAGCTGCCGGATTACCTCTCGCCGGAGTTGCACTGGACGCCGTCGGTCGCGCCCTCCGGGCTGGCGTTGTACACCGGTGACCGTTTCCCGCACTGGAAGGGCGATCTGTTCGTTTCCACGCTGAAGGAAAAGAGCGTGCGCCGGGTGCGCCTGGAGAAAGGCCGGCTGGCAGGGGAGGACATCCTCTTCCAGGAACTGGAGGAGCGCATTCGCGGTGTCTACGACGGGCCCGATGGCGCGCTGTATCTGCTAACCGACAGCGAGGAAGGCAGGCTGCTGCGGGTCGTGCCGCTGTAGTGCAGGTGCGGCATAATTGACCGCCAAGTCCGACCTGCCGTACCGCCATGACACCCCTCAAATACCTCCAGGGTTATCCCGCCTCCTTGCAGGAGCAAGTCCGCCAGATGATTGCGGGCGAGCGCCTGGGCGATTACCTGGCGCAGCGCTATCAGGGCCGCCACGGGATCCAGAGCGACAAGGCGCTGTACGTCTACGTCATGGCGCTCAAGCAGGAACACCTGAAGAATGCGCCGGCCATCGACAAGGTGCTGTTCGACAACCGTTTAGACCTGACCCATCGCGCCCTCGGCCTGCACACCAGTATCTCTCGGGTGCAGGGTGGCAAGCTCAAGGCCAAGAAGGAGATTCGCGTCGCCTCGCTGTTTCGCGAGGCGGCGCCGCAGTTCCTGCAGATGATCGTGGTGCACGAGCTGGCGCACCTGAAGGAAAGCGATCACAACAAGGCGTTCTACAAACTCTGCGAATACATGCTGCCGGACTATCAGCAACTGGAGTTCGACCTGCGCCTGTATCTAACCTGGCGTGATCTGCAGGCTGGTACGCCTCAATAGGCTTCGATGATTTCGTGATGCTGCGAGCGGCCGGCGACGGTCAGCTCGATTTCGTCACCGATGTGCCGTCCCAGCAGACGCTGGCCGAGCGGTGCATCCGGGCTCAGCACGAGAATCGCGCGCTGCTCGACCTGCACCTTGATCGCCGCGCCTTCCGGGCCGAGAAACAGCCATTGCTGCTGGTCGTTTTCGTCGGCCAGCAGTACCAGGCTGGTCAGCCGAATACCCTGGGCATCGTCATAGGGGCGCACCTGCAGCTGGCGCCAGACGCGCAGGCGCTGGCCGATCTCTTCCACGCGGCGAGCCTGCCCGGCGGCCAGGTAGGCGGCTTCCAGCCCGAGGGTGTCGTACTTGTTCTCGGCGATGTTCTCTTCATGGGTGGCCGTTTCATGGGCGACCCGCGCTGCCTGTTCGGCGGCCTGCAGTTCCAGACCGAGCCGTTCGATGACCTGCTGCACGATAGCCTGCTTGTCCATGGCGGTCAGACCCCGACTGCCGGCTTTTCGCGGTTCTTCAGCAAGTGCGCCGCCAGGGTGCGTAGTGGGCCGAGCTGGCGGGCGATCAGCGACAGCTGGGTTTGCACCAGGCGCTGGGCGTCGTCCAGGTCATCGGGCATCTGCTCCAGGCTGCTGGCAAGGCGATCCTCATGGTCACTCTGGATGGCCACCGGCGTCTGTTCGCTGAGGCCGCGGGCAATCTCGTCGAGGCTGTCTGCCAGGCGCAAGGCACTGGCCGGCAGTTCGTTCTGCTCGTCGGCCAAAAGCGCCTCGCCACGGTGCGCACCGAGCCCCGACAGGTAGCTGAGCAGGGTGTGGGAGAGCACCAGAAAGCGAAAGCCGATATCCGCCTCCTTCCGGAAGTGTCCCGGCTCCATCAGCATGTTGCCAAGGGTGGTCGACAGCGCCGCATCGGCATTGTGGGCATTGCGCCGGGCCAGGCGATAGGCGAGGTCGTCGCGTTTGCCTTCGGCGTATTGGCGCATGATCTGCCGCAGGTAGGTGCTGTTGCAGCTCAGGGTGTTGGCCACCACGCGATTGAGTCGGCGGCCCTGCCAGTCCGGCAGGATCAGGAACACCGCCAGGCCGGCGATCAGGCTGCCGAGCAGGGTATCGAACAGGCGCGGCAGGATCAGCCCGTAGCCGTCGCCCACCTGGTTGAAGCAGAACAGCACCATCAGGGTGATCGCCGCGGTAGCCACGGTGTAGCGACTGGAGCGGGTGGCGAAGAACACCACGCCGGCGGCGACGGCGAAGAACGCCTGGACCAGCTGCGCTGGGAACAGGTCGATCAGCGCCCAGCCCAGCAGCAGGCCGAGCACGGTGCCGACGATGCGCTGCACCAGCTTCATGCGCGTGGCGCCGTAGTTGGGCTGGCAGACGAACAGGGTGGTGAGCAGGATCCAGTAGCCCTGGGTCGGGTGAATCCAGTGCAGCACGCCGTAACCGGCAGCCAGGGCGATGGACAGGCGCAGGGCGTGGCGGAACAGCAGCGAAGTGGGCGTGAGCTGCAGGCGGATGCGCTCCCACACATCGCGTAGCGACTGCGGTTCGCGGTCGAGCAGCGAGCTGTCCTGCTCCTCGGCGAGGGCGTCGGGGTTGCTGGCGCTGCCGAGCAGGCGATCTAGGGTGCCAAGGTTGCCGGCCAGGGCGCCGAGCGAGCGCAGCAGGTGCTTCCACGCCGGGTTGCTCTGGATGCGCAGGTGTTCCAGGGAGGCTTGCAGGTCGGCCTGGGCCTGGCTGTACTGCTCGCCGTACTCGAATGGCTGGCGCAGCTCGATGGCCTGGGCCAGCGCATGGCAGGCCTTGCCATGCAGACGCAGCAGGCGCTGGCAGCGGAACATCACGTCGCTGTGGAAGAAGGCTTCAGCCAGGGCGTTATAGGGATAGTGCGAGGAGCTGGCGCGCTCGTGAATGTCCTGGGCGAGAAAATACAGCTTCAGGTAGCGGCTGACCTTGGGGCCGGGGCGACCATTGCCGACCCGGTGCAGGATGATTTCCTTGGTGGCGTTGAGCGCCGCCACCACCCGGCCATTCTGCTTGGCCAGGTCCAGACGCCGGGCTTCCACGTCCAGCTGACGCAGCGGCTCGAACAGCGCTGCCTTGAGCTTGAGGTACAGCCCCAGCTCGCGGAATAGCCGCGCCAGGCTCTGCTGTACTGGTTGGTGGGCGAACAAGGCATGCCAGAGCACCGAGAGCAAGCCGTACCAGGCGGCGCCCGCCACCAGCAGCAGCGGTTCCATCCACAATCCGGCGACGCCGCCGCGCTGCTCCACGCCGATCATGCTGTACACCGCCAGAATCAGCGTGGCCGAGCCGAGGGTGGCGAAGCGCTCGCCAAGGGCGCCGAGCATCGTCAGGGAAAAGGCGGAGAGCGCGAGGGCGGTGACGAACAGCCAGGGGTAGGGAAACAGGAATTCGACCGTATAGGCCGCAGCGCTAAAGCAGCCCAGAGTGACCAGTAGCGCGGTCAGCCGGCCCTGCCAGCTGTCGTCGGTCTCGGCCAGGGCACTGGCGATCACACCGAGAAACAGCGGAATCAGGCTGTGCATCCAGCCCTGATGCCAGCACAGCGCCAGGCTGCCGCCCAGGGCGATGAACACCCGCAGGCTGTAGCTGAATTTGTCCAGCGCCCATAGGCGGCGCAGCGAGTGGCGCAAGGAGGAAGACGGCATCCGGATCGCGACCTGTACGGGTGAGGTGACTGATTGGGGCTCAACGCGGCGTTTCGATTGTGCCTTGCTGGCATCGTTCAGTGCGAGCGGCGCTTGCGTGATACGCCGAGCCGCGCACGCTGACGATGGGTGCAGCGTCTCGGTCACTAGGGCTGAACTCTGCTTGCAGCGCCTGGCTCCAAAGTTTTACTCATTGCACGCCATCATCGACAGGAGCGCCCCATGATCGATCTCCATTACTGGACGACCCCCAATGGCCACAAGATCAGCATCTTTCTCGAAGAGAGCGGGCTGGAGTACAACGTGCACCCGGTCAATATCGGCGAAGGCCAGCAGTTCGAGCCGGCGTTCCTGAAGATCGCGCCGAACAACCGTATTCCGGCCATCGTCGACAACAATCCCAGCGACGGCGGCGAGCCGATTTCGCTGTTCGAGTCCGGGGCGATTCTTGAATACCTGGCCGACAAGATCGGGCGCTTCATGCCGCTGCAGCCACGCCTGCGCGTCGAGGTGCAGCAGTGGCTGCACTGGCAGATGGGCGGCCTGGGCCCGATGGCGGGGCAGAACCATCACTTCGTACGCTTCGCGCCGGAGCAGATTCCCTATGCCATCGACCGCTACGTGAAGGAGACCGCGCGCCTGTACGGTGTGCTCGATCGTCGCCTCGAGGGGCGCGAGTACGTGGCCGGCGACTACTCGATCGCCGACATGGCCATCTATCCTTGGGCCAAGGGCTGGGAGCTGCAGCGCCAGCGCCTGGAGGATTTCCCCAACATGGCCGCCTGGCTGGCGCGCATGGGCAAGCGTTCGGCAGTGCAGCGCGCCTATCAAGTCGCGGAAGCCATCGGCCAGCGCCCGGATGAGGTATTGACCAGTGAGGCGCGCAAGGCGCTGTTCTGAAATGGGCTGCTAGCGTGGCACTAGTTACGCCAGTTGCAGCTCCTGCGCCGGCACCGGCCGGCCAATGAAGTAGCCCTGAACGTAGTCACAGCCCAGCTGGCGCAGGCGCTCCAGCTGCTCGGCGCGTTCCACGCCTTCGGCGAGCACCTTCATCTCCATGCTGTGGGCAAGGGCAATGACCGCCCGGGTGATCGCCAGATCGTCCTTGTCGTCGGGCAGGCCGGCGACGAAGCTTTGGTCGAGTTTGAGCTTGTGCACCGGCAGGCGTTTCAAGCGCGCTAGCGAGCTGTAGCCGGTGCCAAAGTCGTCAATGGCCAGGCGCACGCCCAGGCCGCGTAGGCGTTCGAGCAAGGCCTGGGCCTGATCCGGGTCGTCCATCACCGCACTTTCCGTCACTTCCAGTTCCAGGTAGCCGGCCGGTAGGCCGGTGCTGGCCAGTACCTGGGCGACGCGCTGGTCCAGTTCGCCGCGGCTGAACAGGCGGCTGGAAACATTCACGGCGACGAATTGCAGGCTACGCCCGGCGCTGCGCCAGGCGACCATCTGCCGGCACGCCTGTTCGAGCACCCAGGCGTCAATGGCGGCGATCATGCCGCTGTCTTCGGCAATCGGGATGAATTCGCCGGGCGGCACCAGGCCGCGTTGCGGGTGCTGCCAGCGCACCAGGGCCTCTACCCCTATCAATTGGTTGTCGGTCAGGCTGTGAAGCGGTTGGTAATGCACCCGCAGCTCGCTGTTCTCGATGGCGTGGCGCATGCCGGCGATCAGCTCTACACGTTGGCGGGCATACTCGGTCTGCTCCTGATCATAGAAAGCGAAGCCGCCACGGCCAGTGCTCTTGGCTTTGAACAGCGCCGAGTCGACGTTACGCAGCACCTGATCGACGCTGTTGGCGTCATCCGGATACAGGCAGATACCGACACTGGCGGAAATGAACAGCTCCTGGCCTTCGAGCAGGAAGGGGGCGTCCAGGCAATCGATCAGTGTCTGTGCCAGGTGCGCCGCCTGCTCGGCCTGGGTGCAGTCCTCGCTGAGCATGGCAAACTCGTCACCACCCAGGCGCGCCAGGGTGCTGCCGTTGCCCAACTGGCTGGCCAGTCGCTCACCAGTGGCCTTGAGCAGCAGGTCGCCGAGGTTGTGGCCGAGGCTTTCGTTGATGTGCTTGAAGTGATCCAGGTCGACGACCAGCACGGCGCCACGCTCCTCATCACGCTGGGCGCGCTGCAGGGCATGCTCGACTCGCTCGCTGAACAACAGGCGGTTGGGCAGGCCGCTCAGAGGATCATGGTGGACGAGGTGATCGAGCTCATGCTGGGAATGCTTGAGCACGGTGATGTCCGAGAACACCGCCACGTAATGGCTGAGCAGGCCGTGATCACCGCGAATGGTGCGGATGCACTGCCACTGCGGATAGATTTCGCCGTTTTTGCGGCGGTTCCACACCTCGCCGCTCCAAGTGCCCTGAGTCTGCAGGGTGTGCCAGAGATGCTGGTAGAACGCCGCGTCATGGCGGCCGGACTTGAGTAGGGTCGGGTGCTTGCCGAGGATTTCCGCTTCGCTGTAGCCAGTGATGCGACTGAACGCCGGGTTGATGTGCACGATGTTCTGCTGCGCATCGGTGACCAGCACGCCTTCCTGGGTCGACTCGAACACTGCAGCTGCCTGGCGCAGGCTGTCGGCATCGGCGCGGCGCTGGGTGATGTCCTTGACCGTTCCGATAAAGCGCGCAGGGCGCCCCTGGGTATCGAGCTGCAACCGCCCGCGCGACAGCACCCAGCGGTAGCTCCCATCGCGGTGGCGTAGGCGATAGCTGTTTTCGTAGGCGCTGTCTTCGCTAGCCTGCATCAATTGGTCGAGAACGCGCTGATAAACGGCGCGGTCGTCGGGATGCAGCAGTTGTTGCCAATGGTCGCGGTCGGCGCTCAGCTCACCATCGTTCATGCCCAGCAGGGCGTGATAAGCCGGCGAGTAATACACGCGCTGATGGATCAGATCGCAGTCCCATAGACCATCTTCGGTGGCCGACAGCGCCAGGCTGAGTCGTTCTTCGCTGGCGCGCAGCGCGGTGCCGATCTTCGCCTGGCGTTCCAGGTGGCGACTGATCGTCAGGTACAGCAGGGCGCTGGTCAGCAGCACGAACACCAGACCCTTCCAGACCTGAACCTGCTCCGCCTGTCGGGCGGTGAGATCGAGCGAGGCCAATAGCAGGTCGCTGAACACGATCCACAGGCCGGCGGCGATCAGGTAGTTCAAAGTCAGGCGCAGTGCGCCCTGGCGAGTGCTCATGGGGAATGGTTGGCTTGGTTTTCGGGGGAAAAGATCATCCGTGGGGGCATCCTTGTAACATCCTTAGCCAAAAGACCAAGTGGTTTTCCAGCAGCGAGTGTTGATAATGGAGATGCGGCACTTTGTCCGCATCGCTTTTTCTCTGCAAGAGGTACCCCTGCCCATGTGGTACAACGGTTTTCTCGATCTGCCGGTCTGGCAGCTCATCGTCGTCACCCTGGTGCTGACTCACATCACCATCGTAGCCGTCACGGTCTATCTGCACCGTTATTCGGCGCACCGCTCCCTGGAGCTGAACCCTGCACTCAAGCACTTCTTCCGATTCTGGCTGTGGATGACCACAGGCATGAACACCCGCGAGTGGACGGCCATCCACCGCAAGCATCACGCCAAATGTGAAACCGCAGAAGACCCCCACAGCCCGGTTGTGAAGGGCCTGGGCACGGTAATGCGCAAAGGTGCCGAGCTGTATGCCGAAGAGGCGAAGAACGAAGACACCCTGCGCATCTACGGCAAGAACTGCCCGGATGACTGGATCGAGCGCAACATCTATTCGCGCTTCCCGATTGGCGGCGTGTCGCTGATGCTGATCATCGATGTGCTGTTGTTCGGCGCCCTGGGCCTGACCGTCTGGGCCGTACAGATGATCTGGATTCCCTTCTGGGCTGCCGGGGTCATCAACGGGCTGGGCCATGCCGTCGGTTATCGCAACTTCGAGTGCCGCGACGCGGCCACCAATCTGGTGCCCTGGGGCATCATCGTTGGCGGCGAGGAGCTGCACAACAACCACCATACCTACCCGAACTCCGCCAAGCTGTCGGTCAACCGCTGGGAGTTCGACATGGGCTGGGCGTGGATCCGGCTGTTCAGCATGCTGGGCCTGGCCAAGGTTCAGCGCGTTGCGCCGATTGCCCATCGCGTGCCGGGCAAAGGGATTCTGGACATGGATACCGCCATGGCCATCCTCAACAACCGTTTCCAGATCATGGCTCAGTACCGCAAGCTGGTGATCGGGCCGCTGGTCAAGCAGGAGCTGGCCAAGGCCGACGAGTCAGTTCGTCATCAGTTTCGTCGGGCCAAGCGCCTGCTCTCTCGTGAACCGAGTCTGCTGCAGGACAAGCAGCAGGTGCGTATCGACGCCATGCTGGCGCACAGCCAAGCGCTCAAGGTGATCTACGAGAAGCGCCTGGCACTGCAACTGATATGGGCGCGTACCAGTGCCAATGGTCATGACATGCTCGAAGCGATCAAACACTGGGTACACGACGCCGAAGCGAGCGGCATTCAATCGCTGCGTGATTTCGCCGAGCAGTTGAAAACCTACTCTCTGCGCCCAGTGGCCGCGTGATGTAGCGCACAAAGCCGGGAGGTCGGTGAACCGCCCACTGCAGCCATGGTCATAGTTGTGACCCGGCTGCCACCCAAAAGCCCGCCATTCGGCGGGCTTTTTCGATTCTCCTTGGCGGCCTTAACCGCAAGCAAGGGGCCAATGCTCTGGATCGGTATATGGATGAACTCGCTGCTATTGACCTGGAAGAGCTGACCCTGGCTCTGCTGCACAGCCGTGCTGAAGGCACCCGGCTGCGCGAGCGCGAGCAACTGTTCAGCACGCTCCTGGGCAGCGTCAATGCGGTGCTCTGGGCGTTCGACTGGGAGGCTCAACAGATCATCTATGTCAGCCCGGCTTACGAGTTGATTTTCGGACGCTCGGCCGGCTTGTTGCTGGCCGACTATGGAGAGTGGCGCAACAGCATCTATCCCGATGATGTGGAATACGCGGCCGAAAGCATGGCCAAAGTGCTGGAGACCGGTGCCGTGGAGGCTCGCGAATACCGGATCATCCGTGCTGACGGCGAGATTCGCTGGCTCAGCGACAAATGCTTTATCGGCAGGCAGAGCGAAACCCATGCGTCGCCGATCATCTTCGGTATTGCCGAAGACATCACCGAGAAGAAGCAGCTCGAAGGCGAGCTGCACCGCCTGGCCACCACCGACGTGCTGACCCAGAGCAGTAACCGTCGGCACTTCTTCGAATGCGCGCAAAGCGAGTTCGAGCTGGCGCGCACCCACGGGCAGCCGCTGGCCTTCCTGCTGCTCGACCTGGACGACTTCAAACATATCAATGACACCTACGGCCACCAGGTCGGCGACCAGGTGCTGCAGCAGCTGGCCAATTGCGCCAGTTCGGTACTGCGCCGTGGTGATCTGTTCGGGCGAATCGGTGGTGAAGAGTTCGCAGCACTGTTCCCAGGGTGCGAGCCGGAGCTGGCCTCGCAGATCGCCCAGCGCCTGCAGCGCGAGATTCAGCGTCTGTCCTTCAGCCATGAAGGCACCACCTTCGGTATTACCGTCAGCCAGGGCCTGACCACGTTACGCAGCGGGGATCCGGGCCTGGACGTGCTGTACGCACGGGCCGATGCGGCGATGTACCAGGCCAAGCGTCAGGGCAAGAATCAGATCGTCACCAGCTGAGTTGGCGGAATATCGCCTTAACCTTGCTTTTATACGGCGGAAAATCGCTCATTTTTATCGATGAGCGCACGCCCCTTCCTGTCATTTTGCCAGTAACATATTGAAATGTTGGCGCTTATGCGACTTTGGTCGTCCATGGCATGCAATCTGCTGTGTTAAATTCCACAGCAACGGCCTACAGAGCCGAAAATAACAATGCCGAGAGTCGAACGATGCCTATTGCCTGTCGCAGCAGTCAGTCCAACCTGTTTCACCCTTACCCCTAAGTTTTCGTATTGCCGTCTTCGTAGTCATGGCGCCCTCCGGCTGCCTGTCGCCTGACGGCCGTACCCGAATTCGGCTGGCTGCGCGCCATGAAGGCGGCATCTGGCGGGCCGATGTGCAACACCACTAAAAGAACAGAACACTGGAGAGATCACGATGA
Source organism: Pseudomonas sp. AG1028 (assembly GCF_007993955.1). NCBI lineage: Bacteria > Pseudomonadati > Pseudomonadota > Gammaproteobacteria > Pseudomonadales > Pseudomonadaceae > Pseudomonas > Pseudomonas sp. AG1028. Next base: position 152,646 of record NZ_VIVP01000003.1, read on the forward strand.
AAAAAGCTTCCCTGGCGCTGGCCGTAGCCGCCGGCACTCTGGGTCTGACCCTGGGCAACGTTGCCAACGCTGCCTTTATCGAAGACAGCACGGCCAAGCTGGATCTGCGTAACTACTATTTCAACAACGATGTTCGCGATACTGACAGCCCCAGCAACAAGGAGTGGGGGCAGGCTTTCCAGTTGAACCTGCAGTCGGGTTTCACTGAAGGCACCATCGGTGTTGGCGTTGATGCAATCGGCCTGCTGGGTGTACGTCTGGATGGCGGCGGCCGTGCTGGCAAGCCGGGTCAGAGCCGTACCCCGCAGTCGTCGGGCACTACCGGAACTCTGTTCCCCCTGGATAGCGACGGCAGCGCCGAGAACGAATTCAGCAGCCTGGGCCTGACCGGCAAGATTCGTTTTTCTAAAACTGTCGCGCACGTTGGTACTCTGCAGCCCAAGCTGCCGGTCGTGACCTTCAACGACGGTCGTCTGATTCCGCAAACCTTTGAAGGTGCGCAAATCACTTCCAACGAAATCGATAATCTGACCCTGATTGCTGGTCAGCTTGAGCATGCTAAAGGTCGTGCTTCTAGCAACTCGGATTCGCTGTCTATCGCTGGCTCGGCTAATGGTGCGGACAGCAATAAGTTTTATTACGCAGGTGCTGACTATAAGATCAACAAGGATCTCTTGGTTCAGTACTACTACGGCAACTTGGACGACTTCTACAAACAGCACTTCCTGGGCCTGACCCACACTCTGGCGCTAGGTGCTGGCACGCTGAAGTCCGACCTGCGTTATTTCGATACCGGGTCCGATGGTAAAAACAGTGGTGCTGCTGGGCGTGCCGAAGGGTATCGTGGTGCTGGTTATTGGAACGGCGGTAATGCCAATTCTAGTTTCGGTGAAGTCGACAACCGTACTTGGAGCGCATTCTTCACATACAGCTTGGAAGGCCATGCTCTGAGCGCCGGTTATCAGCAGGTTTCCGGTGACAGTAACTTCACTCAGCTAAACCAAGGTAATCTGCCTGGTGGTCAAGGCGGGGCAACCACCTATCTCATCACCGACCGTCAGATCACTAACTTCGGCCGTGCCGGCGAGCGTACCTGGATCACCCAATACGGCTACGACTTCGGCAAGATCGGCGTACCGGGCCTGACCGCCAACGTGCTGTACATGAAAGGCGACAATATCAAGTCGGCTACTGGCGATTTGAAAGAATGGGAACGCGACCTGACCATCAGCTATGTGGTACAGCAAGGCGCAGCCAAAGGTCTGGGTTTCGCCTGGCGTAATGCCTCGCTGCGTAGTCAGCCAGGCGGCGATATCGATCAGAACCGCCTGATCGTCAGCTACAGCATCCCGCTGCTGTAAGCAGACCGTATCGAGCCGCACCACGCGGCGGCTCGTTCAAATGCAAAAGCCCGGACTGGTTCCGGGCTTTTGCGTTTCTGCTGGTTGGTTAAATCAATTGGCAGTAGCTGCAGGCTGCTGCTGGGTGATGCAGTGGATATTGCCGCCGCCCAGCAGGATTTCCCGGCCCGGCACCATCACCACTCGGTGCTCGGGGAACAGGCGCTCGAGGATGGCCTTGGCTTCTGCGTCCTTCGGGTCGTTGAAGCTGGGGGCGACGATGCCGCCGTTGACGATCAGGAAGTTCACGTAGGAACCGGCCAGGCGCACCTCAGGGCTGCGCTCCTGGCTGCCGGCTGCGCGGTCGACACCGGCGCATTCTTCCTCGGTGGCATACAGCGGGCCCGGGATCGGCATCTTGTGCACGGTCAGGGCGCGGCCTTTGGCGTCGCGGACTTTTTCCAGTACACCCATGGCTTCCTGGCAACGGCTGTAGTTGGGATCCTGCGGATCGTCGGTCCAGGCCAACAGCACTTCGCCCGGTCGCACGTAACAGCAGAAGTTGTCGACGTGGCCGTCGGTCTCGTCGTTGTACAGGCCATGCGGCAGCCAGATCACGGTATCGATGGCCAGGTGATCAGCCAGCATGGCTTCGATCTGTTCACGGTTTAGGTGCGGGTTGCGGTTGTGGTTGAGCAGGCACTCTTCGGTGGTGATCAGGGTGCCTTCACCGTCGACGTGGATCGAGCCGCCCTCGAGTACGAAACCTTCAGTGCGGTAGCGGTCGTAGCCTTCGATATTGAGGATCTTGCTGGCGACCTGATCATCACGCAGCCAGGGGAAGTAAAGGCCGCCCTCGAACCCGCCCCAGGCGTTGAAACCCCAGTCCACGCCGCGCACTTCGCCCTTCTGGTCGGTGACGAAGGTTGGGCCGGTATCGCGAACCCAGGCGTCGTCGGTGGTCATCTCGACGACGCGAATACGCTCGTGATCCAGGTGTGCGCAGGCATTTTCGTATTGCGCCGCCGAGGCGCAGACGGTGACCGGCTCGAACTCGGCGATGGCCTTGGCCACGGCTACGAACGCGTGCTGGCCAGGCTTGCCACCCAGTCGCCAGTTGTCCGGGCGCTCCGGCCACACGATCCAGGTCTGGCTGTGTGGCTCCCATTCGGCCGGCATGCGGAAGCCATCGGCGCGGGGTGTGGAGGTCAAGGTGTTCATGGCGTTGCTCCGGTGCTGAAGTCGTTCAAGGGGTCAGGAGGCGGTTGCGCCATCCCAGGGTTCAATGGGGCATACAGAATCTGGTCGCCGTTTACGGAGCTTATCCCTGGTGCGCTTACAGCCCTTGCATCACATGCCTGTATTGCGGCGAGGCGAGGGCTTATACGCGGCGAGAAATGCTCATTGGAAATGATCTTATAGTCGATAAATATCGGCTTTGAAAGGATGTTTTTAGCACTATCCAGCATATTTAAAATATATTTGCGGATAATTATTTGTATTAAATGAAATTGTTCGGGCTGATGGCGCAACTCGCATGGCGGTTCAGCGAAGCATGGCCACGGCGGCACCTTTCAGCTGATTGCGCGTTTGCGCAGGAAGGGCGGCAGGTAAAGCCCTAGGTACGCTTCGAATACGCGCAAGCCTTCCTCGGCATAACGTGGGGTGATTTCTCCGTGCTGGTGAATCGAGCGGGCGTACACCCGATCGCCAAGCTCCATGGCCAGGCCGAACACATCGATATCGTCCGGCAGCGCCGGCAACTCGAAGTAGCGGTCGAACAGTGCCCGGTGCTGCTGACTGAGCTCGATATCGTGCTGGCGGTCAGCCTGGGTCACCTCGCTGAGGCCGTGCTGGGCGAGGATCAGCTGCCTGGCCGCCGCATCGCCGGCATAGATGCGCAGCATTCGCTGCTCGATGATTCGGGAAAGATCACGCCAGGACTGCAACTGGTCCGCGTCGATGGGCTCCTGCAGGCAGTCTCGGAAGGCACGGTGAACATCGGCCGTCAGCGCCTGGAGCAAGGCGGGTACGCTGGGAAAGAAGTGGTAGACCGAGGACGGTGCGATTTCCGCGCGTTCGGCCACGGTGTAGATCGACAGCGCCGCCACCCCTTGCTCGGCCAGTAGCGTGCGGGCCGCGGCGAGAATCTGTTCGATACGTGCCTGGCTGCTGGCGCGGGGCTTGCGGGCGCTCACTCAGGCGTTCCTGGCTGCTTGCAGGCGTGTGCCAGGCCAATAACTGGCAAAGCCGGAAGGCGGTGAATCAATGCGGTCTTCCTATTTGACGATGGTGGCGAGTGCGACGAGATACCGTGGCGTCAGTACCTGGCCGGTCGCCGAATGATAGCGCCAGGCGACTATGAAAACGCCGGCTTCCGCCGGCGTTTTGCGCATCACACGGTGTGCAGGTACCAGTTGTACTCGAGATCGGAGATGGTCGTCTCGAACTCCTGCAGCTCCGCTTCCTTGCAGGCGACGAAGATGTCGATGTAATCCGGGCTGATGTACTTGTTGAGCACCTCACTGTCGTCCAGCTGGCGCAGGGCATCGCGCAGGTTGTTCGGCAGGCTCTGTTCCAGTTGCTCGTAAGAGTTGCCCTCGATGGGCTCACCTGGATCCAGCTGGTTGGTCAGACCGTGATGAATACCGGCCAGGATCGCCGCCATCATCAGGTACGGGTTGGCATCGGCGCCGGCTACCCGGTGTTCGATGCGGATCGCATCGCTGCTGCCGGTCGGCACGCGTACGGCTACGGTGCGGTTGTCCAGGCCCCAGCTCGGCGCGTTCGGGACGTAGAACTGCGCGCCGAAACGGCGGTAGGAGTTGACGTTCGGGCACAGGAAGGCCATCGACGCCGGCATGGTGTCGAGAATGCCTGCAATGGCATGACGCAGCGGGGCGTGCTGCTCCGGATCCTCGGTGGCGAAGATGTTCTGCCCGGTTTTCTTGTCGAGTAGCGAGATGTGCACGTGCAGACCATTGCCCGCTTGACCCGGATAGGGCTTGGCCATGAAGGTGGAGTCCATCTCATGGTCGTAGGCGATGTTCTTGATCAGGCGCTTGAGCAGCAGCGCGTGGTCGCAGGCCTTGAGCGCATCATTGGTGTGATGCAGGTTGACCTCGAACTGCGCCGGTGCACTTTCCTTGACGATGGCGTCGGCGGGCAGCGCCTGCTCCTTGGCGGCTTCGAGCATGTCCTGCAGGCAGTCGACGTACTCGTCGAGGTCGTCGATCAGATAAACCTGAGTCGAGTGCGGGCGCTTGCCGGAGATCGGCGAGCGCGGCGGTTGTGGACGGCCATTCACGTTCTCCTGGTCGATCAGGTAGAACTCCAGTTCGAAGGCCGCGCAGATGGTCAGGCCAAGTTCGTCGAACTTCTGTACCACCTGACGCAATACCTCACGGGGATCGGCAAAGAAGGGGCTGCCGTCCAGTTCGTGCATGGTCATCAGCAGTTGCGCTGTTGGGCGCTTCTGCCAAGGTTCCTTGCACAGGGTATCGGGGATGGGGAAGCAGATACGGTCGGCGTCGCCGATGTCCAGGCCAAGGCCGGTGCTTTCGACGGTTGAGCCGTTGATGTCCAGGGCGAACAGCGAAGCTGGCAGGTTGATGCCCTTTTCATACACCTTGTGGAGGCTGGCGCGTTCGATGCGCTTGCCGCGCACGACACCATTCATATCTGCAATCAGAAGGTCGACGAACTGAACCTCAGGGTGTTCCTTGAGGAACGCGTTCGCTTCATTGAGCTGAACGGCACGCGGGGGTACCGACATGATGCAACACCTTTGTTGTTAAAAATATCAATCAATTGCTGACACACAGCGAGTCAATCCCAAACGCCAGAGGCTGTCAAGGCAGCTCGATGTTGCCCCAATGAGGGGCGCTGCGGCCATTTTTAGGGCGTTTCAGGGCATTTCCAGCGTTAGATCTCTGCACCCTTTTAGACGCGGCTGTGGGGCGGTGCGCGAATCATTGAGCCAGCTTGTGTTGAAAAATGAACAAGGATAAGCTCGGTCAAACCCCACATAATCCAACAATACGGGTGTTTCATGAGCTGCATGTCGCTGTCCGGCGTCATTGCCAGCCTCCCACGGTGCGCGGCATTGCCGGCTGTGGTAGAGGTTGCTCGATCCTCTTGCGCAGCCCTTGCGGCGCGCACTGCGGCGCATCGCATTGCGGTATCTCTTACCTGCTCCTTCGCTCGAAAATCTGCACACTTCTCAATCCGTGAAGACGTTTGCGTCTTCATTGCTAGGCGACGAGTATCGCGACGCCTCGATGCGCTCAACGGCATTGCCAATCGTGAACCTTGCCGTGAAGCAGGTGACGGCGCGCGCTTTGCAAAGGCATCTGACTCTGTCGAGTGCAACAAAGGTCGGTTACAGTCGGTGCACGATGGTGAAGCACCGCTGGGCATGCGCTGCGCTCTGCCGCCAGTGCCTGGAGGGTCGCTCGGGCAGTTGCCCGCAGTCGTGTAACACCCTGGTTTATTCCGCATCCACCTGGCAGGCCTGCCAGGCCTCTCGTGGTGCGGGGCATGTCGAGCCGGCCGAGGATGCCGGTTTCAAAACACTGAGGTCTCTATGAGCACCAAACTGGACCAGCTCTCGAGCTGGTTGAAAGAACGCAAGATCACCGAAGTCGAATGTCTGGTCAGCGACCTGACGGGGATTGCCCGGGGCAAGATCTCGCCGACCAACAAATTCCTCGACGAAAAGGGCATGCGCCTGCCTGAAAGCGTGTTGCTGCAGACTGTCACCGGCGACTACGTCGAAGACGACATCTATTACGACCTGCTCGACCCGGCGGATATCGACATGTTCTGCCGGCCGGACGAGAACGCCGTATTCATCGTGCCCTGGGCCATCGAGCCCACCGCCCAGGTGATCCACGACACCTACGACAAGCAGGGCAACCCCATCGAGCTGTCGCCGCGCAACATTCTCAAGAAGGTGCTGCGCCTGTATGCCGAAAAAGGCTGGCAGCCCATCGTGGCGCCGGAGATGGAGTTCTACCTGACCAAGCGCAACAGCGACCCGGACTTCCCGCTGGTGGCGCCGATGGGCCGTTCCGGGCGCCCGGAAACCGGCCGGCAGAGTTTTTCGATCGATGCGGCCAACGAATTCGACCCGCTGTTCGAAGACATGTACGACTGGTGCGAGCTGCAGGGCCTGGACCTGGACACTCTGATCCACGAGGAAGGCCCGGCGCAGATGGAGATCAACTTCCGTCACGGCGAGGCTCTGCACCTGGCTGACCAGATCCTGGTGTTCAAACGCACCATGCGCGAGGCGGCGCTCAAGCACGACGTGGCGGCGACCTTCATGGCCAAGCCGATCACCGATGAGCCGGGCAGCGCCATGCACCTGCACCAGAGCATCATCGACGTGAAGACCGGCAAGAACATCTTCTCCAACGAAGACGGTTCGATGAGCCAGCTGTTTATGCATCACATCGGTGGCCTGCAGAAATACATCCCCGAAGTGCTGCCGCTGTTCGCGCCCAACGTAAACTCGTTCCGCCGCTTCCTGCCCGACACCTCGGCGCCGGTGAACGTCGAGTGGGGCGAGGAAAACCGCACCGTCGGCCTGCGCGTGCCGGATGCCACGCCGAATAACCGCCGCGTGGAAAACCGCCTGGCTGGCGCCGACGCCAACCCTTATCTGGCCCTGGCAGCCAGCCTGCTGTGCGGCTACATCGGCATGGTCGAGGGCATCGAGCCCAGCGCGCCGGTCGTCGGCCGCGGCTACGAGCGCCGCAACCTGCGCCTGCCGCTGACTTTGGAGGCGGCGCTGGAGCGCATGGAAACCTGCCAGGTGGTCGAACAGTACCTGGGCCACAAGTTCGTCAGCGGCTACGTGGCGGTCAAGCGTGCCGAGCACGAGAATTTCAAGCGGGTGATCAGCTCCTGGGAACGCGAGTTCCTGCTGCTCTCGGTCTGATCCAGCCGGGGCTGTCGTGTGATCCGACCGGCCCCGCATTTATAAGAGGTGAACATGACGGCAAACAATGCAAAGACCCAGCAATGGCAGGCCATGAGCCGCGATCATCACCTGGCGCCTTTCAGCGACTTCAAACAATTGGCCGAGAGGGGCCCGCGCATCATCACCCGCGGTGAAGGTGTGCACCTGTGGGACAGCGAAGGCAACAAGATCCTCGATGGCATGGCCGGGCTGTGGTGCCTGGCCGTCGGCTACGGCCGTGAGGAACTGGTCGAGGCGGCCAGCAAGCAGATGCGCGAGCTGCCGTTCTACAACACCTTCTTCCAGACCGCCCACCCGCCAGTGCTGGAGCTGGCCAAGACGCTCGCCGAGGTGACGCCAGCTGGCATGAACCACGTGTTCTTCACCGGCTCAGGCTCGGAAGGCAACGACACCATGCTGCGCATGGTTCGCCATTATTGGGCACTCAAGGGCAAGCCGAACAAGAAGGTGGTGATCGCCCGCGAGAACGGCTACCACGGCTCCACTGTCGCCGGCGCCAGCCTGGGCGGCATGAAGGGCATGCACGAGCAGGGCGACCTACCGATTCCGGGTATCGTGCATATCGCCCAGCCTTACTGGTTCGGCGAGGGCGGCGACATGACGCCGGAAGCCTTCGGCATCTGGGCTGCCGACGAGCTGGAGAAGAAGATTCTCGAAGTCGGCGAAGACAATGTCGCTGCCTTCCTGGCTGAGCCTATTCAGGGCGCGGGCGGCGTAATCATCCCGCCGGACAGCTACTGGCCGCGGGTGCGCGAGATTCTCGCCAAGTACGACATCCTGTTCGTCGCCGACGAAGTGATCTGCGGGTTCGGCCGTACCGGTGAGTGGTTCGGCAGCGACTTCTACGGCAACAAGCCGGACATGATGACCATCGCCAAGGGCCTGACCTCCGGCTATGTGCCGATGGGCGGCCTGGTGGTGCGCGACGAGATCGTCAAGGTGCTCAACGAGGGTGGCGACTTCAACCACGGCTTCACCTATTCCGGCCACCCGGTTGCGGCGGCGGTGGCACTGGAGAACATCCGAATTCTGCGCGAAGAAAAGATCATCGAGCGGGTCAGAGAAGAAACGGCACCGTATTTGCAGAAACGCCTGCGCGAATTGGCGGATCACCCGCTGGTCGGTGAAGTGCGCGGCGTAGGTATGCTCGGCGCCATCGAACTGGTGAAGGATAAAGTCACTCGCGCGCGTTACCCGAGCGACAAGGCGGTGGGCATGATCTGCCGCGGTCACTGTTTCGAGAACGGACTGATCATGCGCGCCGTGGGCGACACCATGATCATTTCGCCGCCGCTGGTGATCAGCAAGAGCGAGATCGACGAGCTGGTGGAAAAGGCCCGCAAGTGCCTGGACCTCACCGCCCGTGCTTTACTGGCCTGACGGCTGCTGCAAGGCGTTTCGAAGGTAGCGACAGTTGGTGCAATAAATTGCCTGCCAGGGCTTGAGCGATGGGGCTGCTATCGCCAGACTTGCCGGCCAAAAAAACGGGCCTTCCGCACAGCGCGGCGGCCCGGTTAATCGACATCACATAGGGAGCTGAACCGCATGATCAAGACTTTCGGCAAGACTCTGCTGGCGGTGACGCTGGCCGGCGCCGTGGCCGGTATGGCGCAGGCTGATGGCAAGGTCCTCAACATCTACAACTGGTCGGACTACATCGCCCCGGACACCATCGAGAAATTCACCAAGGAGACCGGCATCAAGGTCACCTACGACGTCTTCGATTCCAACGAAACCCTGGAAGCCAAGCTGTTCGCCGGCAAATCGGGTTACGACATCGTGGTGCCGTCCAACAGCTTCCTGGCCAAGCAGATCAAGGCCAAGGTCTACCAGCCGCTGGACAAGTCCAAGCTGCCGAACTGGGACAACCTGGACAAGAACCTGCTGAAAACCGTCGAGGTCAGCGACCCGGGTAACAAGTATTCCTTCCCGTACATGTGGGGCACCGTGGGCATCGGTTTCAACCCCGAGAAGGTCAAGGCTGCGCTGGGCGAAAACGCCCCGGTTGATTCCTGGGACCTGCTGTTCAAGCCCGAGAACATCGAGAAGCTGAAGTCCTGCGGCGTGTCCTTCCTCGACTCGCCAACCGAGATCCTGCCGATCGCCATGCAGTACCTGGGCTATGAACCGACCAGCACCGATCCGAAGCAGCTCAAGGAAGCCGAAGCGCTGTTCATGAAGATCCGCCCGTCGGTCACCTACTTCCACTCCTCCAAGTACATCTCCGATCTGGCCAACGGCAACCTCTGCGTGGCCGTGGGCTACTCGGGCGACATCTACCAGGCCAAGTCGCGCGCCGAAGAGGCCGGTGGCAAGGTCAAAGTCTCCTACAACATTCCCAAGCAAGGTGCCGGCGCCTTCTTCGACATGGTGGCCATTCCGGCCGATGCGGAGAACGTCGAGTCCGCCCATGCCTTCCTGAACTTCCTGCTCAAGCCGGAAATCATGGCCGAGATCACCAACGAAGTGCACTTCCCGAACGGCAACGCGAAAGCCACCCCGCTGGTCGACGAAGCCATTCGTAACGACCCGGGCGTTTACCCGACCCAGGAAACCATGGGCAAGCTGTATGCCTTCCCGGACCTGCCGGCGGCCGCCCAGCGCACCATGACCCGCAGCTGGACCAAGATCAAGTCCGGTCGCTGATCGGCTGATGACCGCGGCGCCTGGTGCCGCGGTCCGTTTCAGCAGGCAAAAGGGGCGGATCGTCGCCCATCGAGGGCAGCGCCACGACCGTGGCGCTCTCCCAGATCGCGATACGTCACCTCGGTGACGAGACACAAGAAGAGGACGACCTGTGCATTTTTCCCTGGGCAAGATCCTGACAACGACCGCGCTTTCGGTTGGCTTGGCAACCCTGGCACATGCGGACGGCACCGTGCATATCTACAACTGGAGCGACTACATCGGCGAGAACACCCTGGCCGAGTTCCAGAAGGCCACGGGCATCAAGCCGGTCTACGACGTCTTCGACTCCAACGAAACCCTGGAAGGTAAACTGCTCGCCGGCCGTACCGGCTACGACGTGGTGGTGCCGTCCAATCATTTTCTCGGCAAGCAGATCAAGGCGGGCGCGTTCCAGAAGCTCGACCGTTCGCTGCTGCCGAACTGGAACAATCTCGACCCGGCGCTGCTCAAGCAGCTGGAAACCAACGACCCGGGCAATCAATACGCCGTGCCTTATCTGTGGGGCACCAACGGCATCGGCTACAACGTGGCCAAGGTCAAGGAAGTGCTCGGTGTCGACAAGATCGACTCCTGGGCCGTGCTGTTCGAGCCGCAGAACATGAAGAAGCTCGCCAGCTGCGGCGTGTCCTTCATGGATTCGGCAGACGAGGTTATTCCCTCGGTGCTCAACTACCTGGGCCTGGACCCGAACAGCCAGAGCGCTGACGACTACGCCAGGGCCGAAGCCAAGCTGATGGAAGTGCGCCCCTATATCAGCTACTTCCACTCCTCCAAGTACATCTCCGATCTGGCCAACGGCAACATCTGTGTGGCGTTCGGCTACTCCGGTGACGTGCTGCAGGCCGCCGACCGTGCCGCGGAGGCCGGCAAGGGCGTCGAAATCGCCTATGCGATTCCCAAGGAAGGCGCCAACCTGTGGTTCGACATGCTTGCCATCCCCAAGGATGCCAGCAACGTCAAAGAGGCCCACGCCTTCATCAACTACCTCCTAGATCCCAAGGTGATCGCCGGGGTCAGTGACTACGTGGGTTACGCCAATGCCAACACCAAGGCGGGCGAGCTGATGGATCAGGAAATCCGCGAGGACGAGTCGGTGTACCCGCCGCAGGCCGTGCTGGACAAGTTGTACGTGATGGCCGAACTGCCGCCCAAGGCGCAGCGCCTGATGACGCGAAGCTGGACGAAGATCAAGTCCGGAAGATGATCAACCCTTTAGCGCCCGGCCTCTGTCGGGCGCCATTTTTACTGCGGGAGTTTGGTAATGGCAGTTGCTTCCAGTACCTATAAGAAGGTCATCGAGGGGAGCCAGCAACCCAAAGAGGTGTTGGTCAAGATCGAGCGTGTGACCAAGAAGTTCGACGAAACCGTCGCGGTCGACGATGTCTCGCTGACCATCAACAAGGGCGAGATCTTCGCCCTGCTCGGTGGTTCCGGTTCCGGCAAGTCGACCCTGTTGCGCATGCTCGCCGGCTTCGAGCGGCCGACCGAAGGGCGCATCTTCCTCGACGGCCAGGACATTACCGACCTGCCGCCGTACGATCGACCGATCAACATGATGTTCCAGTCCTACGCGCTGTTCCCGCACATGAGCGTGGCCGACAACATCGCCTTCGGCCTCAAGCAGGACAAGATGCCCAAGGCCGAGATCGACGCCCGTGTTGCCGAGATGCTCAAGCTGGTGCACATGACCCAATACGCCAAGCGCAAACCGCACCAGCTTTCCGGCGGTCAGCGTCAGCGCGTGGCCCTGGCCCGCTCGCTGGCCAAACGCCCCAAGCTGCTGCTGCTCGACGAGCCAATGGGGGCGCTGGACAAGAAGCTGCGCTCGCAGATGCAGCTCGAGCTGGTGGAAATCATCGAGCGCGTCGGCGTGACCTGTGTGATGGTCACCCACGATCAGGAAGAGGCCATGACCATGGCCCAGCGCATCGCCATCATGCACCTGGGCTGGATCGCCCAGATCGGCAGCCCCATCGACGTCTACGAGACGCCGGCCAGCCGTCTGGTCTGCGAGTTCATCGGTAACGTCAACCTGTTCGACGGGCAGATCGTGCATGACGACACCGACCACGCGGTGATCGACTGCCCGCAGCTCGACAAGCCGATCTATATCGGCCACGGCATCAGCACCCGTGCCCAGGAGACCCAGGTTACCTACGCCCTGCGCCCGGAAAAACTGCTGATGGCCACCCAGCTGCCGGCTGACCACGAGCACCCGGAATACAACTGGAGCAACGGCACCGTGCATGACATCGCCTATCTGGGCGGCCATTCGGTGTACTACGTCAAACTGACCTCCGGGCAGATCGTGCAGTGCTTCATCGCCAACGCCGAGCGCCGCGGCAAGCGGCCGACCTGGGATGACCCGGTGGTGGTGTTCTGGGAAGACGACAGCGGCGTGGTGCTGCAGTCATGAAAATGAGCAGCCTGACCAAGCGTATGCCTAATGGCCGGCACCTGGTGATCGGCATCCCATTCATCTGGCTGTTCCTGTTCTTCCTGCTGCCGTTCATCATCGTGCTGAAGATCAGCTTCGCCGAAGCCGATGTGGCGATCCCGCCGTACACGGAAATCTATACCTGGGTCGACAATACACTGCAGGTGGTGCTGAACCTGGGCAACTACATCTTCCTTACCGAGGATGAGCTGTATCTGGCCGCGTACCTTGGCTCGCTGAAAATCGCCTTTTTCAGCACCCTGGCCTGTCTGCTGATCGGCTACCCGATGGCCTACGCCATCGCCCGGGCCAAGAAGGAAACCCAGACAGTCCTGCTGCTGCTGGTGATGATGCCGACCTGGACCGCGATCCTGATCCGCGTTTACGCGTGGATGGGCATCCTCAGCAACAACGGTCTGCTCAACGGCTTTTTGCAGAGCATCGGCTTGATCGACGCTCCACTGCAGATCCTCAACACCAACACCGCGGTGTACATCGGCATCGTCTACTCGTACCTGCCGTTCATGATCCTGCCGCTGTTCGCCAACCTGGTGAAACACGATCAGAGCCTGCTCGAAGCAGCTTCGGATCTGGGTTCGAGCACCTTCAACAGCTTCTGGAAGATCACCGTGCCGCTGTCCAAGAACGGCATCATCGCCGGCTGCATGCTGGTGTTCATCCCGGTGGTTGGCGAGTTCGTGATCCCCGAGCTGCTCGGCGGGCCGGAAACCCTGATGATCGGCAAGGTGCTGTGGCAGGAGTTCTTCAACAACCGCGACTGGCCGGTAGCCTCGGCGCTGGCGGTGGTGATGCTGGCGATCCTCTTGGTGCCCATCATTCTGTTCAACCGTAACCAAGCCAAAGAGCTGGAGGGCCGGGCATGAAGAATTTCCGTTTCTCCACGCTGATGTTGTGGGTCGGCCTGGCCTTCATCTACTTGCCGATGATCATCCTGGTGATCTACTCGTTCAACGCCTCGCGGTTGGTGACGGTGTGGGGCGGCTGGTCGACCAAGTGGTACGTGAGCCTGCTCGACGACCGCCAGCTGATGGGCGCCGTCTGGCGTTCCCTGGAGATCGCCTGCTACACGGCGATCGCCGCGGTGGCGCTGGGTACGCTGGCGGCCTTCGTGCTGACCCGCATCAGCCGCTTCAAGGGCCGCACGCTGTTCGGCGGCCTGGTCACCGCACCGCTGGTAATGCCGGAAGTGATCACCGGTCTGTCACTGCTGCTGCTGTTCGTGGCCATGGCCCAGCTGATCGGCTGGCCGGCGGAGCGCGGCATGATGACCATCTGGATCGCCCACACCACGTTCTGTTCGGCCTATGTGGCCGTGGTGGTGTCGGCGCGCCTGCGCGAGCTGGACCTGTCCATCGAAGAAGCGGCCATGGACCTCGGCGCGCGGCCATGGAAGGTGTTCTTCCTGATCACCATCCCGATGATCGCGCCTTCGCTGGTGGCTGGCGGCATGATGTCCTTCGCCCTGTCGCTGGATGACCTGGTACTGGCCAGCTTCGTGTCCGGTCCTGGCGCCACCACGCTGCCGATGGAGGTGTTCTCCAAGGTGCGCCTGGGCGTGACCCCGGCGATCAACGCCATCGCCAGTCTGATCCTGCTGGCGGTATCGCTGGCCACCTTCCTGGTGTGGTTCTTCAGCCACCGCGCCGAGGAGCGCCGTCGCAAGGCGATCCAGCAGGTCATGGAAGAAAGCCAGCACGCCATTGGCTCCCGTCCGGAGGTCAAGCCGGCTCACTGAGTCAGCTGAGCGGCAAGACGATGCCCGCCACTGCGCAAGCAGGGCGGGCATTTTCATTTCCGGCATTCGGATACCGATGCCCGCATCATCCGATTGCGTAGGAGCGGCTTTAGCCGCGAGTTTTTATTCAGGTAAACAAAGAGCTCGGGGCTAAAGCTCCTCCTAAAAGTATTCCGCTCGCCGACCGCTTCCACCTTTTTGCAGGCAAAGCGCGAAAGGTCGTGAGCAGGCTCTTAGAACCTGTTCAAAGTGTTGTATGCGCATGAAGGCAACTACGAAGCAAAGCGGACATCGTTGCTTTACCTGTGGGAGCGGGCGGGGACGCCCTGTCCATGCCCGTGACTTTTTCGCGGGCATGGCCCGCTCCCACAAATACTCCGTGAATGGCCGCTTCTGCCAATTAGTCGCCAAGGTCGACGCACCTGGGCTGAAAAGATTATGAACAGGTTGCAAGAGAGGTTGGCGTGGGCATCGCTAGCGACTAGGTCACAGGTTGCGCCCTGTTCTACGGCGACGCTTGTCCAGAAGTGATAAGGCAGAGGCAGATATAAACACGCCCGGGCTGAGACGGCCCGGGCGTTTTCGTTACTGCAGAGGTTTAGCGCGTCAGGTGCAGGAAGTGCATATGGCGCTCATATTGGTCGAGGATATCGCCGATCACTTCTTCGCGGTTCCAGCCCATCACGTCATAGTCCTGGCCGCCCTCGTTGAGGTGAACTTCGGCGCGGAAGTACTTGCGTTCCTCGCTGGAGTCATCGCGCGTGTCGCGCAGGGCGAAGCTCGGCTGAATCAGCGCGCGGGGGCGTACCTGATACTGGAAGTCGGCTTCGGCGCCGTGGCTGACCGACAGCGTAACGCGTCCGTCTTCACCGCTCTCCACCTGGGCTTCGCGGCCCTGTTTGCGCATCTCCTCGGCCACCTGCTGGCAGGCCGGCAGCACGGTTTCGGCGATGAAGCGATTGACGTGGGAGCGACGTGGCAGCATCACCATGCTGCGTAGGCGCCGTTGCCAGCCGCCGGTGCTTGATGCACCGCGTGGGCTGAGGGCGACCTGGTCACGCAGGTTACGCTTGGCAGCGTCGATCTGCAGGGCGCGCAGCAGCCCCCACATCGACGCCAGCAGGGCAATCACGAAGGGCAGGGCACTGGCGATGGTCGCCGTCTGCAGCGCCTTGAGGCCGTCGGCCAGCAGCAGCGAGGCGGCGACTACCGCCATCAGCGCGGCCCAGAAGATACGCTGCCAGACCGGCGTCTGGTCATGGCCGCCGGAGGCGAGCATGTCCACCACCATGGCGCCGGAGTCCGCCGAGGTGACGAAGAACACCACGATCATCAGCACGGCGATCTGCGACAGGACTGCCGAGAAGGGGAAGTGTTCGAGGAAGGCGAACAGCGCCAGCGAGCTGTCCTTGTCGACCGCCGTCGCGAGGTCGGTGATGCCGTCGACCAGAATCATGTGAATCGCGGTGTCGCCGAACACGGTCATCCACAGCAGGGTGAAGCCGGCCGGCACTACCAATACGCCGCCGATGAACTGGCGAATGGTACGGCCGCGGGAGATGCGCGCGATGAACAGGCCCACGAACGGCGACCAGGATAGCCACCAGCCCCAGTAGAACAGGGTCCAGCCGCCAATCCAGTCGGTCGGCTCGTAGGCGTAGAGGTTGAAGGTTTTACTGACGATCTCCGAAAGGTACTGGCCGGTGTTCTGCACGAAGGTCTGCATGATGAACACGGTCGGGCCGAGCACCAGCACGAACAGCATCAGGCAAACGGCCAGCAGCATGTTCAGTTCGGAAAGTATGCGGATGCCCTTGTCCAGGCCACTGACCACGGAAATCGTAGCTAGGCCCATGGTGCCGGTCAGCAGCAGGAGCTGAACCGTGGTAGTGGCGGGTATGCCGTATAGGTGGTTGAGCCCGGTGTTAATCTGCATCACGCCGTAGCCCAGCGATGTGGCTACGCCGAGCACGGTACCGATCACCGCGAAGATGTCCACGGCATGGCCGATGGGCCCGTAAATGCGGTCGCCGATAAGCGGATAGAGCGCCGAGCGCAGTGTCAGCGGCAGGTTATGGCGGAAGCTGAAATAGGCCAGGATCAGCGCGACGATGGCGTAGATCGCCCAGGCATGCAGGCCCCAGTGGAAGAAGGTGACGTTCATTGCCTCCTTGGCCGCTGCCACTGTCTGAGCTTCACCCACGGGCGGTGCGAGAAAATGCATCACCGGTTCGGCGACGCCGAAGAACATCAGGCCGATGCCCATACCGGCGCAGAACAGCATGGAGAACCAGGTTCGGTTGTTGTAGTCCGGCTCGCTATGGTCCGGGCCGAGCTTTATGTCGCCGTAGCGACTGATGGCCAGGAAGACCGCGAAGAGCAGGATCAGCGCGACGGAAAGGATGTAGACCCAGCTGGCGTTCTCGATGATCCACGACTGGGTGGCGCCGAACACGCTCTGAGCGCTTTCCTTGAAGGCTGTGCTGTAGATCACCAGGCAGGCGATCAAAAAGGTCGAGCCGAAGAAAACCGGCGGGTTAAGAGTGGAGCGGGAAGACAGATTTGCCCCCATTGAGCTAGCTCTCCTTGGTCGGAGTCAGTCCATGAATCACCCGCTCGCCGATCAGCTTTCGCTGGATCGCGGAAGGTGCACTGGAGATACGACTCGGTTTTCGGATGGCCGCCAAAAGCGGAAGGCCCGCAATTGTAGCACTGCCATTAGTCGGGGTTTTTGAACCTGTTTGTTATCGATAGGAAAGTGCTTCGTTTCGTTCAGCTTTTTTGTGCCGCTCACAGGCTGGTGCGGTACTGCAGCGCCTCGGCCAGGTGCTGTCGGCTGATCTGCTCTTGGGCCTGCAGGTCGGCTAGGGTGCGCGCTACCTTCAGCACGCGATGGGCCGAGCGCAGCGACAGGGTCAGGCGTTCGCAGGCGTGCTCCAGCCACTGGCGGTCGGCGTCGGCCAGCGCGCAGTGGGCGCGCAGCCCGGGCAGGTCGAGAAATGCGTTGGCGATGCCCTGGCGCTGCAGCTGGATATCCCGCGCAGCGGCGACACGGCTGGCCGCTGCTGCACTGGTGTCGCCGTTATCAACCGGGGCATCGAGCTGGGTGCTCTCCCGGGCCACGGTGATATGCAGGTCGATACGGTCGAGCAGCGGCCCGGAGAGTTTGCCCCGATAGCGCTGAATCTGCTCCGTGCTGCAGCGACAGCGCCCGCTGGGGTCGCCCAGAAAACCGCAGGGGCAAGGGTTCATCGCCGCTACCAGCTGGAAGCGGGCAGGGAAACTGACCTTGTCGCGGGCACGGGCAATTACAATCTGCCCGCTTTCCAGAGGCTCTCTGAGCACCTCAAGAACGCGACGGTCGAACTCGGGCAGTTCATCGAGGAACAGCACGCCGTGATGGGCGAGGGTGATTTCCCCAGGTTGCGGACGACTGCCGCCACCCACCAGGGCCGGCCCGGATGCGCTGTGGTGCGGATGGCGAAATGGCCTTTGCGGCCAGCTCTGCAGCGGCGTGTGGCTGGCCACCGAGCGAATCGCGGCGACCTGCAGGGCTTCCTCTTCGGTCAGTGGCGGCAGCAGACCGGGCAGGCGACTGGCCAGCAGCGTTTTGCCGGTGCCCGGGGGGCCACTCAGCAGCAGGTTGTGATTTCCTGCAGCCGCCACCAGCAGCGCGCGTTTGGCGGCGATCTGGCCCTGTACTTCGGCCAGGTCCGGATAGGGTTGGGTGTGGCGCAGCAAACCCTGGGGCTGGTAGGGCGACAGGGGTGTTTGGCCATTGAGGTGGGCGACCAGTTCCAGCAGGTGCTCGACCGCCAGCACGCTGAGGCCGGTAGCCAGGCTGGCTTCCTCGGCGTTTTCCTTTGGCACCACCAGAGTGCGACCGGCTTGTCGGGCGGCCAGCGCGGCGGGCAGCACGCCCTGCACCGGGCGGATCGCTCCCGAGAGCGCGAGCTCGCCGAGGCATTCCAGACTGGTCAGGGATTCGGCGGGTAACTGGCCACTGGCGGCGAGGATGCCCAGGGCGATAGCCAGATCAAAGCGGCCGCCATCCTTGGGCAGATCTGCCGGCGCGAGATTGAGGGTGATGCGGCGTGGCGGAAAGTCCAGGGCGCAGTTGAGGATGGCGCTGCGTACGCGGTCCTTGGATTCCTTGACGGCGGTTTCCGGCAGGCCGACCAGCGCCAGGGAGGGCAGGCCGTTGGCCAGGTGCGCTTCGACCGTAACGCTGGGTGCATCGACGCCGATCTGAGCGCGGCTGTGGACTATGGCCAATGACATCGATCACTCCTTGATCGTCTGCCGGCCGAGCGGATTACTCGGCCGGGGCGTGTTGCGTCGTTGCGGTGCGCGTTTCCAGTTCGGCGACCTTGGCTTCCAGCGCTTCGAGGCGCGCGCGGGTGCGGGCCAGCACGATCATCTGGCTGTCGAATTCTTCGCGGCTGACCAGATCCAGCTTGCTGAAGCTGCTCTGCAGCAGTGCCTTGAGCTGGGCTTCGATTTCACTGCGGGGCAGTGGGTTGTCACCGCTGAGCAGGCGACTGGCCTGGCTGCTGAGGGCATCGAGCAACGCTTTGGGTGGCAGCATGGGAACCTTCCAGAATGAGTTGGCGGCAGTGTAGCACGCCGGTTTTTGCCCACCGGTACAGTGACCTTGCACCAATGGTGTGCGTGACGCGGTGCGGTTTGGCGCTCTTCTGGTGCGATGGCTTTCGCGTGACGCCGATCACAACCGCCTGCAGGCCCGTAAGTTCCTGAAAAGCGGCGTTTTGCCGGTATTGGCAAGATTTCTGCTTAGAGGCTCATGACCCATGCACCGATGCGGTTCGGATGTCGCGAGCGGGCGGACGTGGTTCACCGGGAGCAGTCGGTGGTATCGGATCAGCCCGTCTTGGCAACCGATGCATACAAAAGCCAGACACTGAGCTTAGACTTGGGCCGGGGTAACAATTCCTGGGGCAAGTCCACCTTACACGGGAGAGAGTTTCATGAAACTAGTCACTGCCATCATCAAGCCGTTCAAGCTGGACGACGTCCGCGAATCGCTGTCGGAAATCGGGGTGCAAGGCATCACCGTCACCGAAGTGAAAGGCTTCGGTCGTCAGAAGGGTCATACCGAGCTGTATCGCGGCGCCGAGTATGTCGTCGATTTCCTGCCCAAGGTGAAGATCGACGTGGCTATCGCCGACGATCAGCTGGACCGCGTCATCGAGGCCATCACCAAGGCCGCCAACACCGGCAAGATCGGTGACGGCAAGATTTTCGTCGTAAACCTGGAACAGGCGATCCGCATCCGTACCGGCGAAACCGATACCGACGCGATCTAAAGCTCCGCCCCTACCCCCTTAACGTCCCAGGAGTTAAATCATGACTCTGCGAAAAATCGCAGGGCTTGGAGCCCTTTCGTCCCTGTTTTTCCCAAGCCTGGTCATGGCTCAGGAGAAAACCCTGAATTCCGGTGACACGGCCTGGATGCTGACGGCCACCGCGCTGGTGCTGTTCATGACCATTCCAGGCCTAGCACTGTTCTACGCCGGCATGGTGCGTTCCAAGAACGTGCTGTCGGTGATGATGCAGTGCTTCGCCATCACCGCGTTGATGTCCCTGTTGTGGTTCGCCTACGGCTACAGCCTGGCGTTCGACACCACCGGGATGGAAGCCGGCGTCACCAACTTCAGCTCCTTCGTGGGCGGCTTGGGCAACATGTTCCTCGGCAACCTGACCAAGGAATCGCTGACCTCGGCCTTCCCGGAAAGCGTATTCATTACCTTCCAGATGACCTTCGCCATCATCACCCCGGCGCTGATCGTCGGTGCCTTCGCCGAGCGCATGAAGTTCTCCGCGATGCTGGTGTTCATGACCGTGTGGTTCACCCTGGTCTACGCGCCTATCGCGCACATGGTCTGGAGTGGTGACGGTGCCCTGATGTGGGACTGGGGCGTGCTCGACTTCGCGGGCGGCACCGTGGTGCACATCAACGCCGGTATCGCCGGTCTGGTGGCGTGCATCGTGCTGGGCAAGCGCAAGGGCTTCCCGAGCGTGGCCATGGCGCCGCACAACCTGGGCTACACCCTGATCGGCGCGGCGATGCTGTGGGTCGGCTGGTTCGGCTTCAACGCCGGCTCCGCTGCCGCGGCTGACCAGACTGCGGGCATGGCCATGCTGGTCACCCAGATCGCCACCGCTGCTGCGGCCCTGGCCTGGATGTTCGCCGAGTGGGTCGCCCACGGCAAACCGAGTGCGCTGGGCATCGCCTCCGGCGTGGTTGCCGGCCTGGTCGCCATCACTCCGGCTGCCGGCACCGTCGGCCCGATGGGCGCGATGATCATCGGCCTGGCTTCCGGCGTGATCTGCTTCTTCTGCGCCACCAGCCTCAAGCGCAAGCTCGGCTACGACGACTCGCTGGACGTGTTCGGCGTGCACGGTGTGGGCGGTATCGTCGGCGCGCTACTGACCGGTGCCTTCGCAGCCCCGGCCCTGGGCGGTTTCGGTGAGGTCGAAAACATCGGCCTGCAACTGTGGATTCAGTTCAAGGGCGTCGCCGTCACCGTGATCTACACCGCCGTCGTCACCTTCGTGATCCTCAAGATCATCGATGCCGTGATGGGCCTGCGCGTGACCGAAGAAGAAGAGTCGGTCGGCCTCGACCTGGCTCAGCACAACGAGCGCGGCTACATCCTGTAAGTACCAGCGGCCCGCTGACTGTGGCGGGCCGACAGCACACGGAGTGCGCCCGGAGCCAACCCGGGCGCCTCGACCGCACAGCGCACCCCCCTGCGCAACGGCCTGAGGTGAATAAAAAATGGACAACACAGCACTGACTGCTCTGCAGTACGGTTTCGATACCTTCTACTTCCTGATTTGCGGCGCCCTCGTCATGTGGATGGCCGCCGGCTTCGCCATGCTCGAGGCGGGTCTGGTTCGGGCCAAGAACACCACCGAGATTCTCGCCAAGAACGTGGCGCTGTTCGCCATCGCCTGCATCATGTATCTGCTGATCGGCTACTACATCATGTATTCCAGCCCCGAGGGCGGCGTCCTGCCGAGCTTCGGTTTTCTGATCGGTGACGAAAACACCGTCGAGTCGGTACTGGCCGGTGACGAAGATGCCCCCTACTACGCCGCCCGCTCGGACTTCTTCTTCCAGATCGTGTTCGCCGCCACCTGCATGTCGATCGTTTCCGGCGCGGTGGCCGAGCGCATGAAACTCTGGTCGTTCATCGCCTTCGCGGTGGTGATGACCGCCGTCATCTACCCCGTGCAGGGCTTCTGGAAATGGGGCGGTGGCTTCCTCGACGCGGCCGGTTTCCTCGACTTCGCCGGCTCCAGCGTGGTGCACATGGCCGGCGCCGCCGCGGCCCTGGCCGGGGTGATTCTGCTCGGTGCGCGCAAGGGCAAGTACGGCGCCAACGGCCAAGTCAACGCCATTCCGGGCGCCAACCTGCCGCTGGCAACTCTGGGCATGTTCATCCTGTGGATGGGTTGGTTCGGCTTCAACGGTGGCTCGCAGCTGAAGATGAGCACCATCGAGGACGCCAACGCGGTGGCCCAGGTGTTCGTCAACACCAACATGGCAGCGGCCGGCGGCCTGATCGCCGCGCTGATCGTGGCACGCATCCTGTTCGGCAAGGCCGACCTGACCATGGCGATCAACGGTGCGCTGGCCGGCCTGGTGTCGATCACCGCCGAGCCGCTGACGCCGACCGCGCTGCAGGCCACCCTGATCGGCGGTGTGGGCGGCGTGCTGGTGGTGTTCGCCATCGTCGGCTTCGACAAGATCAAGATCGATGACCCGGTCGGCGCCATCTCCGTACACGGCGCGGCGGGCATCTGGGGCACCCTGGCGGTCTGCCTGACCAACCCGGAAGCCAGCCTGGGCGCGCAGCTGCTGGGCATCGCCTGCATCTTCGCCTGGGTGTTCATCGCCAGCCTGATCGTCTGGAGCATCATCAAGGTGGTCGCCGGTCTGCGGGTTTCCGAGGAGGAAGAGTACGAGGGCGTCGACCTGGTCGAGTGCGGCATGGAAGCCTATCCCGAGTTCACCGGCAAGAAATGATGGGGGAGGCGCAGGGCGCCGACCATCATCAGTAAAAATGATGGTCAACACCGGCAAAAGGGCGCTCAGGCGCCCTTTGCTTTTTTGTCCGGCACGCTAGAATGCGCGCGTTGAAAAACGAGGGCGACGAGCATGTGGCAGCAACGGCTGATCACCCTGCGTCCACGGGCGCGAGGCTTCCACCTGGTGACCGATGAACTGCTGGATGCATTACCGGAACTGGCGAGCTACAGGGTGGGTCTGTTACACCTGTGGCTGCAGCACACCTCGGCGTCCCTGACGGTCAACGAGAATGCGGACCCTGCGGTACGCCGCGACTTCGAACGCTTCTTTCGCCGCCTCGTCCCCGAGGATGCGACAGGCTTTGAGCACTGCGACGAAGGCCCGGATGATCTGCCGGCGCATTTCAAGTCGAGTCTGCTCGGCGTTCAGTTGCAGTTGCCGGTGAGTAACGGGCGTTTGGCGCTGGGCACCTGGCAGGGGATTTACCTGGGCGAACACCGCGAACAGGGTGGCGCTCGCCGCGTGCTGGCAACCTTGCAAGGTACGGCAAATTGAATTTTTTCCAGGCGTTCGGCAACGTCGGACGACTGGGCTATAACTAACCTGCTTTTCGCAAGTCATGAGGCTGAACATGAGCGACGAAGAACTGGAACAAGACGAGCTGGAAGGCGCAGACGAGGACGACGGCGAGGAGCTGGCGGCCGCGGATGGTGATGTTGCCGATGACGACAGCGAGTCCGATAGCGCGGCACCTGCCAAGGGCAAAGCCAAGAAGGCCGTCGAGGTCGAAGAGCTGCCCAGCGTAGAAGCCAAGCAGAAGGAACGCGATGCGCTGGCGCGCGCCATGGAAGAGTTCCTGGCCCGTGGTGGCAAGGTTCAGGAAGTGGAGCCCAACGTCGTATCCGACCCGCCCAAGAAGCCTGACAGCAAGTACGGCAGTCGCCCCATCTGACGCGAACGCCGGATTTGAATGCAAAAGCCCGCCTGTGAAGGCGGGCTTTTGCGTTTGTGGCGGTTGCTTTGTGTGGCGCAGAGAAAACCGCTGATTGCGGGGGCAGGGTGGGAGCGCGCCATGCGCGCGAAATCACGGGCATGGCCCGTTCCCACGGTACCCTGAGCAACCGGTTGTGCTTCGCTCAACGCTTCTCAAGTCATCGAGGCCCAGTCATGCAGGGTGGGCTTCAGCCCACCAGCTCTTATCCCCAGCGCTGCAACAGCGCCGGCAGCTCGCCAAGACTACGGATCTGCGCGTCGGCTTCCTTCTCGCCAGCCCAGGCCTTGCCCTCCGGGTTGAACCACACCGCACGCCAGCCGGCCGCCTGGGCCCCGGCGATATCGTCGCCGGGGTGGTCGCCGATATGCACCGCCTGCTCGGCCTGCATGCCGGAGCGGGCGAGGGCCTCCTCGAACGGCCTGCGATCGGGTTTGCCGACGCCCAGTTCTTCGGCGCAGAGGATGAAGCTGAAGTAGTCCGCCAACCCCAGGCGACGCACGTCAGCGTTGCCATTGGTGATCACGCCCAAGCTGTACCGATTGGCCAGCAGTTCCAGGGTGGTGACGGTGTCACTGAAGAAGGTGATGGCGTGGCGTGCTTCGAGCATCGTCTGGAAGGCGGCCTCGGCTAACTGCGCGGCTTCCTCGGGTGCATGGCCGACGCCCTCCAGCGCATGGCGCAGGGTGCGTCGGCGCAGCTCGCTGAGGCGGTATTTCAGGTTGGGCTCGGCCTCCAGCAGACGACCGCGAACCTGGCCCAGGTGATCCACCGGCTGGCTCGCCAGGCGCGGTGCGTGGACGCTGATCCAGTCGCGCATGGCGGCCTCGGCACCGAGAATCACCGGGCGGTTGTCCCACAGCGTATCGTCGAGGTCGAAGGTGATCAGGCGGATGCTCATGAATCCTGTTCCTTGCGGCGCTTGGCCCGTGGGTGAGCACTGTCGTAGACCTTGCTCAGGTGCTGGAAGTCCAGGTGGGTATAGACCTGCGTGGTGGCGATATCGGCGTGGCCGAGCAGCTCCTGTACCGCACGTAGATCCTGGGACGATTCGAGCATATGGCTGGCGAACGAATGGCGCAGCATGTGCGGATGAATGTGCTGTCCGAGCTCGCTGACACCCGCCTGGCGTACCCGCAACTGCACGGCGCGGGCGCCGATGCGGCGGCCCTGGCGGCTGATGAATACCGCGCCATCGGCCGGGTTGGCCAGTGCCCGCAGCGGCAGCCATTGCTGCAGGGCTTCACGGGCCTTGCTGCCCACTGGCAGCTCGCGCACCTTGCTGCCCTTGCCGGTGACGCGCACCAGGCCGGCGGGTAGATCGAGCCAGTCGAGGTTCAGTGCGACCAGCTCCGACAGGCGCAAGCCGGACGAATAGAACAGCTCGAGCATGGCGTGATCGCGGCGGGCGATGAAGTCGTCTTCCTGGGCGCCGTCGAGCAACTGGGTGGCGCGGTCCACGTCCAGCACTCTTGGCAGCTTGCGTTCGCCCTTGGGTGGCGTCAGGCCGGTGGCTGGATCGTGTTTGCAATGGCCTTCGCGTATCAGGTAGCGGTACAGACCACGGGTCGCCGAGAGCAGGCGCGCCAGGCTGCGCGCCGATTGGCCTTCCTTGTGCAGGCGGGCGACCAGGCGGCGAAGGCGAGCGATGTCGAGTGCGGCCCAGTCACTCAGGTCTTCCTTTTCGCAATAAGCGAGCAGTTTGGTGAGGTCGCGGCGGTAGCCATCCAGCGTATGGGCTGACATCTGTCGCTCGCTGCGCAGGTGTTCGAGGTAGGCATCCAGGTGGGCGACAAGCATCAACGGGCGGCTCCGTGACGAGAGGGCGCAACGCTTGCGCCCCTGTGGACGGCGCGTTACCTGACCGAGCGCAGCGGCGCGGAGAAACGTGGCAGCACGCGCGACAGCACTTCGGCGATGTAACCGAGGAACAGCGTACCCAGCGAGCTCTTGTAGTGCTGCGCATCGGCACTGCCGATCGCCAGCACGCCGTGCAGCCCTTGATGGGACAGGCCCACCACGGCGGCCGAACCGACCTCGTTGCCGGCTTCGCCGAAAAGGAACTTCAGCTCGTGCTCGCGCAGCACCCCACAGATGGTCTTGCCACCGGCCAGCAGGCCGCCAATGGCCTGGTGCGCCTCGGCGCTGCTGACGCTACGGCCGACCGGCAGTGGCGTATCGCTGAACAGGATCAGGCCCACGAACGGCACCTGGAATTCGCGTCGCAGGCTGTCTTCCACGCAACTGACCACTTCCTCGAGGCTGCTGGCGTCCATCAGGTCGAGTACCAGGCGGCGGGTCTTGTCGAACAACCGGTCGTTGTCACGGGCCACGTCCATCAGGTGCGACAGGCGCTGGCGCATCTCGATATTGCGCTCGCGCAGCAGTTTGACCTGACGCTCGACCAGCGACACGGTATCACCGCGCTGGTGCGGAATGCGTAGCTCGGGGATCAGGTCATCGTGGTCGATGAAGAATTCGGGGTGCAGGCGCAGGTAGGCGGCGACCGTTTCCGAGTCCAGGGGCTTGGGCGAATCCTGCTGGTCAGTCATAGGCGAACCTGTCCTTCGTACACGCGCACGGCGGGGCCGGTCATCATAACGGGCTGGCCGGGGCCTGCCCACTCGATGTGCAGCTTGCCGCCCGGCAGCTCCAACTGTACGGGCGAGTCCATCCAGCCCTGGCGGATCGCCGCGACGGCGGCGGCGCAGGCGCCAGTGCCGCAGGCCTGGGTTTCCCCAGCGCCGCGCTCCCAGACGCGAAGGCGGCCACGCTGACGATCAATCACCTGCAGGAAGCCGACGTTGACCCGTTGCGGAAAGCGCGGATGGTGTTCCAGCTTCGCGCCCAGTTCGTGCACCGGAGCGCCGTCGACATCATCAACGCGCAGCACGGCATGGGGGTTGCCCATGGAAACGGTGGCCAGTTGATGGTCCTTGCCATCGACCTCGACGGCATAGCTCAGCGCTTCGCCATCGGCCTGGAACGGGATCTGCTCGGGTGCCAGGCGCGGTGCGCCCATGTCCACGGTGATCAGGCCATCGGCGCGCACGTTCAGCTCGATGATGCCGCCTTTGGTTTCCACGCGGATGTTCTTCTTCACCGTCAGGCGCTTGTCCAGCACGAAGCGGGCGAAGCAGCGTGCGCCATTGCCGCACTGTTCCACTTCGCTGCCATCGGAATTGAAGATGCGGTAGCGGAAATCCACGTCCGGGTGCTGCGGCGGCTCGACCAGCAGCAGCTGATCGAAGCCGATGCCGGTGTGGCGATCGCCCCACTGCTTGGCGTGCTTGGGCTGGATGTGGGCATGCTGGCTGACCAGGTCGAGAACCATGAAGTCGTTGCCCAGGCCATGCATCTTGGTAAAGCGCAATAACATGGGCATCACTCCGGCAGGCGGCTTTCGCCCGCGAAGAGCTCGTCCAGGGTTTCGCGGCGCCGCACTTCGTAAGCCTGCTCGCCGTCCACCATCACCTCGGCGGCGCGGCCGCGGGTGTTGTAGTTGGAACTCATCACGAAGCCGTAGGCACCGGCCGAACGCACGGCCAGTAGGTCGCCTTCTTCGAGCACCAGCTGACGATCCTTGGCCAGGAAGTCGCCGGTCTCGCAAATCGGCCCGACCAGGTCGTAATTGCGCGCCTCGCCGTCACGAGGCTGCACCGCCGATACGTCCATCCAGGCCTGGTACAGGGCTGGGCGGATCAGGTCGTTCATCGCCGCATCGATGATGGCGAAGTCCTTGTGTTCGGTGTGCTTGAGGTATTCCACCTGAGTCAGCAGCACGCCGCCATTGGCGACGATAAAGCGGCCCGGCTCGAACACCAGGGCCAGGTCACGACCGGCCATGCGCTGGCGTACCGCGGCGATGTAGTCGCCGACCTGCGGTGGCTGCTCGTCGCGGTATTGCACGCCGAGGCCGCCGCCCAGATCCAGGTGCTTGATGACGATGCCGCGCGCGGCCAGCTTGTCGACCAGCAGCAACAGGCGATCCAGGGCATCGAGGAATGGCTCTAGTGTGGTCAACTGCGAACCGATGTGGCAGTCGACGCCGATCACTTCGATGTTCGGCAGCTCGGCGGCGCGGGCGTAGACCGCCTCGGCCTGCTCGATGTCGATGCCGAACTTGTTTTCCTTCAGGCCGGTGGAGATGTACGGGTGGGTGCCGGCGTCCACGTCCGGGTTGACCCGCAGCGAGACGGGCGCCTTGACGTCCATCGCGGCGGCGACCTTCTGCAGACGCTCGAGCTCGACGCCCGACTCGACGTTGAAGCAGTGCACGCCGACTTCCAGCGCGCGGCGCATGTCGTCGCGGCTCTTGCCCACACCGGAGAAGACGATGCGGCTCGGCTCGCCACCGGCCGCCAGCACGCGCTCCAGCTCACCGCTGGAGACGATGTCGAAACCGGCGCCGAGGCGCGCCAGCACGTTCAGCACGCCGATATTGGAGTTGGCCTTGACCGCGTAGCAGACCAGATGCGGCATACCCGCCAGCGCATCGGCGTAGGCGCGGTACTGCCCTTCGATGTGGGCGCGCGAGTAGACGTAGGTGGGCGTGCCGAAGCGCTGGGCAATGGCGGACAACGCCACACCTTCCGCGAACAGCGAACCGTCGCGGTATTCGAAGGTGTTCATGGGGGGCCCTTATTTGTGTTGGTCGTGCGACGAGCCGGACTGGTTATCATCCGGCAGGTACAGCGGGCCTTTCTGGCCGCAGCCGCCGAGCAGGGTGGTGACGGCGACGAGCGCGATGAGGGCAGTGAACAGCCGCTTCATGGTCAAATCCTTGTAATAAAGCATAATTGCCCCCGAGTATACCGACCCCCCGGCATGTTGCCTATGCGCCGGGGTTCCCGTCCGGCGGGGCTTTGCCCTGGCTGGCTGACCTGTGCAGGCACCGCAGTCCTTGGCCCTGGCGTTGGTCCGATGCAGCTGAATTTTTCATGAGGTAAGTGCAATGAGTTTGAGCGAAGCCCGTTTCCACGACTTGGTCGATGCGGTGCAGCAGGCGCTGGAAGACATCTTCGACGACAGCGACCTGGATATCGATCTGGAGAACTCTGCGGGCGTGCTGACGGTGCGTTTCGAAAACGGCTCGCAACTGATCTTCAGCCGCCAGCCGGCGCTGCGTCAGCTGTGGCTGGCGGCCCGTTCGGGAGGTTTTCACTTCGATTACGACGAGGACA
The DNA here is from genome assembly GCF_007993955.1 of Pseudomonas sp. AG1028. NCBI lineage: Bacteria > Pseudomonadati > Pseudomonadota > Gammaproteobacteria > Pseudomonadales > Pseudomonadaceae > Pseudomonas > Pseudomonas sp. AG1028. Next base: position 181,086 of record NZ_VIVP01000003.1, read on the forward strand.
ATCAGCGCTGGATCTGCGACAGCAGCGACGAACTGCTGAGCGAGATGCTCGAGCGTATCGTCGCCGAGCAGGCAGGCGCCGAACTCGAGTTCGATGAAATCTGAAGATGCCGGCAAGCCCGCGCCGGGCGCCACTGTGGTGGCCTCGCCCTGTCGCCGGCGCTGCTGCCTGAACGAGGCCGAGCGCTGCCTGGGCTGCGGGCGACTGCTGGCGGAAATTCTCGAATGGGGCAACGCCAGCGACGAGCGTCGGCGGGTTATCCGCGACCTGGCCGAGCGGCGCCTGATGGACGGGTGAGCCGGCTCTTGTTTATTTGGGTGGCTGTGTTACGGTCAGCCTGGCTTCTGCAAAATGAGCTTCTGCAAAAACCCCGTCGTTTCGATGGGGTTTTGCTTTTTTGGCGTCCAGCAAAGGAGATATGCCCGCACCATGGCCAGCACACCGTCCATCACCATTACCCGCCTCGATCTGCAGCGCCTGGAGCAACTGCTCGATGGCCTCGATGAGTTAGGCCCGACCGCCGAAGCCCTGCAGGCCGAGCTTGACCGCGCCGAGGTGGTCGGCCACGAGCAGATTCCGGCCGGGGTGGTGACCATGAATTCGCGTGTGCACTGCCGCGAGGAAGGGAGTGGCAAGGACTATCACCTGACCCTGGTCTATCCCCAGGACGCCGGCGGCGAAGGCAAGGTATCGATCCTCGCGCCGGTCGGCGCGGCTCTGCTGGGCTTGAGCGTTGGCCAGCACATCGATTGGCCGGCACCGGGCGGCAAGGTGCTCAAGCTGACCCTGCTGGAAGTCGAATACCAGCCGGAAGCGGCAGGCGAATACGCTCGCTGAGTTGCACCCGACTCGGCGCCGTTCCCTCTGCCGAGTCGGCTTCCTTCTTGGCCTGGATCGCGCCACGATTCGGGTTTTCAGGTAACTCCCATGATCAGGACGTGCGCAGCGCGCCGTTCAGTGCCTCTTCGAGGCTGGCCTTGTAGCGCAGGTAATGCACCACCGAGGGCTGCCGCTCGCCGAGCAGAGCGGAAAGGTCGAGGTCGGTGATGTAGCAGGGATACGGTTGCTGCTCGCTGCGTTGGGCGAGAATGTGTCGAGCCACGTTGGTGAATAGCTGTTCGCCGTGTTCAAGCTCGGAGAACTCCCTGTGGTTGCAGAACAGGCTGACGTAGGCGCGTGGGCCGTTGCCCGGCTCGACGATGGCCTGAACGTCATAGAACGGCAGGCTGACTTCGTTCAGCGGCGCCGGTCTGGGCTCCAGGCGCTGCGCACGCAGCGGAGCGGCCGGCAGCAGTTGGTGGTAAAGGATTTCGAGCGGTTGCTGCGGGCCTTCGAGGGCCTGGGCGGCGTCGCGCCGGTACAGCAGCGATTGCAGGAAGCGGTGCAGCGGTGTCAGCAGGCTGGTTTCGTTATGGAACGGCACCTGGCTGCGCCACAACGCGCCGCATTCGTCGAGCACGTTGATCTGCGCCAGGCCTTCCGTTTCGTGCAGGCGATAGAACACCTGGATGCACGCCGGGCGTCCGGCCTCAAGGATCAGCGCCAGGTCTTCACCTTCCAGCGCGTTACGGTCCAGGCGCAGCGGGCTGTATTCGGCGCGATCCTGGGCTAGGTGTTCGAGCAGCGTGGGCAGATCCTCCAGCATGCTGTGCCGCACTCTGCCAGGCGTCAGGTCGAGCAGGTGATAGCGGCGGGCGATCTGCAGCAGGTAGCGCTGCTGCTGGCCGCTATCGAGGCAGTCGACCAGCTCATTCAGCAAGCCCTCGACGCGCTCGACGATGGTCGCGGCGCGGTTGCGGCAGTAGCTGAACACCCTCAGGTTGGGGCGTTCATCGCGACCAGGCATCGCGTTGAGTACATCGCCCAGGCAGTCGAGCAGGGCGGTGGGCCCGTCGTAGCGCTCGACCAGCAACTCGTTCCAGCTGTTTAGGGTGATGCGGTCCAGGGTCAGCACCAGGTTGTCGCGCACGCCGGAATAGCCCAGTGGGTCGGTGCGCTCACTGGTCATGTGCACATTCATCTGGCTGTGCTGCCGCAGCGGATCGATGCCAACGTTGATCAGCAGCAGTTCTTCGGCAGGCCGGCGTGGGCGTGCCAGAGCGGCTTCGGTCACGCTCGCCAGGGGCATCGGCAGGGCCTGGGCCAGGCAGCCGAGCAACTGGCTCAGCTCGACTTCGGTGAGGTCGCTGTCACCCGGATGCAGCGACAGGTGCGTGCCGCTGTCGATCACGCCATTGCGATGGCTCCAGGCGAGCAGCTCGATCAGGCTGCGGGCCTGGCGCAGCGGGGCGAAATCCTGCCATTCCTGGGCGCCGAGGCTACCGCTGTAGAGCGCCCAGCGCTCGCCCTTGGGCGACGGATTATGCACCAGAGTCAGGGTGTCTTCGCCCAGGTCCGGGGCGATGCCCGGGTTGATGAATTCCACCTTGCCGGCGCGGCGTTCGAAGGCAGCGTACAGGCGCCGACCCAGCACGGCCAGGTCGCGGCTGCTGGCCGCCACACCGTCAGGGCGCTTGCGCGCGAACAGCGACAGGAAGCGGTAGCTGTAGTTGAGTTCGTTGACCAACGCCTGGCGTTCGGCGACGACCTGTCGGACCTTCCACTGGCTGCGGCTGTCGAGCAGGATCAGCTGGCGCTCGCCCCAGCCCCACTCACCAGTCAGCCGTTCGAGCAACAGGCGCTGCCAGCTCTTTTCGCGGTGGCGCGGCGGCTTGCTGATCTTCTTGTTGACCTTCAGGTACAGGCAGCGCCTGACCAGTTCCAGGCGCTCGGTTTCGCCGCGTGCCTGCAGGTATTGCTCCAGGCGGCGGTAGATCAGCACGTAGGGGTCCAGCTCGTCGAGGTCGAGCAGGCCGTCGTAAACCGCCTGCTTGAAGCGCAGCGACAGGCAGCGCACCTGGGGATGTTCGCTGGCGTATACCTCGGTGAGCAGTAACTTGAGCGCTGACTTGTAGGGCGACTCGATGCCCTTGAACAGTTGCCACATACCGGCGCCGAGAAACTCACCGGCCGGCACCTCGGCCAGGTGGCCAAAATCCAGTACATCTTCGGCGCGCACGAAACGCTTGCTCAGCAAGGCTTCGGTGACATGGGCATAGCGATGCTCGTCGTCCGCCGGCACCAGCCACCACAGCGGCATACGCCCGCCCAGCCAGATCGCCGTGCGGTAGAACTCGTCGAGGAGCAGGAAATGCTGGGTGGTGCCGCAGTCGTCCGAGGTCAGCCGCGCGTCCCGTAAACCGCTGCGAAAACGCTCGGGGTCGATCAGGAAGAAATGCGCTTCGGCGCCCTGGCTGGCCGCCCAGCTCTGCAGCAGGTCGCACTTGCGTTGCAGCGCTTCGCGTTCGCCAGGGTCGAGCTCGCTGGCATGACAGACCCACAAATCCATGTCGCTCTGTTCGGCCTGGGCCACGGTGCCCAGGCTGCCCATCAGAAACAGGCCATGGATGGGCGTTGGCGCCGGCGCGCGAGCCGGTTTGTAGGCGAAGGAGCGGGTCAGGCGCTGGGCTTCGGCCAGCAGCTGCGCCGAAGGCTCGAAGTGCGCCAGACCAGCCGGCGTCTGCGCCGACACGTAGCCGGGCAGTAACGGATGATTGACGTGAAACAGCAACGGTAACAGCGTCAGCACTCGTTGCTGGCGGGTCGACAGGGCCTGCATCGCGCGCTGCTGGCGGCCGTGGTTGATGCGCATGAAGCGTGCGCGCAGCTGCGTCAGCACCTTGCGGTCGATGCCGTCATCGATATTGGGTCGCAGGGGCAGGTGGCGCGTCATGCTCGGGCTCGGCCGGGTGATGAGCAAGCCTACAGGCGCGGCGCACCCGCTCGCAATGGCGTTCGGGAGAGGGCCTGCCGCCTCGGACGGCAGGCGTGTTCAGGCGGTCAGAGCGCTTTGCCGGTGGTGAGGATGGTTTTCAGGCTTTGCGCGTGTTCGGCAGCTTCGTGACCCAGGCGGGTCAGGTAGCCGCCATCCGGGAGGGTGATCAGGCCCTTGCCATGCAGGCGCCCGGCAGCGGCGACGGCGGATGAGGCGGCATCGTGGTGGATCTTCAGACCCTCCTGTCCATTGTCCAGGTTGAACAGCAAAAGAATTTCCAGTTCGGCGACCAGATCGGCATTAAAGGCCATGGTGACTCCTGCCTGTTGTTGTAGTGCACGGCTCGGGCCGTGGATCGCGGGTTCGCCCCGCAGGCGAAGTGTAGTCAAGGCGGCGGCAGTTCGCCGGAACGTGCTGCCAGCGCTCGAGAATCTTCTGGTAACGGCCATCTTTGTGCAAGACGCGCATGCCCTGTTCGAAGTGCTTGAGCAGCGCGGCTGCATCGGGATTGTGACGCGAAAAACTTAAGTAGAGCGTGGGGCTGTCGAGGGTCTCCAACGCCACGAACTGGTCGGCCAGTTGCGGGTTCTCGCGAAACAGCGCCTGGGCGGTGCCGCGGTAGGCGGCCACGAAATCCACGCGGCCGCGCTGCAGCATTAGAAAACCGCTGAGGTCGCGGCGCACGGGGATGCGGATCACCTGCTGGTCATTGTCCAGGCGCGCGCCGTATTCGTAGCCGATGGTCACCGCCACCTTGCGCCCGGCGAGACTCTGCGGCTTGCCGTTTGCTGGCGTTTCACCGGCGCGGGCCCAGAGCAGGATGTCGTCGCTGAACAGTGGCTCTTCGGGGATCAGATAATCGGCGTCAATGCGCGCATCCGGTGCGGTGTTGAAGCAGGCCGCCAATATGCCTTCTTCAGTCATCTGCATGCAACGGGCGTAAGGGTAGGGCACCAGCTGCACCGGCGTGTCGCTGGCGGCGAAGGCGGCCTCGACGATCTCCACCGACATGCCCTGCACGCGGCCGTCGCGGTAGGCGGTGTAGGGATACCAGTCATCCTCGGCGCCGATGCGCGGCACCTGCCCGGCCAGGGCGCTGGTGGCGAGCAGTAGAGTCAGGCACAGGCTAAGGGATGTGGAGTAACGCATCCGGGCTTATCCACAGGGGCGTTGTGCAACCATAGCAGTGCCCACCGCGGGAAAGAAGGTGGCTGGCTGTCGCGCGGGCTCAGGCTTCGTCGGGCAGGGTCGGCAGGGCGCGCAACAGGCGCTCATAGTTCTCGGCATCGAAGGGCCGATCTTCGCGCAACATGGCGTCCACTTCGTGGGCCAGCACCATGGCCATCATCTGCACGCTTTCCTCGCGGTCATGGCCGACCAGGGTCAGCTTGTTCAGCACCGCCTGGGCGAACGCCGGCTCACCGGACTCCAGCTGATTCTCGATGGCCTGAACCAGGGTGTTTTCGGTGAAGGTGTCGTCGTCGTGCTCGTCGGCGCTGCTCATGGGGCGGTCCAGTCGGTCGGGAGAAAGTGGGCAGTGTAGGCAGGTGATTGGCTGCTGACCATGGATGTGGCGGCCAAAATATATTCCCGAATTGTGGGAGTTGATTTCTCATATTGAGAATTGCGGATCGCGCGACTACAGTCCTGCGTCTGGAGAAACTCATGCAAGCAGATCACGACAAACAGGCGCCGGCGGGCGCCCAGGCGCTGTTTCGCGGCCTGGCGGTCATCGATGCCGTCGCCCAGGGCGCCTGCAGCCTGGCCGATATTGGCGCCGCCATCGGCTGCTCGCGCAGTACCACTCACCGGTTGATCGCCGCCCTGGTGCAGGCGGATTACCTGCGCGCCCTGGGTGGCAGCAGTGGCGGTTATCAGCTGGGCCCGCGGCTGATCGAGCTCGGCTACAAGGCTCGCGCGCAGATGCCGCTGAGCAAGCTCGCGCATGCGCATCTCGCTCGCTTGGCCCGGGCCACCCAGGACACCGTGCACCTGGGCGTGCGTGACGGCAGCGATGTGTTGTACATCGACAAGCTGCCAGGTAGTCGCGGTCTGGAAATGCGCTCGCGCATCGGCCTGCGCATGCCGCTGGCGCTGACCGGCATCGGCAAGGCGCTGATGCTCGATCTGCCGGAAAGCGAATGGCAGGTGCTCCATGAGCGCGACCGCCAGTTACGTGCCGGCAGCGCCGCGATGTCCTGGGAAGATTTTCGTGACCGCATGCGCGACTACGCCAGCGGCGGCTTTAGCCTCGATCTGGAAGACAACGAGCTGGGGATTCGCTGCGTGGCCGCGCCGATACGTGATGCCAGCGGGCAGATCGTCGCAGCCCTGAGTGTGGCCAGTGCCGTGCCCTATATGCCCGAGGCACGCCTGCATGACCTGCGACCCGAGGTTATTACCTGCGCGGCGGCCATTTCCGCCGAGCTTGGCTGGCGGCCCTGAGACCGAGCTTTCATCCATTTCCGTGACGCCCGAGGAGGGCCTGTAATGTCCGCTACCTACCTTCGCGAGCTGCCGTTGATCGCCATTCTGCGCGGCGTTGCCCCCGAGGAAATCGTGCCTGTGGGCCTGGCGCTCTACGAGGCCGGTTTCCGGGCTATCGAGATTCCCCTGAACTCGCCCGAGCCACTGCAGAGCATCGGCCTGCTGGCGTCCGAGCTGGGCGAGCGCGCGCTTATCGGCGCCGGCACCGTGCTCAGTGTCCGCCAGGTCGAGGAGGTGGCGCAGGCCGGCGGGCGGCTGATCGTTTCGCCCAACTGCAATACCCAGGTGATTCAGGCGACCCGCCAGGCCGGGCTGTTCAGCGCACCGGGCGTGGCGACGCCGAGCGAAGGGTTCGCGGCGATTGAGGCGGGTGCCGATGTGCTCAAACTGTTCCCGGCCGAACAATTCAACCCGCAGATCGTCAAGGCATGGCGCGCGGTGTTCGCCCGTGACGTCGCGTTGTTGCCGGTGGGTGGTATCACGCCAGCGAACATGGCCGACTACGTAGCGGCGGGGGCGAGCGGCTTCGGCCTGGGTTCGGCGCTGTACAAGCCCGGCATGGGCGTTAGCGAAGTGGCTGACAACGCCGCCGCATTCGTCGCAGCCTGGCAGGCGATCCAGCGCTGAGCCGAGTCGCCTGCCTTGCGTCTGGGGTCAGGGGCGGTTGGCGATCTTCTGCAGGTTCTCGTGGATCTTGAACAGCACGATCATCAGCTCGCAGCCGATCCGTGCGCCGATCACTCCGCCGATCAGGGTGCCCAGGCCGCCGAGGAAGCTGCCGTAGGCGCCGAACATCATCGTCAGGCTGCTTACGGCCACGCTGAGCAGCATCAGCCAGTAGACGAAGGTGATGATTTTCGGGGTGAGCATTGCGTCGAAGAAGAACAGATTCTTCATGGGAGAAACTCCAGTCCATGGGTTGGCATAGGCCCGGTCGCTGGCGCCGCCAAGCGTAGTCGGCGACGTCGGGCGGGCGCAGGGTAGCAGTCGTCACTGGCGGCGGCCAGTTGTCCGAAATGCCCCTGGCGGCCGGCACGCAATGCCGCTAGCGTGTAGCCCTGACCGAGCCCGGTCTGCCTACCAGAGGAAACGTATCCATGCTCAGGCTCCATGGTTTCGCCGTCAGCAACTACTACAACATGGTCAAGCTCGCCCTGCTGGAGAAGGGGTTGCCGTTCGAGGAAGTGCAGGTCTTCGCGTCCCGCGACGAGGCCTTCCTGGCGATCAGCCCGCGCGGCAAGGTGCCGGTGCTGCAATGCGCGCATGGCTACATCAGCGAGACCTCGGCGATCCTCGAATACCTCGAGGCGCTGGGCCAGGGGCCATCGCTGCTGCCTGGCGATGCCTACAAGCAGGCACAGGTGCGCGAGCTGGCCAAGCACATCGAGCTGTATATCGAGCTGCCGGCTCGTGCCTGCTACGCCCAGGCGTTCTTCGGTCTGCAGGTCGACCCGGCGATCCAGGCCAAGACCCGTGAAGAGCTGCTGGCCGGTATCGATTCGCTGAAGCGCCTCGGCGCCTTCTCGCCCTACGTGGCGGGCGACAGCCTGAGCCTGGCCGACCTGTATTTCCTGTACAGCGTCGACCTGGCCGCCGCCGTGGCCCACAAGGTGTTCGCCATCGACCTGCTGGGCGATTTTCCCACGGCAAAAGAACTGCTCGACAGATTCGCCAAGAACCCTAATGTACAGCGCATCGCGGCCGACAAGGACGCGTTGATGGGGCCGTTCCTGGCCCACATGAAGGCGCGTTTCGGCGGTTGAATCAGCCGGCGGCGAAGCTCGTCAGGGCTTCGCCGGTCAGGCGATAGCCGATCCATTCGTTCTGCGGCCTGGCGCCGATCGATTCGTAGAAATCGATGGCGGGCGTGTTCCAGTCCAGCACCGACCACTCGAAGCGCCCGCAACCGCGAGCCACCGCCAGCTTGGCCAGGTGGCGCAGCAGCGCCTTGCCGGCGCCGACGCCGCGCTGCTGCGGGGTGATGTACAGGTCTTCCAGGTACAGGCCGTGCTTGCCCAGCCAGGTCGAGTAATTGAAGAAATACACCGCGTAGCCGATCGGCTCGCCGTTCAGTTCGCAGATCAGCCCGTGGGCCGTGCTGCCTCGACCGAACAGGCTGTTCTCGATGCCGGCGACATCGGTTTTCACCTCGTGCTCGGCCTTCTCGTAGATGGCCAGGTCGGTGATGAAACGCAGGATCAGGGCAGCGTCTTCGCGTACTGCGGGGCGGATGTTCAGGGTCATGGAATTGTCTCGTGCAGAAGATCAGTCATGGGTGACGGTCAGCCACGTCAGTAGCAAACCCACCAGGCAGAGGAAACCGAACACTGCGACCCAGGCCGTGCGTGAACCCATCGGGTCGTCCACGCGCAGCGGCAGATTCGGGTAGCGGCCCAGCGTCAGCAGGCGCAGGATCAGCCAGCCAATGCCGTAGAAGAGGTAGGCCAGAAACACCTCGGCGATCATCCCGGCCAGAAACCCCAGGCCGCGTAGCAGCAGTTCAAACATGGGCGTCCTTTCCCTGGGCTTGATTTAGCGGCTGGCCAGCAGTTCACGGCCGCGCAGCACCGCTGCGCGCACCTGATTCGGTGCAGTGCCGCCAATATGGTTACGAGCATTCACCGAGCCTTCCAGAGTCAGCACGGCGAACACGTCCTGCTCGATCTGGTCGCTGAACTGACGCAGCTCGTCGAGGCTCATTTCGGCCAGGTCCTTGCCGCTGTCGACGCCGTACTTCACGGCGTGGCCGACGATTTCGTGGCAGTCGCGGAACGGCAGGCCCTTGCGTACCAGATAGTCGGCGAGGTCGGTGGCGGTGGAGAAACCGCGCAGCGCCGCTTCGCGCATGATGGCGTGCTTGGGTTTGATCGCCGGGATCATGTCGGCGAAGGCGCGCAACGAATCACGCAGGGTGTCGGCGGCGTCGAACAGCGGTTCCTTGTCTTCCTGGTTGTCCTTGTTATAGGCCAGCGGCTGGCCTTTCATCAGGGTCAACAGGCCGGTCAGGGCGCCGAACACGCGGCCGGTCTTGCCGCGCACCAGCTCGGGCACGTCGGGGTTCTTCTTCTGCGGCATGATCGAGGAGCCGGTGCAGAAACGATCCGGCAGGTCGATGAACTGGAACTGGGCGCTGGTCCACAGCACCAGCTCTTCGGAGAAGCGCGACAGGTGCATCATCGCCAGCGACGCGGCGGCGCAGAATTCGATGGCGAAGTCGCGATCCGACACGCCGTCCAGGGAGTTGCCGCCCACGGCGTCGAAGCCCAGCAGTTCGGCGGTGATCTCACGCTGGATCGGGTAGGTGGTGCCGGCCAGCGCGGCAGAGCCCAGGGGCATGCGGTTGGTGCGCTTGCGGCAGTCGATCAGGCGCTCGTAATCGCGCGAAAGCATTTCGAACCAGGCCAGCAGATGGTGGCCGAAGGTCACCGGCTGGGCGGTCTGCAGGTGGGTGAAGCCGGGCATGATGGTCTCGGCTTCGCGCTCGGCCTGCTCCAGCAGGCCCTGCTGCAGGCGGGTGATTTCGGCCAGGATCAGGTCGATCTCGTCACGCAGCCACAGGCGGATATCGGTGGCCACCTGGTCGTTGCGGCTGCGACCGGTGTGCAGCTTCTTGCCGGTCACGCCGATGCGGTCGGTCAGCCGCGCCTCGATGTTCATGTGCACGTCTTCCAGGTCGACGCGCCAGTCGAAGGTGCCGGCCTCTATCTCGCCCTGAATCTGCGTGAGGCCGTCGATGATCGAGTCGCGCTCGGCATCGCTCAGTACGCCGACCTTGGCCAGCATGGTGGCGTGGGCGATGGAGCCCATGATGTCGTGACGGAACAGGCGCTTGTCGAATTCCACCGAGGCGGTGAAGCGGGCGACGAAGGCGTCGACGGGCTCGCTGAAGCGGCCGCCCCAGGACTGATTGGTTTTTTCTTGGCTCATGAATGTGGCTCGGCTGTAGACGTGTTCGGACGGATCAAGGCTGCCCGTCATGGCGGAAAAGTGTGCCGATGATAACAGACCCGGCAGCAGGCGCAGTGGCCGCTTCGAGTGTTGTCTGGGTCACAGTTTCATCCCTCGGCCGCGCGTTTAAGTGGCTTATTTCGCCTGCCTGCCACGGGCTCTCTTGCCGGTTGCGCAGTGCACGTCGAAACTGCCGAGATGAACGACACACGCAAGACCTCGACCCCGAAGGCGCCGAACGATTTTTTCGTGCCGGAGCTGTGCCAGCCCGAAGCGCTGCTCAGCACCGTGCTGCTCGCCGAACTGCTGGTGCTGGTACTGGTGCTCGCCGAGCCGATGTTGCCCGGTTTCGACTGGGTGCGCCTGGCGCTGACCTCGCTGTTCGTGCAGTGGATCGTGCTGCTGTCCTCGGCATTGTTGTGCCGGTTGCGGCCGCTGCTCGCCAGGCTGCCGGCGATGTGGGCCGGTGCCGCTTGCTGTGCGTTGGTGGTGGGGCTCACGCTGGGCTGCACGGCGGTCGCCGACTATTATGCTCTCGGCGGGCCGATGCTTCATGAAGGGGAGGTGAACCTGTATCTGCGCCATGCGTTGATCAGCCTGATCATGTCGGCGTTGCTACTGCGTTATTTCTACCTGCAGAGCCAGTGGCGGCGTCAGGAGCAGGCCGAGCTGCGCGCGCGCATCGAGTCGCTGCAGGCGCGCATCCGCCCGCACTTCCTGTTCAACAGTTTGAACAGCATCGCGAGCCTGGTTGTCACAGATTCTGCCAGGGCGGAACAGGCGGTGCTGGATCTATCCGACCTGTTCCGGGCAAGCCTGGCCAAGCCCGGAAGCCTCGTCAGTTGGAGCGAGGAACTGGAACTGGCACGGCGGTACCTGTCTATCGAGCAATACCGGCTTGGCGAACGGCTACAGTTGCAGTGGGATGTCGACGATGTTCCCGCTGACCTGCCGATTCCTCAGCTGACTCTGCAGCCGCTGCTGGAGAACGCTCTGATCTACGGTATCCAGCCACGTATCGAGGGGGGACTGGTGCAGATATCAGCCACATACAACGATGGTGTATTCCATCTCAGCGTCTGCAACCCCTATGAGGAGGGCGGCGCACCCATGGCCTCGCGCGGTACGCACCAGGCACTGGCCAACATCGATGCACGGCTTGCGGCACTTTTCGGTTCGCATGCCAATCTCAGTGTGGAGCGCCGCGATGGCCTTCACTACACCCGTCTACGCTACCCATGTGCAAGACCCATGCAGGAAGCCAGATCATTATGAATGTCTTGATCGTTGATGACGAACCCCTTGCCCGTGAGCGCCTGAGCCGAATGGTGGCCGCGCTGGACGGCTATCGTGTGGTCGAGCCCTCTGCGAGCAATGGCGAAGAGGCGTTGGCGCTCGTGGAGAGCCTCAAGCCCGACGTAGTGCTGCTCGACATCCGCATGCCGGGCCTCGACGGCCTGCAGGCCGCCGCCAGGCTCTGCGAGCGCGAGGCGCCGCCAGCGGTGATCTTCTGCACCGCCCATGATGAATTTGCCGTGGAGGCCTTTCAGGTCAGCGCGGTGGGCTATCTGGTCAAACCCGTGCGTCCCGAGCATCTTGAAGATGCGCTGAAGAAGGCCGAGCGCCTCAACCGTGTGCAATTGGCTGCACTGACCCGCCCAGCCGCCGAAAGCGGCGTCGGCCCGCGCAGCCACATCAGTGCGCGGACTCGCAAAGGTATCGAGCTCATCCCCCTGGACGACGTGATCTACTTCATCGCCGACCACAAGTACGTGACGCTGCGTCATGACGGTGGAGAAGTACTGCTCGACGAGCCGCTCAAAGCCCTCGAAGACGAATTCGGTGATCGCTTCGTGCGTATCCACCGCAATGCCCTGGTGGCCCGCGAGCGCATCGAGCGCCTGCAGCGCACTCCGCTGGGTCACTTCCAGCTGTATCTGAAGGGGCTTAATGGCGATGCGCTGGTGGTCAGCCGCCGCCATGTCGCGGGTGTGCGCAAGCTGATGAACCAGATCTAGCGAATCAGTAGCAGAGTCGCGAGCAGTAGGGCGAAGGGTCGCAGCCGGCTTCGGGCCGGCGCCCCGTGAGCCTGTTATCATTCGCGGCAACTGGTTTTCTGGAACGTCCGCATGACCCGCGAAATTCGCATCGCCACCCGCAAGAGTGCCCTGGCCCTGTGGCAGGCCGAACACGTCAAGGCCCGTCTCGAACTGGCCCACCCGGGCTTGCGGGTGAGCCTGGTGCCGATGGTCAGCCGTGGTGACAAGTTGCTCGACGCGCCACTGGCCAAGATTGGTGGCAAGGGCTTGTTCGTCAAGGAACTGGAAACCGCGCTGCTCGAAGACCAGGCCGACATCGCCGTGCATTCGATGAAAGACGTGCCGATGGATTTCCCGGAAGGGCTCGGCCTGTTCTGCATCTGCGAACGTGAAGATCCGCGCGACGCCTTCGTTTCCAATACCTATGAAAGCCTCGACGCGCTGCCGGCCGGCAGTGTGGTCGGCACCTCCAGTCTGCGTCGCCAGGCCCAGCTGCTGGCGCGTCGCCCGGATCTGAAAATCCATTTTCTGCGTGGCAACGTCAACACTCGTCTGGCCAAACTGGATGCCGGCGAGTACGACGCCATCATCCTGGCGGCGGCGGGGCTGATCCGCCTCGGTTTCGAAGATCGCATCCGCGCCTCCATTACGGTCGAGCACAGCCTGCCGGCGGGCGGGCAGGGCGCGGTGGGTATCGAGTGCCGGGTCGGCGATGCTCAATTGCAGCAACTGCTGGCGCCGCTCAACCACACCGAGACGGCGCTGCGCGTCACCGCCGAGCGTGCCATGAACAAGCGCCTCAACGGCGGCTGCCAGGTGCCGATTGCCTGCTACGCCATTCTCGAAGGCGAGCAGCTGTGGCTACGTGGCCTGGTTGGCGAGCCTGATGGCAGCCGCTTGCTGCGTGCCGAACAACGCGGTTCGGCTGAGGACGCCGAGCGCCTTGGCATCGACGTCGCCGAGGCACTGCTGGCTCAGGGTGCGGGCGAAATCCTCAAGGCCGTATACGGCGAGGCCGCTGCCGAGTGAGTGCCTGGCGCCTGCTGCTGACCCGAACCGAGCAGGAGTGCCAGGCACTGGCCCAAACGCTCGCCAGTGAAGGCATCCACTGCGCCTGCCTGCCCCTGCTGGGTATCGAGCAACTGCCAGAAACGCCTCAGCATGGCGCGACCATTTGCGACCTGCACCGCTACACGGCAGTGATCGTGGTGAGCAAGCCCGCCGCCCGTTTCGGTCTTGAACTGCTCGATCGGTATTGGCCGCAGCCACTATCCGATCAGCCCTGGTTCAGCGTTGGTGCCGGCACCGGGCAGATCCTCGCCGACTACGGCCTGACGGTGTTCTGGCCGAAAAACGGCGACGATAGTGAAGCGTTGCTGGAGCTACCCGAGCTGCAAGAACCCCTCAAGGCCGCGATGTTCCCGCGGGTGCTGATCATCCGCGGCGAGGATGGCCGTACCCTGCTTGCTGACAGCTTGCGGGCCCAGGGCGTCGAGGTGGACTATCTACCGGTCTACCGCCGCATGCTGCCTACCTACCCGGCCGGCACGCTGCAGCGGCTGATACAGGTGGAACGCTTGAATGGCTTGGTGGTCAGCAGTGGGCAGGGTCTGATGCATCTGCAGCAACTGGCGGCGGATGACTGGCCCACGCTGGCGCAGCTACCCTTGTTCGTGCCCAGCCCGCGTGTCGCTGAGATGGCGCGCGAGCTGGGCGCGGTTGATGTTGTGGATTGCCGTGGTGCCGACACTGCGGCGTTGTTGGCGGCCTTGCGTGCGCAGGCTTCGCCCGACTCTTGAAGCAAAGGATGGATACGTGAGCGAAGCGACTCCCCCGAAAGAGCAGGAACAGCCTGTGTTGACCGCCCCCGAATCTTCCCCGGTCGCTGCCGAGGCCAAGCCCGCGGCGCGTGGCTCAGCCATCGCCGCCGTGGCCCTGCTGATTGGCGCCATTGGTGTCGGCGTCGGCGGCTGGAGTGCCTGGCAACTGCGTGCGCTGCAGAGCGAAACCCGGCAGCAGTCCAGCCAGCTCGAGCAGGCACGCAGCCAGGCCCAGGCACTGAACCAGCGCACCGAAAGTCTCGATGATCGTCTTCAGCAACTGCCCAGCGTGCAGGAGCTCGAAGAGCGCCGCCAACTGGTAGCGCAGTTGCAGGGCGACCAGCAGCTACTCAATCGCCGCCTGGAAACCGTGCTGGGCGCGAGCCGCCAGGAGTGGCGCTTGGCCGAGGCCGAGCACCTGCTGCGTCTGGCCAGCCTGCGTCTGTCGGCGTTGCAGGACATCAATAGCGCCACGGCGCTGGTCCAGGCGGCCGACGAGATCCTTCGTGACCAGGACGACCCCGCCGCCTTCGCCGCTCGCGAGCAGTTGGCCAAGAGCCTGGAAGCCTTGCACGCCACCGACAACCCCGATCGCACCGGTCTGTTCCTGCAGCTCGGCGCATTGCGAGAGCAGGCCGCGCAGCTCAACTCGCTCAATCCCAAGTTCGTCGCCGATGGCGGCGTGCTCGGCGAACTGGCCGCCGAAAGCGAGCCCGGCACTTGGTGGGGCCAGGCTCTGCACAAGCTCTCGCAGTATTTCCGTCTCGATTTCAACGCTGACCAGAACGTGCGTCCGCTGCTCGCCGGGCAAAGTCTGACGCAAGTGCGCCTGGCCCTGAGCCTGGCGCTTGAGCAGGCCCAGTGGGCCGCGCTGCATGGGCAGACCCAGGTTTACCGGCAGGCGCTGCAGCAAGCAGCCGAGGTGCTGGACGCCAATTTCAACCGCGACAACCCGGATAGCCGCGCCCTGCGCGCCCGCGTCGGCGAACTGGTCGACCAGCCCATCGAGGTCAAGGCGCCTGAGCTCGGCGAATCGCTCAACGCCGTTCAGGCCTATATCGAGCACAAGCAGTCGGCGCGTGAGCGCCTCAAGGATGCGCCGGGCGAGGACGGTGAGGAGGAGCGCCCATGAAGCGCGTTTACCTGCTGTTGCTCACCGTGCTGGTGATCGGCGCTCTGGCGCTTCTGGGCCTGGCCATCTCCGAGCATCAGGGCTACGTGCTGTTCGCCTACAAGGGCTTTCGCTACGAGTCGACGCTGTGGGCCTTTGTGCTATTGCTCGCCGCGGTCGTGCTGGCGCTTTGGTTGCTGCGCGTGCTGATTCGTGCGCTGCTGGTCTCGGTCGGGCTGATCAACCCCTGGTCGCGGCTGCACCGCGAGCGCCGCGTGCGCAGTGCTTCCGAGCATGGCTTCCAGGAACTGATCGAAGGGCGTTGGAGCAAGGCGCAGACGCACCTGAGCCGCATCGCACGCAACGAGCCGCGGCCCCTGATCCATTACCTGGGCGCCGCCCGTGCCGCTCACAACCTCGAGCATTACCAGGAAAGCGACGCCCTGCTGGAAGAGGCGCTGCAGCGCCAGCCCAACGCCGAGCTGGCAATCGCCCTGACCCACGCCGAACTACAACTGGCGCGTGGTGAAATCGATGACGCCCAACAAACCCTGCAGGTGATGCACGAACGCCATCCGCACAACCCGCAGGTGCTGCGCCAACTGCAGCAGCTCTATGCAACCCGTGGCGATTGGCAGGCGGTGCTCAAGCTGCTGCCGGTGCTGCGCAAGGAAAAGGCCCTGGCGCCGGCCGAGCTGATGGCGCTGGAGCGACGTGCCTGGCGTGAATATCTGCTGGCGCTGGAGTTCGATGATGCCGGCGACGGGGCGCTGCCGTCTCTGGCCCAGGCCTGGGAACGTCTGTCGCCAAACCTGCGCGGCGAGCCTGAATTGCTGGCGGTGTATGCCGACCGTTTGCGCGCACTGGGCGCCGAGCCGGGCGCCGAGGAGTTGCTGCACAAGGCGCTTAATCGTGAATACGATGGCCGCCTGGCGCGTCTCTACGGCCTGCTGCGTGGCCGCGACTCGGCCAGGCAGTTGCAGGCCGCGGAGGGCTGGCTCAAGCATCATCCGGACGATGCCGGTCTGCTGCTCACTCTGGGCCGGCTGAGCCTGCACAACCAGCTGTGGGGCAAGGCCCGCGATTACTTCGAAACCAGCCTGCGCCTGGAGCGGCACCCGGAAACCTGTGCCGAGCTGGCGCGCCTGCTCGCCCAGCTGGGCGAGGTGGAGCGCAGTAACCGCTTGTTTCAGGAAGGCCTGGGCCTGCTCGACCGGCGCCTGAGTGGTCAGGCAGTGAGCGTGGCGCCGGTAACCACAGCAGTTGAACCACAGCCCACGGCCGGCCGCGGCTAAGGTTTTTAGGCGCCGGCCTTTTGGTCGGCGCCACTTGCGATGTCGCTTGAAGGGTGCTGGACGCAGGCATAACCTGAGACGAAATGAGTGGTCGGACTGCAGTTCGAATCGTGCTAGTGTCCGGACTCGGCTGCACGTTCAGGGATCGACTCGTGGTGCGTTGCCGTCTTTGCCCGCCTTGTCCGGCATCGACTTTCGGCCAGTGGGATATGGCCCGGTGACCAGCCAACTTCCGATTCGTGGCGAAGACAGGTTGAACGATGTTCTGAGCCCCGATGCCTACAGGACTTACTCAAAGGGAGCGGATCACCATGCTCGAAAGTTGCCAGAATGCGCAGGAGCGGTGGGGTGGCGTACACCTGATGATCGACCGTTGGCTGCAGGAACGTGCCGAACTGATCAAGGCTTATGCCGCCATCGACGACGTCGGTGACAAGGTGGTGATGCAGCGGTTCTGCGAATACCTCGTCGATTATGTGTCCGCCGGACATTTCGAGGTCTACCAACAGCTCACCGAAGAAGCCCGGGCGTTTGGTGATCAGCGTGGCCTGGAGCTGGCCAAGCAGATCTATCCGCGTATCGAGGTGATCACCGAAGCGGCCCTGGCCTTCAACGACCGCTGCGACGAGGGCGATTGCGGTGATCCCGACGCGGTGAGCCTGGAGCTCAAACGCCTCGGCAAAATGCTGCACGAGCGCTTCGAACTCGAAGACTGCCTGATCGAAGTGCTGCACACCGCCCACAAGCAGCAGGCGACCGCCGCTGCCGTATGAGCCACGAGGCCGCGATCATCCGCGGCCTCGTCGTTTCTGGCTTTCGCCACCCTGCGCAGGTGCTTGCAAAGCGCAGCGGGCGGGCGCAAATTTCACCCCACCTAGTATGGCTTTATCCCATCCGCCTGGAGGCGCGTCATGCCGGCCACAAAAAACGTGAAGAAAAAAGCGGTCACCACCCCTTTGCATCTGCTGCAGCAACTCTCTGGCAGCTTGCTCGAACACCTCGAAAACGCCTGCTCGCAGGCGTTGGTAGATGCCGAGAAGATTCTCGCCAAGCTGGAAAAACAGCGCGGTAGCGCTCAGGAAAAACTGCACAAAGCCCGTGGCAAGCTGCAGTCCGCGGTGGCCGATGGCAAGGCCAAGGCGCAGTCCAAAGCCAAGGTCGTGGTGGATGAGCTGGAGGGCGCGCTCGATGCGCTGCAGGCCCGCCAGACCGAAACCCGTCAGTACATTGTGCAGCTCAAGCGCGATGCCCAGGAAAGCCTGAAACTGGCCCAGGGCGTTGGCAAGGTACGTGAGGCAGCCGGCAAGGCACTCTCCAGCCGTGACAAGGCTCCGGCCAAGCCGGCTGCTTCTAAGGCCGCAGCCAAGCCTGCTGCCAAAGCGGCTGCAAAACCTGCTCCGGCTAAGGCGGCGTCGAAACCCGCAGCCAAGCCAACGGCCAAGTCCGCCACAAAACCGACTGCCGCCAAAGTCGCTGTCAAACCGACTGCAACTAAGCCGGCTGCCAAGGCAACTGCCAAACCTGCCGTGGCTAAAGCTGCGGCGAAACCCGCAGCTAAGCCGGCTGCGCAGACTGCTGCCAAGCCAGCGGCCAAGTCCGCTGCGAAACCGGTTGCCGCCAAAACCGCGGCTAAACCGGCTGCAGCCAAGCCTGCCGCTAAGGCAGCTGCGAAGCCCGCTGCTGCTAAACCTGCGACCAAGACCGCAGCTAAACCTGCTGCCAAGCCAGCGAGCAAAGCAGCCGCTAAGCCATCAGCCCAAACGGCTGCCAAGCCTGCGACCGCTGCCAAAGCGGCAGCCAAACCAGCGGCTAGCAAACCTGCCGCCAAGGCTGCGAGCAAGCCGGTTGCAGCCAGGCCAGCCGCAAAGCCTGAAGCCAGCAAGCCAGCCGCTTCCGCCGCCAGCAAGCCGGCGACCGAGCCAGCCGCTGCCTCGACTCCAGCTGCCAACGGCGCAACGCCGCCAGCCAGCAACTGATAGGCTGTCCCAAGCCTGCGAGCCGTACGCTCGCAGGCTTCGCACGAACTCTCCTCGTTTCACCTGAACGCTCCGCGCAATCCTGGTCGCGCCGATTAGTATGCGTTTTCTAGTTTTGCTCTTTACGGTGCTTGTTAAGCCTGTGTCGTGCAGGCCATCTCCCAAGCTACTGTGAGGTGCACCATGTCCAACGCTACCGTCAGCAAGACACCGCTCGTCTCTACTCGTCGCTCAACTGCCACCAATGAACCTTCAGGGGTCAGAAAGCTGTGGCTCGCCGGTCTGGGTGCCTACGCTAAGGCGGGACAGGAAGGGCTGGATTATTTCCACTCCCTAATACGCCTCGGGGAGCTGGCGGAACGGCGCGGCCGTGAGCAGGTCAATGAACAGGTCGATGCGGCCAATGGCCAGATCGACGAAGCCAGAAGCAGAGTGTCCGTTGTGAAGAACCAGGTCGCTGCCCGAATCGAGAAGATCGAGCAGGCCTTCGACTCGCGCGTGGCTGGCGCACTGAACCGTCTTGGCATTCCCGCCCGACAGGATATTCAGGCCCTGTCTGCTAAGCTGGATGAGCTGAGCGCGTTGCTCGAGCGTGTCGCGCGTACCCAATAAGGAGAGCAGGATGGCTGTCAAAAAGAAAACCGAGAAACAGACCAGCTCGTGGATCGGCGAGGTTGAAAAGTACTCGCGGCAGATCTGGTTGGCAGGCCTGGGCGCTTACTCCAAGGTCAGCAAGGACGGCACCAAGCTGTTCGATACCCTGGTCAAGGATGGCGAAAAGGCCGAGAAAACCGCCAAGAGCAACGTGGGCAAGCAGGCCGATGCGGTGAAATCGTCGGTCGACTCGTCCGTCAGCAGCGCCCGTTCGCGCGTCGACGAGGTCAAGGACAAGGCGATCGGCAAGTGGAGCGAGCTCGAGGAAGCCTTCGACAAGCGCCTCAACAACGCCATCTCCCGATTGGGTGTGCCGAGCCGCAACGAGGTCAAGGCGCTCAATGACAAGGTCGACCTGCTGACCCGGCAACTGGAGACGCTGACCGGCGTTTCCAGCAAGGCAGCAGCCAAGCCTGTGGTGAAAAAGGCTGCGGCCAAGCCGGCGACCAAAGCGTCGACTCCGAGCAAGGCAGCCAGCACTGCCGTTGCCAAACCCGCCACCAAGCCAGCTGTCGCCAAGCCCGCAGCGGTCAAGAAGGCGCCGGCCAGCAAGACGGCTGCAGCCAAACCGGCTACTGCCGCCAAGACGCCGGCCAAGCCAGCCGCCAAAGCGGCTACCAAGCCAGCGGCCAAATCGGCAGCCAAACCTGCCGCGAAATCCGCTACCAAGGCAGCCAGCAAACCGGCAGCGAAGAAGCCGGCTGCGAGCAAGGCCGCCACACCGCCGGCACCGTCCGCTACAACGCCAGCTCCAGCGGCAACTCCGGCCACCACCACGACGCCTAC
Organism: Pseudomonas sp. AG1028; assembly: GCF_007993955.1. Lineage (NCBI taxonomy): Bacteria > Pseudomonadati > Pseudomonadota > Gammaproteobacteria > Pseudomonadales > Pseudomonadaceae > Pseudomonas > Pseudomonas sp. AG1028. Next base: position 201,016 of record NZ_VIVP01000003.1, read on the forward strand.
CGGCACGCAGTCCTGAGCCGTTGAGCGACCTCCCCAAACGCCCGATCTCGTATCGGGCGTTTTTATTTCAGCGGGCGCTTTCCTGCAGATAGCTCAGAGCCAAGAGCTCGGTGGTGTGGCGCGCTTCGTCCTGCAGGTGAGGGGCGACCAGCATCATCACGTGGTAGACCACCAGGCGGCTGTCGGCTGGCTGGGCGACGATGCGCTGGTAGTCCTGGGCGAACAGCAGGGTCAGCACGATCTGCTCGACCAGTTGCTGCAGGGTTTTTTCGTCGCTTACCAGCAGGTGTTGGGCTTTAAGGCGCGCCAGCAGGGCCGCCAGCGTATGGCGTAGCCTGGCGAGCCAGTGGCGCATGCCGGCAGCCAGCTTGGGCAGGCGCCCGCTGAGGTTGGAGAGATCCTGGAACAGGAAACGATAGGCCGACATGCCTTCGGCTATCAGATGCAGGAACAGCCAGTAGTCCTGTGCATCGAGATCGACATCGTCAGGGGGCGTGAGCAGAGGCGCCAGCTTGGCCTGGAACTGCTCGAAAAGCGCCAGGGTCAGCGGCTCCTTGCCGTGGAAGTGGTAGTAGAGATTGCCCGGGCTGATATCCAGCTCGTTGGCGATTTCCAGGGTCGAGACGTTGGGCTCGCCGCGCTCGTTGAACAGCAGCAGGGTAGCGGCGAGGATACGGTCACGGGTTTTCATCTGTTCAGCGCGTCCCAGCGCAGGCGGTATTCAAGGCTGCCCACGAGCCGTCACGTTCTGGGGATGCATGATCGCCGGCTGCCGCTCCTCGGCGAGGAATTTCATGATGATCGGTGCCACCACCTCGGCGCGGGTCACCAGAAACAGGTGGCCGTCGTCGATCACGTGTAGTTCGGAGTTGGGGATGCGCCACGCCAGCAGGCGCATGTTGAGCAGCGGGATGATCGGGTCGTCGTCGCCGGCCAGCACCAGGGTCGGCTGGCGGATCTTGTGCAGCCAGTGAATGCTCGTCCAGCCCATGCCGGCGAACAGCTGCCAGTAGTAGCCGAGCTTGCCGCCCGAGCGCACCTTGCTGGCGTGGGACAGTGCGAGTTTGGGGTCGCGGCGGAAGGCGCCGCCGTAGATATCGGCGGCGATATGCACGCCGTAGGACGGCTGCAGATAGCGGCGCGGGCTGGCCATGCGCCACAGCACCTTGGGCTTGCCCGGAATCATCATCGCGCCCGCCGAGGTTGCGGCCAGCACCAGCTTCTTGCAGCGCTCCGGGTAGTCGCGGGCGAACTGCTGTGCCAGGGCGCCGCCCCAGGACACGCCGATGGCGTTGACCCGGCCGTAGTCCAGGTAATCGAGCATGCGCGCCGCGAGCTTGGCCAGGCCGGGAAAACGATAGGGAATGCTCGGCGTGGAGGAGCCGCCCACGCCCGGCACATCGAAGGCGATGATTTCCTGATCCTTATCCAGGGCGTTGACGAAGGGCATGACCAGCTCGAGGTTGGCGCCGATGCCGTTGAAGATCAGCAGCGGCACCTTGTCCGGGCTGCCAGGGCGCACGGCGGTGCGGATCGTCTGTTGATCCAGCACGATAGTGCGAAACACGAAGGCTGATGACATGTGGCGCCCCTGTCGGTGGTCGTCGTGCGTTTAGCGTTCGTGCACATAGGTGCCCGGCGCCGCCTCGGCTGCCGGGTAGCGCTTGTTGCCCAGCTTGGCGGGTGCCTTCTTGGTTTCTCCGGAGCGGGCGGTCAGCCATTGCTGCCAGTGCAGCCACCAGGAATCGGCGTGCTTGGTGGCGTCCTCCTGCCAGGCCTTAGGGTCGGCCGGCATGTCGGGGTTGGTCATGTAGCGCGCCTTGGGGTTGCCCGGCGGGTTGAGAATGCTCTGGATATGCCCGCTGCTGGACAGCACGAACTCGCACTGCCCGCCGAACAGCCGCGCCGACTTGTAGCAGGACGTCCATGGCGTGATGTGGTCGTTACTGCCAGCCACCACGTAGTAATCACAGCTGACCTGTTTGAGATCGATAGGCGTGCCGCAGACCTCCAGCGCGCCGGCGCGTGTCAGTGGGTTGGCCTGGAACATCTCGATGAATTCGCCGTGCAGGGCGGCGGGCAGGCGGGTGGTGTCATTGTTCCAGTAGAGGATGTCGAACACCGGCGGCTCGTTGCCGAGCAGGTAGTTGTTGACCCAGTAATTCCAGATCAGGTCGTTGGGGCGCATCCAGGCGAACACCTTGGCCATGTCGCTGCCTTCCAGCACGCCGGCCTGATAGGAGCGGCGCTTGGCGGCCTCCAGGGTCTGCTCGTCGGCGAATAGTGCGTATTGGCTGTCCAGCTGAGTATCCAGCACGCTGACCAGCAGGGTCTGGGCATGCACCTTCTGTTCACCGATAGCTGCGTAGTGGCCGAGCAGCGAGGCGGTGGTGGCGCCGCCGGAGCAGGCGCCCAGCACGTTTACATCGCTGCTGCCGGTGATCGCGCAGACCACCTCGACGGCTTCCTTGAGCGCCTCGATATAGGTCGACAGGCCCCATTCGCGCTGGGCCTTGGTTGGGTTGCGCCAGCTGACGATGAAGGTCTGCACCTGGCTGCGCAACAGAAAACGCGCCAGGCTCTTTTCCGGCGACAAATCGAATACGTAGTACTTGTTGATCTGTGGCGGCACCACCAGCAGCGGGCGCTTGTAGACCTGCTCAGTGACCGGCGTGTACTGGATCAGCTCCAGCACCTCGTTGCGAAACACCACGGCGCCTTCGGTGGTGGCCAGGTTGCGGCCCACTTCGAAGGCCTTCATGTCCACCTGGCTGGGCATGCCACCGTTGTTCAGCAGGTCCTTGGCCATGTGCGAAAGGCCATCGAGCAGGCTCTTGCCGCCGGTGTCGAAGATGCGTTTGACCGCTGCCGGGTTGGCCAGGCTGTTGCTCGGCGCCATCGCCTCGGTCAGCAGGTTGATGATGAAGTGGCCGCGGCTGACGTCCTGCTCGGACAGCGAGCTGTGCTCGACCCAGTCGTGCAGTTCCTGACGCCAAGCGAGATAGGTTTGCAGGTACCGGCGGTATAGCGGGTTCTGGCTCCAGGCCGGGTCATTGAAACGACGATCGGTGTCGTCGGGCTGCAGTTTGGATTGGCCGAGCAGCACGTTCTTCAGCTCGAGGCCGAAGTGGGCGGCATGCCGGGCGCTGTGCAGTGGCTGGCGCATGGCCTGGGTCAGCACCAGACGGGCGGAGGTCAGCAGATCCCTGCCGCGTATACCGATGACCGGGTTGATCCCCATGGTGCTCTTGGTCGGCTTGTATTTCAGGTCATCGTTCTGCTTTTCACTCATCGACAACGCTCCCTTTGCCCGCGCAGGCAGCCATTGGCTTTAGCCATGACGTCGATCCTGGCGAGGCTTGCGATTGGCAGTGGTAGTGGCGCTTGCAGCTTCCAGAGGATGGCGGGTGAACCTGAAATGCTCTGGTTACCCGAGTTTAGACGCTAGCGCAAGATCGGCCAGGTGGGGGCGGGGTGGGAAAACGACGATCTGAACGGCGTCAGAGTATCAGGCGTACGACCGACTCGTTCGGGTCGCGGGACTGGCCTGCGGCGGCCAGGGCATCCAGATAGTCACGCCAGAGTTCGTCCTGGCGCAGGGCCAGTTGGTAGAGGTAATCCCAGCTGAACAGACCGCTGTCGTGGCCGTCGTCGAAGGTCAGCTTGAGGGCGTAGTTGCCGGCCGGTTCGATGCCAATCAATGCGACATTCAGCTTGCCGGTCTGCAGGATGGGCTTGCCGTGGCCCTGCACTTCGGCCGACGGCGAATGCACGCGCAGAAACTCGGCGGGCAGCCGATAACTGTCGCTGCCGTAATGCAGCTCCAGAATGCGCGAGGCCTTGTGCAGCTTGATCGAAGTGGGGATGAGCACGACGGGCTCCAGGCGGGCTGAAAGACTGCACGGCGCCAGGCGGCGCCGTGCAGGGTCAGGCTATCAGAGAATGTAGCGGGACAGGTCTTCGTCTTGGGCCAGCTCGCCCAAGTGGCTGTTCACATAGGCGGCGTCGATGCGAATGGTCTCGCCGCTTTGCTGGCCGGCGAGGTCCGCCGCGCTGAACGACACCTCTTCGAGCAGACGCTCGAGCAGGGTGTGCAAGCGACGAGCACCGATGTTCTCGGTCTTCTCGTTGACTTGCCAGGCGATCTCGGCGATACGCTTGATGCCCTTGTCGACGAACTCGACGCCCAGGCCCTCGGTCTGCAGCAGCGCCACGTACTGCTCGGTGAGCGACGCATGGGGCTCGCTGAGGATGCGCTCGAAGTCTTGCGGGCTCAGTGCCTTGAGCTCGACACGAATCGGCAGGCGGCCCTGCAGCTCCGGCACCAGGTCGCTCGGCTTGCTGAGGTGGAAGGCGCCTGAGGCGATGAACAGGATATGGTCGGTCTTGACCATGCCCAGCTTGGTGTTCACGGTGCAGCCTTCGATCAGCGGCAGCAGGTCGCGCTGCACGCCTTCGCGGGACACGTCGGCGCCGCCGGCATTGGCGCGCTTGGCCACCTTGTCGATCTCGTCGATGAACACGATGCCGTGCTGCTCGACGGCCTCCAGGGCCTTGGCCTTGAGTTCTTCTTCGTTGACCAGGCGACCGGCTTCCTCGTCACGCACCAGTTTCAGGGCGTCCTTGACCTTGAGCTTGCGGCTCTTCTTCTTGCCCTTGCCCATGTTGGAGAACAGGTTCTGCAACTGGCTGGTCATTTCTTCCATGCCGGGTGGGGTCATGATCTCGATGCCGGCCGGGCTGTCGGCCACTTCGATGTCGATTTCCTTGTCGTCCAGCTGGCCTTCGCGCAGACGCTTGCGAAACAGCTGACGGGTGTTCGAGTCGCTGCCTGACGCCGCTTCCTCGGCGAAGCCGGTGCGTGCCGGTGGCAGCAGAGCGTCGAGGATGCGGTCTTCGGCGGCGTCTTCGGCGCGGTGACGCACGCGGATGATTTCCTGCTCGCGCAGCATCTTCAAGGCGGCATCGGCGAGGTCGCGAATGATCGACTCGACGTCACGGCCGACGTAGCCGACCTCGGTGAACTTGGTGGCTTCGACCTTGAGGAACGGCGCGTTGGCCAGCTTGGCCAGGCGGCGGGCGATTTCGGTCTTGCCGACGCCGGTTGGGCCGATCATCAGGATGTTCTTCGGCGTGACCTCGGCGCGCAGCTCGGCCGGCAGCTGCATGCGCCGCCAGCGGTTGCGCAGGGCGATGGCCACGGCGCGCTTGGCGTCGTCCTGGCCAATGATGTGGCGATTGAGTTCGTGAACGATCTCGCGGGGTGTCATGGACATGGGCGGGCTCCGATCCGGACTGGCTTAAATAGCCGAGTCCAGCTCCTCGATGGTCAGGTTCTGGTTGGTGAACACGCAGATCGAGCCAGCGATGTTCAGCGCGGTTTCGGCGATCTCGCGGGCGCCCAGTTCGTCGCTGCCTTTTTGCAGCAGCGCGAGGGCCGCAGCCTGGGCGAAGCCGCCACCGGAACCCATGGCGATCAGGCCGTGCTCGGGTTCGACCACGTCACCATTGCCGGTGATGATCAGCGAGGCGTCCTTGTTGGCCACGGCGAGCATGGCTTCCAGGCGGCTGAGGGAACGATCGGTACGCCAGTCCTTGGCCAGTTCGACGGCGGCGCGCACCAGATGGCCCTGGTGCTTCTCGAGTTGCGCTTCGAAACGCTCGAACAGGGTGAAGGCGTCGGCAGTGGCACCGGCGAAACCGGCGATCACCTGACCGTGGTAAAGGCGGCGAACCTTCTTGGCGTTGCCTTTCATCACGGTATTGCCGAGCGAAACCTGGCCGTCGCCACCCATGACGACTTTGCCATGGCGGCGGACTGAAACGATGGTGGTCAAGGGAGAGTCTCCACGCTGCGGGGCGAAATGGCCCTGATGAAAACTCAGATGGGGGCCCGCCGCGGTTTTTCAACCGGCGGCGGGTTAGCAGGCCATTGAAAAGCGTAGGCGAGGCCGCCGATGCGAGGCAAAACAGGCTAAAAAAGCGCAGTTTACGTGTTGTAAATGAGCATTTTTTAGCCTGTTTTAACGAAGCAGCGGCAACGTAGGTAGTTTTCCAATCGCCTGTTAAAGGCGATCAGCGTAGCTGGCGCTGCTGTAAAAGCAGATTGCCGAAACCGCCGGCCGCCAGAGTCTTCTGGGCGCTGGCCAGTTGTTCGCGGTTGGCGAAGGGGCCGACAAGCACGCGGTGCCAGGTCTTGTCCTGCACGGTGCCGGATTCCACGCGCACGTTCTGGCCGAGCAGGATGATCTGCGCGCGCATGCTTTCGGCCTTGTCCTTGCTCGGGAAGGAGCCGGCCTGCAGGAAGAACTGGGTGGTCAGCGGCGCCTGGCTCGCTTCCGCCGGCTTGGTGACCGGAGGCGCGGGCGGCGGGGTTTCGCCGTTGAGCGCGGCCTGGGCGCGGGCAGCGTCGATCTTGGCGGCTTCCTCGGGCGTGACTGGCTTCTGCTCGGACGTCGGCGTGGTAGGCGGCGGTACGGCATCGGGCGGCACGATGACCTCCGACTCCGGCAGCAGGGTGTAGAAGTCGTACTTGGGCTTGCCCGGCTCCTGGCTGCTGGTGGTCGGCGTCGGTTTGGGCTTGGCTGTGCTGCTGGCGCGCTCGGGCTGGGGCTTTTCGCGTTTGACCGCGTCGTCGCCCGGCTTGAGGTTGAGCAGCAGGGTGACGAACACACCCACAGCCAGGCCGCAGGCGAGCCAGATCCAGCCGGGTACCGGGCGTTTGCTCGGGGCCTTGTAGCGGCTGGCGCCGCGCTTGGGTGCTGGCTTCTTGCGGGCGGCCACTTACATGCGCTCCAGGGTTTCCAGGCCCAGCAGTTCCAGGCCTTGCTTGAGGGTACGACGGGTCAGGGCGGCCAGGCGCAGGCGGCTCTGGCGGGTGCCTTCGTCTTCGGCGCTGAGCACCGGGCAATGCTCGTAGAAGCTGGAGAACAGCCCGGCGAGGTCGTACAGGTAGGCGCACAGCAGGTGCGGCGTGCCCTTGTCGGCGACGCTGCCCAGCACTTCACCGAACTGCGCCAGCTTGCCGGCCAGTTCGATTTCCTGAGGGGCATGAAGTTCGATGTGGCCACCGATGTCCTCGATGCCCTTGCCCAGCCTGCGGAAGATGCTCGCGGTACGGGTGTAGGCGTACAGCAGGTAGGGCGCGGTGTTGCCCTCGAAGCTGAGCATCAGCTCGAAGTTGAAGCTGTAGTCGCTGGTGCGATGCTTGGACAGGTCAGCGTATTTCACCGCGCCGATGCCCACGGCACGGGCGATCTGGCGCAGCTCGGCTTCGTCGAGCTCCGGGTTCTTGGCCTTGACCAGCTCGTAGGCGCGCGACTCGGCTTCATCGAGCAGGTCGATCAGCTTCACGGTGCCGCCGTCGCGGGTCTTGAACGGGCGGCCATCGGCACCGTTCATGGTGCCGAAGCCCATGTGTTCCAGGTCCATGCCTTCGTGCACGAAACCGGCGCGACGGGCGACTTCGAAAGCCATCTGGAAGTGCAGGGCCTGACGCTGGTCGACGAAGTACAGTGCGCGGTCGGCTTTGAGCACCTGGCTGCGGTAACGCATGGCCGCCAGGTCGGTGGTCGAGTACAGATAGCCGCCGCCGGCCTTCTGCACGATCACCGGCAGCGGGTTGCCCTCGGCGTTCTTGTACTCGTCGAGGAAGACGCACTGGGCGCCGTTGTCTTCGGTGAGCAGGCCCTTGCTGCGCAGGTCGGCGACCACGTTGGCGAGATCCGCGTTGTAGGCGCTCTCACCCTTGACGTCGGCCGGGGTCAGTTTCACGCCCAGGCGGTCATAGGCCTTCTGGCAGTGGCTCAGGGAAATGGCGTTGAAGCGGTTCCACAGACGCATGCATTCCGGCTCACCGGCCTGCAGCTCGACGACCAGAGCGCGAGCGCGCTCGGCGAATTCCGGAGACTCGTCGAAGCGTTTCTTGGCGGCGCGGTAGAAACCCTCCAGATCGGCCAGCTCGCTTTCTGCGGCGGCCGGATTCTCTTCCATAAAGGCCAGCAGCATGCCGAACTGGGTACCCCAGTCGCCCACGTGGTTCTGGCGGATCACCTCGTCGCCTAGGAATTCCAGCACCCGCGCCACAGCGTCGCCGATGATGGTCGAGCGCAGATGGCCGACGTGCATTTCCTTGGCGAGGTTCGGCGAGGACAGGTCGACGACCACGCGCTGCGTCGGGCCGTTCTTGCGAACGCCGAGGCGCTCGTCGGCCAGGGCCGCTTCCAGGCGCTGGGCCAGGGCGTCGCTGTTCTGGAAAAAATTCAGAAAGCCGGGGCCGGCGATCTCGACCTTGCTGATCTGCGCATCGGCAGGCAGGGCATCGATCAGCTTCTGGGCCAGGTCGCGGGGCTTCATGCCGGCCGGCTTGGCCAGCATCATGGCGATGTTGCTGGCGAAGTCGCCGTGGGTCTTGTCCCGGGTGTTCTCCACCTGGATCGTCGGGCTCAGGCCGTCGGGCAGCACGCCTTCGGCGGTCAGGCGGGTCAGGGCTTGCTGGATCAGGTGGCGAATGCTGTCTTTCATGGTCTGCTCGTTCGGCCGCGAGGAGCGGCGTCGCTCGAAAGCGTGGGTGGAAAACTGCGCATTATAAAAGCAGCCGCAGGCGGCTAGCCACAAACGGCTAGGATAAAGCGCGCCAACGTTGTCGCGTGATGTGCATTGCGGTCAGAACAGGTCGATCGGGTCCACATCCAGCGACCAGCGCACCGCGCGGCCGCTGGGCAGGCTTTCCAGGATCAGCAGCCAGTGCGCCAGCAGCTTGTGCAGCGGCGCCCGGGCGTTGCCCTGCAGCAGCAATTGCGCGCGGTAGCGCCCAGCGCGCCGCTCCATGGGCGCGGGCACCGGGCCCAGCAGTTCGATGCCGCTGAGCGCCAGTTCGTTCAGCAAGTGCTCGGCCTCGCTACAGGCCTCATCGAGAAAACCCTCGGCCTGGCCGGGCTTGTGCGCCTCGGCACGCAGCAGCGCTAGGTGGCAGAACGGCGGCAGGCCGGCCGCGCGCCGCTCGCTCAGGGCCTGATCGGCAAAGGCGAAATAACCCTGCTCGGTGAGTTGCACGAGCAGCGGGTGGTCGGCCAGGTGGCTCTGGATGATCACCTTGCCTGGCTCCTCGGCGCGCCCTGCGCGGCCGGCGACCTGGACGATCAGCTGGGCCATGCGTTCGCTGGCGCGGAAGTCGGCGGAGAACAACCCGCCGTCGGCATCGAGGATCGCCACCAGGGTGACGCGCGGGAAGTGGTGACCTTTGGCGAGCATCTGAGTGCCGACCAGGATGCAGGGTTCGCCGCGCTGTACGGTGTTGAACAGCGTATTCATCGCCTCCTTGCGCGAGGTGCTGTCGCGGTCGACGCGCAGTACGGGAACGTCCGGGAAGAGAATCTCCAGCCTTTCTTCGGCGCGCTCGGTGCCGGCGCCCACCGGGCGCAGGTCGACGTTGTTGCAGCTCGGGCAGTTGCTCGGCTGGCGCTCGGCGTGGCCGCAATGGTGGCAGCGCAGCTCGCGGCTGCGCTGGTGCACGGTCATGCGCGCGTCGCAGCGCGGGCATTCGGACAGCCAGCCGCATTCGTGGCACAAGAGGGTCGGCGCAAAACCTCGGCGGTTGAGAAACACCAGCACCTGCTGGCCGGCGGCCAGGGTCTGGGTGATGGCCTGCTGCAGTGGTGGCGACATGCCGGCATCCAGCGGGCGGCTCTTGATGTCCAGGCGCAGGAAGCGCGGTGGTTGGGCACCGCCGGCACGCTGTTTCATGCGCAGCAGGGCGTAGCGGCCGCTGTGGGCGTTGTGCAGGCTCTCCAGTGACGGCGTGGCCGAGCCGAGCACGATCGGTACGTTTTCCTGGTGGGCGCGCACCACGGCCAGGTCGCGGGCGTGGTAGCGCAGGCCTTCCTGCTGCTTATAGGAGGCGTCGTGCTCCTCGTCGATGATGACCAGCCCCGGACGCTTCATGGGCGTGAACAGCGCCGAGCGGGTACCGATGATAATGTCGGCCTCGCCGTCGCGCGCTGCCAGCCAGGCATCCAGGCGCTCGCGGTCGTTGACCGCCGAGTGCAGCAGGGCGATGCGCGCATTGAAGCGCCGCTCGAAGCGCGCCAGGGTCTGCGGGCCCAGGTTGATTTCGGGAATCAGCACCAGCGCCTGCTTGCCGGCTTCCAGGGTCTCGCGGATCAGTTGCAGGTAGACCTCGGTCTTGCCGCTGCCGGTCACGCCGGCCAGCAGGAAGGCATTGAACCCGTCGAAGCCGGCGCGCACCGCCTCCGCGGCCGCGCGCTGCTCGGTATTGAGCGGCAGCTCCGGCTGGGCCAGCCAGTTGCCGTGGCGTTCCGGGCTGCTCAGGCGGCGCACTTCGACACGCACCAGGCCCTTCTCCTGCAGCAATTGCAGGCTGTCGCGGTTGATCTGCAGCTGGCTGAGCAGTTGGTGGGCGACGCCGTGGGGGTGCTGGGCGATGGTCTTCAGGGCTTCGCGCTGACGCGGTGCGCGGGCCAGGCGCGGGTCGTCCAGGCGAGCGTCCTTGGCGATCAGCCAGAAGCGTTCCTGGCGCGCTTCGGCCGGTTCGCCCTGGCGCAGCAGCACCGGCAGCGCCCAGCTCAGGGTGTCGCCAAGACTGTGCTGGTAATACTGTGCGGTCCATTGGCATAGGCGCATCAGCGCTGGCGGCACCGGGGCTTGCAGATCGAGCAGCTCGAGGGCGGGCTTGAGCTTGTCGGCCGGCACCTCGCTGTGATCGCTGACCTCGATCAACACGCCGATCATCTCGCGGCGGCCGAAGGGCACGCGCAGCCGCGCGCCAGGCTGCAGGTCGCGGGCCGATACGCCACGCGGGGCGAGATAGTCGAATAGCCGGCGCAGTGGCGAGGGCAGGGCGAGTCGCAGGATGACGTCAGGCACGCAAGGGCTCCAGGCAGGCGAGGCGCGATCTTAGCAGGCCCCTGAAAAACAACCTACGTTGCTTTCACGGTCTGAAACCAGAGTTTGCGATAGGTTGGCGCGACGGTCGGTAGCCGCAGGCGAGTTGCATCGTGGCCCGGCTCTGGTATGATCCGCGGCCAACCTAAGTGCGGTACCTGACAATAGTGTCGGGTGGCGGCACAAAACCTGAGGAAGAATCATGAAAGCCGATATCCATCCGGAATACGTCGCCATTGACGCCACCTGCAGCTGCGGTAACGTCATCAAGACCCGCTCCACTCTGGGCAAGCCCCTGAGCCTGGACGTGTGCTCCGAGTGCCACCCGTTCTACACCGGCAAGCAGAAGGTGCTGGACACCGGCGGCCGTATCGATCGCTTCAAGCAGCGTTTCGGTGTGTTCGGCGCCAAGTAAGCGACCGAGCAGCGAAAGAGGCCCACATGGCTGTTTTCGCATCATTGAAAAAGGCGTCCCTGGTGGGCGCCTTTTTCGTTTCTGTCTTTTGCCTTCCCGCTCATGCGTTCTGCCCGGCGCCCGGCAAGCTGCCCCAGGCCAAGGTGCAGCGGGTGGTGGATGGCGACACCGTGCGCCTGGCCGATGGTCGCAGCGTGCGGCTGATCGGCATCAACGCCCCCGAGCTGGCGCGCAAGGGCAGGCCGGCCGAGCCCTTCGCCGAGGCCGCCCGTGAGCGCCTCACCGCGCTGGTCGCCGCCAATGGCGGCCGGGTGGGCGTGAAGGTCGGTGTCGAGCGGCAGGATCGCTATGGGCGAACCCTGGCCCATCTCTACGACCGCGCCGGCAACAATCTGGAGGCGCAACTGCTCGCCGAGGGCTATGGCCAGCTGGTAGCGATCACCCCCAATGTCAGCCTGGTGAGCTGCCAGCGTGAAGCCGAGCGCCAGGCGCGCAGTGCTCGCGCTGGGCTTTGGGCGCAACTGCGGCCGTTGCCGGCCCGCGCGATACGCAGCGGCGGCTTCGTATTGCTCGAAGGCCAGGTGCAGCGTGTCGATCGTAATCGTGGCGGCTTGTGGATCGAGCTGGGCAACTCGGTGGTGCTGCGTATTGCACCTCAGGTGCTGGATACCTTTGCCGCAGCGGATCTTCGCGATCTACAGGGCAAGCGCGTAGAAGCGCGTGGCTGGGTGGTCGACCGCTCCCGCGGCGGCGGCCTCAAGGTCGGCCAGGCGCGCTGGCTGTTGCCGCTGACCCACGGCGCCATGCTGGAGGTGCAGCGATGAGGCTGTGCCTGCTGATTCTGATGCTGGCGACCCTGGCCGGCTGTGCGGTGAATCCGGCCACTGGGCGCACCGACTTCGTGATGATGAGCGAATCCCAGGAACTGTCCATCGGCCGCGACACCCATCAGCAGATTCTCAAGCAATACCCGCGTTATCCCGATGAGGCCTTGCAAGCCTATGTGCAGCAGGTCGGCGAGCGTGTGGCGCGACACAGCCACCGCGGCCAGCTGGATTATCACTTCACTGTGATCGACAGCCCGGACATCAATGCCTTCGCGCTGCCAGGCGGCTACATCTATATTCATCGCGGTTTGATGACTTACCTGAGTTCCGAGGCCGAGCTGGCTGCGGTGCTCGGCCACGAGGTCGGCCACGTGACCGCCCGCCACGGTGTGCGCCAGCAAAGCCAGTCGACCGCCTGGGGAATCCTCGGCCAGGCGGTGGCCATGGGCACCGGCGTAGGGGCGGCGGCGGACGTGACCGGTGTGCTGGGCAATGCCGTGGTGCGCGGCTATGGCCGTGACATGGAACTGGAGGCCGACGGCCTTGGCGCCCAGTACCTGGCCCGCGCTGGTTACGACCCACAGGCGATGATCGAGGTGGTCAAGGTGCTCAAGTTGCAGGAGGACTTCGCTCGCGACCAGGCCGCTGCGCGTGGTGAGCAGCAGCCGGTTGGCAGCTACCACGGTCTGTTCGACACTCACCCGGACAACGACCGGCGCCTGCAGCAGGTGATCGGCCCGGCGCGTGCGCTGGTCGGCGGGCAACAGGAGGTCAACCGCGAGACCTTTCTCAAGCATCTGCAGGGCCTGCCGTTCGGCGATTCGGCCGAAAGCGGCATTCGCCGCGGCGAGCGCTTCTATCACCGCGATCTGGATTTCACCCTGGCGTTCGCCAAGGGCTGGAGCATCATCAACGAGCCGCAGCAAGTGGTTGGCCAGTCGCCCGACAAGCAGGTGCTCGTCGCTATGACACTGGAGGACAATCCGCGTGGTCTCGACGCTGCCAGCCTGCTCAAGCAGCACATCGGTGGTCGGCGGCTGCTCGCTGGAGAGGCGTTGCAGCAGGCTGGGCTGCAGGGCTATACCGGCCTGGTCGAGGGCGCCGTGCCGCGGCGGGTGGCGGTTATTCTCAAGGGCGACAAGGCCTACCTGTTCGTCGGTGCGGTCAAAGGCCGCGCTGCCAGTGCGGTGGAAGATGCGCAGATGCTCGCGGCGATCAATAGCTTCCGGCCACTGCAGCCAGCCGAGCGCAAGATGGCCGAGCCGCTGAGGCTGCAGCTGGTGCGCGCAACGCCGGGTCAAACGGTGAAGTCATTCGCCGCAGACAGTGGCCTGGCCAGTGATGCAGAGGCTACCTTGCGGCTGCTCAACACTCTTTATCCACAGGGCGAGCCTCGCCCCGGGGAATGGTTCAAAACGGTTCGCTGAGGCACGTTTGCAGGCTGACTGCATAGTCTTGTGCAGGCCCCTGCACATTGCGTATCCTCGCCGACTGCCAGTCAATAGCCCAAAAAAAGCGGAACGCCACTATGTCTGATCTGAAAACTGCCGCTCTCGAATACCATGAGAAGCCCCGTCCGGGTAAGTTGAGCGTCGAGCTCACCAAGCCCACCGCCACTGCCCGTGACCTGTCGCTGGCCTACAGCCCGGGTGTCGCCGAGCCAGTGCGCGAGATCGCTCGCGATCCGGAGCTCGCCTACCGCTACACCGGTAAAGGCAACCTGGTAGCAGTCATTTCCGACGGCACCGCGATCCTCGGCCTGGGCGATCTCGGCCCGCTGGCTTCCAAGCCGGTCATGGAAGGCAAGGGCGTGCTGTTCAAGCGCTTCGCCGGCGTCGATGTGTTCGACATCGAAGTCGATGCCGAAAGCCCGCAAGCCTTCATCGACACCGTCAAGCGTATCTCCATCACCTTCGGTGGCATCAACTTGGAAGACATCAAGGCGCCCGAGTGCTTCGAGATCGAGCGCGCCCTGATCGAGCAGTGCGACATTCCGGTTTTCCACGATGACCAGCACGGCACCGCGATCGTGACTGCGGCCGGCATGCTCAACGCCCTGGAAATCGCCGGCAAGACCCTGCCAGAAGCCAAGATCGTCTGCCTGGGCGCCGGCGCTGCAGCCATCTCCTGCATGAAGCTGCTGGTGAGCATGGGCGCCAAGGTCGAGAACATCTACATGATCGACCGCAAAGGCGTGATCCACGCCGGCCGCGACGACCTGAACCAGTACAAGGCGGTATTCGCCACCGAAACCGACAAGCGCACGCTGGACGACGCGCTGACCGGCGCTGACGTGTTCGTTGGCCTGTCCGGCCCGGACCTGCTGAGCCCAGAAGGCCTGAACCTGATGGCGCCGAACCCGATCGTGTTCGCCTGCTCGAACCCGGACCCGGAAATCAAACCCGAAGTGGCGCACGCCACCCGCAGCGACGTGATCATGGCCACCGGTCGTTCCGACTACCCGAACCAGGTCAACAACGTGCTGGGCTTCCCGTTCATCTTCCGTGGAGCACTGGACGTTCGCGCCACCCGCATCAACGAAGAGATGAAGATCGCTGCCGCCAACGCTCTGCGCGAGCTGGCCAAGCTGCCGGTTCCTCAGGACGTGTGCGACGCCTACGGCGGTATAAAGCTGGAATTCGGCCGTGAGTACATCATTCCGAAGCCGATGGATGCTCGCCTGATCAACGTGGTGTGCGACGCGGTGGCCAAGGCCGCTATCGAAAGCGGTGTGGCGACCCTGCCGTATCCGAAGCACTACCCGCTGCAGTCGGTAGCTGACGTGTTCAAAGGTTGAGTCATTCAGCCGGCAATAAAAAACCCGCTTCGGCGGGTTTTTTATTGGGCGCGTTTCGAGTCGTTGGTGCGTGCAGCAAGAGGTTCCGCCAGCAACTGGGCTACTGGCGTTCCGTTAGAACAGGTCGATCGGCGCGCTCTCATCCGCCGGCAGCGGGCTGTTCGGCGCGCCCATGCCTGGGTCGAGTTCGTTCATCGGCGGCGGCGAGTCTTCGCTCTTGAACAGCTCGAAATACGCGTCCGGCGTGCCTGGCGCGGCGGCACGCCCGCTGTGCGGGTCGACACGCAGGGTGAGGATGCCATCCGGCTCGGCGGGCGCGTGGTTGGGCTTGTCCTTGAGGGCGGCGCCCATGTAGTTCATCCAGATCGGCAGCGCCACAGTGCCGCCATATTCGTTGCGGCCCAGGCTTTCCGGCTGGTCGAAGCCGGCCCACACGGTGGTCACGTAGTCGGCGTTGTAGCCGGAGAACCAGCTGTCCTTGGATTCGTTGGTGGTGCCGGTCTTGCCTGCCAAGTCGTTGCGGCCCAGGGCCATGGCCCGGCGCCCGGTACCGCGCTTGATCACGTCCTGCAGCATGCTGGTCATGATGTAGGCGGTGCGCTCATCAAGAATGCGCTCGGCCTCGGCTGGCTGCGGTGCGTCCGGCAATTGTTCGGGCGCCGCTTCGGCCGGGTTCATCACGCCTTCTTCGTTGACCGGCGGCGGCACTTCGACCTTGGCAGCGTTGGGTACGCTCGGCGGATTGGCGACGAACAGCGGGTCGCCATGACGGTTGTCGATACGCTGGATCAGGTACGGCTGCACCTTGTGGCCGCCGTTGGCGAACGCCGTCCAGCCGGTGGCGATTTCCATGGGCGTCAGGTTGGCGGTGCCGAGTGCCAGCGACAGGTTGCGCGGCAGGTCCTGGCGATTGAAGCCGAAGCGCTCGATGTAGCTCAGCGTGTTTTCGATGCCCATGGCCTGCAGCAGGCGGATCGACACCAGGTTGCGCGACTTGTACAGCGCCTCGCGTAAGCGAATCGGGCCTAGGAAAGTGTTGTTGTCGTTCTTCGGGCGCCAGACCTGATCCATGTAGTCATCGACGAACACGATCGGCGCGTCGTTGACCAGGCTGGCGGCGGTGTAGCCGTTATCCAGCGCGGCGCTGTAGATGAACGGCTTGAAGCTCGAGCCGGGCTGACGTTTGGCCTGCACGGCGCGGTTGTAGTTGCTTTGTTCGAACGAGAAGCCACCGACCAAGGCGCGGATGGCGCCGTTCTGCGGGTCGAGTGAAACCAGGGCACTTTGCGCACTGGGTAGTTGCGCAAAGCGCAGGCTGCCGTCGTCCTGGCGTTGCACGCGGATCAGGTCACCGATCTGCGCCACGTCCGCCGGTTGCTGCGGGCGCGGCCCCAGGCTGTTGGTATTGAGGAACGGGCGCGCCCATTTCATGCTGTCCCACGACACGGCTTCTTCGTCGCCGCGGCGGGTCAGCACAAGAATGCCGCTCTTCTCGACCTGGGTGACGATGGCCGGCTCCAGGCTACCACGCAGGCCTTGCTTGCTCAGTTCGGTCTGCCAGGTTTCCCGGGTCATGCCGGGCAGGCGGCTCTCCGGGCCGCGGTAGCCGTGGCGCTGGTCGTACTCGATCAATCCGTCGCGCAGCGCCTTGTTGGCCATCACCTGCAGGTTGCTGGGCACCGTGGTGGTGACGTTGAAGCCCTGGGTGTAGGCGTCGCTGCCATAGCGGCCGACCATTTCGGCGCGGGCCATCTCGGCAACGTAGGGCGCCGACACTTCAGGCGTCGCGACGTGGTAGCTGGCATCCACTGGCTCGGCCAGGGCGGCCTGGTAGCGCGCCTGGTCAATGCGGCCAAGGCGGAACATGCGGCCAAGGATCCAGTCGCGGCGCTCCTTGGCGCGCGTGGGATTGGTCAGCGGGTTGAACGCCGAGGGCGCCTTGGGAAGACCGGCTATCGTCGCAAGCTGCGAAAGGCTCAAGTCTCGGATGGACTTGCCGTAATAGACTTGTGCGGCTGCTTCGATGCCGTAGGCGCGGTGGCCCAGATAGATCTTGTTGACGTACAGCTCGAGGATTTCGTTTTTGCTCAGCTCGCGCTCGATCTGCAGGGCGAGGAGGATCTCGGTGATCTTGCGCGAAAAACTGCGCTCGCTGGTGAGGAAGAAGTTCTTCGCCACCTGCATGGTGATGGTGCTGCCACCGGATTGAATCTGACCTGTTTTTAATAATTGCGTGGCAGCGCGCATCAGGCTCGTAAGATCGACGCCATAATGATTTGCGAAGTTATCGTCTTCGGCTGCAAGCAGGGCGCTGGTGAAGTCGGGCGGAATATCGGCGAAGGCGATGGGCGAGCGACGCATCTCGCCGAATTCGGCGATGAGTTTTCCATCGCTTGTGTACACGCGAAGCGGTATCTGCAGCTCTATACTGCGCAAGGCATCGACAGAGGGTAGGGTCGGGCTCAGGTAGAGGAAAGCACCACTGACGGCGAGTACCAGCGCACAAAAAACGGCGATGACGGACCAGCAGAAAAACTTCAGCAAACGCATCAAGATTTTTGGATTTCCAGATAAAAGAATGAGTTAAGCGGAAGGCAAATTGAAAAGGCAAAAGCTGATCACATTATAAGCGTTTTTTTTGCTGGGGAGCCATTTGCGCTTCTGTCAAGTCTGCTATTTAATGTGGAAAAACATAAATCATCCGTAAGTTATGGATGTGAATAGGAAATCGGTCGTGCTAGGGCTCTTCAGTAAAAAAGCGAATACGCTTTTGGGGATCGATATAAGTTCGACCTCCGTCAAGCTCCTCGAATTGAGTCGCTCAGGTAGCCGCTACAAGGTAGAGGCCTACGCTGTCGAGCCGCTCCCCGCCAATGCTGTGGTTGAAAAGAACATCGCCGAACTCGAGGGTGTCGGGCAGGCGTTGTCGCGCGTGCTCGCCAAGGCCAAGACCAGCGTGCGCTCGGTTTCCGTGGCCGTTGCCGGCTCCGCGGTGATTACCAAGACCGTGGAAATGGAAGCAGGCCTGTCGGACGATGAGCTGGAAAACCAGCTCAAGCTCGAAGCCGACCAGTACATTCCTTACCCTCTTGAAGAGGTGGCGATCGACTTCGAAGTTCAGGGTATTTCGCCGCGCAACCCTGACCGGGTCGAAGTGCTGCTGGCGGCCTGCCGTAAGGAAAACGTCGAAGTTCGTGAGGCAGCCCTGGCGCTTGCCGGCCTGACTGCCAAGGTCGTCGATGTCGAGGCCTATGCCCTTGAGCGTGCCTACGAGCTGCTTGTCGAGCAGTTGGGTGGCGCGCACGACGAGCTAACCGTGGCGGTCGTCGATATCGGCGCGACCATGACCACCCTCAGCGTGCTGCACAATGGCCGCACCATCTATACCCGCGAGCAACTGTTCGGCGGGCGTCAACTGACCGAAGAGATTCAGCGCCGCTACGGCCTCTCCGTCGACGAAGCCGGGCTTGCCAAGAAGCAGGGCGGCCTGCCCGACGATTACGAAAGCGAAGTGTTGCAGCCGTTCAAGGACGCGCTGGTACAGCAGGTGTCCCGCTCGCTGCAGTTCTTCTTCGCTGCGGGGCAGTACAACGATGTGGATTACATCCTGCTGGCCGGCGGAACTGCCTCCATCCCGGATCTCGATCGCCTGATCCAGCAGAAGATTGGCACCCAGACACTGGTCGCCAACCCCTTCGCCGATATGGCCCTGAGCGGCAAGGTCAACGCGGGAGCGCTGGCCAGTGACGCGCCGGCACTGATGATTGCCTGTGGCCTGGCGATGAGGAGTTTCGACTGATGGCGCGGATTAACCTCCTTCCCTGGCGTGAGCAGCTTCGCGAAGAACGCAAGCAGCGCTTCCTGGTTTCGCTGGGCGGCCTTTTGGTCGCTGCTGCGGCGCTGGTTTTCCTCGGCGACCAGTATCTGAATGGCGAAATCGAGAATCAGCAGGCCCGTAACGACTTCGTGCGCAAGGAAATTGCTGTGCTCGATACCCGTATCGCGGAGATCAGCGAGCTGCGTACCCGCCGCCAGCAGCTGCTGGAGCGGATGAAGATCATTCAGGATCTGCAGGGCAACCGCCCGATCATCGGTCATGTGTTCGACCAGTTGGTGCGAACGCTGCCCGATGGCGTGTATTTCACCGGGGTGAAAATGACCGGCAAGACCATCGCCATTGTCGGTGCCGCGGAATCCAACAGCCGAGTTTCCAAACTGATGCGTGACATGGATGCTTCCGACTGGCTGACCGCCCCCAACCTGACCGAGGTCAAGGCCGTCACCGCCGGCGCAGTGGATCAGGCCAATACCTTTCAGCTGACCGTGCAGCAAGCGCAGCCGGGCAAGGATCAAGCGGAGGTCAAGCCATGAGCCTGAATGATTCCCTGGCCAGTTTGCGCAAGATCGACGTCAATGATCTGGATCTGAACAACATCGGCTCCTGGCCTGCCGCGGTCAAGGTGATCGCCGGCATTCTGGCCGTCGTACTGGTGCTGGCCCTCGGTTACAACTTTCACCTCAAGGATCTGCAGGCCACGCTGGATCAGCAGCGGCTAGATGAGGAAACGCTCAAGGAGCAGTTCTCCACCAAGGCTTTTCAGGCCGCCAACCTTGAGGCTTACCGCGAGCAGATGAAGGAGGCTGAAACCTCATTCGGCGCCCTGCTCAAGCAGCTGCCCAGCGATACCGAAGTGCCGGGCCTGCTCGAAGACATCACCCGTATCGGCCTCGATAGCGGCCTGGAGTTCGAGGAAATCAAGTTGCTGCCGGAAGTGACCCAGCCCTTCTACATCGAACTGCCAATTCAGATCAAAGTGGTAGGTGGCTATCACGATCTGGCGACGTTCGTCAGTGGCGTGGCCAGTCAGCCGCGAATCGTCACCCTGCATGACTTCGAGCTGGTGCCGGCCGAACAGGGCAGCACCTCCAAGCTGCGTATGAGCGTTCTGGCCAAGACCTACCGCTACAACGACAAAGGGGCACACCAATGAAACGTGTCCTCTTACCCGGCCTGCTGCTGGTGACCCTGAGTGGCTGCGGCGGTGGTGACTTCAGTGATTTGCAAGCCTACATGGATGAAGTGCGGGCACGGCCGAAAGGGCAGATAGAGCCCCTGCCGCAACCCGAGCCCTACGAAAGCTTTACCTACAGTGCCGCTGCTCTGCGTAGCCCTTTCCAGCCGCCGGTGAAGATCGATATGGTCGCCCGGGCGAAAGGCAGCAAGGAAATCAAGCCCGACGAGACGCGCGTCAAGCAGTTCCTCGAAGGGTTCAATATCGAGCTGTTCGAGATGGTCGGAACCCTGGCCAATGACAAGGGTTCGTTCGCGTTGGTAAGCGGTGCCGGTGGTGTTCATCGCGTCAAGGTCGGGGATTACCTGGGACGCAATGAGGGCCGCATCGTTGCCATCGACAGTGCCAAGATCGACGTGGTCGAGATCGTCCCGGACGGTGAGGGCGGCTGGCTCGAACGTCCTCGCACCCTCACTCTGAAGGAGCGCTCCTGAGGAGCGAGGTGATCCATGAATAGAAATAACCGGTCTGCCAAACGGAACCCAAGCATGAACAGCTCCCTCTCTCGCCTCAGCATTTCGCTGCTGGTGGCTATGCTCTCTCCTGCCGTTCTGGCCGCCAATCTGCAGGCGCTGGATGTGGCTGCTCTGCCGGGTGACCGTGTCGAGTTGAAACTGTCTTTTGATGAGCCGGTGGCAGCGCCCCGCGGCTATACCATCGAGCAGCCGGCGCGTATCGCCCTGGATCTGCCGGGCGTATCCAACAAGCTGGGCGTGAAGAATCGCGAGCTGGGCATGGGTAATGCGCGCAGCGTCACGGTTGTGGAGGCCAAGGATCGTACGCGGCTGATCATCAACCTGACCAACCTGTCGCCTTACAACACTCGCACCGAAGGCAATAATCTGTTCGTGCAGGTCGGCACCGGCGTGGCCACGTCGGCGACCACGACCGCTGCAGCGCCCGTGACTGCGCCCGCCGCAGCGGCCCCGCGTCCTGCTCAGGCTGCAGCGCCAGTTTCCGCGCCGGCCGCTCCGAAGGTATTCGGCGCCGTGAACAAGTCGATCAGCAATATCGACTTCCAGCGCGGTGAGCAGGGTGAGGGCAATGTCGTCATCAACCTGTCCGATGCGTCCGTCAGCCCGGATATTCAAGAGCGCGGCGGCAAGATCATCCTCAACTTCAATCGCACCCAGCTTCCTGAAGCTCTGCGTGTGCGCTTGGACGTCAAGGACTTCGCCACGCCCGTGCAGTTCGTCAGTGCCACTGGCAAAGGCGATGATGCCAGTATCGTCATCGAGCCGGTGGGTGCCTTCGACTACCTGGCCTACCAGACCGAAAACAAGCTGACCCTCAGCGTCAAGCCGCTGACCCAGGAAGATGCAGAGAAGCGTCAGGCTGATCGCTTCGCCTATACCGGCGAGAAGTTGTCGCTGAACTTCCAGGACATCGACGTGCGCTCGGTGCTGCAGCTGATCGCCGACTTCACCGATCTGAACCTGGTCGCCAGTGACACGGTGGCCGGCAATATCACCCTGCGTCTGCAGAATGTGCCGTGGGATCAGGCGCTGGATCTGGTGCTGAAAACCAAGGGCTTGGACAAGCGTCAGGTCGGCAATGTATTGCTGGTCGCGCCAGCCGAGGAGATTGCGGCGCGTGAGAAGCAGGAGCTGGAATCGCAGAAGCAGATCGCTGAATTGGCGCCGCTGCGTCGTGAGCTGATTCAGGTCAACTACGCCAAGGCTGCCGACATGGCCAAGCTGTTCCAGTCGGTGACCAGTGCCGATGGCGGCGTGCCGGATGACCGTGGCTCCATCACGGTCGATGAACGTACCAACAGTATCATTGCCTACCAGACTCAGGAGCGATTGGATGAGCTGCGTCGTATCGTGGCGCAGCTCGATGTAGCGGTTCGTCAGGTGATGATCGAAGCGCGTATTGTTGAAGCGAACGTTAACTACAGCAAGGCGCTGGGTGTTCGTTGGGGTGGAGCAATAGGTGCTGGCTCGCGTTACACCGCGTACGGTAAAGATGGCAACGTAGGCATTAGGGATGCGACCGGTACTACCAGTAGTGGCTGTGGACCGTTCGCCGGGAACTGCACATTGCCCACGGCTGCCGCTGCCGGTGGCGGGAGTAGCTCGGGTAGCTCACCAACGCCGTTTGTCGACATGGGGGTAGCGAATAGTACCTCTGGGATCGGTATAGGTTTTGTTACCAACAGCGCGATTATCGACCTCCAGTTGTCTGCCATGGAGAGCTCAGGTAACGGTGAAGTCGTTTCCCAACCCAAGGTCGTGACCTCGGATAAAGAAACCGCGAAAATTCTCAAAGGTCAGGAAATCCCTTATCAAGAGGCCAGCTCCAGCGGCGCGACAAGCACATCGTTCAAGGAGGCTGCGTTGTCTCTTGAGGTAACCCCGCAAATCACCCCTGACAACCGCATTATCATGGAGGTCAAGGTCAACAAGGATGCGCCTGACTATCAGAATGAATTAAATGGGGTTCCGCCGATCAGCAAGAACGAGGTCAATGCCAAGGTCCTGGTAGCCGATGGCGAGACTATCGTCATTGGTGGGGTATTCGAAAATACGCAGACGAAGTCTACCGAAAAGGTACCGTTCCTTGGTGATGTGCCTTATCTCGGTCGCCTCTTCCGGCGCGATACCGTCAACGACAACAAGACCGAGTTGCTGGTTTTCCTCACTCCGCGCATCATGAACACTTCTGCGGTGGCTGTGAGCCAGTAAGTTGTGCGTAATCTGATCCTTGTCGGCCCGATGGGTGCTGGAAAAAGCACCATCGGGCGTTTGCTTGCCAAAGAGCTGCGGTTGCCATTCAAGGACTCCGACAAGGAGATCGAGCAGCGTACCGGCGCCGATATTCCATGGATTTTCGATGTCGAGGGTGAGCAGGGTTTCCGCGAGCGCGAGCAGGCGGTGATCTGTTCGTTGTGCGAATTCGATGGCCTGGTGCTGGCTACTGGCGGTGGTGCGGTTTTGCGGCCGCAGAATCGTCAGGCATTGCGAAGCAGTGGCCGCGTTGTTTATTTGCATGCTTCCGTAGAGCAGCAGATCGACCGCACGGCTCGTGATCGCAACCGGCCTTTGCTGCGTGCACCCAATCCCGGGCAGGTGCTGGCTGATCTGCTCGCCATCCGTGATCCGCTTTATCGGGAAATCGCTGACGTGATCATCGAGACCGATGAGCGTCCGCCGCGAATGGTGGTTCAGGAAATTCTCGAGCGGCTGGAAGCGCTGGCGCCCCGTTAATGACAGGGCAGAACTGCGCTATCCTAGAGCCCTTTTTCAATCGGGGGCTCCATGCAAACACTTCATGTTGATCTCGCTGAGCGCAGCTACCCCATTCATATCGGGGCTGGCCTGCTGAGCCGCGCCGACTTGCTGGCGCAGCACATCGTCGGGCGCCAGGTGGCGATCGTCACCAACGAGACCATCGCGCCGCTGTATCTGCAAGCGCTGCAGGACACGCTCGCCGATTACCGCGTCACCCCGATCGTGCTGCCCGATGGCGAGGCGTTCAAGAACTGGGAAACCCTGCAGAGCATTTTCGATGGCCTGCTCGGCGCGCGCCATGACCGGCGCACGACCGTTCTGGCCCTGGGGGGCGGGGTGATCGGCGATATGGCTGGCTTCGCTGCAGCCTGCTATCAGCGTGGCGTGAACTTCATCCAGTTGCCGACCACGCTGCTGTCCCAGGTCGATTCCTCCGTAGGTGGCAAGACCGGTATCAATCATCCGATGGGCAAGAACATGGTCGGTGCGTTCTACCAGCCGCAAGCCGTGCTGATCGATACGCGCAGCCTGGATACCCTGCCGCCGCGTGAGCTGTCGGCGGGCCTTGCCGAGGTCATCAAGTACGGGCTGATCTGTGACGCGCCGTTTCTCGACTGGCTCGAGGAGAACATGGCCGCATTGCGCAGCCTGGATCAGGCCGCTTTGACCGAGGCCATCGAGCGTTCCTGTGCGGCCAAGGCCCGGGTGGTCGGTGCTGACGAGAAGGAAACCGGCGTGCGCGCCACCCTGAATCTGGGGCATACCTTCGGTCACGCCATCGAGACGCAGATGGGCTATGGCGTCTGGTTACATGGTGAAGCCGTGGCGGCAGGAACGGTGATGGCTCTGGAGATGTCTCATCGCCTGGGTTGGATCGATGCCGACGAGCGCGATCGTGGTATTCGTCTGTTCCAGGCTGCCGGCTTGCCTGTGGTGCCGCCCCGGGATATGACGCCCGAGCAGTTCCTAGCGCACATGGCCGTGGACAAGAAGGTGCTGGATGGTCAATTGCGCCTGGTGCTGCTGCGTTCGCTGGGCGAGGCGGTGGTGACCAGCGATTACCCGGCAGAGATATTGAGTGCCACCCTGGCCGCCGATTACCCGGCGCTGGTGGCCCGGCTTAACAATCAGTGAGTATTCAATGACCAGTTTGCACGCCGACGAAGCATTTCTCGATCACTACCAGTTCACCCACGACCCGTTCGCGGCGCGGGTGCCTGGTTTCAAGTTCTTCCCGGCGCAACGCAAGCCGGTGCTCGGGCAGTTGCATCACCTGGCGCGCTATAGCCAGTTGCTGCTGGTGGTCACCGGCCCGGAGGGTAGCGGCAAGACCCTGCTGCGGCAGGCGCTGGTGGCCAGCACCAACAAGCAGGCCGTGCATAATGTGGTGGTTTCGGCCCAGGGCGCTGCCGATCCGGCGACCCTAATGCGCCACATCGCCCAGGGTTTGAATACGCAGCAGACCGATCGTGCCGCACTGCTCGGTCAGGTCGGCCAGCTGTCGCTGACCGGCCAGGAAGTCTACCTGCTGATCGACGATGCCGAAGAGCTCAGCGACGCAGCGATCGATGAGCTGCTGATACTGGCCCAGGGCAATGCCGAAGGGCGCCCTCACGTTTTCCTGTTCGCCGACACCGATCTGATCGGTCGCCTGGATGCGCTGAGCAACGGCGAAGAGTCGTTCCACATTATCGAACTCGAACCGTACAGCGAAGAGGAAACTCGCGAATACCTGGCCGTACGCCTGGATGGGGCGGCCCAGGGCATCGAGCTCTTGTCCGACGAGCAGGTCGAGCTGATCCACGAGCGCTCCGGCGGCTGGCCTGGTGAGATCAATCGGGTCGCGCGCGAGGTGCTGATCGACGCCATGGCTTCGCGCCGTGGCGCGGCTAAGGCCGGTGGCTTGGCGCTCAAGCTGCCGAAGAAGCACCTGCTGGCCCTTGGCGTGGTCGCTGTCGGTGTAGCTGCCGCGCTGCTGATGCAGGGCCGCTCCGAACCGACCGATGCACAGGCCCCGGCGCCGACCCAGGCTCAGTTGCCCATGGGTAGTGCACCACAGCCGCAAACGGCGCCAAGCGCTCCGGCAAGTGCCGAGCAGGGCGCTGATGGCAAGCCGCCGATCGAGTTTGCCGGCAGCAATCAGCCATTGCCGTTGCCCCTGGTAGGTCAATCCCAGCCGGTGATCCGTCAGCCGCTGGCCCAGGCGGCTGGCGAAACGGACGGTGAGGCCAATGTGGAGTTGCCCGAGTCCACGCCGGCCGCGCCGGTGACCCTGCCTCCTGCTACGGCGCAGAATGCACCAGCGCCGACTCCGGCCCCACAAGTGACCACGCCGGCCGCGCCGCAACCGAAGCCATCCGAACAGCCCAAAGTCGCTCAGCAGCCGAAACCGGTTGAGCAACCCAAACCCGCAACCCAGCCTGCGCAGGCTGCCCGGCCGGCTCCCGCCACCCAGGCACCGGCTGCGGCAGGCGGTTCGCAAGCCAATGGCTGGTACGCGTCGCAGAACAAGGCCCACTTTACCCTTCAGGTGCTGGGTACCAGCACGGAAGCCGCGGCACGCTCCTTCGTCAGCCAGAACGGCGCGCAGTACCGCTACTTCAAGAAGATGCACCAGGGTAAGCCACTTTTCGTCATCACTTATGGTAGTTTTGCCAGCCGCGATGCCGCCCAGGCTGCCGTGAAGACCCTGCCTGCCAAGGTTCAGGCCGGGAAGCCCTGGCCGAAGACCTTCGCCAGCGTCACCCAGGAAATGGCCAACTGATCGAAAGAGCCCGTTACGCAGAAACTGACTTAACGGGCTCTTTCGTTTTTGCGACATTTTATTCCTGTTTTTCGTCACATTGTTCTTTGTGACGTCTATCTCGCTATGTACAATGCCCTCCGTTTGCCTGCGCAACGCGGCGTCTAGACCTGCGCGCGGATTAGAGAAAACGCCTGAGAAAGGCTGTCTGGTGAGAGTCCCTTATGAAAGCAGGTTTGTACCGTCCTGATGAGTTCAAGGATAACTGCGGCTTCGGCCTGATCGCCCACATGCAAGGTGAGGCCAGCCATCACCTGTTGCAGACGGCGATCGAAGCACTGACCTGTATGACCCACCGTGGTGGCATCAACGCCGATGGCAAGACCGGTGACGGTTGCGGTTTGCTGATTCAAAAGCCCGATCTGTTCCTGCGCGCCATCGCCAAGGACACCTTTGGCGTCGAACTACCCAAGCAATATGCCGTCGGCATGGTCTTCCTCAACCAGGATGACGCCAAGGCCAGCACTGCCCGCGAGAACATGAACCGCGAGATCCAGGCTGCCGGCCTGAACCTGGTCGGCTGGCGCAAGGTGCCGCTGGATACCAGTGTGCTCGGCCAGCTGGCGCTCGAGCGTTTGCCGCAGATCGAGCAGGTGTTCATCGGCGGTGAAGGCCTGAGCGACCAGGAATTCGCCATCAAGCTGTTCTGCGCCCGTCGCCGTTCCTCGGTGGCCAATGCCGCCGACACCGAGCACTACATCTGCAGCTTCTCGCACAAGACCATCATCTACAAAGGCCTGATGATGCCGGCCGACCTGCAGCAGTTCTACCCGGACCTGGGTGACGAGCGCCTGCAGACCGCCATCTGCGTGTTTCACCAGCGCTTTTCCACCAATACCCTGCCGAAGTGGCCGCTGGCTCAGCCGTTCCGCTTCCTCGCCCACAACGGCGAGATCAACACCATTACCGGCAACCGCAACTGGGCCCAGGCGCGCCGTACCAAGTTCGAGAATGGCCAGATCCCGGCCCTCGACGAGCTTGGCCCACTGGTCAACCGTGTCGGTTCCGACTCCTCGAGCATGGACAACATGCTCGAACTGATGGTCACCGGCGGCATCGACCTGTTCCGCGGCGTGCGCATGATCATTCCGCCGGCCTGGCAGAACGTCGAGACCATGGACGCCGACCTGCGCGCGTTCTACGAATACAACTCCATGCACATGGAGCCCTGGGATGGTCCGGCCGGCGTGGTGCTGACCGACGGCCGCCATGCCGTGTGCCTGCTCGACCGCAACGGCCTGCGCCCGGCACGCTGGGTGACCACCACCAATGGCTACATCACGCTGGCTTCGGAAATCGGCGTGTGGAATTACCAGCCCGAGGACGTGGTCGCCAAAGGCCGGGTCGGCCCGGGCCAGATCCTTGCCGTGGACACCGAAACCGGCCAGGTGCTGACCACCGACGACATCGACAACCGCCTCAAGTCGCGCCACCCCTACAAGCAGTGGCTGCGCAAGAGCGCGCTGCGCGTGCGCGCGACCATGGAAGACAACGACCATGGCTCGGCCTTCTACGAGGCCGACCAGCTCAAGCAATACATGAAGATGTTCCAAGTCACCTTCGAGGAGCGTGACCAGGTGCTGCGTCCGCTCGCCGAGCAGGGCCAGGAAGCGGTCGGCTCCATGGGTGACGACACGCCGATGGCCGTGCTGAGTCAGCGCGTGCGCTCGCCGTACGACTATTTCCGCCAGCAGTTCGCCCAGGTCACCAACCCGCCGATCGACCCGCTGCGTGAAGCTATCGTCATGTCGCTGGAGATCTGCCTCGGGGCCGAACGCAACATCTTCGAGGAGTCGCCCGAGCACGCCATTCGCGTGATCCTCAGCTCGCCGGTGATCTCTCCGGCCAAGTGGCGCACCCTGATGAACCTGGACCGCCCGGGCTTCGAGCGGCAGATCATCGACCTCAACTACGACGAATCGATCGGCCTGGAAGCGGCCGTGCGCAACATGGCCGATCAGGCCGAAGAAGCCGTGCGTTCCGGCAAAGTGCTGCTGGTGCTGACCGACCGCCATATCGCGCCGGGCAAGCTGCCGGCCCACGCCGCACTGGTCACTGGCGCGGTGCACCACCGCCTGACCGAGACCGGCCTGCGTTGCGACTGCAATATTCTGGTGGAAACCGCCACCGCCCGTGACCCGCACCATTACGCGGTGCTGATCGGTTTCGGCGCCTCGGCGGTTTACCCGTTCCTGGCCTACGAAGTGCTCGGCGACCTGATCCGCACCGGCGAAGTGCTGGGCGATCTGTACGAAGTCTTCAAGTATTACCGCAAGGGCATCTCCAAGGGCCTCTTGAAGATTCTCTCGAAGATGGGTATCTCCACCGTCGGTTCCTACCGCGGTGCCCAGCTGTTCGAGGCCGTCGGCCTGGCCGACGAGGTCACCGACCTGTGCTTCCGTGGCGTGCCGAGCCGCCTCAAGGGCGCGCGTTTCGTCGACCTGGAAGCCGAGCAGAAAGCCTTGGCCGCCGAAGCCTGGAACAACCGCAAGGCGATCCAGCAGGGCGGTTTGCTCAAGTTCGTCTATGGCGGCGAATACCACGCCTACAACCCGGACGTGGTTAACACCCTGCAGGCCGCGGTCAAGCAGGGCAGCTACGAGAAATTCAAGGAATACACCGCGCTGGTGGATACCCGCCCGGTGTCGATGCTGCGCGACCTGCTGCAGGTCAAGCTGGCCGACCAGCCGCTGAGCCTGGACGAAGTCGAGCCGCTGGAGTCGATCTTCAAACGTTTCGACGCCGCTGGTATCTCCCTCGGCGCGCTGTCGCCGGAGGCCCACGAAGCGCTGGCCGAGGCGATGAACCGCCTGGGCGCGCGCTCCAACTCCGGTGAGGGCGGCGAAGACCCGGCGCGCTACGGCACCATCAAGAGTTCGAAGATCAAGCAGATCGCCACTGGCCGTTTTGGCGTGACCCCGGAATACCTGGTCAACGCCGAAGTGCTGCAGATCAAGGTCGCCCAGGGCGCCAAGCCGGGCGAGGGCGGTCAGCTGCCAGGCGGCAAGGTCAACGGCCTGATCGCCAAGCTGCGCTATGCGGTGCCGGGCGTGACGCTGATCTCGCCGCCGCCGCACCACGACATCTACTCCATCGAAGACCTGGCGCAGCTGATCTATGACCTCAAGCAGGTCAACCCCAGCGCCCTGGTCTCGGTGAAGCTGGTCTCCGAAGCCGGCGTCGGCACCATCGCCGCCGGTGTCGCCAAGGCCTACGCCGACCTGATCACCATCTCCGGCTATGACGGCGGTACCGGCGCCTCGCCGCTGACCTCCATCAAGTACGCCGGCGCACCGTGGGAGCTGGGCCTGGCGGAAACCCACCAGACCCTGCGCGGCAACGACCTGCGCGGCAAGGTACGGGTACAGACCGACGGCGGCCTGAAAACCGGCCTGGACGTGATCAAGGCCGCTATCCTCGGCGCCGAAAGCTTCGGCTTCGGCACCGCGCCTATGGTCGCCCTGGGTTGCAAGTACCTGCGCATCTGCCACCTGAACAACTGCGCCACCGGCGTGGCCACCCAGAACGACAAGCTGCGCAAGGACCACTTCATCGGTACCGTCGACATGGTGGTGAATTTCTTCACCTATGTGGCCGAGGAAACCCGCGAGTGGCTGGCCAAGCTGGGCGTGCGCAGCCTCGGCGAGCTGATCGGCCGTACTGACCTGCTCGACGTGCTGCCAGGCGAAAGCGCCAAGCAGAACCACCTGGATCTGACCCCGCTGCTGGGCAGCGACCACATCCCGGCGGACAAGCCACAGTTCTGCGAAGTCGACCGCAACCCGCCGTTCGACCAGGGTCTGCTGGCCGAGGAAATGCTGTCGATGGCCAAGTCGGCCATCGATGGCGCCACTGGCGGCGAGTTCGAACTCGACATCTGCAACTGTGACCGTTCCATCGGTGCCCGCGTGTCCGGTGAGA
This sequence comes from Pseudomonas sp. AG1028, assembly GCF_007993955.1. Lineage (NCBI taxonomy): Bacteria > Pseudomonadati > Pseudomonadota > Gammaproteobacteria > Pseudomonadales > Pseudomonadaceae > Pseudomonas > Pseudomonas sp. AG1028. Next base: position 230,986 of record NZ_VIVP01000003.1, read on the forward strand.
TCGCCCGGGTGCATGGCAACCAGGGCATGGTCAAGGCGCCGATCACCTTCCGCTTCAAGGGCACGGCCGGGCAGAGCTTCGGCGTGTGGAACGCCGGCGGCCTGAACCTGTACCTCGAAGGTGACGCCAACGACTACGTCGGCAAGGGCATGACCGCTGGCAAGCTGGTGATCGTGCCGCCGAAGGGCAGCCCGTTCGCCACCCAGGACAGCGCCATCATCGGTAACACCTGCCTGTACGGTGCTACCGGCGGCAAGCTGTTCGCCGCGGGTACCGCGGGCGAGCGTTTCGCCGTGCGCAACTCCGGCGCCCATGCGGTGGTCGAGGGCGTGGGCGACCACTGCTGCGAGTACATGACTGGCGGTTTCGTCTGCGTACTGGGCAAGACCGGCTACAACTTCGGTTCCGGCATGACCGGCGGCTTCGCCTATGTGCTCGATCTGGACAACAGCTTCTACGACCGCGTGAACCATGAGCTGGTGGAAATCCAGCGCATCAACAGCGAGTCCATGGAGGCCTATCGTAGCCACCTGGAGCGCGTGCTGGTCGAATACGTCGAAGAGACGTCGAGCGAGTGGGGCCGTAACCTGCTGGAAAACCTGGACGACTACCTGCGCAAGTTCTGGCTGGTCAAGCCCAAGGCCGCGAACCTCAAGTCGCTGCTCTCCAGCATCCGCGCCAACCCGCAATAAGCAGCTTCAAGCGGCGTGCCTTGACAGCAGGGCCGTCGCTCAACGTGATTGTCTCGCAGCTCTGGGCGTACCGCCCGGCGCTGCTGCTAAGAGGTTTATGACATGGCTGAACGTCTGAATAACGACTTCCAGTTCATCGAAGTCGGGCGTAAAGACCCGAAGAAGAAGCTGCTGCGCCAGCGCAAGAAAGAGTTCGTCGAGATCTACGACACCTTCAAGCCGGCCCAGGCCAGCGACCAGGCGCATCGCTGCCTGGGTTGCGGCAACCCGTATTGCGAGTGGAAGTGCCCGGTGCACAACTTCATCCCCAACTGGTTGAAGCTGGTCTCCGAAGGCAACATCCTGGCCGCTGCCGAGCTGAGCCACCAGACCAATACCCTGCCGGAAGTCTGCGGTCGCGTTTGCCCGCAGGATCGTCTCTGTGAGGGCGCCTGTACCCTCAACGACGGTTTCGGCGCGGTGACCATCGGTTCGGTGGAGAAGTACATCACCGATACCGCCTTCGCCATGGGCTGGCGCCCGGACATGTCCAAGGTCAAGCCGACCGGCAAGCGCGTTGCGGTGATCGGTGCCGGCCCTGCTGGCCTGGGCTGTGCCGATGTGCTGGTGCGCAACGGCGTAACCCCGGTGGTGTTCGACAAGAACCCGGAAATCGGTGGCCTGCTGACCTTCGGCATCCCCGAGTTCAAGCTGGAAAAGAGCGTGCTCAGCAACCGCCGCGAAGTGTTCACCGGTATGGGCATCGAGTTCCGCCTGAACACCGAAGTGGGCAAGGACGTCACCCTGCAGCAGCTGCTGGATGAGTACGATGCCGTGTTCATGGGCATGGGCACCTACACCTACATGAAAGGCGGCTTCCCGGGTGAGGATCTGCCGGGCGTCCACGATGCTCTGGATTTCCTGATCGCCAACGTCAACCGCAACCTTGGTTTCGAGAAATCGCCGGAAGACTTCGTCGACATGAAGGGCAAGCGCGTCGTGGTGCTCGGCGGTGGCGACACCGCGATGGACTGCAACCGCACCTCGATCCGCCAGGGCGCCAAGGCCGTCACCTGCGCCTACCGCCGCGACGAAGCGAACATGCCTGGCTCGCGCAAGGAAGTGAAGAACGCCAAGGAAGAGGGCGTGAAATTCCTGTTCAACCGCCAGCCCATCGCCATCGTCGGAGAAGACAAGGTCGAAGGCGTCAAGGTGGTCGAGACCCGTCTCGGCGAGCCAGATGCCCGTGGCCGTCGCAGCCCCGAGCCGATCCCGGGCTCCGAGGAAATCATCCCGGCCGAAGCCGTGCTGATCGCCTTCGGCTTCCGCCCGAGCCCGGCGCCGTGGTTCGAGGAGTTCGATATCCGTATCGATACCCAGGGCCGTGTGGTCGCTCCGGAAAAGGCCACCTTCAAGCACCAGACCAGCAACCCGAAAGTGTTCGCCGGCGGTGACATGGTGCGCGGCTCAGACCTGGTGGTCACTGCCATCTATGAAGGGCGCAATGCTGCCGAAGGCATCCTCGACTATCTGGGCGTCTAAGCGACAGCGCTCGGCGAGCCGTCAGGCAGTTGCCCGCGACAAATTGACCCGATAGAGAAAAGGCACGGCACTCGCCGTGCCTTTTGCTTGGCGCTCTGCGAAAATGCCCACACTTTTTTCGCTGGATGCTGCCATGACTGCCCTGAAGAACGACCGCTTCCTTCGTGCCCTGCTCAAGCAGCCCGTCGACGTCACGCCGGTATGGATGATGCGCCAGGCCGGTCGTTACCTGCCCGAATACCGCGCCAGCCGCGCCAAAGCCGGGGACTTCATGAGCCTGATGATGAATCCCGAGTTCGCCTGCGAAGTCACCCTGCAGCCGTTGGACCGCTACCCGCAGCTCGACGCCGCGATCCTTTTCTCGGACATCCTCACCATTCCCCACGCCATGGGCCAGGGCTTGTATTTCGAGACCGGCGAAGGTCCGCGCTTCAGGAAGGTGATCAGCAGCGCGGCGGATATCGATGCGCTGCCGATTCCCGATCCGGAACAGGATCTGGGCTACGTGATGGATGCGGTGCGCACCATCAAGTCGGCGCTGAACGGCCGGGTGCCGCTGATCGGCTTTTCCGGCAGTCCCTGGACCCTGGCGACCTACATGGTCGAGGGCGGCTCGTCGAAGGACTTCCGCAAGATCAAGGCGATGGTCTATGACCAGCCCGAGGCCATGCACGTGCTGCTCGACAAGCTGGCGCAATCGGTGACCGCCTACCTCAATGGGCAGATTCGCGCGGGCGCCCAGGCGGTGCAGATCTTCGATACCTGGGGCGGCAACCTGTCGTCGGCGGCGTACCAGACGTTCTCCCTGGCCTACATGCAGAAGATCGTCGACGGGCTGATCCGCGAGCAGGATGGCCGCAAGATTCCGGTGATCCTGTTCACCAAGAATGGCAGCCTGTGGCTGGAGTCCATGGCCGCTACTGGCGCCGATGCGCTGGGCCTGGACTGGAGCTGCGATATTGGCGAGGCGCGCCGCCGCGTCGGCAATCAGGTGGCCCTGCAGGGCAACATGGACCCGACCGTGCTGTACGCCAAACCGGCTGCGATCCGCGCCGAAGTCGCGCGCATTCTCGAGAGCTATGGCAATGGCACAGGCCATGTCTTCAACCTGGGCCATGGCATTACTCCTGAAGTGGATCCGGCTCATGCTGGCGCCTTCCTCGAAGCGGTGCACGAGCTGTCGGCCCAATACCACGGCTGATCCTGGTCAGTTCGCCTGTGGCTTGCCGCGAGGCGAGTGCAGGCGGATGTCGATCAGCGTGTCGTCTTCGCCATGCCCGAACTGCGCCGCCTCGGGCGCAGGCTTGCCCTTGAGCAAGGTCGGGTTGCTGGAAAAGCCGACCGGCTCCAGCGGAATGCCGCGGGGGCTGAGGTCGAGCCTGCCGTTGCCGTTGCTGTCCTGATACAGCTGCAGGGCAAACCGCCCGGGCGGCACGTCCTTGACGATCAGCTGTTCGCCGTTGCCCTGCTGGGTGCGCAGCAGCGGCTCCCAGTCGGGCTGGTCAGCGGCGACCAGCCCCAAGTACAGCGGCGCATCACTCTGCTTGCCTTGCACGCGCACCAAGAGATCCCCCGCCTGGGCCGACAACGTGCCAAACAGGAGAACCACTGCGCATGCCGCGCAGCGTTTGGTTACGATTTGAAGACGTCTCTGTGGCATAATCCGCCTATTTTGCAGGGATTCGCTTAAAAAATGCGTCAGGTTCTCGTCGTTCACTTCTCACAGACTGGCCAATTGAACCGCCTGGTGCAATCGGTCTGTGTGCCCTTGCAGGCGAGTGACGGCGTGCAGGTCGACTTCCTGGCCCTGCAACCCGCCCAGCCGTTTCCCTTTCCCTGGCCCTTTCTCGGCTTCTTCCGGATCTTCCCGGAAACCGTACTGATGAAACCACAGCCGCTGCTGCCGTTGGCCGTCGACCCCGACAAGCGTTATGACCTGATCATTCTCGCCTACCAGGTGTGGTTCCTGTCGCCCTCGCTGCCCTGCACCAGTTTTCTCGCCTCTCCCGAGGCCGCGCAGTTGCTCAAAGGCTCGCCGGTGGTGACCCTGATCGGTTGCCGCAACATGTGGCTGATGGCCCAGGAAAAGGTCAAGGCGCGCCTGCAGGCGTTGGGTGCGAAACTGGTCGACAACGTGGTTCTAACCGATGCCTGCGGCACGGCGGCCAGCTTTCTGGCTACGCCGCTGTGGATGTTCACAGGCCGGCAGAAGCCCTACAGCTGGGTGCCGCGCGCCGGTATCGACGAGACGGAAATCGCCGCCGCCAGCCGCTTTGGCGAGGCCATGGCGCGCCGCCTGCTGGCGGACCAGCAGCCTATCGAGCAGCCGATGCTCAGCGGCCTGGGCGCGGTGAAAGTGGACGAGAAGCTGATCGCCAGCGAGAAGGTCGGCAATCGCAGCTTCACCCTGTGGAGCCGCCTGCTGTCGGCGCTCGGGCCGCAGCAAAGCCGACGCCGTGGTGCAGGACTGGTGGTCTACATCGTTTTTCTGATCTGCCTGATCATCACCGTGGTGCCGATCACCGCGGTGCTGAAGAAGTTGCTGGCGCCGCTCTCCAAGGCGCGCATCCAGCGTGAAAAGGCCTATTTCGCCGGGCCTTCCGGCGAGTGACGCAGGCCGAGGACAAGTTTATGGCTACACCCGTATTCATCAATCGCATCAGTACCTGCCTGCCCCACGAGCCAGTCGACAACGAACAGATGGAAGCACGCCTCGGCATGGTCGGCGACAAGCCGTCACGGGCGCGCAAGCTGATCCTGCGTCGCAACGGCATCCAGCAGCGCCACTACGTCATCGATCCGCGCACCGGCGAGCCGAGCATGAACAACGCCCAGCTCAGCGCCGAGGCGATTCGCGGCCTGGCCGGCGATGGCTTCGACCTGAATACGCTTGAGTGTCTGGTGGCCAGTACCTCGTCGCCTGACCAGGTGATGCCCGGCCATGCGGTCATGGTGCATGGCGAGCTGGGCAACCCGCCCTGCGAAGTGGCGACCACTGCCGGCATCTGCGTGTGCGGGATGACTGCCCTGAAATACGCCTGGATGAGCGTGGCCAGCGGGCAGAGCTGCAACGCCGTGGCCTGCGGCTCGGAGGTGGCCTCGGCGATGATGCAGGCGCGTAACTTCAACGCCGAATACGAGAGCCGTGTCGACGAGCTGGAGACGCACCCGGAAATCGCCTTCGAGAAGGACTTTCTGCGCTGGATGCTCTCCGACGGCGCCGGCGCGGTGCTGCTGCAGGACCGCCCCAATTCGAAGGGCCTGAGCCTGCGCATCGACTGGCTGGACATCGTCTCCTTCGCTGATCAGATGTCGGCCTGCATGTATGCCGGTGCGGAGATGGAAGGTGGCGAGCTGCGTGGCTGGACAAGCTATGACGCCGAGCAGCGCGCGCAGCGCTCGGTGATGGCGGTCAAGCAGGACGTCAAACTGCTCAACGACAACATCGTGCGCCTCACCGTGGTCGAGGCGCTGCGCCGCATCATGGCGCGCCGCGAGTTGCGTGTGGCGGACATCGACTGGTTCCTGCCGCATTACTCGTCCGAATTCTTCCGCGAGCGCCTGGCGGCCGGCCTGGCCGAGGTCGACCTACCGATTCCCATGGCGCGCTGGTTCACCAACCTGACGAGCAAGGGCAATACCGGCGCAGCGTCGATCTTCATCATCTTAGAAGAACTGTTCAACGGCGGGCATCTGCGCAGTGGCCAGAAGCTGCTCTGCTACGTGCCGGAAAGCGGGCGTTTCTCCAGTGCGTTCATGCACCTGACGGTGGTTGGCGATGAAGCTTGACGAGGTTCCCCAGGACCCGGATTCCGCTTACGGCGGGCACAGCAAACTGCTCTATGCCGTCGATGACAAGGGCCGGTATCAGGGCGCGCCGAGCGCCGGCTGGGAGCCCGAGTCCTATTCCACCCAGCTGGCGGTCGCCGAGCTGCAGGCCCAGGAAGCCGAGGCTCACGCCGCCTGGCAGCGCGGCGAAGCGTCGCCGCTCGAGTGCCTGATGTACCGCTACCGCATGGACCTGCCCGCCCTGGCGCAGATTGCCGGGCTCTGGCAATGGCGCGTGCGCCGGCACTTTCGCCCCGAAATCTACCGGCGCCTGAGCGATTCGCTGCTGGCCCGCTACGCCGAAGCCTTTGGTTTGAGCGTCGAAGAACTGCGTCGCTACCAGAAGGAATTGCCATGAGCGCGTTCGAACACCGCCAGAGCGCCCACTGTGAAAGCGGCGTGATGGCCAGCCTGCTGACCCAGGCCGGTTTGCCGATGAGCGAGCCGATGGCCTTCGGCCTGGCCTCGGGTCTGGCATTTGCCTACCTGCCGATCGTCAAACTCGGCGGCATGCCACTGATTGCCTACCGCATGCCGCCGCGGCACCTGATCAAGACGCTCAGCAAGCGCCTCGGCGTGCGCCTGACCAGCCGCACCTTCAACAACCCCGAGCAGGGCCGTCAGGCCCTCGACGAAGCGTTGGATGGCGGCCGCCTGGTCGGCCTGCAGAGCTCGGTGTTTTGGCTGCCGTACTTCCCGCCGGAGATGCGCTTTCACTTCAATGCCCACAACCTGCTGGCCTATGGGCGCGAGGGCGACGACTACCTGCTCAGCGACCCGGTGTTCGAGGCGCCGGTGCGCTGCGCCGCCGCGGACCTGCAGAAGGCGCGCTTCGCCAAGGGCGCCCTGGCGGCCAAGGGGCTGATGTATTACCTGGACGATGTGCCGCCCGAGCAGGACTGGCAGCGGCTGATTCGCCAGAGCGTGCTGTCCACCACGCGCATCCTCGATGGCCTGCCGCTGCCGTGGATCGGAATTCGCGGTATCCGCCACCTGGCCAGCTGCGTGGAGAAACTCGACCCGGTTCAGGCCAAATACAACCGCCTGTACCTCACCCACATCGTGCGCATGCAGGAAGAGATCGGCACCGGCGGCGCCGGTTTTCGCTTCATGTACGCGAGTTTTTTGCAGGAGGCCGGCGAGAAGATCGGCGACGCCACCTTGCGCGAAGCCTCGACGCGCCTGACCGCGGTGGGCGACGACTGGCGCCAGTTCGCCTCTGCCTGCGTGCGCGCCAGCCGCAGCAAGGGCGAAGCACCGGACTTCCGGCCGATTGCCGAGATGCTGCGGGGGATTGCCAGCCAGGAGCGGGTTTTGATGAAAGAGCTGGGGGCTTGGGCCAGGCGTAAGGGCTGAAGCACAGCAGCTTTATACGTTCAGGAGCGGCTAGAGCCTGTAGATTATTCGCGGGCATGGCCCGCTCCCACGGGGGCGCTGGAAGGCCGCTTGGGTCTTTCGACGTTAAACGGTCTTGCTTTTTCCGAGTATTCAGTCCGTAGGATGGGTGAAACCCATCAATTGCCGATGGGTTGCACCCATCCTACGAATGGTCCCTCCGACCACAAAACAGTCACTATTTAGAGCTGCAACTGCAGCACATCGATCCCCGCTGTCAGCCCGGCAAAATCCGCTGCCTGGCTTGGTCTCTCAATTAGCACCGCCTGCGCCTTGAACTCGTCGTCTTCATCAATCATCACCAGTAGCGCCTGGCCGATCAGGCCGTCGGCCAGGTCCAGCCCAGCCAATGCCTGCAGGTGTTTCCATACATTGGGGCCGGCGCCGATGAACAGGTTCGGGCCTTCCAAGCCCAGTTGTGCGGCGACGTGGAAGCCGGCGGCGTTGCTGACGCTGTTGACGAATTCGAAGGGCTTGGGTTGCAGCTGGTGCACGCACACGCTGTCGAGCAGCGAGCCCATGGTGGCCCGCGCTGGATGGCGGGAGGCCAGGTACAGGCCGCAGTCACGGCGGATCTTGGCCTTGAGCGGCGCGGTGCATAGCAGCGCCTGGAGGATCAGCCGATCGATGCGACGCGGCGTGGTCGGCAGCCAGTTGATCAGCGCGGCTTTCAGGTCCTTGTCGGTGTCCTGTGCGTCGCCGCTTACGCTGCAGGCTGCGATGGTTGGATTCATGGTGTGTCTCCCGCGCCGCGTTGCAACACCAGGCTGGCGTTGTTGCCGCCGAAGCCGAAGTAGTTGGCCAGCAGCAGGCTGCCTTCGCTGATCGCCAGTGGTTCGCTCGGCAGCGGCAGCAGCGTGTCACCAGCGTAATTGCAGGCGGGCAGGTGGGCGAGGTTTTCCACCAGCAGCAGGGTTTCGGTCAGGCCGCAGGCGCCCAGGGTGTGGCCGAGCCAGGGCTTGAGCACACAGAGCGGCGGCAGCGCGTCGCCGAACAGCAGGCTTACGCCGTTGCTTTCGGCGCGGTCGTTGGCGCCGGTGGCGGTGCCGTGGGGCTTGACCAGGCCGATCTGCGTGGCATCCACGCCAGCGCTGCGCAGGGCTTGGCGCATCACCCATTCGATATGGCTGCCGTCTTCGCGGGTATTGGTCAGGCTGTTGGTGTCGCAGGCGCTGAAGCCGCCAAGCAGGCGTGCTAGCGGCGCCGGGCCGGGCTCCAGGGCCAGCAGGGTGGCCGCGTAGGCTTCGCCGAGCACCAGGCCATCGCGTTGCGGATGAAAGGGCCGGTACTCGCCGCTCGGCGAGACCAGGCCCAGAGCGCCAAAGCCCTGCTGAGCGATGGCGCTGGGTGTTTCGAATGCCAGCACCAGCACCCGCCGATAGGGCCCGGCAGCGAGCATCCGGGCGCCGTAGAGCAGGCCGTTGGCGGCGCTGGTACAGGCGGTGTTGAGGGTGAAGGCATCATTGAAGCCCCAACGCTGGCGCAAGCGGTCAGCGATCAGGTCGAGGGAGGTCGAGTGATCCGGGTGAAAGCCGCCATTTCGAGCGGCCTGCGCTTCCAGCTCGTCGATATCCAGACTGGTGCTGGCGACGATCAGCAGGCAGTCGTCCAGCGCGCCGGGCGCGTCGCCCAGGGTTTCGCGGATCAGCCGGTCGAAATGCTCGCCCGGGGTTTCGTTGCCTACCACGGCCAGATACGGCCGTGGTTCCTGCAACTCGTGCAGCAGTACGGTTTCAGCAATTGGCCGCACGCCGCTACGCAGGGCGGCGTTGGCGGCGCGCAGGTCGATGCCGAGGGCGCTGTGCAGGGCGCCGCGCTGCAGGTAAACGGGCGTCACGCCTGTTGCCTGATAAAAGCCGCGATGCTGGCGATGCTATTGAGAATGCGGCGGCCATCCTGGGCGCCTTCGATGCGCACCCCGTAGTGCTGCTGCAGCGCCAGGGAGACCTGCAGGGCGTCGAGGCTGTCCATCTGGATGCGGCTCTGCTGGCCGAACAGCGGTTCGTCGTCGGTAATGCTCTGCCAGTCGATATCGTCTTCTTTGTCGCACTCGCGAATCAGCAATTGCTTGAGCTTTTCTTCTAGTAGTGTGTGGTCCATTGCGTTTGCTGTACTCGTTGGTGAAACAGGAACAGGCCGCTGATGCCGGCTATCGCTGCAAACAGCAGCAGGCGCGCGCACCAGGGGGCTACGTCGTTCAGTGAGCCGTGGCCCACCAGCAGGGTGAGAAAGGCGTCCAGTGCCCAGCTCATCGGAGATACTTCTGCCAGTTGGCGCATGGCCTCGGGCATCACGCTCTTGGGCACCATGATGCCGCCGATGGCTGCGAGGATGATATTGATCCCGCCGCCAAGCAATAGGGCTTGTTCACTGCTGCGCGCCAGGGCGGCCAACAGCAGGCCCAGGCTGGTGGTGGCCAGGGCGACGCTGATGGCCAGCCAGGCATAGGCAAGCAGGCTGCCGTTGAGTTCCAGCGCCGGCAGGCCGACCAGTGGCAAGCCGTGCACACCGATGCTCAGCAGCACCGCGAACTGCACCAGGTTGATGGCCAGATACGGCAGCACCTTGCTCGTCGCCAGGGTGCCGAGCCCCAGGCCCAGGCAGCGGAAACGCAGTAGTGCGCCACTCTGCTGCTCGCGCTGGAAGCTGCCGGCCATGGGCAGCATCACGAAGAACATGCCGAAGATCAGCCAGGCCGGTACGCTCATCTGCGTGGCGTTGGCCTGGGCGCTGAGGTCGCCGCTGGCCAGGCGTTCCTGCTTGTCGATTCGGCTTTCGGTGCGTTGCTGGATCAGTTCGAGCTGCTCGGCGCGGGACAGGCCGTCCTGCAGTGCGCCGCTGTCCTGCAGATAGGCGAGCAGCCGGGTCTGCGCCAGGGCGATGGTCACCGCGCCATGCAGACGCTGGCGCGAGAGGCGGTCGAACTGGGCGGGGAAGCTCAGCGTAGGGCCCTGATGCGGCGTATCCAGCAAGTGCTGGTCGAAACCTTCGGGCAGGCTGATGCGCGCCATCTGCGCCGGGCCGTTTTCGAGCAACTGGCTGTCCGGCAGCTGCGCCTGCAGGGCGTCGTGGAAGAAACGGCTCGACTCGCTCTGCTGCGGGGCTTCCAGCACCAGCTGCAATGGCGGCAGACGGTCCTGCAGGTAGCTGGACATGGCGCCGGCCATGATCACCAAAAACAGCGTCGGCATCAGGAACAGCACGGCCAGGGCGTGAGGGTCGCGCGCCAGCAGGAGGATTTCCTTGCGAACCAGGGCGCGCAGTCTCACAGGCGACCTCCGTTGAGGCGCAGGTACAGCTGCTCCAGGGACGGCCGACCGAAGCGCAGCAGGCTGGGCGCTTGCGGCTGTGCGGCGATGAAGCGGGTGATCGCCAGCAGCTGTTCGACGTTCAGCGCGGCGATGCGCAGGCCGTCCGGCGTGGGCTCGGTGCTCAGCTCGAGTTCGGCCAGCAGCGCCGGCAAGGCTTGCGGCACACCCTCGGGCCATTCCAGAAACAGCCCTGGCTGGTCGCCGAGCAACTGGCGCGTGTCGACATCCAGCTGCACACGGCCTTCGTGCAGCAGCAGGATGCGGTCGGCGACCTTTTCCACTTCGTCTAGGTAATGGCTTGTGTAGATCACCGCCTTGCCATCGGCGGTCAGCTGCTGCACAGCGTCGAGCAGCAACTGCCGGCTGGCAGCGTCGACGCCCACGGTGGCCTCATCGAACAGGTACAGCTCGGCCGGTTGCAGCAGGCCGATGGCGAAGTTCAGCCGCCGCTGCTCGCCGCCGGACAGGCGCTCGGCGCGGCGCTCGAGCTTGTCTTCCAGGGACGTGCTGGCGATGCAGCGCTCCAGGCGCTGACGCCGCTCGGCGCCGCGCAGCCCATAGAGATCGGCGAACAGCGCGAGGTTTTCCTTCACCTTCAGCCCGGCGTAAAAGGCCAACTGCTGGGGCACCAGGCCCAGGCGCCGATCGCCCTGCCAGTCGATTCGCCCGTCGAGTGGCTGCAGCACGCCACTAAGCAGCGACAGCAAGGTGGTCTTGCCGGCACCGTTGCTGCCCAGCAGGCCCAGGCACTGGCCGGCCTGCAGCTGCAGGTCGATGCCCTGCAGCGCCGGTCGCGCGGCGCCAGGGTAGCGATAGGCGAGGCGGCTGAGTTCAAGCACGGACGAGTACCAGCAGCAGTTTGCCGTCCAGCAGCAGGCGCTCGCCTTCGTGCACGCTGAACTCGTAAAGCGCACCCGCCGGGCTGAGGGCTTCCTGGGTCGCGCTGACCAGCAAGAAGCCTTCGCGATGCGTGGGGTGATAGTGCAGCTGCAGCTGGGAGAGTTTGCCGACCAGGGCCATTTCGATGGCGCTGTCGTTGCCGTATAAGGCACCATGCGCAGCGCACAACTGGGCAGCGGCCTCGAACAACAGGCAGGGCGAAGCGTTCTCGCCCAGGCTCTGCAGATGCCGCCAGTGGCTCAGGCCGCGAATGCCGGTGGCATCGTGGTCGAGCAGGGCATCCAGCCAGAGGGCTTGGCCCTGATGCGGCAGCAGTGAGTGCAGTTGGGTGCGATCCATGGCGGGTGTCTGGCGTGCGAGCGCAGCAGTGTAACAGAGGGTCTCAGGGAGCAAACGAGTGAGCGGTTGGCAATTGGTGGTTTTCGTGGGGCTGAGCATCGCCCTGACCCTGGTCTCCTGGCGTTCGCTGGGCAACCCGCGCAGCCACGGCTTCTACCGCTACTTCGCCTGGGAAGTGATGCTGGTGATGCTGGTGCTCAACGCGCCGTTCTGGTTCGAGAACCGCGCCGCCGTGCATCAGCAGATTTCCTGGGTGTTGCTGACCGCCTCGCTGGCGGTGCTGTTCGCCGGCATACACCAGATGCGCCGCTTTGGCCGCGCTAATGAGCAGCGTCAGGATGACGAGCTGTTTGCCTTCGAGCGCACCTCGCAGCTGGTCACCAGTGGCATCTTCGGCTACATCCGCCACCCGATGTATTGCTCGCTGCTGCTGCTCGCCTGGGGCATCGCCTGGAAGCAGCCGACCACGCTCGTCATGCTGCTGGCCGTGGCTGCCAGCGTGCTGCTGTGGCTGGCCGCGCGCGTCGAGGAGCGTGAGTCGCTGGCCTACTTCGGCGACGCCTACCGCGACTACATGGCGCGCAGCCGGATGTTTGTGCCCTACATCTTCTGAGAACCCGTTTAGGGTCTTTCGCTACAGGCTCACCGATTTTGGCAGCTAAGTGGCGGGAACGGACGTTCGTAGGTTGGACGACGCTTCACCTACGCGGCCCGATCTGTCCACCGCTCTCCAATCGCAATGGCAGATGAAAAGAGCGTCATCCACCCTACGTAGCTGAATTCAGCGAACGTCGGATGAAGGCTGGTCTTCCAGCATCAGCTGCCGGTAAGCGCGCTGGTATGCCTCGTAATCCAGGTTCTGCTGCTGAAGCTGCTTGAGGCGCTCCTGCTTGCTCAGCTTGCCGCTCTCGCTTACAGCTGGAGCCTTGGCGACAGGCTCGTCGATCAGCTGAGTGTTGCTCAGCAACTCATCGATCACCGGGTCCATCTTGCTTTTTGTGCCCTGCCACTTCATCAGCGACAGGCCACCTTTGCCGCGCAGGTGATAGGCCGCCGTGGCCAGTGTCTGCCGCTGCGGGCCGAGAACGGTCAGCTCGGCGCTGGACAGATAAGGCGCCATGTCCCACGTGCGCCGCGCCGTATACCGCACTACGTAAGGGCACTGGTGCCATGGAATCGTCGAATATGGCTGGGTGGTTATGCCGTGTCGGGCGAAGCCCTGCTGCAGCACCGGTACGAAGTCGCTGACCATGACCTTGGGGTTTTCTTCGATGCACATAGTGGTCGGCGCGCTTTGCAGTGGCGTGACGCGAACCGAAGTGCAGGCGGCCAGGCCTAGCGCCAGAACCGAGAGGGAAAGCGCGGATAGAGCTTTGGACATGCTGAGCAACTTCCTTGTGATGAAAAAGCCGCCCGCAGGCGGCTTGTTTGGCAGGGGGAAGCAGGCGCTTACTTGACGCTCGCGTACTTACCCTTCAGCGCGACGCCCGCCATGATGGCGCCGGCGTGGCATTCGTACTTGCTGCTGTCGCGGTATTCCTTGTTCTTGTAGTTGCTGGCCAGGTCGACCACGGCGTTGGCGCCGGCGGCCTTGGCCGAGTTCTGCAGCTTCACCAGGGCCGATTGCAGCACCCAGCGGCAGGCTTCTTCATCGCTCTTGTTGAAAGCGTTGGTCTTCTGGCTGGTGGTGACGTTGGCGTTGATGATCTTGGCGCCAGCCGGGGTCTTGTTCAGGTAGAACTTCACCGAGCCGTCGAGGCGACCGGCCTGGGTGGCTTCGTTGACCACCGACTGGAAGTCCAGAAAGTGGGCGGTGTCACGGGCCTGGCTGACGGCTGGCAGCAGGGCGGCGGTAAGCAGAGCAGCAGCGGCGAAGCGTTTCGCGTTCATCGGGTTTCTCCTGGGGTGTCACTGGGGCATGGGAAGGGAGGGGCTTTGCAGTTCCTGCTGGATACTGCGGTCGAGATTGCGGACCCACTTGTTGTAGTTGCGGTGGATCTTGCCTTTGCGGTAGTCGAGGTTGTGGCTGTCGCGGTAGCGGATCGAATAGCCCGACGCGCTGTAGGGAATGGTGATTTCGGCCTGGTGGCTGCGGCGGGTGATCAGCGCCATGATCTGCCCGCGGTCGGCGCGCTCCACCGTCCACTGCCGGCGTTGCAGGGCGGTGAGGATCGCCCGGCGCATGTCGTCCTCGCTCTTCACTATGGCGGGCGGCGCACTGCTGGTGATATTCAGCACCGGTTTCGAGGTACAGGCGGTAATGCCCAGCAGCAGTGCGGCAAGCAGGGCGAAGCGGTTGAGGCGAGACATCATCCTTGGTCCTTGTCTTGAGAAAAATCAGCGCCAGCGGCGGAAGATCAGCGAAGTGTTGACCCCGCCAAAGGCGAAATTGTTGTTCATCACGTATTCGTGGCTCATCTCGCGGAACTCGCCACGCAGGTAGTCCAGTTCGCCGCAGGCCGGGTCGATGTGATCCAGGTTGAGGGTGTGCACGTAGCTGTCGCGGTTGAGCATCTCGATGCTGAACCAGGACTCCAGCGCGCCGCAGGCGCCCAGGGTGTGGCCGAAGTAGCTCTTTTGCGAGCTGATCGGCATGCGCGGGCCGAACAGGCTGCTGGTGGCCTGGGTTTCGGCGACGTCGCCCTGTTCGGTGGCGGTGCCGTGACCATTGACGTAGCCGATGGCCTCGGGCTTCAGCGCGGCATCTTCCAGGGCCAGCTCCATGGCCCGGCGCATGGTGCTCTGCACCGGTTTGGTGGCGTGCTGGCCATCGGCATTGCAGCCGAAGCCGACGATCTCGGCGTGGATGGTGGCGCCGCGTGCCAGGGCGTGTTCCAGCTCCTCGAGCACCAGTATGCCGGCGCCCTCACCGATCACCAGGCCGTCACGGCCGCTGTCGTAGGGGCGCGGGCTGGTGTATGGTGCGTCGTTCTTCAGGCTGGTGGCGTACAGCGCGTCGAAGACCATCGCTTCGGTCGGGCACAGCTCCTCGGCGCCGCCGGCGAGCATCAGCGGCAGGCGGCCGAACTTGATCGCCTCATACGCGTAGCCGATGCCCTGGCTGCCGCTGGTGCAGGCGCTGGAGGTGGGGATCAGCCGGCCGGTGAGGCCGAAGAAGATGCTGATGTTGGCTGCCGTGGTGTGCGGCATCATGCGGATATAGGAGTTGGCGTTGAGGCCGTCGGCCACCGAATTGAGCAGCATGTTGCCGAACGCCTTGATCTCGTCGGTACTGCCGGTGGACGAGCCGCAGGCCACGCCCATGCGCCCATCCTTGATGCTTTCGTCTTCGAGCAATCCGGCGTGGGCCAGGGCGCGTTCGGCGGCGTACACCGACAGGCGCGACACGCGGCCCATGCTGCGCAGCTGCTTGCGGGTCCAGTGGGTGGGCACGACGAAGTCGTCGACCGGGCCGCCCAGGCGGGTGTTCAGCTCGCTGAAACGGTCCCACTCGTGCATCACGCGAATGCCGCTGCGGTTGGCGCGGAAATTCGCCGCGATGCTGTCCCAGCTATCGCCCAGGGAGGTAATGCCGGCCATGCCGGTAACGACTACGCGCTTCATGCCACTTCGCTCTCTTTCAACACAGACCGCCGTTCACGGCGATCACCTGGCGGGTGATGTAGGCCGCCTCTTCGGACATCAGGAAATTCACCGTGCCGGCCACCTCTTCCGGGGTGCCCATGCGCGCGGCCGGTACCATCTTGAGGATCTCCTCGAGCGGTACGTGCTCGTCGAGAATCTCGGTATCAATCAGCCCCGGCGCCACGCAGTTGACGGTGATCTTGCGCTTGCCCAGCTCGATCGCCAGGGCCTTGGCGGCGCCGATGATGCCGGCCTTCGAGGCACTGTAGTTGACCTGGCCGCGGTTGCCGATAAGCCCGGAAACCGAAGTGATACAGACGATACGCCCCGGCTTGCGGCGACGCACCATCGGCATGGTCAGCGGGTGCAGCACGTTGTAGAAACCATCCAGATTTGTGCGCAGCACCACATCCCAGTCCTCCTCGCCGAGCGCCGGGAAGGCGCCGTCGCGGGTCAACCCGGCGTTGCACACCACGCCGTAGTACGCGCCATGGCTTTCCACGTCGGCTTCCAGGGCATCGCGGCAGGTGGCCCGGTCGGCCACGTCGAACTGCAGGATGCGCGCCTTCTGGCCGATGGCCTCGATCTCGCGCTGCACCGCTTCGGCCTCGTCACGGCGCGAGCGGCAGTGCAGCACCAGATCGAAACCGGCGCGCGCCAGGCGCAGGGCAATGGCTCGGCCGATACCGCGGCTCGATCCGGTGACCAGAATGGTCTCGCTCATTAAGACGGCTCCTGAAGTGGGGGTTCTTGGATATAGGTGGACACGTCGCGGGGCTGGAACACGTTGAGCCGCGCCTCGACCAGAATGCCCGGGCCTTCGAGGCGGCATTCGAACACGCACATGCCGTTTTCGTCCTGCAGGGAACGGTTGGCGTGGATCAGCAGGGCGCTGCCGGCCGGGAAGCGGTCGACGTTGCAGCTGAAGTTGCGGGTACCGAGCAGAAAGCCCAGCTCGACCGGCAGGCCCTGTTCGCGGGCATGGCAGCCGGCGAAGGCGGCCACGCTCTGGGCCATCAGCTCGATGCCCACCGCAGCCGGCAGGCTGCCGTCGGCCTGGCTGAACAGGCCGCCAGGGCGTACCACCAGGCGGGTGTCGATATGCTCGGCGCCGAACGCCAGCACCTCGTCGATCAGAATCATGTCGCCAGCGTGGGGCACCAGCTCGGCGACGGGCCAGACACTCACAAAAGGTCTCCCAGGATCAGTGAAACGTTGTTGCCGCCAAAGGCGAACGAATTGCTCATCAGATAACGCCGCTCGGCCGCAGGCAACTGCTCGCCGGCGCCGACCAGCTTGAGGCGCGGCAGCTGCGGATCGGCCTGGCCGTCCCAGACGTGGGGCGGCAGGCGCTTGGCGGTGTTGTAGTCGCTCAGCGTCAGCCAGCAGAAGGCGGCTTCCAGCGCGCCGGCGGCGCCCAGGGTATGACCGGTCAGCGGTTTACTCGACGAGCAGGGCACACCGGCCGGGAACAGCTGCGCTACCGCCAGGCTTTCCATGGCGTCGTTATGCGGCGTGGCGGTGCCGTGCAGGTTCAGGTAGCCGATCTGCTCGGCGGCCACCTCGGCGGCGGCCAGCGCCTGGCGCATCGCCTGCTGGGCACCGAGGCCCTCGGGATGTGGCGCGGAAATGTGGTGGGCGTCGGAGGTGGCGCCACCGCCGAGCAGGCCGATGCCGGGCCCCTGTTCGGCGCGGGTCATCAGGAACAGCGCGGCGGCCTCGCCGATGTTGATGCCATGGCGGTTGACCGAGAACGGGTTGCAGCGCTCGTCGGATACCGCCTCCAGGCTGGCGAAGCCGTTCAGGGTCAGTTTGCACAGACTGTCCACGCCGCCGCACAGCACCGCATCGCACACGCCCAGACGCAGCAGGCGCTGGGCGGCGAGCAGGGCGCGGCCGCTGGACGTACAGGCCGTGGACTGGCAGTAGGCCGGGCCAGTCAGGCCCAGCCAGTCGGCGAGAAAGCTGGCCGGCGCGGCGATCTCCTGGCGGCTGTAACGGTAAGCATCCGGCAGTTCGCCGCTGTGCACGTACTCGGCGATATGCTCGCCGGCTTCGGCGATACCTGAGGTGCTGGTGCCGAGCACCACGGCGATGCGACTGGCGCCATAGGTGGCGATGGCGGCCTGGATGTCGTCGTGGATTTCCAGAGCGGCGGTCAGCAGCAGACGGTTGTTGCGGCTCGCGGCCTGCTCGAAGCCGGCGGGCATCTCCGGCAGGGGCGCAGCCACCGCACCGACGGTCACGCTACGCTCGGGAATCCAGCCGGCCTGTGGTTGCATGCCGTGGGTGTCACCGGCGAACAGGGCGTCGGCCACCGCCTGCTTGCCCTGGCCCAGGGCGCAGACCACGCCGAGGGCGTCGAGTCGAGCGATCATGGTTGCGTTTCCAGCGGGCGCACGCGGTACTGCTGCGTGGCGTTGCTCAGTTCGATGGCTTGCCCGGCGCCATAGCGAATGCGCCAGTCCGGGGCCAGCTGGCGGCCCTCGGCGCCCTGGCGCCATTGCTTGCCGGCGTAGCGGGTGGCCAGCTGAGCGTCCGGAGTGAGGGCGAACAGCAGGGCGGCGAACAGCTCGCGGGCCGCGGGGTTGGGCGGCAGCAGGCCGTCATTGTGCCAGGCGCCGCCGGCCAGGGATTGCCGGGCCAGCGGTACGCCGAGCGGATCGAACAGCGACCAGCGCAGGGCCTCGCCCTCGGCCTGGATCACCAGCAGCCAGTCCTGGCCATCGGCAGTACTGACCTGCAGCGACACCGGCAGCGGCTGCGCCAGTTGCGGCGCGGTGGCGGGCAGCGGCGTACGGGCGGCGCAGGCCGTCAGCAGCATAATGCAGGCAAGGGTCAGCAGGCGTTTCATGCAGGCTCCAGCGGTTTGCGCACCGCGGCGTTGACCAGGGTTTCGTTGCGCTGGCCGAACGGCTTGGCCTTGCGGATGCCCCAGCGCTCCAGCAGGCCGAAGTCCTCCGAGCGGCTCCACCACAGGTACGGATAGGAGACGTTGCGTTCGCTGAATTCGAAACCCTGCTGGCGCAGCATGGCCAGGTATTCGTCGGCGCTCTTCTGCACCTCCATGGGGTGGCGGAACAGCCAGCGGATTACCCAGGTATCGATGTAGTACTTGGTCGACTCGGCGAACAGCAGCAGGCCGCCGGGCTTGAGCACGCGCCAGAACTCGGCCAGCGCCTGCTCCTGCTCGACCAGGTGATGGAAGGTCTGGTGGCAGAAGACGATATCCACGCTGGCGTCGGGCAACCTGATCGCCGCGCAGTCGCTGGCGATCAGTTGCACGCCGAGGCCCAGACGCTCGGCCTCGGCGCCCGAGCACTCGAGGCTGTGCGGGTCGGCGTCCAGGCCGATGATGCGCGCGGGGCTGAAGGCGCGCTGCAGCAGGCCGAACGACTTGCCCTGGCCACAGCCGGCATCCAGCAGCACCGGCGCGGCCGGCAGCGGGCCGTCGATCAGCCCGCGCAGGTCATCGATGGCCACGCGCAGCACATGGTGCTGCCACACGTGGCTGCGCAGGAACCAGAAACCGAAACCGGTTTCCTCGACGTAGGTGGATGCGGCGCGATCCATCGCAATCTCCTCAGGCATTGGCGCACACTTCGGCGAGCACCCGCAGGCGGCGCTTGGGCTCGGCGACATAGGGGTTGCGCTGATCCCAGGCGTAGCCGGCGAGGATCGAGCTGATCATGGCGCGGATATCCGGCGAGGCCTTGGGGTAGTAGATGACGTCCTGGAAGCTGCCGTCGTACCAGCCTTCGACGTACACGCGGAAGGTGTCGACGCCGCGCTTGAGCGGTATGGCGAAGTCCTGCTCCCAGTCCACGGCCTCGCCGCTCAGCTGGCGATGCAGCAGGTTGGCGGCCATGCTCGCCGAACGCATGGCGATGGTCACGCCGGAGCTGAACACCGGATCGAGGAATTCGGCAGCGTTGCCCAGGAGCGCGAAGCCCTTGCCGTGCAGCGCCTTGACGTTGGCCGAGTAGCCCTTGATCTCGCGCACCGGCGTGTCCCACACGGCATTGCCGAGAACCTTGGCCAGGCTCGGCGTTTCGGCGACGAACTGCTTGAGGGCGGCGTCCATATCCTCGGGGTAGCCGTCGAAGCGCTCGGCCAGGCCGACCACGCCGAGGGAGCAGCGGCCGTTGCTGAACGGAATAGTCCAGAACCACACATCGCGCAGGCTGGCGTGGGTGGTGATGAGGATCTTCTCGCGGTCGAAGCCCGGGTGGTCGATGCGGTCTTCGATATGGGTGAACAGCGCCTTGCGCATCGGCAGGTTGGACGGCAGTTCGAGGTCTAGCAGGCGTGGCAGCAGGCGGCCGTAGCCGCTGGCGTCGAGCACGAAGGTGCAGCGCACCTGGTACTCGTGGCCGTCGGTCAGGCGGCGCACCGACAGCAGCGGCTGCTCGCCGCTGAAGTCCACGGCAAAGATTTCTTCTTCGTAGCGAATGGTCACGCCCTGACGCTCGGCTTCGTCGGCCAGCACCTTGTCGAAATCGGCGCGCTGCACCTGGTAGGTCGAGCCGAAGCTTTTGGTGAAGGTCTCGCGGAAATCGAAGTCGGTGTAGCGATCACCCCAGGCGAAGGCCGCGCCGTGTTTGGTCTGGAAGCCCGCCGCACGCACCGCGTCGATCATCCCGGCTTCCTCGACGAAGTCCAGGCAGTGCGACAGCAGGCTCTCGCCAATGGAGAAGCGCGGGAAGCGCTGGCGTTCGAGGATCAGCACCTCGTGGCCCTTGCGCTTGAGGATGGCGGCGGCAATCGCGCCGGCCGGGCCGGCACCGGCTACGACGATCTGATGCTGCTGGACTTCAGGAGATTTCATAACGGCTTTTCGCCTCGCTCGGGTAAGCGCGCCGACCCATCACGGCGGGCAGCAGGGTGGAGAACAGACTCATCAGCAGCAGGCCGAAATACACCATTGCATCGATCAGCTGCAGTTGCAGGAGCAGGTTGAGAAAGACGATTTCGGTCAGGCCGCGAATGTTCAGCAGCAGGCTTTCCTGCCATTTGATCCGCGCCGGCGCCTGCGGCTCGGCCCAGTGCAGGCCCAGCCAGCTGCCGAGCACCTTGCTGAGCACCGGCGCCACCAGCAGCACGCCCACGGCGAACCAGGAATCGGCCGCGCCGATGCCGTGAAAGTCCACGTGCAACACGCCGCAGGTGAGGATCAGTGGTACCGCCAGGCCGTTCATCAACAACTTCCACTGGCGCTGCGGCAAAGGTAGCTGGAAGGGCACGCGGATCGCCGCCAGGCACAGCATGTAGGCGATGCCGAACACCAGGGCGTTGAGTTTGAGGTTGTGCAGCAGCACCATCAGGGCGAAGAACGGCAGGCTGTAGAACAGCGGGTGGCGCATTCGCATCAGGTTGAGCGCCAGCGGCAGCGCGGCGGCCAGCAGTGGCCACAGCAGGCTGATCGGGTGGCTGCTGCCGTGGGCCAGGCCGAACAGGCTCCAGCACATGAAGTCCATGAGGATCGCCGCGTGCAGCAGGCGTTTGGTGGCCGCCGGCGGGTAGCCGATGCTCTGCAGGAACAGGTACAGCACCGGAATCGCGGTGATCGAGAAGAGCAGGCCGATGCCTACGGCGCTCAGCCAGCTGTAATCACCCGGCAACACCCACAGGGCGCAGGCCAGACCGGCCAGCAGCGGCAACAGAAAGCTCGGCAGGGCGATCTTCAGGCACGCCGGGCTGATCTGCAGATCGATCACGTCGCTGAGGATGTAACCCAGCAGCAGGGCGAAACTCAGCCCATAGGCCAGCTCGACCCAGGCCGGTGCCAGCAGGTCAGCGGCCGTGAGCTGCAGGTACGGCTCCGCCCAGCCGAGCAGCAGGGCGGGAATCGCCAGGCTGGCGACCAGCAACTGGCCGACGATGGGGATCAGCCGGCGGCCGCCAAGGAGGCCGACCAGCGCATAGAGCGCCAGTGCCAGCAACCAGAAGCCGAGCACGCTCATGGGTGGGCCTCCGCAGCGTCGCGTGGCGCCGCCCAGGGCGAGAGAATGAAGCAGAACATCAGGCCCAGGCTGATGGCCAGGCCAAAGTTGGCGATGGCCGGCGTCTGGCTGATCAGCAGCAGGCCGAACGACAGCCAGCTGGAGACCGCCGACAGCAGCGTGCCGAGCAGACTGACCGCCGGCCCGCCGATGTTCTCGCGCATCAGGATGGCGTAATCGACGCCGATGGCGGTGATCAGCAGCAGGCCGAACAGGCTGAACAGGGTCAGCGGCTGGCCCAGCCAGCCCAGGCAGGCCAGGGAGGCGAGGGCTGCCAGCAGCGGCAGGCAGACCACCCGCAGCGCGCCGGCCAGGCCGAAGGGGATGCACAGCAGCAACACGATGGCCAGGCAGGACATCAGCTTGAGCTCGGCGGCGCTGACCTGGGTGGCGGCGAACAGGCGGTTCAGCTCGCCGAGGCGGTCGACCAGTTGCACGCCGTCCAGGCCATCCGCGGCGCCTTGCAGCAAGGCGCTGTCGGTCTGCCCCTGCAGGCTGACGATGGCGGCCACGCCCTGTTCGTCACGGCCCAGCCAGAGTGCGCGCCAGGGCTCGGCCAGGGGGCTGGCGAGGGCCTGTTCCAGACTGGTCTGGGGCTGCTCCAGCAGTTGCTGCAGCTCGGCCTGCAAGGCCTCGACGGGAATGCCCAGCGCCAGCAGTGGCTGCCAATGCGCCGGCAGCGTACGCAGGGCTGTGCGGGTGGCCTGCAGTTGGTCAGCAGGAGCGATCAGTTGATTGAGCGACAGGTAGCTGCGCAGCTGGCCGCCGCTGACCAGGCCGTCGAGCCGGGTGCCGAGCGCCTGCTGGCGCTGCAGCAACTGCGCTTCATCGGATGCACGCACCAGGAAGAACTGGCTGGTGGGCTGCTGGCCGGTGAGTTCGACGATGCGTTGCGACTGGGCGAACAGCGCAGGGTCTTTGCCCAGCCACTGGCGCAGGTCGTTCTGGCTGTGCAGCTGCCAGATACCGCCGGCGCAGAAGGCCAGGAACAGCGCTAGCAGCCAATAGGTGCCATAACCCTGGCGCAGGCGGCCATGCCAGCTCAGCGTACGCGTGGCCAGGGCCAGCAGGCGCGGCGCTGGGCGCAGCTGCATGCCGTTGAGCCAAGCGGGCAGCAGGCATACCGAACACAGGTAGGCGCCGATCAGCCCTGCGGCCGAGAACGCGGCGATCTGGGTCAGCGCCGGAAACGGCGTGAAAGCCAGCGCCAGGTAGCCAATCAGGTTGGTGCCCAGGCTCAGGCTCAGGCCCGGCAGGGTGCTGCGCAGGGCGCTCCAGCTGCGCCATTCGGCGTGGCCCCAGCTCTTGCTCAGGTAATGCAGCGGGTAGTCGGCGGCCACCCCGATCAGGCTGGCGCCGAGCACCAGGGTCAGGGCGTTGATCTGCCCGAAGATCAGCACGCAGGCGGCGCAACCGGCCACCAGCGCCACACCGATGGGCAGCAGGCTGAGCAGCACCCGCGGGCGGCGGAAACCGATCAGCAAAAGCAACAGGGTACCGAGACTGGCCGCGCCGCCGATCAGGGTCATCTCGCTCATGGCCTTGTTCTGGCCGGCGGCGGCATACAGCGCGCCGCCAGTGGCGAGCAGTTGGCCGCCATCAGCCTCGACGCGCTGGCGGGCCGCCTCGATGCCCTGGGCGATGACCAGCGGCGACTGCATGTCGAAGGCGTCGCCACGGCTGCGCAGGTGCAGCACGGCCCAGCTCATGCCGGGCTCGCTGACCAGCAGTGCGCCGCTGGCCAGGTCCGGCTGCACCCGGCCGCCGAAATTGAGGGTCTGCTGGGCGCGGGCGCCTAGGCCCAGCCAGTCCTGCTCCGGCGGCAGCAGGCTGAACGAGGCGAAGGGATCGAACAGCGCGGCGGCGCGTTGCTCGATGAAGGCGTCCGGTTGCTCGATCAGCAGTTGGCGGTCGGCGGCAGACAGCAGGTTCAGACGGCTTTCGCGCAGGTGCTGGCGCAGGGCATCGAGGTCGCTGTCGAGCTGCCAGCGCACCTGGCCAAAATGGCCGCTTTCCTGCCATTGCCGGCCCAGCTCGCCAGCCAGGGCGATGGCGCGTTCGCGCTGCGGATGGCCGACCAGCACCAACAGGTCATGCTGAATCGGCTCCTGCATACGCGCTTCGGCCTGTTGCAGGCGCGCGTCACCGGCGCCGCTGGGCAACAGGGCGAGGATGCTCGCCGCCACCGGCGGGCCGTTGCGCCACTGCCAGGCGGTCAGCGCCAGCAGCGCCAACAGCAGCACGGCG
The DNA here is from genome assembly GCF_007993955.1 of Pseudomonas sp. AG1028. Classification (NCBI taxonomy): domain Bacteria; kingdom Pseudomonadati; phylum Pseudomonadota; class Gammaproteobacteria; order Pseudomonadales; family Pseudomonadaceae; genus Pseudomonas; species Pseudomonas sp. AG1028. The sequence goes on from NZ_VIVP01000003.1 coordinate 254,806, forward strand.
AACAGCCGCGGCAGGCGGCGTTCGATCAGGCGGTACTCAGTGCGCAAAATCGCTGCGCTCCTCGGCGCTCAGGGCGTCGCCGGCGATGCTGGCGGGCATGCGCAGCAAGGTGCGGTCACCCTGGGTTTCGTGCAGTTCGATGCGCTCGACCAGTTCGCCACCGCCGATGTCGATACGGCTGAACACCTGCTTGAGCAGCAGCGAGGTCGGCGTCAGGGTCAGGTTCCAGGCCTTGGCATCGCCGCTCAACTGCAGCTCGAAATTGCGTGCCAAGCCGCTGTGGTTGCCCTTGAGCACGTCGAGAAACAGCTTGCTCTGCTGGGCCGCCACGTCGCGCCCCGGCTGCATCTGCCAGCCATCGGCGGTGCGCTTGGCGATGCCTTTGGCGTCGATGCGGTAATCCTGCTTTAGCGGTTTTTCCAGCTTCCAAAGCAGGCCGGCATCGGCGGCCAGCACGAAAGTGCCGCTGCTGGTCAGCGGTTGCGGGAGGGCGCGCAGGTGCTTTTCCTGCACGAATGGACCACGCACCACGGGGTGTTGCGAGAGCTGTTGGCTCAGGGCATCGAGGGTGAAGGTATCGGCCTGGCTGACCAACGCGGTGAACAGCAGGCCGATCAGCAATGAGAAACGCGCCAGGGCTTTCATCCAATCACCCGCTGCACGGCATCGACAAACACCTTGGGCGAGGCCAGCTGCATTTCGCGGCTGGCGATCTCCACCGCGACCTGCACGCTGCTGCCGCGGGTCATGCGTTCGCCGGTGGCGGTGTCGCTGATCAGGTAGTGGATCTTCAGGCGGTTTTCCCACTCCACCAGATCGGCGCATACGCTGATGCGCTGGCCGAAGGTGGCGCCGCGGATGTAACGCAACTGCAGGTCGATCACTGGCCAGGCGTAGCCGCTGTCGCGCATCTGCGGGTAGCCGTGGTCGAGCTTGTCGAGCAGGGCACAGCGCGCCTGCTCGAAGTATTTGACGTAGTGGCCGTGCCAGACGATTTCCATCATGTCCACGTCGAAGAACGGCACGAGGATTTCCACCTCGGCCTGCAGAACGCCTTTAGCGCGCATGGGCGATGAGCTCATCTGTCATGACATGGAATGTGGGAGCGCGCCATGCGCGCGATTCGCGGGCATGGCCCGCTCCCACAGGTTCATCGGCATGATGCGAATTACGCATACAGGCTCCAGTGCTGAGCGCGGATGCGTTGCAGGCACAGGCGCAGTTCGCCTTCCAGGGCGCGATCCTCGATCAGCGGCGGGAAGTCCTCGCCCAACTGCCCGTGCATCTCGGCCAGGGCGGCGGGCAGCACGGTGGCTTCGGCACGTTGGCGCAGCCATACGCCCTGGTTGGCGGCGATCAGCGTGGCGGCCGCGACCTGCTCGGCCAGCTCCAGGCTGCGCAGGGCGTCGCGGGCGGCGATGGTGCCCATGCTCACCTTGTCCTGGTTGTGGCACTCAGTGGAGCGCGAGAACACGCTGGCCGGCAGGGTGTTCTTCAGGGCTTCGGCGGTCCAGGCACTGGCGCCGATCTGCACGGCCTTGAAGCCGTGGTTGATCATCGCGGTTTCCACCGGCGCGCCGGACAGGTTGCTCGGCAGGCCATGGTTGTAGCGGGTGTCGACCAGCAGGGCAAGTTGGCGGTCGAGCAGGTCGGCGAGGTTGCCGATCAGGTTCTTCAGGCTGTCCATGGCGAAGGCGATATGCCCGCCGTAGAAGTGCCCGCCGTGCAGGACGCGTTCCTCATCGGGGTCGATCAGCGGGTTGTCGTTGGCGCTGTTCAGTTCGTTTTCGATGAACTGGCGCAGCAGCCCCAGGCTGTCGGCCAGTACGCCGAGCACGTGGGGTGCACAGCGGATGGAATAACGATCCTGCAGGCGATGCAGCGGCGCGGTCGGCGCGTCGATGGCCAGGTCCTGGCGGATCCACGCGGCCACCTGGTTCTGGCCCGGGTGCGGCTTGGCGGCGAACAGGCGCTCGTCGAAGTGCTCCGGGTTGCCCTGCAGGGCGATGACGTTGAGCGCGGTGATGCGCGTGGCCAGCTTGAGCAGGTAATCGGCGCGCGAATAGGCCTGGCAGGCCAGGGCGGTCATCACCGCAGTGCCGTTCATCAGCGCCAGGGCTTCCTTGGGGCGCAGCACCAGCGGTGTCCAGCCCAGTTCGGCGTGCACGTCAGCGGCGCTGCGGCGCTCACCGCGGTACATCACCTCGCGCTCGCCACACAGGGTCGCGGCGATGTAGGACAGCGGCGTCAGGTCGCCGCTGGCGCCCACCGAGCCTTCTTCCGGGATCAGCGGCAGCACGTCGTGGTCGAGAAACGCCTGCAGGCGCTCGAGCAGTTCCAGGCGCACGCCGGACATGCCTTGGCACAGCGACTGCAAACGTGCAGCCAGCACGGCGCGGGTGGCCTGCTCGTCGAGCAGCTTGCCCAGGCCGCAACCGTGGAAGGTGTACAGGTGACGCGGCAGCGCCTCGACCTGGTGCAGCGGCACGGCCACCACGCAGGAGTCGCCATAGCCGGTGGTGATGCCGTAGATCATGCCTTCGCGGTCCAGCAGGCGGTCGACGAAACGCGCGCCGCGGGCGATGCGCTCGCGCCAGGCGGGGCTCTCGTCCAGCTCGCCGCGCGCGGTTCGCTGGGCCAGGCTGACGATCTGCTCGAGACGCAGTGGCTGCGCGCCGAAGGTCACGGTTTCAGGCTGCTGTGTTGTCATGGTCGTTCCAGAACGGATAGAAGTTGAACCACTGCTGCGGGGCTTGCAGGCAGCGTCCGGCGAGGTGATCGGCGTAGCGTTGCGCCCAGCCCTGAATCACCGCCTGGCGCTCGCTGCGCTTCCACTGCACGGCGTCGGTGAAGGGCAGCAGCATCACCTGATAGCGGCCGTCGATCTTCAGGCAATCGATCAGGTTGACCGGGCAGCGCAGCAGCCCGGCGAGCAGCCAGGGACCTTGCGGCAGCGGCGCCGGGTGGCCGAGAAAATTCACCTCGACGGTGCGCTCGCCGTGTAGCGGCACGCGGTCGCCGGCGATCGCCAGCCACTCGCCGCGCTCCAGGTGCTCGGCCAGGCGCAGCATCACTGCCGGGTCCAGCTCGCTGACCTGGATCAGCCGCAGGTTGCTGGCGCCGCTTTCCTTGAGCAGGCGGTTGAACTGTTCGGCGTGGCGGGTGTGTACCAGCACGTTCATGCGCACCCGGGCGCTCAGCTCAGCCAGGGCGCGGCATACTTCGAGGTTGCCCAGGTGGGCGCCGACCAGCAGCTGGCCGCGGCTGCCGTTCATCTGCCCGTGCAGGCCATGGGGGTCGACCAGCTCGACGTCGCTCAGCTTGAGGCGGCCGCTCCACACATCGAGCTTGTCGAGCAGGCTGTCGGCGAAGGCCATGAACTGGGCGAACACCGAGCGGCGGCTCGGGTGCAGGTCGGGGCGTGCGCTCCACTCGGCGAGGTTGTGCTGGTACTGGTGAATGCTGCGTCGCGCCTTGCTGCCGGCCACGAAGAAGTAGGCGACGATCAGGTACAGCAGTGGGCTCAGCGCCCGGCGGCCGAGATGGCGGGCGGCCAGGGCGGTGAATTTCATCAGGGCGAAGCTGCCGCGCTCGCGCTGGCTGGCCCAGTGGCTGGAACGCTGCATCAGCGCCACCGCCGGTAGAGCAGCACGGGCGCGCGACAGAGCATGCCGAAGAACAGTCGGGCGTGCATTTTCGAGATCAGCACGTTGTCCTGCCAGAGGCGGAAGTGCGAGACGCCGTCCTCGGGGTAGTGCACCCGGGTCGGCAGCCAGCGCATCGGCTGCCCGCGCCAGGACAGGCGCACGAGGATTTCCGAGTCGAAATCCATGCGTTTGCCCAGCTTCGCCGAGTCGATCAGCGCCACGCTGGCGGCCAGCGGGTAGACCCGGAAACCGCACATGGAGTCGCGAATCTCCAGCGACAGGCTGTTGATCCACACCCACACGTGAGTCAGGTAGCGCGCGTACAGGCGGCCCTTTGGCACGCTGGCGTCGTACTGCGGGTAGCCGCAGACGATGGCCTCGGGATAAGCGCGGGATTCGTCAAGAAAGGCGCGCACCGCCTGCAGGTCGTGCTGGCCGTCGGCGTCCACCTGCAGGGCGTGGGTGAAGCCCAGGCGCTGCGCTTCACGCAGGCCGGCCATCACCGCGCCGCCCTTGCCCTGGTTCTCCGGCAGGCGCAGCAGATGGGTGTCGGCTTCACAAGCCAGGCGGTCGATCACCGCGGCGCAGCTTGGGCCTGAAGCGTCGTCGACCAGCAGACACGGCAAGCCGGCGGCCAGCAAACTGGCGACCACGCCAGGCAGAGGCCCCTCGTGGTTGTACACCGGAATCAGCGCACAGGGGCGGTGTTGCACGGCAGTCATGGCGCCGCCTTGAGCAGGATGCGCCCGGACGAGCAATTGGCTTCGCCGCTGCGGAAGGTGAAGTACAGCTTGCTGCGCTCGGCGTCGAAACGCAGGGTCAGCTGCAGGCGGTCACCGGGGCGCACCAGCTGCTGGAACTTGAGCACTTCCATGCCGCCGAACAGCGGCGGCAGATCGTTGATCAGCTCGCGGGCCAGTTGCTGGGCCCAGTCGATCTGCACCACGCCCGGCAGCACGGGAGTGCCGGGAAAGTGGCCGCTGAAATGCGCCAGATCCAGTGGCACGTCCAGCTCCAGAAGCCATTCGCCACCTTCTTCCCGGGCGCTGGCCGGCTCGACGCGGGTCGGCCGGGCGGCCGCCAGCAAATCGTTGACCTGAGCTTGGCCCAGCTTGCCCTGGCTGCTGTAGGGCAGGTGCGGCAGCAGTCGCCAGCGGCGCGGCAGGGCGATGGCCTCGCAGTGCCCGGCCAGGTGCTGGCGCAGGCCTTCAGTCAGGTGCCGACGGCCCTGATTGCGCAGCGTATGGATGCCCTCCGGCGACAGCGCCACCAGCGCGCCGAGAAAGGCGCGGCCCTGCTGCAGCACGCCCAGGCGCGCCTCGCTGACCCAGGCATGCTGGGCCAGAGCTTGTTCGAGCAGGGGCAGGGAGATACGTTTTTCTTCCAGCTTGACGATACGATCCAGGCGCGCGCCGAGGGTGAAGCGGCCGTCGGCGTCGATCGCTACGGCGTCGGCCATCTGCTCCCAGTGCCCGGCGGGCAGGTAGGGCGAGCTCAGGCGCAGGGCGCCTTCTTCGTTGACCTCGAGCTGCACGCCGTCGAACGGCTGCCAGTGCTGCCCGCCCTGGCGCCAGCCGATGCCGCCGGTTTCCGAGCTGCCGTAAATTTCCGTCGGCCACTGGCCCAGGCGCTCCTGCACCGAGGCGGCAGCATCGGCAGGCAGGGCGCCGCCGGAGGAGAACACCTGGCGCACGCGGCCCAGTGCCGCCCAGTCGAGGTTGTCGCCCATGCGCTTGAGCAGCGCCGGGCTGGTGATCCAGGCAAAGTTCGGATGCGGCAGGCTGGCCAGCTGCAGGTCTTCGGGAAACGGCTGGGCCTTGGGCAGGAACACGCGGCCGGCGCACAGCGGCCAGAGCACACGGAACAGCAGACCGTAGATGTGCTGGGCTGCCACGCTGCCGATGATCAACGCATTGACCAGGCGCTCGCCCCACAGGGCTTCCAGCGCCTCGACTTCGTTGGCCAGCTGGCCGAGGCTTTTGTCGATCAGCTTGGGTTCGCCGCTGGAGCCGGAGGTGCACAGGGTCAGGCGGCAGCGCTCGCGGTCCAGCCGCTTGGCGGCAAGCGGTGCGGCGGCAATCGTTTCGTCGAGCTGCTCGACCCACAGGTCGACCTGAGCGCCCAGGCGCTGGCGGGTGTGCGGCTGCGCATCGGCGGGCAGCAGCACGTGAATGTCGGCCTGCCAGGCGGCGAGCAGGGCGATGGCCAGCTCGGCGGCGTCCTGCAGATGCAGGGCGGCGCGCTGCACGCCAGTGGTCTGCCAATGTGCGGCCAGGCACAAGGCGCGGCGGCGCAGCTCGGCGTGGTCGAGTTCGGGCGTTACCTGGCGGCTGGCGTCGGCCTCTAGCAGCAGGTCTTCGAGGTTCAGCCAGCTCATGCGGTTCTCCTTACACGTTGACGCACCAGCCATTCGCCGGCGAATAGCAGGCCCATCAGCAGGTAGGAAATCAGCCCGGTGTACAGCGCCCACCAGGACAGCGGTGCCCACAGGTTCAGCGCCACCACCAGCAGGCCGTTGCTGAGCATGAAGGCGGCCCATACCTCGGTGACGCGGCGGGTGTAGCGCACCGCCACCGGGGGCAGTTCGGGTTCTCGCAGGCGCGCCAGGCGTTCGGCCATCGGCATGCCGATCTTCAGGCTGCTGGCGAACAGCAGGCCGAGCAGCAGGCTGACCAGTACCGGATACCAACGCAGCAGCGCCGGCTCGTCGGCCAGCACCAGCAGCACGCAGAACACCAGCACGGCGCCGGTCATGCGCCGGCTGTTGCGGTCAGCCGGGTTGCTGAGCAGGCGCGCCAGCCACAGGCCGCCGAGCAGGGCGGCGAACAGCGTTGGCGACAGGTGCCCGGCGCCGAAATACACGGCGAACGGGTAGGCCACGCTGACCAGCGTGACCAGCAGGCCGAACAGACGGCTCATGCGGGTTCCGCGTTGACCATCTGATAAACCGCCTCGACCACGTCGCCGACGGTGCGCACGGTTTTGAACGCCTCGGCGGCGATCTTCTTGCCGGTCTGGCGCTTGATGTGGTCGATCAGGTCGACGGCGTCGATGCTGTCGATCTCCAGGTCTTCGTACAGGTTGGCGTCCAGGCTGATGCGCTCGGGGCTTAGTTCGAACAGCTCAACCAGGGCGTCGCGCAAGGTGGCGAAGATTTCCTCACGGGTTTGCATGGTCATCGTCCTCAAGCTGCCTGGCGGCTGGCAACGAAGGCTGCCAGGCTGGCCACGTTGGCGAAATGGGTGCGGGTGTCCTTGGCTTCGGCGTCGATCTTGATGCCGAAACGCTTCTGGATGGCCAGGCCGAGCTCAAGGGCGTCGACCGAGTCCAGGCCCAGGCCTTCGCCGAACAGGGTCATGTCGTCGTCGATGTCCTGAGGGGTGACATCCTCCAGGCCGAGGGAGTCGATGATCAGGTTTTTGATCTCAAGCTGTAGAGCGCTCATCTTTGGCGAGCTCCTGTATGAAATGCTGATGCAGATGATCGTTGAGTTTGCGCGACGCGACTGGCGCCGCGCCCATGGCGGCGAAGTGCGCCGGGTCGATGTCTTCGCCGACGCGCAGGCGGATGTGGAAGCGCCGCGCGGGAATCCGGTACCAGGGCTCGGCCTTGGTCAGGGTGGTAGGCGAGACGCTGATCACCACCGGGGTAATGATTCGCGCGCCGCGCAGGGCGATGGCCGCGGCGCCGCGGTGAAATTCCGGCGGCTGGCCGGGCGTGGTGCGCGTGCCTTCCGGGAAGATCACCAGGGTCTGGCCTTGCTGCAGTGCGCCGGCGGCTTCGTCGAGCATGTCCATGCTGCCGCTGTTGCTGATGTAGCCGGCCGAGCGGATCGGCCCACGCATGCAGGGGTTGTTCCACAGGCTCTGCTTGACCACGCAGTTGGTGTCGCGGGTGAAGGCGATGGTCACCACCACGTCGATCAGCGACGGGTGGTTGGCGATGATCATCTGCCCTGGGCGGCCCAGGCGCTCGGCGCCTTCGACTTCATAGGTGAGCACGCCGCTGCGGTACATGAATTCGACGAAGGTGCGAAAGGTCAGGCTGACCACCCGGCGGGCGCGGCGCTGGTGAGCGGCGGCGTCGCCAGGCAGCAGGGACAATACCGGGAACACCAGAATGCGCAGCAGCACGCCGCCGATGCCGAACAGCGTGAAGCTGGCCGCCGTGGCGATCAGTCGCCACCAATAGGGCGGGCTGTAGTGCTTCACAGGCTTTGGCGTGACCAGGTCCATTGGCGCTCTTTCCAGGTGTGTTGAAGGGAGGTGCCGTCTGTACTCAGGCACTGGATCAGGCTCAGAGGGTGTGGCCATCCACTGTGCGGGCCGCTGGCGTTGTGCAGTGCCAGGCGCCAGTCGTCGCCGGGTTTGAGCAGCAAGGCCAGGGCGTAAGGGAACGGGACATCGTCGATGAACGGCGCATAGGGCTCTGGCTGGGCTTCTTCGCCGATCACCAGCAAAACCGCCGGTGCACCCTCGGCCAGCAGGCTCAGGGCCTCGAGTATGGCCATTTCCAGACCATCGCCTTCGCCGGCCAGGGCGGTCATCTCGCTGGTGTCGCCGCGCATGATCGACCACTGACCGATGATCGCGTTGTGCACAGAAAGGCTGAACTGTGTCGGCGACAGCGGCTCTTTAACCGCAAGGTCCTTGAGAATGGCCAGGTTGCGCGGGGTTTCGCCGTGTCGCGAGGCAAATACCAGCGGTAGCGCGGAATGTCCTTCGGCCAGCGGCCAGGCGACCTGGAACACCATGCGCGCCAGGCGGCTCAGGCGGCGGCGCTGCAGAGCGGGCAGAAAGCCGACATCGGGCTGTTCACCACCATCGGCAAGGCGTTCGGGCGCCTTGCTCCAGGCGAGCCAGTCATCCGTACTGTCCAGGCCGGGGGCCCAGGCACGCCATTGATCGATCCTGAACTGCATTTTTGAAGAAACTCTGCTTGGCCCGCCGGGCATTTCCTTGTCTGTGCGACTGTCCTGTGCGACAAGAGCCTTGTCGATGGGTAGCGATGCTGCGCCGGCCATTATCCGGGGCTTGGCAAGACCCCGCAAACATTAAGTAGCGATTTTCTGATGGATGACCCGTTTCGCTTGTTTCCAGTGAATGTCATCAAGTTTTGCCTAGTATCTATGTACTAGTCATAGGGGAGGTTCGGATGAGGCGTGTGGTGTTCAATCAGAAAGGTGGCGTTGGCAAATCCAGCATTGCCTGCAATCTGGCCGCGGTCAGTGCGTCACAAGGGTACCGAACTTTGCTGGTCGATCTCGATGCCCAGGCCAATTCGTCCCATTACCTCACAGGCCTGACCGGCGACGAGATTCCCATGGGCATCGCCGATTTCTTCAAGCAGACGCTGTCCAGCGGGCCGTTCGCCAAGAAGGGCAAGGTGGATATCTACGAAACGCCCTTCGAGAACCTGCACGTGATAACCGCAACGCCCGAGCTGGCCGAGCTGCAGCCAAAGCTTGAGCAGAAGCACAAGATCAACAAGCTGCGCAAACTGCTCGAGGAATTGTCCGAGGACTACGAGCAGATCTACCTGGATACCCCGCCGGCGCTGAACTTCTACACGGTTTCCGCATTGATCGCCGCGGATCGTGTGCTGATTCCCTTCGATTGCGACACCTTTTCCCGCAACGCGTTGTACGGGCTGCTGCGCGAGATCGAGGAGTTGAAGGAGGATCACAACGAGGAGCTGCAGGTCGAGGGCATCGTGGTCAACCAGTTCCAGCCCCGCGCCTCGCTGCCGCAGCAACTGCTCGACGAGCTGGTGCAAGAAGGCCTGCCGGTGTTGCCGGTCAACCTGATGAGTTCGGTGAAGATGCGTGAATCCCACCAGGCCTGCACGCCGCTGATCTTTCTGGACCCGCGCCACAAGCTGACCCAGCAGTATGTCGAGCTGCACGACTTGCTGCAGCGCGGCTAATCGGGGCGGGCTGTCCTGGGTATCGCTTCGCTCAACCGCAGGCTACGGCCTTATTCCTTCTGTAGCCCGGTGTTGAGCGTAGCGATACCCGGGTTCGTTACTAGCGCACCACGAACACGTCGCACGGCGCCTTGTGCAGGAAATGCTGGGCCAGGCTGCCGAGCAGTGCCTGGCTGAGAGCGCCGCGACCGTGGCTGCCGAGTACCAGCAGGTCGCTGTTACGCGCCCTGAGCTGTTCCTGCAGACAACGCAGGATGCCGCCCTGGTGCACCGCATGACTGATGCTCGGGCCGGACGGCGGCAACAGGCGGGCTTCATCCTCCAACAATTGGGCGATCAGCGCCTGCTGGATCTGCAACTGGCTGTCGGCCTGCTCACCGCTGGCCTTGCCCGGATCGAACACGTGCACGGCGTGCAACTCGGCGCTCTCCGGCAGCAGCCCGTAGGCGCCGGCCAGGGCGCTGCAGGCGCACAGCGAAAAATCGATGGCGGCCAGCGCCTGCTGATAGGGACCGGGGCTTGGGTGGGCGACCAGCAGCAACGGCACCGGGCAGTTGCGGGCGATGCGGTCCAGGCTGGTGCCGGAAAAGAATTCGTGGCGCTCCAGATGGCCACCGAGCACCAGCAGGTCGTGACCGTTTTCCCGTAGATGCTGCAGCACCACCTCCGACGGCTTGCCGCTGCGCAACTTTAATTCGCTGCCGGGCGGGGCGTATTGGCTGATGCTGGCGTCCAGCGTCTGGCGTGCATGGTCGTGGGTCTGCTCGCTCTGGGTCGGGTCGAGCACGTGCAGCACGCTCAGGCGTGCGCCATGCTGCTCCGCCAGTTGCGCCGCGCGGCGCAGCGCCAGGTCGGCGGTGCTGCGCAGGTCATGGGCGATCAGAATGTGCTTGAACATGGCGCCTCCCACCGTACAGTCATCCGGCGTTGCGCCTGAATGATCCCTCCTTGGATTAGTCGGCTTTTTGACCGGTGGCAAGGTCAGGTGTCAGCACAACACGTTTCAAACCCCCTGAGTGTTCAGCCATGCAAGCAGTTGCGGCAAGGGCAGGGCGCCGCTTTGCCGGGCGACTTCCTGACCGTCGCGAAACAGAATCAGGCTGGGAATCGAGCGGATGCCCAGCTGTGCGGACAGTTGCTGATTGGCTTCGCTGTCCAGCTTGCCCAGCCGGCAGCGGGTACGTAACTCACTTGCCGCCTGGGCAAAGGTTGGCGCGAAGCTGCGGCACGGCCCGCACCAGGCGGCCCAGACATCCACCAGCAGCGGCAGGTCGCCCTTCAGCTGGCTGGCGAAGTTGCCCTGATGCAGATCGAACGGCGTGCCCGGCAGAACCTCGGCCTTGCAGTGGCCGCAGCGCGGCGTCTCGCCCAGGCGCGCGGTAGGAATGCGATTGAGGCTGCTGCAGCTGGGGCAGGGGATGATCGCTGAGTCGCTCATGACGGGCTCCGAACAGAAGAATATCGGCCGAGAGCCTATGGGCTGTGGCGTGCCATCGCAAGACACGCAGACTGGCGGACGATGCCAGCGCTTTTGCCGGGCGAGCGCTATGATGGGCCGTTTGCGGCGGCCGGTGGAGAGCTAAGCATGAAGGCGGTGAAGAAGTGGGTGCGTCTGGGCAGCCTGGTGGTGGCGGTGATCGCCCTGACCTTTTTCGCCCTGCGCATCTACGACGCCCACAACAAACCCGACCTCGGCCCCTGGCATACCTTCGTGCCGCGTGAGCTGAGCGCCGACGAGCTGGATGCCGCCAGCTGGCAGGATTATCTGCTTGCCGAGCAGGCGTTGTTCGCGGCGCTGCCCGGCAATGTCTACCAGCGCCTGGACGATGCCGAGCGCGTGCCGGACAACCGCTTCTTCGCCGACAGCCCGCTCAATGCCTCGCGCTTCGAATGGGACTGGAACCGCTCCTACGTGCTGGAACCGGACGGCAAGCCCAAAGGCGCCGCAGTGATGCTGCACGGCCTGACCGATTCGCCCTACAGCCTGCGGCATATCGCCGAGCTGTACCGCGATTCCGGCTTCGTGGTGGTCGGCCTGCGCCTGCCTGGGCATGGCACCACGCCGGGCGCGCTGACCCGGGTGACCTGGCAGGACTGGCTCGCGGCCACCCGCCTGGCGGTACGCGAGGCGCAGCGGCTGATCGAGCCGGGCGACGAGCTTCAACTGGTCGGCTATTCCGCCGGCGGCGGGCTTGCGCTCAAGTATGCACTCGACGCCCTGGGCAACCAGGAATTGCCGCGGCCGACGCGCCTGACCCTGATTTCACCGATGATCGGCGTCGCCGGTTACGCCCGCTTCGCCGGTCTGGCCGGGCTGCCGGCGGTGTTCCCGGCGTTCGCCAAGGCGGCCTGGCTGGACGTGCTACCCGAGTACAACCCGTTCAAATACAACTCCTTCCCGCTCAATGCGGCACGCCAGTCGTACCTGTTCACCACTGCCCTACAGGAGCAGCTCGCCGTGCTCGACGGTCGCGGCGCGCTGGGCGAGCTGGCGCCGGTGCTGACCTTCCAGTCGCTGGTCGATTACACCGTCAGCACGCCAGCGGTGGTCGATGCCTTGTACGGGCACCTGCCGGCCAATGGCAGCGAGCTGGTGCTGTTCGACCTCAACCGTTACGTCGATTTCGGGCCGTTGCTTGGCGCCCACGCCAAGTCGCCAGGCGATCTGCTGCCGGTGGCGCCACGGCGCTATCGCACCACGCTGATCGGCAACGTCTCGCCGCAAACCCTGGATGCTGCCGCGCGCAGCACCGAGGCCGGCGCCAGCGAAGAGCAGGTCACGCCCCTCGGCCTGGCGTTTCCGCGTGAGGTGTTCTCGCTGTCCCACGTCGCCCTGCCGTTTCCAGTCAGCGATTCGCTGTACGGGCTGCAGCCGGAGGAGCCGGAGGATTACGGCGTGCACCTCGGTGCGCTGTCGGTACGCGGCGAGCGCGGTGTGCTGCTGGTGAGCATGGAGGCGCTGCAGCGGGTGACGTCGAATCCCTTCTACCCGTACATGATCGAGCGCTTGCGGGAGCATGGGGGATTGCAGGGCAATTAGCTGATTGAGGAAGGAATGCGATCTCCCTGTGGGAGCGCGCCATGCGCGCGATTCTTTTTTCGCGGGCATGGATTAGGCGTCCCCGCCCGCTCCCACAGGTAACGTGCCGGCCTTACTAGAGTCGGTTACTCTCAAGCCTCTGGCTGCAAGCGATCATCTCAAACACTCGGCTGCCCCTCAGCCGCATCACCCTTGTCCTTCTTCTCCTTGACCACGAAGTAGAACTCTTCGCCGTGCTTCACCGCGCCGTAGAGCACGGCCTTCTCGATCAGCTCGCTGCCGCGCTGGTCGCGCAGCATCATCGGGTCCTTGCGCAGGTCGCGGTACAGGGCGATGCACAGCAGGGCCATCACCACCACGAAGGGCAGCGCCACCACGATGGTCAGGTTCTGCAGGCCGGTCAGTGCCGCGCCCGGATCGCGTGGGTCGCCAATGGCCAGCATGATCGCGGCCACCGCGCCGGTCAGCGCACCCCAGAAGATCATGGTGCCGCGTGACGGTTCGGTGGTGCCGTGCTCGGACAGCGTGCCCATCACCAGCGACGCCGCGTCGGCGCCGGAGACGAAAAAGATGCCCACCAGGATCATCACCAGCACCGAGGTGACGGAGATGAAGGGGTAGCTTTCCAGCAGCTCGTAGAGGGCGATGTTGCTGTCCACCGCGCCGTTGCTCAGGGTGAACACGCCTTCGCGCAGCGCATCGATGCCGGCGGCGCCGAAGATCACGAACCACACCAGGCTGACCAGGCTCGGCACCAGCAGCACGCCGGTGACGAACTGGCGGATGGTGCGGCCGCGGCTGATGCGGGCGATGAACATGCCCACGAACGGCGTCCAGGAAATCCACCAGGCCCAGTAGAACACCGTCCAGCTGGACAGCCAGTTGTCCATGCTGTCGCCGCCGCTGGCGTTGGTGCGCGCCATCATCTCCGGCAGCATGGCGATGTAGTCGCCCAGGGCGGTGGGCAACAGGTTGAGCATCAACAGGGTCGGCCCGGCGATGAACACGAAGGCGGCCAGCAGCAGGGCCAGCGCCATGTTGGTGTTGGACAGCCACTGGATGCCCTTGTCGATGCCGGATACCGCCGAGGCCACGAAGGCGATGGTCAGCAGGGTGATCAGGCCGACGTAGAACAGCTTGCCGGGCTGCTCCACCCAGCCGTTGTACTCCAGCCCGCCGGCGATCTGCAGGGCGCCGAGGCCCAAGGAGGCGGCCGACCCGAACAGCGTCGCGAAGATCGCCATCATGTCGATGGCGCGGCCGACCGGGCCGTTGGCGTGCTCGCCCATCAGTGGCCGGAAGGCGGCGGAAATCAGCTGCGAGCGGCCGCGGCGAAAGGTGCCGTAGGCGATCGCCAGGCCGACGATGGCGTACATCGCCCAGGGGTGCAGGCTCCAGTGGAACAGCGTGGTGGCCATGGCGATCTGCATGGCGCCGTTGGTCTGCGCCTCGGCGGTGCCTGGCGGCGGGCTCACGTAATGTGACAGCGGCTCGGCGACGCCAAAGAACATCAGGCCGATACCCATGCCGGCGCTGAACATCATGGCGATCCACGAGGTGGTGCGAAATTCCGGTGCTTCGCCATCCTTGCCCAGGGGAATTCGCCCGTAACGGCTGGCGGCCAGCCACAGCACGAAGACCACGAAGATGGTCGAGGTGAGCACGAAGAACCAGCCGAAATTGACGATCACCCAGCTCTGCGCCGTGGCGGCGTTTTTCGCCAGGCTGGTCTGGTTGAGAAAGCCCCAGGCCACGAAGGCCAGGGCCAGCAGGCTGGTGAAGCCGAACACCACCCAGTCCAGCTTGCCTTCCAGATAGCGGTCGCGCCTGGCTTCCTCGGTTTGCGACGGGTCGGTGATGCCGAGTTCGGGTGTTTCAACCTTGTCTTGGGTTGCCATGGTCGCTGCGTGCCCTCTATGGGTTCTTGTTGATCTGCTCACGCAAATGGGCGCATTCCCTGGCTCGTCGCGTGCACGGTGCGTCGACGATGATGCGGATGCGCTACTCGATTTCTCTGTCTGGTAACGCCCCGCGCCGTTCTCGTAGCGACGTTTTCCCGGCGCAAAAACGCGGAAAGCACCCGAAGGTGCTTTCCCGTTGACGCTTGTGGCTGGCTTATTGACCGGCCAGGCCGGCGGCTCTGGCACGGGCGGCGTGCAGTTTCTTGTAGCTGTCGATCAAGCGCAGGTGCTTGTCCAGGCCCTCCAGCTGTATGCTGGTCGGTGTCAGGCCATGGAAGCGCACGCTGCCGTCCACCGAGCCGATCACCGCGTCCATGCGCTCGTTGCCGAACATGCGCCGCAGGTTGTGCTCGAAGTTGGCCAGCTCCAGCTCGTCGTCCAGCTGGATCTCCAGCACGGCATTCACTGCCTGGTAGAACAGGCCGCGCTCGACGGTGTTGTCGTTGTATTGCAGGAAGGCTTCGACCAGTTCCTTGGCGTCGTCGTATTTCTTCAGCGCCAGGTTGATCAGCAGCTTCAGCTCGAGAATGGTCAGCTGGCCCCACACCGTGTTGTCGTCGAACTCGACGCCGATCAGCGTGGTGATATCGGTGTAGTCGTCGACCTCGGCGTTGTTGAGGTTGCGCAGCAGCGACTTGAGCTCGCGGTCGCTCAGGGCGTGCAGGTTGAGGATGTCCTTGCGGAACAGCAGCGCCTTGTTGGTGTTGTCCCAGATCAGATCCTCGACCGGGTAGATCTCCGAGTAACCCGGCACCAGGATGCGGCAGGCGTTGGCGCCGAGGTCATTGTAGGTGGCGACGTAGACCTCCTTGCCCATGTCCTCGAGGATGCCGAACAGGGTCGCGGCTTCCTGTTCATTGGAATCTGCACCCTGGCCGGAGAAGTCCCACTCGACGAATTCGAAGTCCGGCGTGGCGCCGAAGAAGCGCCACGACACCACGCCGCTGGAATCGATGAAGTGCTCGACGAAGTTGTTCGGCTCGGTCAGCGCCAGGCTGTCGAAGGTCGGTTGCGGCAGGTCGTTGAGGCCTTCGAAGCTGCGGCCCTGGAGTAGTTCGGTGAGGCTGCGCTCCAGGGCCACTTCCAGGCTCGGGTGGGCGCCGAAGGAGGCGAACACGCCGCCGGTGCGCGGGTTCATCAGGGTCACGCACATCACCGGGAATTCGCCACCGAGGGATGCATCCTTTACCAGCACCGGAAAGCCTTGCTCCTCCAGGCCCTGGATGCCGGCGATGATGCCTGGGTACTTGGCCAGTACGTCCTGCGGCACGTCCGGCAGGCATAGCTCGCCTTCGAGGATTTCGCGTTTGACCGCCCGCTCGAAGATCTCCGACAGGCACTGCACCTGGGCCTCACTCAGGGTGTTGCCAGCGCTCATGCCGTTGGACAGGTACAGGTTCTCGATCAAGTTGGACGGGAAATACACCGTCTCGCCATCGCGCTGGCGCACGAAGGGCAGCGAGCAGATGCCGCGCAGGGTGTTGCCCGAGTTGGTGTCGTACAGATGCGAGCCGCGCAGCTCGCCGTCCGGGTTGTAGATGGCCAGGCAATGCTCGTCGAGGATCTCCTCGGGCAGCGCGTCCTTCGGGCCTGGCTTGAACCAGCGCTCGTTGGGGTAATGGACGAACTCAGCGGCGGCGATGTCCTCGCCCCAGAACTGGTCGTTGTAGAAGAAGTTGCAGTTCAGCCGCTCGATGAACTCGCCCAGCGCCGAGGCCAGGGCGCTTTCCTTGGTCGCCCCCTTGCCGTTGGTGAAGCACAGGTTCGACTGGGCATCGCGGATATGCAGCGACCAGACGTTGGGCACGATATTGCGCCAGGAGGCGATCTCGATCTTCATCCCGAAATCCGCGAGGATGCCCGACATGTTGGCGATGGTCTGCTCCAGCGGCAGGTCCTTGCCCGGGATATAGGTGGTGGTATCGCTAACCGGCATCAGCAGCGCCTGGGCATCGGCGTCGAGGTTTTCCACTTCCTCGATGATGAACTCGGGGCCCTGCTGCACCACCTTCTTCACGGTGCAGCGGTCGATGGAGCGCAGAATCCCCAGGCGGTCCTTCTCGGAGATATCGGCGGGCAACTCGACCTGAATCTTGAAAATCTGCGCGTAGCGGTTTTCCGGATCGACGATGTTGTTCTGCGACAGGCGGATGTTCTCGGTGGGGATGTCCCGCGTCTGGCAGTACAGCTTGACGAAGTACGCCGCGCACAGCGCCGACGATGCCAGGAAATAGTCGAACGGCCCCGGCGCCGAGCCATCGCCCTTGTAGCGGATCGGCTGATCGGCGATCACCGTGAAGTCATCGAACTTGGCTTCGAGGCGAAGGTTGTCGAGAAAGTTGACCTTGATTTCCATGGAGCGGCACCGGCAAGCAAAACGAATGGCCGGCATTATCCGGGTTTTCGCCCGGAAGTCTTGCCGTCGGTCAGAATGCGCCTTGCTTGAGCACGACGGTCGCACCAGCCGGCGCAGGCCAGAGCTGCACCAGGTAGTGATCCTCTCCCTCGAGCCCGTCCTCGGAAAGCGTATCGGCGCCGGAAATCGACAGCCGAACCCGGTAGGAGCCAGGTGCGAGGGCGAAGCGAGCTGCGTCCGGGAAATAATCCGTACAGCCGGCGACCACCAGGGTGCCGCAGCGCGCGTCGAGCGATCCCTCGACGACATGATCGAAGCCGTTGGTATCGGCGCTTGGCGGTTCGGCAAGAATTTCGAGCGTCACGCCAACGTCCATATTGCGCAACGTACCGATACCCACGACGCCATCGGCCACGGCCAGCATCCGTTCGACGGCCTCCGGGCTCCAGGCTTTGGACAGGTCGCCAGAGGCCGCTTCGTCCTGCAGGTAGAACTGGTGGTAGTCGGCGAACAGGATGAGTTGATGGGGTTGCATGGGGTCGGCCTGCTGCAATAGGTGGCTAAGTAGAGATCTTGTCTGGTCTCGCTGTTCGGCAAACGCGGGCTCAGCGCACGCGATCGTTGCGCGGCGCTCTGTCCAGCGCCGACAGATCCTGCACCCAAGGCAGCGCCGCTTCGCACCACTTTTGCCAGGTCGGCTGCAGTTGCTGCGATTCGGCCAGCACACCTACGCGCAGGCCATAGGCCGTTGGATTGTCGGCATCGTAGGTGAACAGCTGCGAGCCACAGTCGCCGCAGAATGCCTGAGCACGGCGCGAACCGCTTTGCGCCACCTTCACGTATACCTTGGGCCTACCGCGCAGCAGTGAGAACGTACCGGGCAGTGCCGGCGTCGACACCCGGAATGCTGTGCCGGTGAGCTTCTGACAGTCGTGGCAATGGCAAACGCTGGTCAGTTGCGGGTCCGTTTCTGCGACGAATGCAATGGCGTCGCAGTGGCAGCTACCGTGGACTTTCATGGTGATCACCTGTGGGCTGATGCGAGGAGTCGAGTCTGCTTTATTAGCGGGTGGGCATGGAAAGGACATGCTGAGCTGCGTTATCCGAACTCACGACGAACAGCTGATCTCCAGATGCTTGCCCCAGTCCGGCGGCCGCTGCGCGTAATGCTGCTTGCCGTCCTGTTCCTCGAAGGGGCGGGTCAGCACCTTGTGTAGTTCGCGCACCGGCTCGTAGTCGCCCGCCTCGGCGGCGGCGATGGCTTGCTGGGCGAGGTAGTTGCGTAGTACGTAGAACGGGTTGACGGCGTGCATACGGGCCTGGCGTTCGGCTGGCTCGAAGCCTTCGCGGTCGACGCGGGCCTGGTAGTCGGCGGCCCAGGCGTCGAAGCCGTTGAGGTCGACGAAGTCGTTGCGCACCACTTTTAGCGCCTCGGCTGGCGCCTGGTCACCCAGGTGGCGGAAGAACAGCGAGTAGTCGGTGGCCTTGCCGGCCTGCATCAGGGTCAGCAGACGCTGGATCAGTTCTTCGTCGCCGTCTTCGGCGGTGGTGAAGCCCAGGCGTTTGCGCATCAGGTCGTGGTAGTGGGCCTGGTAGATCGGCAGGAACAGGTCGAGGGTTTCGCGCAGGGTATCGACTTCCACCAGGGGCGTCAGCGCCTGGGCGAGGGCCGAGAGGTTCCAGTGGGCGATGGGCACCTGATTGCTGAAGCTGTAGCGGCCGGTGTCGTCGGAGTGGTTACAGATGTGCTTGGCGTCGAAGTCGTCGAGAAAGGCATAGGGGCCGAAGTCGAAGGTGATGCCGAGAATCGACATGTTGTCGGTGTTCATCACCCCGTGGCAGAAGCCGTAGGCCTGCCACCAGGCGACCATTTCCGCGGTGCGTTCCAGCACCGCCTTGAGCAGCGCGGCGTAGGGCTGCGGCTGCTCAAGGCAGGCCGGGTAATGGTGCTCGATCACATGGTCGGCCAGTTGCCTGAGCTGCTCGTGCTGGCGCGTGTAGTAGAAGTACTCGAAGTGGCCGAAGCGCACGTGGCTGGGGGCCAGGCGTACCAGCATGGCGGCGGTTTCCTGCCGCTCGCGCCACACCGGCGTGCTCGATCCGGTCACGCATAGCGCCCTTGAGCTGGGAATGCCGAGGGCATGCAGCGCTTCGCTGGCGAGAAACTCGCGAATCGACGAGCGCAGTACGGCACGGCCATCGCCCATGCGCGAGTAGGGCGTCATGCCGGCGCCCTTGAGGTGCAGGTCCCAGTGTTCGCCGGCATCGTTGAGCACTTCGCCGAGCAGCAGGCCGCGGCCATCGCCGAGGCGCGGCGAGTAGCCGCCGAACTGGTGACCGGAATAGACCATGGCGCGCGGTTCGGCGTCGCTCCACAGCTGGTTGCCGGAGAACAGCTCGGCGAACACCTCGCGCTGCGCTTCGCGCGGGTCGAGATCGAGCAGGGCCATGGCACTGTCGCTGACCACCACCAGACGCGGTTCGGCGATGGGCTCGGGCAGTATGTGCGTGGAAAACCCGTCACCCAGGCCGACGAAGCGATTGTCGAAGGTCAGGGTGTCGAGGGTTTTCACGGTTTGGCCTCGTCTTTCTTCTCGGCTTGCTCGGCGCTCGCCAGTTGCTGGTCGTCGAGCTTGAGCGTGTCGTGGGGCGCGGCGGCGCGGCTGAGCACGATGTCCATCTTCGGTGTGCTGGACAGGTTGATGTCGTTGTCGGCGAACAGCTGGTCGACGCGGCGGTTGAGCTCGTCGGTGGCGACGCCGCGGTCACCCAGTTCCTTGACGTAGATCTTCAGCTCGTGGGTCAGGCCGTCCGGTGCGTACAGGCTGAGCTGGGCGGTCGGCGCCGGGTCGCGCATCACCCGGGAGTTTTCCTGGGCGGCCTGCAGCAGCAGGGTGCGCACTTTCTCCAGATCGGCGCCGCGGTTGACCTTGAAGGTCAGCACGATGCGGGTCACGGTATCGGTCAGGGTCCAGTTGATCAACTGGCTGGTGACGAACGTCTTGTTCGGTACGATCACTTCCTTGCGATCACTGTCGATGATGTGGGTGGCGCGGATGTGGATGCGTTTTACCGTGCCGGTCACGGTGCCGATGGTCACCAGGTCGCCGATGCGCACCGGGCGCTCGAACAGGATGATCAGGCCGGAGATGAAGTTGGCGAAGATCTCCTGCATGCCGAAACCGATACCTACCGACAGCGCGGCGACCAGCCATTGCAGCTTGTTCCAGCTCACCCCGAGGGTCGACAGGGTGACCACGATGCCGGTGCCGAAGATCACGTACGACAGCAGTGTGGTGGTGGCATACGCGCTGCCCTGGGCCAGGCGCAGGCGAGACAGCACCAGCACTTCGAGCAAGCCTGGCAGGTTGCGCCCCAGGGCCATGGTGATGGCGGCGATGATCAGCGCATACAGGGCATCGAGCAGGCTGATCGGGATCAACGAGGTGGCGCTGCCTACCACGGTGCTGCTGTTGTATTCGTACAGGGTGATGTTGTCGAGGTAGGCGAATACCGAGATCAGGTCGGCCCAGACCCAATACATGGCGCCGATGAAGCTGCCCAGCAGGGCCAGGCGGATCAGGCGCAGGGATTGCTGGTTGACCTGCTCGATGTCCAGCGTTGGCATCTCTAGTTGAATCTCGGTGCCTTCGCTGTCCTCGGTGGTCTGCGCTTCGCGCTTCGCGGTGGCACGCTGGTAGGCCAGGCGACGCGCCGCCACGGCGAGGCCGCGCACGAACACCGCCTCGACCACCAGCCAGATCAGCAGCAGGTAGAGGGTGTCGATCAGCCGGTCGCTGAGTTTGAGCGCGGTGTAGTAGTAGCCGAAGCACACCGCCAGGAACAGACCCAGCGGTAGCATGCTGAACAGCACGCCGATGAACATGCGGAAAGTCGAGGCGTTCTCCCGCGCGGGGCCGCGCAGCAGCAGCTTTTGCAACAGCCAGATCATCAGCCCGTAGCAGGTCAGCACCACGGCAATGCCGATCACGTCGTCGGAGAGGCTCGATGGCTGGAATTCGGCGACGGTAACCACGGCCACCAGCGCCATAACCACCACGCCCAGCCAGCGGATCTGCCGGTGCAGGTAGGCTACGTGGGAGCGCGCCCAGTGGAAGTGCAGCTCGGCTACGCCGCCGGGGGTGAAGATGCGGTACACGGTGTAGAACACCAGCCAGGCCTGGGCCATGCCGAGGAACGCCGAGCCGAGGTTGACGTTCAGGCCGCGAGCGTCCATCTGCAGGGCAAAGCCGCATAGCGCCAGGAACAGCGTACCGGGCAGGGCCAGCAGCACGTTGAGAAGGATCGCCACCGGCGTGTGCAACTGGCTGTCGCGCCTGAAGTGGCCGATGTCCTTGTGCAGGTCGGTGAGCTTTTGGCTCAGGTAGCGGCGCTTGAACAGCAGCAGGCCCATCACCAGCAACAGCGGCAGGAACAGCAGCGGTCGCTCGATCAGGCCGGCACCGAGCTGGCTGATGTTATCCAGCCACGGCAGGTCGGAGATCTGCCGTTGCAGCTGGGCCGGCGCGGTTTTGAACCAGTCGAGGTTGAGCGGGTTGTTGCTGGGAATCCAGAACATCTGCTCGTCGAGGGTCGCGCGCAGTGCGGTGGCGGTGTCCTTGAGCTGCTTCTGGTTGAGCTGCAGGGTGATCGATTCGTTGAGTAGCGAGTTGAGCTCGCGGTTGAGGCGATCGTGCAGGGCCCGGCGGGTGTCGATCAGGTCCAGCAGGGACTCGCGCAGCTCCGGCGTTACGTTTTCCGGCGGCTCGGTGGCCAACTGCTTGTCGACGTAGGCGCTGGGATTGGAGATCTGTTCGCGCTGCTGGTTGAGTTCGAACTGGTAGAGGCGAATATCGGCGATTTCGTCGGCCAGCCCGTTATCGAGCTTGAGTTTGGGCAGCGATTGCCGCTGTTTGTAGAGGATTTTCGACAGCAGCAGGCTGCCCTGCAGTACGTTGATCTGCTCGTCGAGTGCCTGGTCGGTCTGGTTAACGGTGTCGAGCTGCTGCTGGGTGCGCAGGTTGAGCTGGGTCAGCTCGTTGAGGCGGTCGGTGCCGCGCAGCAGATAGTCGGAGAGTTTGAGGTTGATCGCGCTTTCGCGCGCCAGCAGGCTGTCGGAGCCACCGACCTTCTCGGCTTCCATGGACTGCTCGGCCACGGTGCGTTCGGACTGATCACGGCGCTTCTCGTTGATCAGGTTCTGCAGCTCCTGCAGTTCCACGTCCAGGCGCCTGACGCGCTCGTCGAACAGGTCGCGCTGGGCGGTGCCCAGATCCTGCATGACGCTGTTGCCGGCCATTTCCTGGCGGCGTAGCTGGGTCAGGGCGCCGAGCTGGGCGAGTTCGGCCTTGAGCTGGTTGACCCGCTCGGCACTCAGCGGCTTGCCGTCCTCGCGACCGTTCTTGAGCTGCGAGTTGATCTGCTGGGCACGGGTCTGGTTGCTGCTGATTTCCGCCTGGGCGCGCTCCGGGCGCGTTTGCGCGGTAACGATCAGGGTGTTGGCGTCGTTGAGTTGCTTCTGCCAGTCGCTGAGCTGCGCGCTGCGTTCGCTGAGAATCTGCTCCAGCTGGGCGACGCTGGTGCCGGCATAGCGCTGCGCCACGGGCACCACCTTGGTGGCCTTGAGTTTCTCCAGCTCGCGATGGGCATCCTGGGTTTGCCGCGGCGCCTGGGCCAGCTGCTTTTGCAGGGCGGCCAGCTTCTGCTGGCTGTCGGCCTGGGCGTTGAGCGAGCCGAGGGTCTTTTCCAGGGTCTGCCGCACCTGGGTCAGCTCGGGCTCGGCCAGCTTGCGGTCGGCCAGGGTATCCAGGCTGCGCTGCACGTCGGCGGCGGTCGGGTTGGCGTCGGCCCAGGCGGGGGAGTTGGCCAGGCACAGGCCCAGCAGGAAAACGGCAAGCAAACGACGGAAAGAGTGCATGGTCATGATCGCGGGGGTGGAGTCCTGCTGAGTCTACAGACTGATGAGAAGTCCCGCGCGGCGATCTGTCACAAGCCGCCGCGCATCAGCCCCGCCGGTAGGCAGGGCGCTGCTGGGCGCGCTGTCGGGCGGCTGTCAGAACGACAGGCCAGGGCCCGGGCGGACGCCTTCGGGGAATCTGACGCCGACCTTGCGGATCTTGTTCCCGTCCATCTCGGCGACCGTCCAGGTCAGGCCCTGCCACTCGACCTGGTCACCCACCACCGGCCCGCCGCCGATCTGTTGGTTGATGAAGCGGCCCAGGGTCAGCGACGGATCCACATCGCCGGTGGACAGACCATAGAGCGCAGCGATGGCGCCCAGCTGGGCATCGCCTTCGAGCACGAAGTCGCCGAAGAAGCGCAGGTCCATACCGCGTTGCGGCGCCTGGCTGAAAAGCTTGCCGAGGGCCGGCAGGTCGTGCTCGTGGCCGATCACGCAGAGCATGTCGCCGGCTTCCAGCACCGTACTGCCGGAGGGGTGCAGCAGTTGGTGATTGCGAAACAGCGCGGCGACGCGGGTTTCTTCGGGCATCTTGAGGTCGCGCAGCGGCGCGCCGATGCACCACTTTTCCGCGCCCAGACGGTAGATGAACAGCTCCCACTGGCTGGTCGGATGCACTTCCAGGCCGGCGCGGGAGATCGGCGCCGGGTCCGGCGGTACCGTCACCTTCAGCGCCTTGGCCACCCACGGCAGGCTGGCACCCTGCAGTAGCAGGGAGACCAGCACGATGAAGAACGCCAGGTTGAAGTACAGCTGGGCGTGGGGCAGCCCAGCCATCATCGGGAACACGGCGAGAATGATCGGCACCGCGCCGCGCAGGCCGACCCAGGCGATGAACGCCTTCTCCTTGGTGTGGAAGGCGCGGAACGGGATCAGCCCGACCATGACCGACAGCGGCCGCGCGAAGAGGATCATCCACAGTGCCAGGCCCAGGGCCGGCAGGGCAATGGGCAGCAGATCGTGGGGGGTGACCAGCAGGCCGAGCACCAGGAACATGCCGATCTGTGCAAGCCAGGCCATGCCGTCGAGCATGTGCAGGATGCCGTGGCGCGAGCGGATCGGCCAGTTGCCCAGCACCAGACCGCACAGGTAAACGGCCAGAAAGCCGCTGCCGTGCAGGGCGTTGGTCAGGGCGAACACCAGCAGGCCGCCACTGACCACCAGCAGCGGGTACAGGCCGTCGGCCAGGTGCAAGCGGTTGATGATCTTCAGCAGCAGCCAGCCGCCACCGAGGCCCAGCACCGAGCCGATGCCGAACTCCTGCAGCAGGTGGCCGAGGAAGCTCAGGTGAAATTCGCCCTGGCCCTTGGCGAGCATGTCGATCAGCGTGACGGTGAGAAATACCGCCATCGGGTCGTTGCTGCCGGATTCGATTTCCAGGGTCGCACTGACCCGTTCGTTGAGGCCCTTGCCGCCGAGCAGCGAGAACACCGCTGCAGCATCGGTGGAGCCGACGATGGCGCCGATCAAGAGGCCCTGCATCAAGCTCAGGTCGAACAGCCAGGCAGCGACCATGCCGGTCAGCACCGTGGTAATCAGCACGCCGACCGTGGCCAGCGAAAGTGCCGGCCACAGGGCTACCCGGAAGCTGCCGACCCGGGTGCGCACGCCACCGTCGAGCAAAATCACCGCCAGGGCGAGGTTGCCCACCAGGTAAGCGGTCGGATAGTTGTTGAAGATGATGCCGCCACCGTCGACGCCCGCGACCATGCCGACGGCGAGGATGATGACCAGAATCGGGATGCCAAGACGCGATGACAGCGAGCTGACCATGATGCTCGCGCCGACCATGAGGGCGCCGACGAGCAGGAGGCTGTTGATGGTGCTGGCATCCAAGGGGGCAAGACTCCACGGGCAAAAAGGGCGAGCCCGATTCTAGCCTGCACGTCTGCGCCGCTGTCAAAAATAGTTACAAAGGCCGGGAATAGAGCCTGTCGGCGGAATTCTATGCGGCGAGTGCGCCATTTCGGCGGCGTGGTGAAGGGGCGGGAGTCGCCACGCCGGAAAGGGCGCCCGACTCCCGCGCGGCCGTCAGCTGACGGTCAGGGTCATGTCGATGCGCTTGAGCCATTCGGCTTCGCTTTCGAAGTCCGCCTGGGTCAGCGGGTTGGCGGCCAGCCAGCCCGGCGGGAATTCGATGGCCAGGCTGGATGGGCCGGCCTTCAGGCGCACGGTGGGCATGTTCTGGCTGCCACGGATGTGGTGGAACAGGATCGCGAAGCGCAGCAGCACGCACAGACGCACCAGCTTGACGCCCTCGTCGCCGAAGTCGGTGAGCTTTTCCTTGGGGATGTTGCGGCGGTGGCCGCGCACCAGCAGGGCGAGCATCTGCTGATCCTGGCGGGAGAAGCCGGCCAGGTCGGAATGCTCTATCAGGTAGGCGCCGTGCTTGTGGTACTGGTAGTGGGCGATGTCCAGGCCGACTTCGTGAACCTTGGCGGCCCAGCTGAGCAGCTCGCGGTGCCAGTCGTCGGTCAGCTCCCAGTCCTTGGCGACCTTGTCCAGGGCCGACAGCGCCTTGGCTTCCACCCGCGCGGCCTGTTCCTGGTCGACGTGGTAGCGCTCCATGAACGCCGACAGGGTGCGCTCGCGCACGTCCTCGTGCTGATGGCGGCCGAGCAGGTCATAGAGCACGCCTTCGCGCAGGGCGCCTTCGGAATGGCTCATGCGGTTCAGCTCGCAGGCATCGAAGATGGCTTCGAGAATCGCCAGGCCCGCCGGGAAGATTGGCCGGCGGTCGAGTTTCACGCCGTCCAGGTCGATGCGCTCGACATCGCCGTACTTGAACAGCTTGCGCTTGAGCCAGGCGATGCCCTCGGAGGTGACTTCGCCGTTGTTGCTCAGCCCCGCCGACTGGATCGCCAGGCCGATGGCCTTGATGGTGCCCGAGGCGCCCACGGCGTCCTGCCAGCCGAGGCGGGTCAGGGCATGCTCGATGCCCATGATTTCCAGACGCGCGGCGGTGTAGGCCTGGGCATAGCGGGCCGGGGTGATCTTGCCATCCTTGAAGTAGCGCTGGGTGTAGCTGACGCAGCCCATCTGCAGGCTTTCGCGCAGCAACGGCTCGAAGCGCTGGCCAATGATGAATTCGGTACTGCCGCCGCCGATGTCAGCGACCAGGCGCTTGCCCGGCGTGTCGGCGATGGTGTGGGAAACGCCCAGATAGATGAGGCGTGCTTCCTCGCGCCCGGAAATCACTTCTACCTGATGGCCCAGCAGCGCTTCGGCCCGGCGGATGAATTCGGCGCGGTTGCGCGCTTCACGCAGGGCGTTGGTGCCGACGATGCGCACCGCGCCCTGGGGCAGGCTGGTGGTCAGCTGGGCGAAGCGGCTCAGACAGTCGAGGCCGCGCTGCATGGCTTCCTCGCTGAGCATGCGCTGTTCATCGATGCCCGCCGCCAGCTGTACCTTGTCGCCGAGTCGCTCAAGGATGCGAATCTCGCCATGGTCGGCCTTGGCCAGCACCATGTGGAAGCTGTTGGAGCCCAGGTCGATGGCGGCGACCAGGGGAAAGGACTCGGAATGGGTTTGCGGCATGATCAATCAGTCTCGAGGCAGAACCCCGCCATCGTGCCACGATAGACCGCGCACGCCAACGCATACGCGCGGTACAGGCATTGCGCCAGCTGTCTCCGGGCGGCTGGCGCGGAGCATCCCGGCGGCTTCGCACCATTGGCCGCATCGATAGCCTATATGGCCACGCTCAATGGCGGGCGCCTTCCTGTGACACGCGAGCCGGGCTATCATGGCCGCCACTTTTATCGTTATTGCGTGCCAACACGGAGACTTCCCATGAGTGAATTCATCACCAATGTAAGCGATGCCAGCTTCGATCAGGACGTCATCCAGGCAGACGGACCGGTACTGGTCGACTACTGGGCCGAGTGGTGCGGCCCGTGCAAGATGATCGCTCCTGTTCTGGATGAAATCTCCAAGGAGTATCAGGGCAAGCTGAAGGTCTGCAAACTGAACATCGACGAAAACCAGGACACCCCGCCCAAGTACGGCGTGCGTGGCATCCCGACCCTGATGCTGTTCAAGAACGGCAGCGTCGAAGCCACCAAGGTCGGCGCCCTGTCCAAGTCGCAGCTGGCCGCCTTCATCGACGCCAACCTGTAAGCGTCGCCGAAAAGCCCCGTAGACAACGGGGCTTTTTTCTGTCTGGAGGCTAGACGCCTTCGCAAAGCCGATGTTACATTCGGGCCTGTCGCTTTTTCTAAGCGACCCCCTGCACGCCGCTGCCGACGCATTCCTAATCGAACTTTCGACAACAAAGCGGGCGCCTGTCGCCTCCCCGCGGTGCGGCCTCTCAAGCTCAATGCTTACCATTCCCTCCTCTATAAATACGTCATTCCTATATGAATCTGACTGAACTCAAGCAAAAGCCGATTACCGAACTGCTGGAAATGGCCGAGCAGATGGGCATCGAGAACATGGCCCGTTCGCGCAAGCAGGACGTCATCTTCTCGCTGTTGAAAAAGCACGCCAAAGGCGGTGAAGAAATTTCCGGTGATGGCGTGCTGGAGATCCTCCAGGACGGCTTCGGCTTCTTGCGCAGCGCAGACGCCTCCTATCTCGCCGGCCCCGATGACATCTACGTCTCGCCGAGCCAGATCCGCCGCTTCAACCTGCGTACCGGTGACACCATCGTCGGCAAGATCCGCCCGCCGAAAGAGGGCGAGCGTTACTTCGCCCTGCTCAAGGTCGACAGCATCAACTTCGACCGTCCGGAAAACGCCAAGAACAAGATTCTGTTCGAGAACCTGACGCCGCTGTTCCCGAATCAGCGCCTGACCATGGAAGCCGGTAACGGCTCCACCGAGGACATCACCGGCCGCGTGATCGACCTCTGCGCACCGATCGGCAAGGGCCAGCGTGGCCTGATCGTCGCCCCGCCGAAAGCGGGCAAGACCATCATGCTGCAGAACATCGCCTCGAACATCACCCGTAACAACCCCGAGTGCCACCTGATCGTTCTGCTGATCGACGAGCGCCCGGAAGAAGTGACGGAAATGCAGCGCACCGTGCGTGGCGAAGTGGTCGCCTCCACCTTCGACGAGCCGCCGACCCGCCACGTGCAGGTTGCCGAGATGGTCATCGAGAAGGCCAAGCGCCTGGTCGAGCACAAGAAGGATGTGGTCATCCTGCTCGACTCCATCACCCGTCTGGCCCGCGCCTACAACACCGTGATCCCGAGCTCCGGCAAGGTGCTCACCGGTGGTGTCGACGCCCACGCCCTGGAGAAGCCGAAGCGTTTCTTCGGCGCCGCGCGTAACATCGAAGAAGGCGGCTCGCTGACCATCATCGCCACCGCGCTGGTCGAAACCGGCTCGAAGATGGACGAAGTGATCTACGAAGAATTCAAGGGTACCGGCAACATGGAGCTGCCCCTGGATCGTCGTATCGCCGAGAAGCGCGTATTCCCGGCCATCAACATCAACCGCGCCGGTACCCGCCGCGAAGAGTTGCTGACCGCCGAAGACGAGCTGCAGCGCATGTGGATTCTGCGCAAGCTGCTGCACCCGATGGACGAGATCGCTGCCATCGAATTCCTGATCGACAAGCTCAAAGCCACAAAAACCAACGACGAGTTCTTCATGTCCATGAAGCGCAAGTAACGGTCTGGTGGCACAAAAAGCCGGGGAAACCCGGCTTTTGTTTGTCTGTAGTATCGACTGTTCTGCAAGTCCGACTTCGGCGCTAAACTTTGCGCCCCGATTCGAGTGAGGTTCCAGCATGCAGTATCGCGATCTGCGCGACTTTATCCGCGGCCTGGAAGCGCGCGGCGAGCTCAAGCGCATCAAGGCGCCGGTATCGCCTATCCTGGAAATGACCGAGGTATGCGACCGTACCCTGCAAAAGGGCGGCCCGGCACTGCTGTTCGAGAACCCCACCGGCCACCGCGTTCCGGTACTCGGCAACCTGTTCGGCACCCCCAAGCGCGTGGCGTTGGGCATGGGCGCCGAAGACGTTTCCGAGCTGCGCGAAATCGGCAAGCTGCTGGCCTTTCTCAAGGAGCCCGAGCCGCCGAAGGGGCTCAAGGATGCCTGGAGCAAGCTGCCGATCTTCAAGAAGGTCATCAGCATGGCGCCCAAGGTGCTCAAGGATGCGCCGTGCCATGAAGTGATCGAGGAGGGCGACGACGTCGATCTGGCCAAGTTGCCGATCCAGCACTGCTGGCCGGGCGACGTGGCGCCCTTGATCACCTGGGGCCTGACCATCACCAAGGGGCCGAACAAGGAGCGTCAGAATCTCGGTATCTATCGCCAGCAGGTGATCGGCCGCAACAAGGTGATCATGCGCTGGCTCAGCCACCGCGGCGGCGCGCTGGATTACCGCGAGTGGTGCCAGAAGCATCCGGGCAAACCCTATCCGGTGTGCGTGGCCCTGGGCGCGGATCCGGCGACCATTCTCGGCGCCGTGACGCCGGTGCCCGATACGCTCTCCGAATACGCCTTCGCAGGTCTCTTGCGCGGCCATCGCACCGAGCTGGTCAAGGCCATCGGCAGTGAGCTGCAGGTGCCGGCCAGCGCCGAGATCGTTCTCGAAGGCGTTATCCATCCGGGCGAAACCGCGCCGGAAGGCCCGTACGGCGACCACACCGGTTACTACAACGAGGTCGACACCTTCCCGGTCTTCACCGTCGAGCGCATCACCCGACGTCGCGACCCGATCTATCACAGCACCTACACCGGCCGGCCGCCAGACGAGCCGGCGATTCTCGGTGTGGCGCTGAACGAAGTGTTCGTGCCGATCCTGCAGAAGCAGTTCCCGGAGATCACCGACTTCTACCTGCCGCCCGAAGGCTGTTCCTACCGCATGGCGGTGGTGACTATGAAGAAGCAGTACCCAGGGCACGCCAAGCGCGTGATGCTGGGCGTGTGGTCGTTCCTGCGCCAGTTCATGTACACCAAGTTCGTGATCGTCACCGACGACGACATCAACGCCCGTGACTGGAACGACGTGATCTGGGCCATCACCACGCGTATGGACCCCAAGCGCGATACGGTGATGATCGAGAACACGCCCATCGACTATCTGGATTTCGCCTCGCCGGTCTCCGGCCTGGGGTCGAAGATGGGCCTGGACGCCACCCACAAGTGGCCGGGCGAGACCGACCGCGAATGGGGCCGCGCCATCGTCAAGGACGAAGCGGTCACCAAGCGGGTCGATGAAATGTGGAGCCAGTTGGGAATCGATTGATGAAGGTCACCCTGCAACCGTCCGGCGCAGTGCTCGATGTCGAGGCCGGCGAAGCTATTCTCGATGCCGCGCGGCGCCTGGGCTACACCTGCCCGCAGAGCTGCCGCAACGGGAATTGCCATGTGTGCGCCGCGCTGCTGATCGAGGGGCGCGTGCGCCAGAACGGCGCCGAGCTGGACCACGGCGAGCTGTACACCTGTATCGCCGAACCTTTGCAGGACTGCGTGCTGCACTGGGACGGCGTGTTGCTGCCCGGCGAGCTACCAGTGCGCAGCCTGGGGTGCCAGGTGGTGGACTGCATCGACGTGGGCGGCGATGTGTGGCGTGTGCTGCTGCGTGCGCCGGCCGGCAAGCCGCCGCGTTACCACGCCGGCCAGTACCTGCTGATCGAGCGGCTGGATGGTGAGAAGTCGGCCTTTTCCCTGGCCTCGGCGCCGCAGCAGGGTCGCGACTTGGAGCTGCATATTCTGGGGCGCGAAGCGAGTGCGCTGAACCTGTTACAGCAGTTGCGCGAGCAGGGCACTGCGCGGGTGCAGTTGCCATTCGGCGACGCCCACCTGGCCGAGCTGCCGGACGGGCCGCTGGTGCTGATCGCCGCGGGCACCGGCATGGCCCAGATGCACAGCCTGATCGAGGAATGCCGCTCGCGCGGTTTCCAGCACCCGGTGCATCTGTACTGGGGCGCACGCCGGCCCGATGATTTCTACCAGTTACCGCATTGGGACGAGTGGCAGGCGTTGCCCAACCTGTCTCTGCATCAGGTGGTCAGCGACCAGTGCGGCTGGCAGGGCCGCTGCGGCCTGCTGCATGAGGCGGTGTGTGAGGACTTCGCCGACCTGAGCACGCTGCACGTCTACGCCAGTGGCTCGCCGAGCATGGTCTACGCGACCCTGGATGCGCTGGTCGAAGCGGGGATGGACGCCCACCAGATGCGCGCCGACGTATTCGCCTACGCGCCGCGGGACTGAACGAAGAAAGCCGCCCTCGGGCGGCTTGCTGTTTTAAGGAACTGGCGCGCCCGTCAGCGAATCGTCACCACCAGCTTGCCGACAGCCTTGCGCTGGCCGAGGGCATCGATCGCCTCGCCGCCGCGTGCCAGCGGGAAGGTTTGCGAGACCAGCGGTTTGAGTTTGCCCTCGGCGTGCCAGGCGAACAGCTGACGGAAGTTTTCGGCGTTATCCGCCGGCTGGCGCTGGGCGAACGAGCCCCAGAACACGCCGACCAGGGAGGCGCCCTTGAGTAGCGGTAGGTTGGCCGGCAGCGCCGGGATTCCACCGCCGGCGGCGAAGCCTACCACCAGAAAACGACCGTTCCAGGCCATGCAGCGAAACGCCTCTTCGAACAGCGGACCGCCGACCGGATCGTAGATCACGTCGACGCCTTGGCCATTGGTGAGTCTCTTCACCTCGTCCTTGAGGCTCTGCTCGCTGTAGTTGATCAGCTCGTCGGCGCCAGCGCTGCGCGCTACCTCGAGCTTCTCGGCGCTGCTTGCCGCGGCGATTACTTTAGCGCCCATGGCCTTGCCGATTTCTACTGCCGCCAGACCGACACCGCCGGCGGCGCCCAGTACCAGCAGGGTTTCGCCGGGCTTGAGCGCTGCGCGCTGTTTGAGCGCGTGCATCGAGGTGCCGTAGGTCATGCCGAAGGCAGCCGCCGTGTTCAGGTCCATACTCGCGGGCACTGGCAGCACGTTGTAGGCCGGCGCGGCGACCTGTTCGGCGAAGCCGCCCCAGCCGGTCAGCGCCATCACCCGGTCGCCCGTCTTCAGATGCGCGACCTTGTCACCCACGGCGGCAACCACGCCGGCCACTTCGCCGCCGGGCGAGAAGGGAAAGGGCGGCTTGAACTGGTATTTGCCTTCGATGATCAGCGTATCCGGGAAATTCACCCCAGCAGCCTGCACCTCGATCAGCACCTCGTTACCTTTCGGGCGTGGGCTGTCGATGTCTTCCAGTGTCAGCGTTTCGGCGGGGCCAAAGGCCTTGCAGAGCAGTGCTTTC
Source organism: Pseudomonas sp. AG1028 (assembly GCF_007993955.1). Lineage (NCBI taxonomy): Bacteria > Pseudomonadati > Pseudomonadota > Gammaproteobacteria > Pseudomonadales > Pseudomonadaceae > Pseudomonas > Pseudomonas sp. AG1028. Next base: position 286,897 of record NZ_VIVP01000003.1, read on the forward strand.
ATCGCGATGTACCTTGAGCGGAGTCGCCCTGCAGTTTAGGTGGGGCGCCCGGTCGGTCAACGAGCATGGCCCGGTCTGATAGGCCGCCATAAGCATTGGGATCTGCGCGGCGCGTTGCTATGCTTGCCTGCAACTCAACGGAGATCGCCCTGTGAAAACCTTCATCACGCTTCTGCTTGCCTGCGCACTGTCGATTCCGGCGTTTGCCAACGAGGAAAAGAAGGAAGGCGAAGGTGAGGGCGCTGCGCCCCAGGTGATCTACCACAGCCTGGTGCCGGCGCTGGTCGGTAACTATGGCGCCGGGCCCAAGCTCAAGTACTACAAGGCCGACGTGGCGCTGCGCGTCACCGGCGCTGACGCCGAGGCCAAGGTCACCCACCACGAGCCGCTGATCCGCAATCAGCTGGTGATGCTGTTCTCCCAGCAGACCGAGGAAAGCCTGGCCTCGCCGGACGCCAAGGAAAAGCTGCGCCAGGAAGCCCTCAAGCAGGTCCAGCAGGTGCTCACCGACGAGGAAGGCAAGCCGCTGGTCGAGGATCTGCTGTTCAATAACCTGATCCTGCAGGGCTGATCACTTCAGCAGCAGGATCGCCGTCCACTGCGCCTCGGTGACAGGCATCACCGACAGGCGACTGCCTTTTTGCACCAGCGAGAGTTCCGCCAGCGCACTCTGCGCCTTCAGCTCGGCCAGCGGAATGACCTTGCTGAACGCCTCGACGAAGCTCACGTCGACGGCCGTCCACGGATTCTTCTCGGCGCTGGCCTTGGTGTCGAAGTAGTGGCTCTGCGGATCCAGCGCAGCTGGGTCCGGATAGGGCGCGCCTTCGATGCGGGCGATGCCGGCCACGCCCGGCTCCGGGCAGCTGGAGTGATAGAACAGGAACTGATCGCCGGCCTGCATGCTGCGGATGAAGTTGCGCGCCTGGTAGTTGCGCACGCCATCCCAGCGAGCTCTGCCCAGGCGCTGCAGGTCATGGATGGACAGTTCGTCGGGTTCGGATTTCATCAGCCAATAGGGCATGAACTTTGCTCTCTGAGTCGGTGCGCTGCAGGGGCTGCGTGAAGGATGATCTGGCAAGAGGTAAGGGTATGCGGCGCAAGCCTGATTTGTTGTGGGTACTGGTCTTCGTGTTCGGCCTCGGCATGGTGACCACTGGCTATACGCAAAGCCAGTGGCAACAGGGTAAACCGATTGCCGAGGCGCTTCGAGCCGAGCGCTGACGGTGTTTTTTCAGTACCAGCCGCCATCGGTCACGGTGGCGTCCAGCGGCACGTCCCAGTTGGCCATGGCCAGTTGGTCAACTTGCTGGCAGCTGTGGGCCAATCCGAGCAGGGTCGGTTTGTGCCAATTTTTGCGCAGTGCCCGGTAGGCCAGGCTGCGGTCATAGAAGCCGCCGCCCATGCCGAGGCGACCGCCATGCTGGTCGAAGCCCACCAGGGGTAGCAGGATCAGATCGAGCGTCCAGATCTTGCGCTGGCGCTTGGCATTGCGGCGGGGTTCGGGGATGCCGAAACGATTGGCGGCAAGCTTTTCGTGCGCGTCCAAGCGCTGGAACACCATGCTGGTGCGTGGCCAGGATTTCAGCACCGGCAGGAACACCTGCTTACCGCGCGCATGGGCGGCTCTGATCAGTAGGTGCGGGTCGATTTCCCCGTCATTGGCCAGATAAAGAGCGACGCTACGCGCGCGTCGAAATACCGGATGTTGCGCCAGCTGCCGATACAGCGCCGCGGCTGCCTTGCGTTGCGCAGCCCTGGGCAGCTCGCGTCGCGTTTTGCGCAGCGTGCGGCGTAGCTGGGCGCGGGTCAGGTTGCTGGCATCGATCATCTGCAGATCCCTTATTTCCAAGCCCGGCATTCTGGCGCGATGGCTGTCACGCAGCCAATAAAAAGCCCGCTGCTGGCGTTGGCCAGCAGCGGGCTGCAATTTATGACTCCCCAGCATGCCGCTGTCGGTTTAGCCCTTGAACCCGAAAGTTCAAGGTGGAGGTTGCAGGAAACCTTAAGGCTTTCCGTCAAGCGGACATGCACACCGGCCTCAACTGACAACCCCCGGGGTTGTGCGTATCGGCTCAGGGACATCAACCAACTGGCGCACACTCCAGGGAGCTGCGGCGAGTATAACAAAAAAGTCCGACCGTTGGTCAGGCGCGCCCATCGCTGTCGTCGTGCAGGGCATTGTCGACCCGGCCGAGCAGGTCGCGCACGTGGTCACGGGTGACGGTGGCCTGCTTGTCGAGGTGCTGCTGCTTGTGCAGCAGGTCATGGGTGATGTTCAGGGCTGCCATCACCGCGACGCGGTCAGCGCCGATGACTTTGCCGCCGCTGCGGATCTCCCGCATCTTGCCGTCCAGGTAGCGGGCGGCGCTTTGCAGGTTGCTACGCTCATCGGCGGGGCAGGCGATGCAATATTCTTTGTCCAGAATCTGAACGGTGACGGTATTCGATTGGGTCATGAGTCCTGCTCCAGGGCTTTGAGGCGCGAAATCATCGATTCGACCTTGTGCCGAGCCATTTCGTTCTTTTCGATCAGATGAGCGCGTTCTTCGCGCCACGCCTGCTCGCTTTCCAGCAAGAGACGGTTTTGTGCCTTGAGTCGCTCGACGCGCTGGATCAGCAGTTCCAGCTTTGCCGTCAGGGCGTGTAGATCGGCGTCTTCCATTGGCTCTCGCTTTGGCAGGGTGTGCGCAGTGTATAGATCCAGCGGCTCGCCGGCGCAAACCGGCCGATGGTTTTGGCGCGTGCGCCAGTGCTAGGATAGAAAGCCTCCATTCTAGTGATTGCGCCCCTTGGCGCCTAGTGATCGATGCCGACTTCCAGTTCTCCCTACGCTGCATTCGCTGCCCTGCTCGCCAGCAGTGGTTCCTCCGTTTCACCTGCCGAATTGCACGGCCTGCTGCTGGGTCGCAGTTGCGCCGGCGCGGGTTTCGAAGCTGGCCCCTGGCTGGTCGACGCCACCGAACTGCTCGGTGTCGAGCCGCCGGACAACGTCCGCCAGGCGCTGATCGGCCTGCAGGAAATGGTGCGCGGCGAGCTGACCGGCGACGACGTCACCGTGGTCCTGCTGCTGCCCTCCGACGAGGCGCCCCTGGCCGAGCGTGCCGCGGCGCTGGGCCAGTGGTGCCAGGGCTTTCTCGGTGGCTTCGGGCTGACCGTCGGCGACGCCGCGTTGAGCGCCGAGGCCATGGAAGTGCTGCAGGATTTGTCCGCCATCGCCCAGGTGCAGAATGCCCTGGACGAGTCCGAGGACGGCGAGAACGATTACATGGAAGTCATGGAGTACCTGCGCGTGGCGCCGCTGCTGCTGTTCAGCGAGTGCGCCAAGCCGGCTGCCCCGGCGCCCAAGCCTTCGCTGCACTGATCGCGCCCTTCACCGACCGGAATCGAGCCTGTCCATGACCAGCATCTCCAAAGCGGAATACGCCCGCCGTCGCAAGGCGCTGATGGCGCAGATGGAACCGAACAGCATCGCCATCCTGCCGGCGGCTCCGGTGTTCATTCGCAACCGCGACGTCGAGCACATCTACCGCCAGGACAGCGATTTCCAGTACCTGTCCGGCTTTCCCGAGCCCGAGGCGGTGATCGCCCTGATTCCCGGCCGTGAGCATGGCGAGTACGTGTTGTTCTGCCGTGAGCGCGATCCCGACCGCGAGCTGTGGGACGGTTTGCGCGCCGGTCAGGAAGGAGCGATCAGCCGCTATGGCGCGGACGATGCCTTTCCCATCGGTGATATCGACGACATCTTGCCCGGCCTGATCGAAGGCCGTGAGCGCGTTTATTACGCGGTGGGCACCAACCCGGAGTTCGACCGGCACCTGATGGAGTGGGTCAACGTGATCCGCTCCAAGGCGCGCCAGGGTGCGTCGCCGCCCAAGGAGTTCGTCGCCCTCAACCACTTCCTGCACGACCTGCGCCTGTACAAGTCGGCCGGCGAGGTGAAGGTGATGCGCGAAGCGGCGCAGATTTCTGCCCGCGCCCATATCAAGGCCATGCAGGCCAGCCGTGCTGGGCTCTACGAATATCACCTGGAAGCGGAGCTCGATTACGAATTCCGCAAGGGCGGTTCGAAGATGCCGGCCTACGGCTCCATCGTCGCCGCAGGCAAGAATGCCTGCATCCTGCATTACCGCGAGAACGACGCACTGCTCAAGGACGGCGACCTGGTGCTGATCGATGCCGGTTGCGAGATCGACTGCTACGCCAGTGACATTACCCGTACCTTTCCGGTCAGCGGTACGTTCACGCCCGAGCAGAAGGCCATCTACGAGATCGTGCTGGCCGCCAATATGGAAGCCTTCAAGTTCATCGCGCCCGGCCGCCACTGGAACGAGGCCCACGAGGCCACGGTACGGGTCATCACCAAAGGTTTGGTCGATCTCGGTCTGCTGGAAGGCGACGTCGACGAGCTGATCGCGGCCGAGGCCTACAAGCCGTTCTACATGCACCGCGCCGGCCACTGGCTGGGCATGGATGTGCACGATGTCGGCGAATACAAGGTCGGTGGCGAATGGCGCGTGCTCGAAGTCGGCATGGCGATGACCGTCGAGCCGGGCATCTACATTGCCGTGGACAACCAGAACGTTGCCAAGAAATGGCGCGGTATCGGCGTGCGCATCGAGGACGACGTGGTGGTGACCAAGACCGGTTGCGAGATTCTCACCAACGATGTGCCCAAGGCTGTCGACGAGATCGAAGCACTGATGGCCGCCGCCCGTGCACAGGTAGCCTGAGGCCATGCTGCGAGTCGACGTGGCGATCATCGGTGGCGGGCTGGTTGGCGCCAGCCTGGCGCTGGCGCTGCAAGGCGAGGCGCGCAAGCGCGGCTGGCGTATCGCGCTGATCGAACCGTTCGCCCCCGGCGACGGCTACCAGCCCAGTTACGATGCCCGCTCCACGGCGTTGTCCTATGGCTCGCGCCTGATTTACGAAGGCCTCGGCCTGTGGCCGGCGATTGCCGAACAGGCCACCGCCATCAAGCGTATTCACGTCTCCGACCGCGGGCGTTTCGCGGCAGCCCGGCTCAGTGCCGATCAGGAAAACGTGCAGGCCCTGGGCTATGTGGTGGAAAACGCCTGGCTCGGCCACTGCCTGTGGCAGGCACTGGACGCCGAGGTGATCCAGTGGCGCTGCCCGGCCCAGGTCGAGCGCATGGAGCCCACTGCAGAGGGTTATCGCCTGACCCTGGACGACGAAACCCTGATCGACTGCTCCCTGGCCATCCTCGCTGATGGCGGGCGTTCGTCGTTGCGCGAGCAGCTGGGCATCACGATCAATCAGCGACCCTATGACCAGACTGCGTTGATCGCCAATATCACCCCGGAGCGGGCCCATGGCGGCGAGGCCTTCGAGCGTTTCACCGAATCCGGCCCGCTGGCGCTGTTGCCGCTTTCCGATAATCGCTGTGCGCTGGTATGGACGCACCCGAGCCGCGCGGTCGAGCGGCTGCTCAAGCTCGATGAGCGCGCCTTTCTTGCCGAATTGCAGCAGGCTTTTGGCTATCGGCTTGGCGCGCTCAAACAGGTCGGCGCGCGGGTGCCGTACCCTCTGGTGCTGATCGAAGCCGCCGAGCAGGTGCGCGCCAACCTGGTGGTGCTCGGCAATGCAGCCCACAGCCTGCACCCGATCGCCGGGCAAGGCTTCAACCTGTCGCTGCGTGACGTGCGTGCGCTGGCCGATACGCTGCTGGCGAGCGCGGCGCCGCTGGGTGATCTGACCACCCTGCAGCACTACGCCGCCACCCAGGCCGGCGACCAGGCGCGCACCGTGGCGTTTTCCGATCAGGTCACCCGGCTGTTCAGCACTGACCAGCCGTTGCTCGCCGCCGGCCGCAACCTGGGCCTGCTCGGGCTGGAGTTGCTGCCGCCGGCCAAGCGCTGGTTCGCCCGCCAGGCCATGGGCATGGGTACTCGCGGTAACCCGCAATGAATGCGCGCCAGCTGGCGCGCAAGGCCCGTGTGCTGCGCTGGATCATGAACCTCTATCCGCCCTACCTGGGCGCTGGCGTGTGGATCCGCCGCATCGCTCCGGATTTCCGTCAGGTCGACGTGAAGCTGCGTCTGGGTTGGTACAACCGCAATTACGTGGGTACCCAGTTCGGCGGCAGCCTGTATTCGATGACCGATCCCTTCTACATGTTGATGCTGATGGAGAACCTGGGCCGCGATTACGTGGTCTGGGACAAGGCCGCCAGCATCGATTTCATCGCGCCGGGCCGCGGCCCCGTATTCGCTTCTTTCGCCATCGACCAGGCCTTCATCGACGAGGTGCGCGAGCGCACCGCCAGTGGCGACAAGTACCTGCCCGAATTGCCGGTCGAGGTGCGCGATGGCAGCGGCGCCCTGGTGGCGCGGGTCAACAAAACGCTTTACGTGCGGCTCAAGCCACGCGTGCGACAGGCAGCCTGAGGATATGAACGAGATGCGTGCAGACCTGATCATCGTGGGCGCCGGTATGGTCGGCAGCGCCCTGGCACTGGCCTTGCGCGGGCATGGCCTGGAATGCCTGGTGCTCGATGGCGGCCCGATGCGGGTCGAACCGTTCGACGCCAGCGCAAGCTACGAGCCGCGGGTCAGCGCCTTGTCGATGGCCAGCCAGCGCATTCTCGAACGCCTCGGCGCCTGGCCAGGCGTGCTGGCGCGGCGCAGCTGCCCCTACAGCGAAATGCATGTGTGGGACGGCAGCGGCACCGGCCATATTCATTTCAGCGCCGGCAGCGTGCACGCCTTGACCCTGGGCCATATCGTCGAGAACCGCGTGGTCCAGGACGCCCTCGTCGAGCGCCTGCATGACTGCGATGTGGGGCTGTTGGCCGATGCGCGCCTGGAGCGCCTGCGCCACTCCGGTGATGACTGGCTGCTGACCCTGGCCGACGGCCGCGAGCTGCGTACGCCACTAATTATCGCGGCGGATGGCGCCAATTCCGCGGTGCGCCGCCTGGCCGGCTGCGAAACCCGCGAATGGGATTACCTGCACCACGCTATCGTCACCAGCGTGCGCTGTGCCGAGGCCCATCAGGCCACGGCCTGGCAGCGCTTCACCGACGAAGGTCCGCTGGCCTTCCTGCCGCTGGGCGAGCGCGATGGCGAGCACTGGTGCTCGATCGTCTGGTCGACCACGCCGGAGCACGCCGCTCAGCTGATGGCGCTGGGTGACGACGGGTTTTCCATTGCCCTCGGCGAGGCTTTCGAGCATCGCCTGGGTCGGGTGCTGCAGGTGGATCGCCGACTGTGCATCCCGCTGCGTCAGCGGCACGCCAAGCGCTACGTCGAACCGGGGCTGGCGCTGATCGGCGACGCCGCCCACACCATCCATCCGCTGGCCGGGCAGGGCGTCAACCTCGGCTTCCTCGACGCCGCGGTGCTCGCCGAAGTACTGGCGCAGGCGGCGGCACGCGGCGAGCGCCTGGCCGACGAGCGCGTGCTGAGCCGTTACGAGCGCCGGCGCATGCCCCACAACCTGGCGATGATGGCGGCGATGGAAGGCTTTCAGCGCCTGTTCCAGAGCGATTCCCTGGCGCTGCGCCTGGCGCGCAACGCTGGGCTTGATCTGGTCGACGGCCTGGAAGATGCCAAGGCGCTGTTCGTGCGCCAGGCCCTGGGCCTGAGCGGCGACCTGCCGGAGCTGGCAAAGGCGTGATGGCGCGGTAATATCTGGCAACGACCTGCTGGTGGGCGATGCAGATGCGAGTCACTATCATCCTCGCTCCCTCGTTCATCACAAGGTCTCTGTCATGTCGGTACGCCGTGCGCTTCTCGCCGTTTTCACTCTCAGTACGCTGGCCAGCGCGGTGCAGGCCGCCGATGAAGTCGTGGTCTATTCCTCGCGTATCGACGAGCTGATCAAGCCGGTGTTCGACGCCTATACCGCCAAGAGCGGCGTCGCGGTGAAGTTCATCACCGACAAGGAAGCGCCGCTGATGGAGCGCATCAAGGCCGAAGGCGAGAACACCCCGGCGGATCTGCTGATAACCGTCGATGCCGGCAACCTCTGGCAGGCCGAGCAGATGGGCATTCTGCAGCCGATGAAATCCAGCGTCGTCGACGCCAACATTCCTGCCCAGTATCGCGCCGCCAGCGGTGCCTGGACCGGCCTGTCGCTGCGTGCGCGCACCATCGTCTATTCGCCGGAGCGGGTGAAGGACGGCGAGCTGACCACCTACGAAGCGCTGGCCGACAAGAACTGGGAAGGCCGCCTGTGCCTGCGCACCAGCAAGAAGGTCTACAACCAGTCGCTCACCGCCACCCTGATCGAAACCCACGGCGAAGCCAAGACCGAAGAGATCATCAAGGGCTGGGTCAGCAACCTGGCCACCGACCCGTTCCCGGACGACAACTCGGTGATCAACGCCGTGGCCGCCGGCCAGTGCGACGTGGGCATCGTCAACACCTACTACTTCGGCCGTCTGCACGAGCAGAAGCCTGACCTGAAAGCCAAGCTGTTCTGGCCGAACCAGAATGACCGCGGCGTGCACGTCAACCTGTCCGGCGTCGGCCTGACCAAGCATGCACCGAACCCAGAGGCCGCGCAGAAGCTGGTCGAGTGGATGACCAGCGCCGAAGCGCAGAACATCTTCGCCGACGCCAACAAGGAATTCCCGGCCAACCCGAAGGTGAAGCCTTCAGCGGAAGTCGCCTCCTGGGGCGAGTTCAAGGCGGACAGCATCGCCGTCGAAGTGGCCGGCAAGCGCCAGGCCGAGGCCATTCGCCTGATGGATCGCGCTGGCTGGAATTAACGACGGCGATTTGCTTGAATGCCAGCCGCGGCGATGTTGCCGCGGCTTTTTCATTTCAGTCACAAGGAAGTTTCCATGCCGTTTTCCATATTTTCCCGCTTGCTGGGAATGCTCGTCGTGTTGCTGGTGCTGGGTGGTTGTCAATCGGCACTGATGGTTGCGCCAACTACCGAGGTCGAACCGAAAGCCACTGCCGACAAGGCTCTGGTGGTGTTCATGCGTCCCTCTTCGCTCGGTGGTGCGGTGCAGTCCTCGGTCTATGACACTCGCGCCGAGGGCAATGATGTATTCGCCGGCGTCGTATCGTCGAAAAGCAAGGTCGCCTATCTGGCCGAGCCCGGTGAGCATATGTTCATGGTGGTGTCTGAAAATGCCGATTTCCTCGCGGCCAATCTCGAAGCCGGCAAGCGTTACTACGTACTGGTCGCCCCGCGAATGGGGGTGTGGAAAGCTCGCTTTTCGCTGCTGCCGATTCGTAATGATGCCAGTGCCAAGGAAGGCCTGCAGTCCAAGCAGTTCCGCAATTGGGATGAGTCCACCGAGTGGATGGTTATCGGCCCCAAGGCGAACGGTTGGTATCAGGACAACATCGACAGTATCCGCGCCCGCAAGCTCGACTACTTGCCCAAATGGCAGAACAAGAATGCTGCCGACAAGGCTGAGCGCACGTTGCGCAGCGTAGACGGCCTCTAACCGCTATGAAGCTGACGTCCTTGCTGCTGCCGGGACGTAGCACGTTGTTTGTTTAGGAGTGTGCTTGGCCCATCCTGCCCAGCGTCGCTGGTACCCCATCGCCTTTGCCGTCGCCCTGCTGGTGCTGATGCCGCTGCTGGTGTTGCTGGCGAGCTGGCACGAGTTGGATCGGCAGATCTGGTCGCATCTGTGGCAGACCCAACTGCCGCGGCTGATCGGCAACACCGTAGCGCTGGTGGTCGGCGTCGGTGTGGGCGTGACGCTGTTGGGTGTGAGCCTGGCCTGGCTGACCAGCCTCTGCGAGTTTCCCGGCCGGCGCTGGCTGGACTGGGCGCTGATGCTGCCTTTTGCTATTCCCGCTTACGTGCTGGCCTTCGTGTTCGTCGGCTTGCTGGATTTCTCCGGCCCGCTGCAAACGCTGCTGCGTGAGTGGCTGGGCAGCGGTATTCGCTTTCCACGGGTGCGCTCCACCGCCGGGGTGATCATCGTTCTGGTGCTGGTGTTCTACCCCTACGTCTACCTGTTGGCGCGCAATGCCTTTCTGGCCCAGGGCAAGGGCCTGACGGAGGCGGCGCGCACGCTCGGCCTCACGCCATTGCAGGCGTTCTGGCGGGTAGCCCTGCCGGTGGCGCGGCCGGCTATCGGCGCTGGGCTGGCCCTGGCGCTGATGGAGACCCTGGCCGACTTCGGTGCGGTGTCGGTGTTCAATTTCGATACATTCACCACCGCCATCTACAAGACCTGGTATGGCTTCTACAGCCTGGGCAGCGCGGCGCAGCTGGCCTGCCTGCTGTTGTTCGCGGTGATGCTGGTGCTCTATGGCGAGCGCCGGGCCCGCGGCGCCGTGCGCCCCTCGGTCGAGCGATCGCGCAGCGGCGCGCTGTACCGGCTGACCGGCCTGCGCGCGCTGGCGGCCAGTGCGTGGTGCCTGCTGGTGTTCGCCTGCGCCTTCGTGATTCCAGTGCTGCAGCTCGTGGTGTGGTGCTGGCAGCGCGGGCGCTTCGATCTGGATGAGCGCTACCTGGCGCTTATCCAGCACACCCTGTACCTGGGCGCTCTGGCGGCGCTGATCACCGTGGCCGTCGCCCTGCTGCTGGCCTTCGCGCGGCGCCAGGCGCCGAACCGCCTGATGGGCGCTACCGTCGGCCTGGCCAACCTCGGCTACGCGCTGCCGGGCTCGATGCTGGCGGTGGCGATCATGCTGGCCTTCAGCACCTTGGACAACGGCGTGGTGATTCCCCTGTCGAAATGGCTCGGCGGTGCCGGCAAGGCACTGTTGCTGGGTAGCCTGGGCGCCTTGCTGCTCGCCTACCTGATCCGCTTTCTGGCGGTGGCCCATGGGCCGCTGGAAACCAGCCTGGCACGCATTCGCCCGTCACTTGCTCAGGCCTCGCGCAGCCTCGGCGTCGGTGGCCTGCCGCTGTTCGGGCGTGTGTACCTGCCGCTGCTGATGCCCGGTGTGCTGACCGCGGCTCTGCTGGTGTTCGTCGACGTGCTCAAGGAAATGCCTGCCACACTGCTGATGCGTCCGTTCGGCTGGGACACCCTGGCCGTGCGCATCTTCGAGATGACCAGCGAGGGCGAATGGGCACGTGCCGCGCTGCCGGCGCTGACCCTGGTGCTGGTCGGTCTTTTGCCGGTGATCCTGCTGATTCGCCGCTCGGCGCAGCGAATCGGATAAGCGGTCAGCCTGCGGCCCAGGGCCGCGCGCCAATGTCTGTCGGGCGCTTTGTTACACCGCTTGCCCATGTGCGAGATGACCCGCCCCGACCATGCGGCTACAATGCGCGCCATTCGCTGCGGCCCGCCATGCAGCCATGTCCAAATTCATCTGGAATGGCCCACTTCACGCGCGCCCCAGCCTTGCAACGCCCGGAAGGAGATCCCATGGGACAGCGCACACCTCTTTATGACCTGCACCTGGCGCTCGGCGCCAAGATGGTCGATTTCGGCGGCTGGGACATGCCGCTGCACTATGGCTCCCAGGTCGAGGAGCATCACCAGGTACGCCGCGATTGCGGGGTCTTCGACGTCTCCCACATGACCGTGGTCGACGTGCAGGGCGCTGATGCCCTGCGCTATCTGCAGCGCTTGCTGGCCAACGATGTGAGCCGCTTGCAAAGCCCGGGCAAGGCCCTTTACAGCGCCATGCTCAACGAAGAGGGCGGGGTGATCGACGACCTGATCGTCTACCTGCTCGGCACGCCTGAAGTGCCGGCCTACCGCCTGGTGGTCAATGCGGCTACCCGCGACAAGGATCTGGTCTGGCTGCGTGCGCAGATCACCGACTTTGCCGTCGAGCTGCGCGAGCGCAGCGACTTCGCCATGTTCGCCGTGCAAGGCCCCAAGGCCCGCGCCCGTACTGCCGAGCTGGTGAGCCAGTCCCGCGCCAGTCTGATCCACGAACTCAAGCCCTTCCAGGGCCTGCCCGACGGTAACTGGTTCATCGCCCGTACTGGCTACACCGGCGAAGATGGCCTGGAAATAATGCTGCCGGCTGGAGAAGCCGTGGCGTTCTTCAACGACCTGGTCGGCGCCGGTATTTCTCCCATCGGCCTGGGCGCGCGCGACACTCTGCGTCTGGAAGCAGGCCTGAATCTGTACGGCCAGGACATGGACGAGCAGTCCACGCCGCTTACTTGCAACCTCGCCTGGACGGTGGCCTGGGAGCCGAGTGGGCGTGCTTTCATTGGCCGCGAGGCGCTGCAGCGTCAGCACGAAGCCGGCGGTTATCCGCGTCTGGTCGGCGTGGTGCTCGAAGAGCGTGGCGTGCTGCGCGCCCATCAGGTGGTGCGCGTCGCCGGCGTTGGTGAAGGCGAGATCACCAGTGGCAGTTTCTCGCCGACCCTTGGCAAGTCCATCGCATTAGCCCGTGTACCGGCCAAGACCGGTGACCGCGCCGAGGTGGAGATTCGTGGCAAGTGGTACCCGCTGCGCGTGGTGCAGCCCAGTTTCGTACGCCATGGCAAGGTGCTGATCTGACGTCCACGCTGACGCGTCCGTAAGCACCTGCTAAATTCCCCGGACGGCGCGGTCGCCGTCCTGTCAGATGAGGAACGACAACATGAGCTCTATCCCCGCCGATCTGCGTTACGCCACCAGCCACGAATGGGCACGCTTGGAAGCCGATGGCAGCGTGACCGTTGGCATCTCCGATCATGCTCAGGAGGCGCTGGGTGATGTGGTGTTCATCGAGCTGCCGGAAATCGGCAAGGTGCTCGATGCAGGCCAGGACGCCGGTGTGGTGGAGTCGGTGAAGGCCGCTTCCGACATCTATGCGCCGGTCGGCGGCGAAGTGATCGCCATCAATGAAGCTCTGGCCGACAGCCCGGAAAGCGTCAACAACGACCCGTACGGCAGCTGGTTCTTCAAGTTGAAGCCGAGCGACGCCTCGCAGCTGCAGAAGCTGCTGGACAGCGCAGGCTACGAGGCCAGCATCGACGGCTGAGCCGTGATGTGAGGCATGAAAAAGCCGGCCCTGGGGCCGGCTTTTTCGTCACTGCGGGGCAGTGAGGCGATCGATTACTGCTGAGCAGTGAGAATCGCGGTGGCCAGCTCCATGTCGCTGGCTTGCAGATCCGGGTTGTCGGTGCGGATCTTCTGCAGCGCCGCTTCAAGATATGGCCCGCGGATTTCGCCGTTACTGGCGATATAGCTGCTGGCATCATCCTGGGCAGGGACGATCATTTTGTTGTCCTTGAATGTCAGGTAGGTCGACGCTGTGGTCGCACCCGACGACAGTACGTCACGCAGGTTTACGGCATGGGCTTGAGTAGCAGCGGCCAGAAACAGGCCGGCGATCAACAGCGAACTAGAACGGCGCATGGCAATGACTCCTTGTGGGTTTTCCTCTCTCTGAGAGTCGGGCCACGGGCCAGTGGTTCCACCGTCTTGCAGGGGCGACAGCCAGGGCTGCCGCCACCTGCGAGCTAGAGAGCTAGAGTTCGAAGCGCCGCACCGAGGCCTGCATGGCCTGGGCGGAGTTGTCCATCTGCACCAGCATGTGCGCCAGTTCCTGCATGGCCTGGTTGTTGCGCTGTGCCACCTCGCTGATCATTTCCACCCGCTCGGCGACTTCGTTGCTGGCGTTGGACTGCTCGGTGATGGTGTGGGCGATCTCGTCGACCATCTGCGCCGAGCGCTGCACACCCTGGCGAATCTCGGTGATCGAGGCATTGGCTTGCCGGGCCAGGCCGACGCCATCGCTGACCCGGCTAACCCCTGCGTCCATGCTTTTCACCGCCTGGGCGGTGGACTCGCGAATGCGCTGGATCATGCCGGTGATTTCCTGGGTCGACTGCGCGGTACGCGCCGCCAGGCCGCGCACTTCGTCAGCCACCACGGCGAAACCACGACCGGCTTCGCCAGCCCTTGCGGCCTCGATGGCGGCGTTGAGGGCCAGCAGGTTGGTCTGCTCGGCGATGCCGCGGATCACCTGAATGATCGAGTCGATTTCCTCGGACGACTGGCCCAGCACGGTGACAGTTCTAGACGACTGGCTCACCGCCTCGGCGATGTGATTCATGCCGTCGACCACCCCGACGATCACCTGGCCGCCGCTGGTGGTCAGCTGCTCTGACTGCTCGGAAATATCCCGAGCGCTGCGCGTGTGCTCGGCGATCTGGGCGATGTTGCCGATCATCTCTTCCATGGCAGCGGCCATGCTGGTGGCGCCGTCGGCCTGCTCGCTGGCGCCGCGCGCCACTTCGCCGGAGGTCTGGCTCAGGTGCTGGGAGGCGCGGCGCAGCTCCTCGCTTTCGGTGCGGATGGTTTCGATCATCTGCCGCAGGCTGTTCTGCATGTCGGCCAGGCTCTGTTGTAGCTGGCCGGCCTCGTCGTGGCTGTCGACACTGATCGGCGCGCGCAGATTGCCCTGGGCCATGCTGCGTGCGGCGTTGATGATCTTCGCCAGGGGCCGCAGCACCGAGTGCAGCAGTTGCCGGGTGATCGCCAGGATCAGCACGCAGGCCAGGCCCAGGCTGCCCCATTGCCACCAGGACGCCTGCTGCACCGTGGTCTCGGTTTGTGCGCGGGTCTGGGCGACGGCGGCCTCGATCTGCTCGCTGATCGCTTCGTTGCGCTCTTCCAGCGCGGTGAAGCTGCGCGCGAAGTCGGCCATCAGCGCCCGCGCCGCTACCGGGTCGGCGAGTGCCTGGTCGACGATGCGGCTGGCCGACTGGATATAAGCCTCCAGTACCGGGCCGACGCCGTCGATGGCCTGGCGAATCTCGGGCGCCAGTGGCAGGGCCGCATTCTCCGCCATGGCCTTGCGGAAGCGCTCGCTGTGTTCTTTGAGGTCGTCGCGCACCTGGGTCGCCGCGGCAGCATCGCCCGGGTTGGTCAAAAAGGCAGCCAGCACGTCGGCGCGCAGGGCGTCGTGCATCATGTCGCCATCCATGTGGTGGCGCAGGGCGTTAGCGTTGATTTCATTGGCGGCCAGAGCTTCGCTGAGCTGCGCCTGACCCCAGAGGCCGATGCCTCCGACCAGAAGCGTGGCAACGATGCTGACGGCCCCACAGGCGAGCATTTTCTGGCGGATATTCATGGCTGCGCTCCTGGCACGAACGGGCCGTCCAGGCCCGCGTCTTCAGAGATTAGCGCTGCTCGCTTTGCGGTGTCACGCGCAATACTTCCTCAAGGGTGGTCTGCCCTGCAGCGATTTTTTGCGCACCAGAAAGGCGCAGGCTGCGCATGCCATCCTTGAAGGCCTGACGGCGTAGCGGCGTGAGGTCGGTATCGGCGCTGATCAACGGTTTCAGGCTGTCGTTCAGCAGCATGATTTCGTACACGCCGGCGCGCCCCCGGTAGCCGGTTTCCCGGCATTCGACGCAGCCCACGGCGCGGTGCGCACCGGTCGGCAGTGGGGCGTTCCAGGGGCGGGTGAGCTCTTGCCAGTCCGCTTCGTCGAATTCCACCGGTGCCTTGCAGTGCGGGCAAAGGGTGCGTACCAGGCGCTGGGCCATGACGCCCAGCAGGGTCGCCTTGAGCAGGTAGTGCGGCACGCCCAGTTCGAGCAGGCGGGTGATGGCGCTGGGGGCGTCGTTGGTGTGCAGAGTGGAAAGCACCAGGTGACCGGTCAGCGCCGCCTGGATGGCCATCTCGGCGGTTTCCAGGTCGCGGATCTCGCCGACCATGATGATGTCCGGGTCCTGGCGCATCAGCGCGCGCACGCCGCTGGCGAAGGTCAGGTCGATGTTGTGCTGCACCTGCATCTGGTTGAAGGCGCCCTCGATCATCTCGATGGGGTCTTCGATGGTGCACACGTTCACTTCCTCGGTGGCCAGCTGCTTGAGGGTGGTGTACAGCGTGGTGGTCTTGCCCGAGCCGGTGGGGCCGGTGACCAGAATGATGCCGTTGGGCTGGCGGGTCATGCTCTCCCAGCGCTTGAGGTCATCGGGACTGAAGCCCAGCTGGTCGAAGCCGCGCAGCAGTACGTCGGGGTCGAAGATGCGCATCACCATCTTCTCGCCAAAGGCGGTGGGCAGGGTCGACAGGCGCAGTTCCACCTCGTTGCCGGCCGGCGTCTTGGTCTTCACCCGACCGTCCTGGGGTTTGCGCTTTTCGGCGACATTCATACGGCCCAGGGTCTTCAGGCGGCTGACGATGGCCATGGTGACCTGGGCGGGAAACTGGTAGACGGTGTGCAGCACGCCGTCGATACGAAAACGCACGCTGCCCTGTTCGCGGCGCGGCTCGATATGGATGTCACTGGCGCGCTGCTGGAAGGCGTACTGGAACAGCCAGTCGACGATGTTCACCACGTGGGCGTCGTTGGCGTCCGGTTCCTGGTCCTGGGCGCCGAGGTTGAGCAGCTGCTCGAAGTTGCCGACGTTGCTGATCTTGGCATCGGTGTTGGTGGCGCCACTGACCGAGCGGGCCAGGCGGTAGAACTCCACGGTGAAGCGCTGGATGTCCGCCGGGTTGGCTACCACGCGCTTGATCGGGCGTTTGAGCACGTGGGTGAGGTTGGCTTCCCAGCTATGCATGAACGGCTGTGCGCTGGCGATGGTCACCGCTTCGGCGCTGACCGCCACGGCGAGGATCTTGTGGCGCTGGGCGAAGGCGTAGGACATCAGCGGGGTGACCGCCGCCGCGTCGATCTTCAGCGGGTCGATGCGCAGGTACGGCTGGCCAGCCAGCTGCGCCAGCCACTGGGTCAGGCTTTCCAGATCCAGAGTGCGGCCAGGGCGCGCCAGATCCTCCAGCTGCTGGGCAGCCAGGAACTCCAGCGGGTGCAGGTCGGTGTTGGCACCGCTGCGGCGGATCGCCAAACACTGCTCGGCGCTTTCCTGGGCGATGCGGCCCTGGCCGACCAGCTCACGCAGCAGTTCGTTGAGGTCCAGCTGGCGGTCGGCGGCGGCAGGCGAAAGGCTGGACATGCGGGCTCCTGATGGCGACGTATTTAAATAAGGCTAGCAGCATGCCTGATTGCACCGGCGCCGACTAAGCGCCGGTTCAAGGTTCAGCTATCAGGCCTGCGGCTTGGGCGGTTGCTCGTCAGCCGGCGGCAACTGTTGCGGCGTGGCTGGCGCCTCGCTGTCGCGGCCATCTTCCAGGCTCTGCGCTGGCAAGGATGGCGGCGGCGTGAGGCCCATGGACACGTAGATGCTGGTCAGCGCATCAACGCCCATATTGGCCGGCTTCACCCATTCGGCGGGCACGTACAGCAGACCGCCGCCGACCGGGATCGGTGCGGTGGGCACCAGAATCGCCAGGTGCGGACGGCCTTCCAGCTCCACGGTTTCCGAGGTCGGCTGCAGGGCCAGGACCGCCACGCCATCGCCGCCGCCGAAGAAGCACCACACCGGGCGCATGCTGGTGATGTCGGTGTTCTTCTTGTCGAGCAGGCCGACGAAACGGTCGGCCAGGTTGTAGAAATTGCCGATCAGCGGCGTGCGCCGCAGGGTCACGTCGATCAGCCAGCCGAGCGGGCGGCGCAGGCCCAGCTTTACCGCCAGGCCCAGGGGATAGAGGCTGATCAGCAGTACCAGGGTGCCGAGCAGGTAGGCCAGGTACGGGTTGCTGGCGAAGGGCGTGCCGAGGGCAGCGAACAGCCGGCCAATGGCCGTGGAAGGGCCGATCAGGTTGTTGAGCAGGCTGACCAGCCACGCCAGCACCACCATGGTCAGGGCCAGCGGCAATAGGGCCAGCAAGCCGGTCAGCCAGGTGGCGGCGATGGATTTCAGGCTGAGTTTGAACATCGATGGGCGTCCTGTCGTCGAGCGGGGCAGGTGGGCGAGCCACCTGCCGGGGTCATCAGCCGTGCTTGAGCAGCGCTTTCCAGGGCTTGAGGCTCATGATGATCTGCGCCTGGGTCATGCGCGCCTCCAGTTCTTCTGGACTGATCGGGTGCTTGGCCAGTTCAGCCAGTTTGTTGAGTTCGCCGAATAAGCGGTCGGTCTCGGCGATGTCGAGGGTGCCGCGGGCCAGGTGCAGCCAGAGCAGCAAGCGCTCGATGCGCGGTAGCTGTTCGGCGAGATCCTCGGGCTGCTGCTGGTAGCGTTTGAGTTGCAGGTCGCGACCTTCTTCGGTGAAGAAGGTCGGCAGCCAGCTTTGCAGGGCAGCCGCGCCCTGGCGGTCGCCACGCTTGTTGCGGGCGCTGGTCCAGGCGCGGGTCAGCAGCCAGCGCGAGGTGCTCAGTGAAAACAGGCCCCAGCGGGTCTGCTCCAACTCGGCGGCGAACTGTGCGGGCGCTTGCTGGCGGGCGGCGTCATCCTGCTGGCCGGCCTGCACCCGTGGGCGCCAGTCTTCGAGCAGGGCGTCGAGCAACTGGCGCAGCTCGCTGGTGCTGGCCCGCGGTGCGGCCTGGCCGAGGCTGCCGAACAGGGCGCGCAGCTCCACCAGGCAGTTCAGCCAGTCGACCAGCAGGCGCCAGTGGCCGTTGTGGCGGTACTGCTCGGCGAGGCGCTGGCTGCTGCCGAGCAGGAACCAGCCGATGGCGGCCACGGTGTCGTCCAGGCTCTGTTCGGCCTCCAGTTGCGGAGTGGGCAGTTGCAGGCTGTAGCTGGCTTCGTCGAACAGGCGGTAGCCGCGCTCGGCCTTGCTGATGTCGCAGGGCATCAGCGGCAGATCGGCGGCCAGTTCGGCGGCCAACTCCAGCAGCGCTTCGGGCTCGCCCTGGCGTAGCTCCAGCTCCAGCTCGCAGATCTCTTCCTGCTCCTTGCCAGCGATCACCTTGCCCAGGTCCAGGGCCGCCTCGATGACCACCCGAGCCTTGCCGCGGCCCCAGGCGATCTCGGCGCGCTGGCGCACGAAGTCGGTGGTGAAGATCGGCTTGAGCTGCTTCTTGTCGAGCTCGGCCAGAGCAGCCGGCCAGCAGCTGTCATCGAGCTTCTTGAGGTCCAGTTTGGCCTTGCTCAGGTACCAGTCCCACTCATTGCGCTCGGACAGCCCGGCCACGCTCTGGCCACGGCTCTTGAGGGTCTGGATGATCTGCTCGCCATCCTTGCGCAGGCGCAGGGCAACCTTGGCACCTGCGAGGTCGCGGGTGTCGGTGTCGAAGTACTGATTGAACAGCTCGCTCGTCTCCCAGCCGGCCTTGCTGCGTTTCTTCAGCAGGGGATGGGTTTGCAGGGCGGCCAGGGTTTCGCGACTGGCGCGCAGTTTGATTTCGGTTTCTTTATTCATTGCGAGGGCTCGGTGACGCGGTGACGGCGGCGGGGGTTGCACGGTGCGAGGCGTTGCCCCGCACATCAGGCCGTACAGGGTAGAGGAAAAGCGCGGCGGATGCAGGTCGGCGCGCATCGCAAGCGCCCGAAGGTTCCATGGTTGTAACATTCATCTCGCCATGTTTACTGATCTTGATCAGCTTTTCGCAGGAAATAGGCTACTAAATGCGACTTTATTACCAAGCGATGACACGCGCTGGTCTGGTCTGGATGTCATCCGTATACTTGCCGCCTCTTTGACAGACAGGGGTCACCCCCATGCCAAGCAATCCGTTCATCAGCAGCCTGTTTGGCCGCTCACCGATCGGGCCGATGCAACAGCATATCGCCAAGGCTCACGAATGCGCCGCCAATCTGGTGCCATTCTTCGAGGCGGTGATGGCCGAAGACTGGGCGCGTGTCGAGCAGGTGCAACAGGCCATGGTGCGCCTGGAGAACGAGGCCGACAAGCTCAAGAAGAATGTGCGCATGCACCTGCCCAAGAGCCTGTTCCTGCCGGTGCCACGTTCCGATCTGCTGGAGCTGCTGAGCACCCAGGACAAGGTCGCCAACCGGGCCAAGGATATTGCCGGGTTGATGCTTGGTCGGTCGATGACCATCCCGGCTGACCTGCAGCCGCTGATGCTCGCTTACGTAAAGCGTTGCGTGGACGCCAGTGCCCAGGCACTCAAGGCGATGAAGGAGCTGGATTCGCTGCTCGAGGCCGGGTTCGCCGGTCGTGAGGCCACCCTGGTCGAGCGTATGGTCGAGGAGCTCGAGGAAATCGAGCGCGAAACCGACCGCCAGCAGATCGAGGTGCGCCGCACCTTGTTCAAACTGGAAAAGGATCTTCCCGCAGTCGATGTGATGTTCCTCTATCGGATCATCGACTGGGTCGGAGACATTGCCGATCGCGCCGAGCGCGTGGGCAACCGACTGGAACAACTGCTGGCGCGCTGAGCCGCCAGCATCCTTTCTGGGTTTACAGGTAATTCTCTATGTCTCTTGTCGCGGACTACGGTTTCGTACTCCTCGTGATGGCCTGCTGCTTTGGTTTGTTCATGGCGTGGGGCGTTGGTGCCAATGATGTCTCCAATGCCATGGGTACTTCGGTGGGTGCCAAGGCACTGACCATCAAGCAGGCGATTCTGATCGCCATGGTCTTCGAATTCTGCGGTGCCTATCTGGCCGGTGGCCAGGTCACCGAAACCATCAAGAACGGTATCGTCGATGCTTCTGTGATTCCCGCCGACCTGTTCGTGCTGGGCATGATGGCCTCGTTGTTGTCCGCCGGCACCTGGCTGCTGGTCGCCTCGCTGCGCGGCTGGCCGGTGTCCACCACCCACTCCATCGTTGGCGCGATCATCGGCTTCGCTTCGGTCAGCGTGTCGGTCGATGCGGTGAACTGGGGCGGCCTGGTGCCCATCGTTTCCAGCTGGGTGGTCACGCCGTTCATTTCCGGTCTGTTGGCGTTCGGCCTGTTCATGAGCGTGCAGTGGCTGATCTTCGATACCGAGGATCCGTTCCGCAACGCCAAGCGCTGGGTGCCGGTGTACATGTTCCTGACCGGCTTCATGCTGGCGCTGATGACCTTCACCAAGGGCCTCAAGCACGTCGGCCTGAACTTCACCACCAGCCAGAGCGTGCTGCTCGCCGCCGGCGTCGGCCTGCTGGTGGCTGGTCTGGGTATTCTGCTGCTGCGCCGCATCAAGCTGGATGAGGAAGCCGACAAGGACTTCCACTTCGCCAGCGTCGAGAAGGTCTTCGCCGTGCTGATGATCTTCACCGCCTGTTCCATGGCCTTCGCCCATGGCGCCAGTGACGTCTCCAACGCCGTTGGCCCGCTGGCCGCGGTGGTCGGGGTCATCGAAGCAGGTGGCGACATGACCATCGGTGGTCAGTCCTCGGTGCCTGGCTGGGTGCTGCTGATGGGCGCCGTGGGTATCGTCATCGGCCTTGCCACCTACGGCTGGAAGGTGATCGCCACCATCGGCAAGAAAATCACCGAGCTGACCCCGAGCCGCGGTTTCGCCGCTGAGCTGGCCACCGCGGCCACCGTGGTCGCCGCCTCCGGCATCGGCCTGCCGATCTCCACCACCCACACGCTGGTCGGTGCGGTACTGGGCATCGGCATGGCGCGCGGCATCGGTGCGCTCAATCTGGCAGTGGTTGGGCGGATCTTCACCTCCTGGGTGGTGACCCTGCCGATTGGTGCGGCGCTTGCGATTATCTATCTCGAAATCTTCATGCTGATCTTTCTTTGACCGTCTGACGGTCTGCTGCGCGTCGGCACTGCGGCGTTAAAAACAGGCTCGGAATGCTCATGTACGAAAGTACACTCCGCTTCCTCGCCTGTTTTTGCCTTGCATTGCTCTAGCTCGCTAGACCTCGAATCACTCCGGCTGCTGGCAATTCTCTATTGGCGGTTCTCGCGGGCAACGCTTCACTCTATGATGAGGCGACCGACCCGAGAGAGCCGCCATGTCATTTCTCCCCCTCAAGGATCGCTTCGCGGCGCTGATTGCCGTGCCATCGGTCAGTTGCACCCAGCCTGCCCTGGATCAGTCCAACCAGCCGGTCATCGATCTGTTGGCCAACTGGCTGAGCGAGCTGGGTTTCGCCTGTGAAAAACAGCAGGTCGAGCCGGGCAAGTTCAACCTGATCGCCACCTACGGCAGCGGCCCTGGCGGCCTGGTGCTAGCCGGGCACAGCGACACCGTGCCGTTCGACGAAGCCCTGTGGCAGAGCGACCCGCTGAAACTCACCGACACCGGTGAGCGCTGGGTCGGCCTGGGCGTGTGCGACATGAAGGGGTTCTTCGCGCTGATCATCGAGGCGGTGCAGACGCTGCTCGACCAGCCGTTCCAGCAGCCGCTGATCATCCTCGCCACTTGCGACGAGGAAAGCTCGATGTCCGGCGCCCGGGCGCTGGCCGAGGCCGGGCGGCCGCTGGGTCGCGCCGCGGTGATCGGCGAGCCCACCGGGCTCAAGCCGATCCGCCTGCACAAGGGCGTGATGATGGAGCGCATCGACATCCTCGGGCAAAGCGGCCATTCTTCCAATCCGGCCCTGGGCCGCAGCGCCCTGGATGCCATGCACGAGGTGATGGGTGAGCTGATGCAACTGCGCCGCCAGTGGCAGCAGGAGTACCGCAACCCGCAATTCAGCGTGCCGCAGCCGACCCTCAACTTCGGTTGCATCCATGGCGGCGACAACCCCAACCGCATCTGTGGTCAGTGTTCCCTGGAGTTCGACCTGCGCCCGTTGCCGGGCATGCAGCCCGAAGCGCTGCGTGCAGCGATTCGCCAGAAGCTGCAGCCTTTGGCCGAGCGCCACGAAGTGAACATCGACTTCGCGCCGCTGTTTCCCGCCGTGCCGCCCTACGAACAGCCCGCCGACGCCGAACTGGTGCGCCTGGCCGAACGGCTGACCGGGCATACCGCCCAGGCGGTGGCTTTCGGCACCGAGGCGCCTTATCTGCAGCAGCTGGGTTGTGAAACCCTGGTTCTCGGCCCAGGCGATATCGACTGCGCCCACCAGCCGGGCGAGTACTTGGATACCGACCGCCTGATCCCCACGGTACAACTGCTGCGCCAACTGATTCAGCATTACTGCCTGAGCCCGCGCTGACATGAGGAGTATTTCGCTGATGCCATTGCGACGACGATAACGCACCGCCTCTGCCTGCGAGGCCAGCTGCTTCGCACCCATCGTTGCTTCTTTCGTTCTCCCAAGGGTTTCGCTGCACATGTACGACTACGTCAACTGGCTCCGCCACGCTTCGCCCTACATCAACGCCCACCGTGACTGCACCTTCGTGGTCATGCTGCCGGGCGAGGGCGTGGCCCATCCGAATTTCGGCAATATCGTCCACGACCTGGTGCTGCTGCACAGCCTCGGCGTGCGCCTGGTGCTGGTACACGGCTCGCGCCCGCAAATCGAGGCGCGCCTGGAGAGTCGCGGGCAACGGCCGGTCTATCACCGCGGCCTGCGAGTGACCGACGGCACCACCCTGGAATGCGTGATCGACGCCGTCGGCCAGCTGCGCATCGCCATCGAGGCGCGGTTGTCGATGGATATCGCCGCTTCGCCGATGCAGGGCTCGCGGCTGCGGGTCAGCAGCGGCAACTACGTCACTGCACGGCCGATCGGCGTGGTCGATGGCGTCGACTACCACCACACCGGCGAAGTGCGGCGTATTGATCGCAAGGGTATCAACCGCCAGCTCGACGAGCGCAATATCGTGCTGCTGTCGCCGCTCGGCTATTCGCCCACCGGCGAGATCTTCAACCTCGCCTGCGAAGACGTGGCCATGCGTGCGGCCACTGACCTGGCCGCCGATAAGCTAATCCTGTTCAGCAGCCAGCAGGGCTTGCTCGACGAGGACGGCAAGTTGATCCGCGAGCTGCGCCCGCAGCAGGTGCCGGTCCACGTGCAGCGCCTGGGCAGTGACTACCAGGGTGAGCTGCTGGATGCCGCCGCCCAGGCGTGCCGCGGCGGCGTCAAGCGCAGCCATATCGTCAGCTACACCGGCGACGGCTCGCTGCTCACCGAGCTGTTCACACGCGACGGTGGCGGCACCATGGTCGACCCCGAGCAGTTCGAGTCGCTGCGCGAGGCGGACATCAACGACGTCGGCGGGCTGATCGACCTGATCACGCCGCTGGAGGAGCAGGGCATCCTGGTGCGCCGTTCGCGAGAAGTGCTGGAGCGCGAGATCGGCCACTTCAGCATCGTCGAGCGCGACGGCATGATCATCGCCTGCGCCGCGCTCTACCCGATTGCCGACTCCACCTGCGGCGAGTTGGCGTGCCTGGCGGTCAATCCGGAATATCGCCATGGCGGCCGTGGTGACGAACTGCTCGAACGCATCGAAGAGCGCGCCCGGGCCAAGGGCATCAACACCCTGTTCGTGCTTACTACGCGCACCGCCCACTGGTTTCGCGAGCGCGGTTTCGAGCCCAGCAGTGTCGACCGTCTGCCGGCGGCGCGTGCCTCGCTGTACAACTTCCAGCGCAATTCGAAGATTTTCGAAAAGAGCCTCTGATCCGTAGCCAGCTTCGAGCGTGTCGCCACCCAGGGTGAGTTTCATCTTGTGTAGCGACGCGTGGGGTAATTCAGCGGCGCAGTGACCTTAATCGATGCCATCAGCTGGCGAGGCGGGCCATCTTGGTCAAGGCTGCAAGGACACCCTCTCGATAAAGGACTGCGCATGCCCATTCGACGCTCACCGATTACCGCCGCCCTCGCGCTCTCATTCCTGTCGTTTTCCGTGCTCGCCGCCGACCTGGCGCCTGAGGCGTTACTCAAGAAAGCCCAAGCCGAACAGAAGCCCTACCTCGCGACCGTCGAGCAACTGGTCAACGTCGACACCGGCACCGGTCAGGAGCCGGGGCTGAAGACTGTCAGCGCCCTGCTGGTCGAGCGGCTCAAGGCGCTCGGCGCCAAGGTCGAGACCAGCCCGGCCAGCCCGTCGGCGGGCGACAACATCGTCGGCACCTTCAAGGGCACCGGCAGTAAATCCTTCCTGCTGATGGTTCACTACGACACCGTGTTCCTGCCGGGCACTTCCGCCAAACGGCCGTTCAAGGTAGAGGGCGAGCGCGCCTATGGCCCCGGCGTGGCGGATGCCAAGGGTGGCGTGGCGATGATCCTGCATTCGCTGAAGCTGCTGCAGGATGAGAAGTTCGATGGTTTCGGCACGCTGACCGTGCTGTTCAACCCGGACGAGGAAACCGGCTCCGCCGGCTCGAAGACCATCATCGCCGAACTGGCCCGCAAGCATGACTACGTGTTTTCGTACGAGCCGCCCGACAAGGACGCCGTGACCGTCGCCACCAACGGCATCAACGGGGTGATGCTCGAGGTCAAGGGCAAGTCCTCCCACGCGGGCTCGGCGCCGGAGGCCGGGCGTAACGCGGCGATGGAGCTGGCGCACCAGATGCTGCAGCTCAAGGACCTGGGCGATCCGGCCAAGGGCACCACGGTCAACTGGACGATGGTCAAGGCCGGCGACAAGCGCAATATCATCCCCGCCAGCGCCTCGGCCGAGGCCGACATGCGCTACTCGGATCTGAGCGAAAGCGACCGCGTGCTGGCCGATGCGCAGCGCCTGGTGGAGAAAAAGCTGATCGACGATACCGAAGTCACGGTGCGTCTCGAGAAGGGGCGTCCGCCGCTGGCGAAGAATGCCGCATCCGAGCGACTGGCCAAGGACGCCCAGGCGCTCTACGCCAAGATCGACCGCACCATCGAGCCGATCGCCATGCGTTTCGGCACTGATGCCGGCTACGCCTACGTACCGAGCAGCGACAAACCGGCGGTGTTGGAAACCATGGGCGTGGTGGGCGCCGGCCTGCATGCCGATGACGAGTACATCGAGCTGTCGAGCATCGCGCCGCGGCTCTACCTCACGGTGGCGCTGATTCGCCAGCTATCGGCGCAGTAGCGTGCTCGCGCTGCATCTCGGTTTTCTAGCGGCGTACCAGCAGCACACCCGACTCCATGTGATGCGTATAGGGGAACTGGTCGAACAGCGCGCAGCGTTCGATGCGATGGGTGTCGTGCAGCTGGGCGATGTTCTGCGCCAGGGTTTCCGGGTTGCAGGAGATGTACAGGATGCGCTCGAAGCGGCGGGTCAGCTCGCAGGTGTCCGGGTCCATGCCGGCGCGCGGCGGGTCGACGAACACGCTGCCGAAGTCGTAGCTCTTCAGGTCGACGTCGGCCAGGCGACGGAACGGGCGTACGTCATTGAGCGCTTCGGTCAGCTCCTCGGCAGACAGGCGCACCAGCGTGACGTTGTCGATCTCGTTGTCGGCCAGGTTGGCCAGGGCGGCGTTGACCGAGGTCTTGCTGATCTCGGTGGCCAGCACCTTGCGCACGCGAGTGGCCAGCGGCAGGGTGAAGTTGCCGTTACCGCAATACAGCTCCAGCAGGTCGTCGTCGCGCTGGCCCAGTACGTCGTAGGCCCAACCGAGCATTTTCTGGCACACCTCGCCATTGGGCTGGGTGAAGGCGCCCTCCGGCTGGCGATAGCGGAAGCGGCGACCGGCGACCTGCAGCTCCTCTTCCACGTAAGGGCGGCCGACCACGATGCGCTTGCCCTTCGAGCGGCCGACCAGGCTCACCTGCAACTCCTCGGCGAGCAGCGTGGCGGCGGCTTCCCAGGCGTCATCGAGCGGACGGTGGTAGCACAGGGTAATCAGCGCATCGCCGGTCAGGGTGGTCAGGAACTCGACCTGGAACAGCTTGAAGCCCAGCGCCGGGCTGGCCTGCCAGGCGGCCTTGAGGCGCGGCATCAGTTCGTTGATGCGCAGGCTGGCGACAGGGAAGTCTTCGAAGAAGATCGGGCTGTGTTTGTCGCCGGCCTCGAACATCGTGTAGTGCCGGTTCTCACTGCCGGCCTCGCGCCACAGGCGGAACTCGGTGCGCAGGCGGTAGTACTCGCGCGGCGAGTCGAACACCTCGGGCTCAGGCGCGGCGAAGGGCGCCAGCAGCTCGACCAGGCGGGCCTTCTTCTCGGCGAGTTGGGCGTCGTAGGCGGCGGGGTCGAATGCGGGACGGCTCATCGGTCACTCGTGGGGCAGGAAAACGGGGCGCCATTGTAGCGATTCCGCTGCCGGCGTGCCGGTGTCGTCGATCATTGGTGGGGCGGGGACGCGGAGCGTGGGAGCGAACAATGCATTTCCTGTGGGAGCGGGCCATGCCCGCGAATCGCGCGCATGGCGCGCTCCCACAATGAGCCGCGTAATGGCCGATCAGCGGATTTCAGCCCGCCAGTGAACGGATGCCTGCTGGCTAGCACGCAGCCTGTGGTTGAGCGAAGCGATACCCAGGGTTGCAGCGCTCGAAACCTACCCGGGTATCGCTTCGCTCAACCCGGGCTACCAAGAGCGTTTAGAACAACGCCAGCTTGATCACGCAGAAAATGGCCAGCGCGACGAGCATTCCGTTCAGCTCGCGGAACCGCCCGGCCAGGGTCTTGGCCGCCACCCAGGTGATGAAGCCGAAGGCGATGCCGGTGGCGATGGAGTAGGTCAGCGGCATGGCCAGGGCGGTGACCACCACTGGCGCGGCGACGGTGATGTCGCTCCACTCGATCTCCGCCATGCCCGAAGCCATCAGCACGGCCACGAACAGCAGTGCCGGGGCGGTGGCGAAGGCCGGCACGCTGCCGGCCAGCGGGGCGAAGAACAGGGCGAACAGGAACAGCACGGCAACCACGATGGAGGTCAGGCCGGTGCGCCCGCCAGCGCTGACGCCCGCTGCGGATTCGATATAGCTGGTGGTGGTGCTGGTACCCAGCAGCGAGCCGCCGAGGGCGGCGGTGCTGTCGGCGATCAGGGCGCGGCCCATCTTCGGCAAGTGGCCGTCCTTGCGCATCAGGCCGGCCTTCTTGGCCACGGCGATCAGGGTGCCGGAGTTGTCGAACAGGTCGACGAACAGGAAGGCGAAGATCACGCTGATCAGGCTCACATCCAGCGCGCCGGCGATATCCAACTGCAGGAAGGTCGGTGCCAGCGACGGCGGCATCGACACCACGCCGCCGAACTGGGTGACGCCCAGCAGGATGCTCAGGGTAGTGACCACCAGGATGCTGATCAGCACCGCGCCGGTCACACGTAGCGCTTCCAGGCCGATGATCAGGAAGAAACCGAGGATCGCCAGCAGCGCGGCAGGCGAGCCGAGGTCGCCGAGGCCGACCATGGTCGCCGGGTTGGCCGCGACGATACCGGCGTTCTGCAGGGCGATCAGCGCCAGGAACAGGCCGATGCCGGCGGCGATGGCCGAGCGCAGCTCCAGCGGGATGCTGTTGATGATCCACTCGCGGATCTTGAAGATCGACAGCAGGAAGAACAGGCATGCCGACAGGAATACCGCACCGAGGGCGACCTGCCAGGTGTGGCCCATGCCGAGCACCACGGTGTAGGTGAAGAAGGCGTTGAGGCCCATGCCCGGTGCCAGGGCGATCGGGTAGTTGGCGATCAGGCCCATGACCACCGAGCCGAAGGCCGCGGCCAGGCAGGTGGCGACGAACACCGCGCCTTTGTCCATGCCGGTTTCGCCGAGGATGCTCGGGTTGACGAACAGGATGTAGGCCATGGTCAGGAAGGTCGTGACGCCCGCGAGTATTTCGGTGCGCACGTTGGTGTTGTGTGCGTTGAGTTGGAACAGTCTTTCCAGCATGCGGAGCTCCG
This sequence comes from Pseudomonas sp. AG1028, assembly GCF_007993955.1. Classification (NCBI taxonomy): domain Bacteria; kingdom Pseudomonadati; phylum Pseudomonadota; class Gammaproteobacteria; order Pseudomonadales; family Pseudomonadaceae; genus Pseudomonas; species Pseudomonas sp. AG1028. Next base: position 315,165 of record NZ_VIVP01000003.1, read on the forward strand.
ATGGCAGCGAACGCGCGTTGAAGTGTGCAGAGCGCAAGCAAAGCACTTCACGTGCCATTTCGCCTTGCCGATCCGCGAAAGCGCGGCATCATAGCAGCCCACCCCAGGCCGCGGCAGCCGTCTCTGTCGGCAAGTTGGCAAAGCGCGGGAAACCTCCTTTACCCGGCCTTGTCAGAGCGCTCTAATATCGCCCCGTCCGGCGCCTGATGCGCCGTGAGTTGGCACGCACAGGGAGGCTGCAACGCACATGATCATCGGAATCGACCTCGGCACCACCAACAGTCTGGTCGCCGTCTGGGACGGCGAAGCGGCGCATCTGGTGCCCAACGCCCTGGGCCGCCTGCTGACGCCCAGCGTGGTCGGCCTCGACGACCACGACCAACTGGTGGTCGGTGATATCGCCCGCGAGCGTCTGCAGACCCATCCGCACCTCACCGCGGCGCTGTTCAAGCGGCACATGGGCAGCGCCCAGAGCACCCGCCTGGGCTCGCGCTCGTTCCGTCCGGAAGAGTTGTCGGCCATGGTGCTGCGCAGCCTCAAGGAAGATGTCGAGCGCGCCTACGGGCAGCCGGTCACCGAGGCGGTGATCAGCGTGCCAGCATACTTCAGCGACGCCCAGCGCAAGGCCACGCGCATCGCCGGCGAGCTGGCGGGCCTGAAGGTCGAGAAGCTGATCAACGAACCCACCGCTGCGGCTCTGGCCTACGGCCTGCACCAGAAGGGCGAGGCGACCTTTCTGGTCTTCGATCTGGGCGGCGGTACTTTCGACGTGTCGGTGCTGGAGCTGTTCGAGGGCGTCATGGAAGTGCGCGCCAGTGCCGGCGACAACTTCCTCGGTGGCGAGGACTTCGACGATGTTCTGGTCGCCCACTTCCTCGCTGCCATGAACGGCCAGGGTCTGCCCGACCACCAGCAGCCGGCAATTCATCAGCGCCTGCGCCGCGAGGCTCAGCGCGTGCGCCATGCCCTTGGGCAACAGCCGGAGGCGACCTTCCAGCTGCGCGAGGATGGCCGCGAATGGACGCTGCCAGTGAGCCAGGACAAGCTGCTGAGCATCTGCGAACCCTTGCTCGAACGTCTGCGCGCGCCCATCGAGCGGGCCCTACGTGATGCGCGCATCAAGGTCGCCGACCTCGACGAAGTGCTGCTGGTCGGTGGCACCACGCGCATGCCGCTGGTGCGCAAGCTGGTGGCCAGCCTCTTCGGGCGCTTCCCGGCCATGCACCTGAACCCCGACGAAGTGATCGCCCAGGGCGCCGCCATCCAGGCGGCGCTCAAGGCCCGCGATGCCACGCTCGAAGAGGTGGTGCTCACCGATGTCTGCCCGTACAGCCTGGGCGTGGAGATCAGCAAGCAGGTGGGTACCCAGCAGCAGAGCGGCCATTACATGCCGATCATCGAGCGCAACTGCGTGGTGCCGGTCAGCCGCGTGCAGAGCGTGTACACCCTGCATGACAACCAGAAGCAGGTCAGCGTACGCATCTACCAGGGCGAGAGCCGCCTGGTGGCCAACAATATCTTTCTCGGCGAGCTGGAGGTGGCCGTACCGCCGCGCCCGGCTGGTGAAGTGTCGCTGGATATTCGTTTCACCTACGACATCAACGGCCTGCTCGAAGCTCAGGTGGACACACCGCTGACCGGCGAAAGCCACCGCTTGGTGATCGAGAACAACCCCGGTGTGCTCAGCCCCGCGGAAATCGCCGAGCGTTTCGCCGCCCTGGAGGCGCTCAAGGTTCACCCGCGCGACCAGCAGGTCAACAGCGCTCTGATGGCGCGCCTGGAGCGCCTGTATCAGGAATGTCTGGGCGATTTGCGTGAACACGTCGGCCAGCTGGCCGCGCATTTCGCCGCCATCCTCGAAGGTCAAGACGAACGGCAGATCCGCGAAACCCGAGGCGAGCTCACCGCTCGCCTGGATGCTATCGAACAGGGGTACTGATCGTTTATGAATCCCTGGACGCTGCTTGGCCTGGACGCCGACGCCGATACCCGCAGCATCAAGCGCCGCTACGCGCAGTTGCTCAAACAGCACCGCCCCGACGAGGACCCCGAAGCCTTCCAGCGCCTGCGCGAGGCCTACGAGCAGGCGCTGGCCCATGCTGCGGCCCAGGATCAGCCCTGGGACGACGCTGCCGAGCGAGGGCAGGCGCCTGCGTTAGTGGTGCCGGACGAGCCGGTTGTGGTGGCTGCCGCCGAGCAGCCGGCACATGCGCGCATCGAGCAACTGCTGCAGGCCAGCGAGTCACTGGACGCCGCCCTGCAGCAGGCCCGCGAGCAGGGGCTGGAGGCCGATCTGCAGCGTCATCTGCTGGCCCGTTGCGCCACTTTGGACGAAGAAGGCCTGCGCATTCTGCGCTGTGGCATGCAGCACCTGCAGTGGCTGTCGCCCTGGCAGGCCGACTACCTGCCGCGCAGCCAGTCCGAGGCGCTGGCCGCGCGGCTGCTGGCCCTGGAGCTGGAAACCCTACAGCAGCGCCTGCAGGCGGGTGAGGAGCGCGTCGTATTCGACGCCGCCACCGCGCTGCTGGCCAGCGACTGGCTGCAGTCGTTCGACCGCCGCCAGCAGCTGCAGGACGGCATGGTGTGGATGCTCGAGGTCACCGATCACTGGTCGGGTGGGTTGTTCGAACGCCTGTGCCGGCTGTTCGGCTGGAACGAGGACACCGGTGAGCTGCCGTGCTCCGTCGAGCGCTGGAACTGGCTGTGCTGGCGCTGCGAGCGTCACTCCGTGGGCCAGCGCCTCTTGCAGCAGCTGAAGCTGGACTGGCCGTTGCGCGCCGAGGAGCGCGCCGCCTGGCTGCTGCTCAAACCCATGGGCGAACGTGAGGCGCGGCAGCTGGTCGACCGCTTCGACGCTGAAGGCTGGCAGGCCTGCGACGCGCTGGAGCATATGCTCACCGAGCGCTACCCCGAGTTGCCGGAGCAGCTCGGCCTGCAGATCGACGAAGACTGGCGGCGCTGGCAACCGCGCCAGTGGACGGTGCCGGCCGCGGTATACGCCTGGCTGCTGCTGTTCACCGCCATGTTCGCCACCTCGCTGCAGGAGGCGAAGCTGTCGGTGTACCTGGAGCGCTCGGGCGGCTATCTCGGCCTGGGCTTCAAGGACCTGCTGATCAGCGTCGGGATAGTCGCCTGGATGGTGATTGTGTCGCGTGGCTGGAGCCGACTGGCGCGTTACCTGACGCGCCTCGACGTGCCGCTGAGTCGCCTGCTGCTGCCGGCCACCTGGCGTGATGCGGGTGCCGGCATGCTGGTGCTGCGCCATGGCCTGCCGGCGGCGTTGTTCGCGCTGATCGTCGCCGGCTTCGCCCCGAGCCTGATTTCCGACTGGGTCGTGTTCGGCGCGGCCTTGGCGCTCGAAGTGCTGTTTCTCGGCCTGGTCGGTAGCCGCCGCATGCCCTGGCCGCGCTGGTCGCTGTGGCGCACCGGCGCCTTCAAGGTCGACTACAGCAAGAAGGCCGAGTGGTGAACCCCTGGGAACTGCTCGGCCTGGACGCCGAGGCCGACACTCGCAGCGTCAAGCGCCGCTACGCGCAACTGCTCAAACAGACCCGACCGGACGAAGATCCCGAGGCGTTCCAGCGGCTGCGTGAGGCCTATGAGTGGGCGTTGGATTGGGCGCAGCGTTCTCCGGATGTAGACACACCTTTTGCGCTCGACGAGTCTGTTACGCCAGTGCCGTTTAGCGATGCACAACAACCGATTGCGTCGTTGGCTGAGATCCAGCAGAACGACGATCGGGCGTGGGTTGCCGCTCTGCTAGACAGCTGTGCTTCGCTTGATGACGCACTGTTCCAGGCAAGCGAGGCCGGGCAGCAGCGGGCATTCGAACTGGAACTGCTGCGCCGCGCTCAACTGCCTGGCGACCAGGCTGATGAAACCGTGCGCTGGGCCATGGCTCATCTGAACTGGCTAACGCCGTGGCAGGCCGATTATCTGCCGATAGCGGCGATGAACGCTCTGGCCGAGCGCCTGCTCAATGCCGAACTGTGGAAATGGCATTCGCAACTGGAGGATGGGCAGGAGCAGGCGGTGCTCGAGTCAATCAGGCAGTTGAAACAGCAGCCCTGGGTGCAGCCATTTGATCGCAGCAGTTATCTGCAGCAAGGCGTGCTGGGCTTGCTTGAAAGTAACCTTGACTGGTCGCTGAACTTCTTCGATGAAACATGCCGTCTGTTCGACTGGGACGAAGCACGTGGCCAGCTGCCTTGTGACGACGAGCGGTGGGAGGCGCTTTGTTTACACCGTGGCGCTATGGCGCTACGCGCCGAGTTGCGCCAGTCACTGAACGAAAAGCAGCCGGGCTCACCATCGTCGCGCGCCGTCTGGCTCCTGCTCAAACCGATGCACGAAGGCGAGCGCCGCAAGTTGGTGGATGGCTTCGGCGATGCCGACTGGCAAGCCTGCGAGGCGCTGGCCTGGCGCGTCGAGCATCATGACGACCTGCTGAACGATTTGGGACTGACTTATCTGCCGCGGTGGCGGGATTGGCACCCGGGCAACGGCTGGGTGCAGCTGTATCCACTGTTCTGGTTGTACCTGTGCCTGGTGATGTTCGTCCTGAGCAGCCCATCCGAAAGCGCGAAAGACCTTGTCGTTTCGGTGGTTGCGGTGGCAGCCCTCGGCACGGCGTTGTTGTTCGTGTTCCGCTTGCTTATCAAGCTGTGGAACAGGCTGGCCAGGTGGTGCGTGGTTTCCGACGTGGACATCAGCCTGAGGTTGATACCGCCGCGTTGGGGGCGAGGTGGCAGTGGTCTGCTGTTGTTGAGGCATATCGTGCCCGGTGTGGCATTCGCGGCTCTGACCGCTCACTGGGCGGCCGATCCCATTGCGTCCACAGTGCTGGCGCTGACGACGTTCATCCTGTGTGTACAGTTCGTCGATGTCGCCTCGCGGGGTGGTGCGCCGGCTGCGTGGCTGGTCCGCGGCTGGCTTGTATTGGCCCCACTGGGCAAACAGCTCCTGATTTGGAGCTTGATCTTCGCAGCGGCGTTCGTGCTGTCAAAGATGATTATCGGATGGAAGGAAAAGGAGCGGGAAATAAAGGCAAAGCACCCTACATCGATTGAGGCTGCTTGTAAGATGCTCGGCTACACGAACCATGAAGAGTGTATGAAGGGCATAAGCGAGCGACGCGAAGCGATGCGTAACGCTGAACAGACCTCTTCGGAAACTCAGGCGCCCTAGGGCGCCCTTGCTGGAATCAAACTCCCGCTATCTGGCTAGGACGCTTTTTCATCCCCCACTAACGGGTCACGAATCCGATCCCGGTTAGATAGTGCCGGGAACAGCTTGATCCACAGCAGGCTGATGCCGATGGCGCCGAAGCCGCCGATCAGCACGGCCGGCACGGTGCCGAACCAGGCGGCGCTGACGCCGGCGCGGAAGTCGCCGAGCTGGTTGGAAGCGCCGATGAACAGGCTGTTCACCGCGCCCACCCGGCCGCGCATGTCATCGGGCGTCTGCAGTTGCACGAAGGCGCCGCGGATCACCATGCTGACCATGTCGGCGGCGCCGAGCAGCACCAGGGTCGTCAGGCTGAACCACAGTGAGGTGGACAGGCCGAAGCCGATGGTCGCTACGCCGAAGATCGCCACCGAGCCGAGAATCACCGGGCCGACGCGCCGCTCGATGGGGTGGCGCGCCAGGTAAATCGACATCAGCAGCGCGCCTACCGCCGGCGCCGAGCGCAACAGGCCCAGGCCCCAGGGGCCGGTGAGCAGGATGTCCTTGGCGAACACCGGCAGCAGCGCGGTGGCACCGCCGAGCAGCACGGCGAACATGTCCATGGAGATGGCGCCGAATACTTCCGGGCGGCTGCGGATGAAGCGGAAACCGGCCAGCAGCGATTCCACCGAGATCTTCTGCTTCAGCGGCTTCTGTTGCGATGGCAGGCTGAGCATCATGCCCACGGCGATCAGGTACAGCACCAACGCCGGGCCATACACCCAGGCCGGCGCCACGGCGTAGAGCACGCCGCCCAGGGCGGGGGAGACGATGGTCGCGGTCTGCATCGCCGAGCTGGACGCGGCCACGGCTGCCGGAAACAGGCCCTGCGGCACGATGTTCGGCAGCAGTGCCTGAGTCGTCGGCATTTCGAAAGCCCGCGCGGTGCCCATCATGAAGGCGATGACGAAGATCATCTCGCGGGTCAGGCTGCCTGTGCTGCTGCCGACCAGCAGGGTGATGGCGACGATGGCCTGGCCGCATTGGCACAGCGCGGCGACCTTGCGGCGGTCGAAGCGGTCGGCGACGTGGCCGGTCAGCAGGATGAAGAGAATCTTGGGCAGAAATTCGACCAGGCCGACCAGGCCCAGGTCGAGCACGTTGCCGGTGAGGCTGTACATCTGCCAGCCAATGGCCACGGTGAGCATCTGGAAGCCGCTGGCGGTAAACACCCGTGCCAGCCAGAAGCGGATAAAAGGCGTGTGATGACGCAGTAGCAACTGACCATGGACGGACATTGGAGTACTTAGGCGGCTAACGACGGCCGCTCAGCCTAACACGACCGCTGTAACATTTGGATGCAGGTTGTCTGATGACTTCAACTCATCAGCGCTGCCCACGACGTGGTACTTAGAATCTGTCCATTATCTTTACGCTCAGGTTCGTCGACTTTGGCGGCTGAGTGGCGGAAGCGAGCACTGCTCTTTTGTGGGAGCGGCTTTAGCCGCGAGCTCTTTGTTTGCCTTGATAAAAAGCTCGGGGCTGAAGCCCCTCCTACGAATCGCCGGATGGCTGCTTCTGCCTTGTAGTTGCCGTTTCATGCACATGCAAGACTTTGAACAGGCTCTTAGTGAATCAACCCGCTGAGCAGCCACAGACCCAGCAGCAGCCAGATCAGCCCACCGATCACCGAGCCGCGCATGAACGAGCGAACCGCGCTGTACAGCAGTATCAGCCCCAGTAGCAGCACGGCGATACTGAGCAGCGACGGGGTAACGCCGAGGGCGCCGGATAGGCCGTCGATAAAGCTGGATACCGCGCCGGCGAGCGCGCCGAATACGCCGCTCAGAGCGTCGACGATAAAGCGGATGAACGAGCCGAATGCCTCGCCCAGTGATTCGAAAAAGCCTTCTACGCGCATGCAGGGATTCCTGAGTAACGACAAGGCGTCAAGCGCCAGGGTGCTGACTATTGAGCCGTTGCGGTGAGGCGGAGTTCCCGGATTCTGCGGCTGGCGCCATTCACGTGCCTAGCATGGCCTTGAGCTTGGCGGCCAGAGAGTCGAAAGAGAATGGCTTGGCGATCATGTCCATGCCGTCACCCAGGTAGCCGTCGCGCAGCTCGGCGCCCTCGGCGTAGCCAGTGGCGAACAGCACCTTGAGGCCCGGCTGGCGCTGCCGAGCGGCGTCGGCGAGCTGGCGGCCGTTCATGCCCGGCAGGCCGACATCGGTGAGCAGCAGGTCGAGTGGTGCGTGCTGCTCCAGGAGGCCCAGGGCACTCTGTGCGTCACTGGCCTGGATCAGCTGGTAGCCGAGTTCTTCGAGCACTTCGATCATCAGCATGCGCACCACCTGATCGTCTTCCACCACCAGGATGCGCTCGCCGGTGCCGCGCGGTGCGTCACGTCGGGCATCGGCCTGCTGCGCGGTAGGTGCCTCGGGTAGGCGCGGCAGATAGAGATCCAGGGTGGTGCCGTGGCCGACCTGGCTTTCCAGGTGCAGGTAGCCGCCAGTCTGCTTGACGAAGCCATAGACCATCGACAGGCCCAGGCCGGTTCCCTGGCCAACGGGCTTGGTGGTGAAGAAGGGTTCGAAGGCGTGACGGATGATTTCCTCGGGCATGCCGCAGCCGGTGTCGCTGACCGACAGCAGCAGGTAATCGCCGGGCGGTACCTGGTAGTTGTGCGCCTCGCTTTCGCCAAGCTGAGTGTTGCGGGTCTCGATGCGCAGCGTGCCGCCTTCGGGCATGGCATCGCGGGCATTGATGGCCAGGTTGATCAGCGCGTTTTCCAGCTGGTGGCTGTCGCTGCGGGTCGGCCACAGGTCGTAGGACAACTGGATTTCCAGGGCGATCTGCTCGCCCAGGGTGCGCACCAGCAGGTCTTCGAGGGCACATACCAAGGCGTTGACCTGCACCGGGCGCAGGTCCAGCGACTGGCGCCGGGCGAAGGCCAGCAGGCGATGGGTCAGCGAGGCGCCGCGGTTGGCCGAGGCGATGGCGGCGTCGACAAAGCGGGCCAGCTGCGGGTGATCATTGGCTGGAAGCTTGCGCTGGATCAGCTCCAGGCTGCCGAGGATGCCGGCCAGAAGATTGTTGAAGTCGTGGGCGATGCCGCCGGTGAGCTGGCCGATGGCTTCCATCTTCTGCGCCTGGCGCAGCTGCTCTTCGGCCTGGATGCGCTGCAGGACGGCTTCGCTGACCCGTTCCTCGAGGGTCTGGGTCAGTTGGCGTAGCGCCAGTTCGGTGCGCTTGCGCTCGTCGATGTCCATCAGCACACCGGGAAAGCGCAGTGGCGTGCCGTCGGCGGCCAGCTCGCAGCGGCCGTTGGCCTCGATCCAGCGATAGCTGCCGTCGGCCCGGCTTACCCGGTACTCGGCGCGGTAAGCGCCGCCGTTGGCGATGGCACGTTCGATCGACGCGCGCACACCGGGGCGATCTTCCGGGTGGATGGCGGCGGTCACCTGATCCAGCGCCATACCGCTGGCGGCCTGCTGCGGGTCGGCGGCGAAGGCACGGGCGAAGCGTTCGTCACCCGTGACCCGGTCATCCGGAATGTCCCACACCCAAGTGCCGAGCACCGCGCCGGCGTCGAGCGCCAGTTCGATACGCTCCTTGGCGCTGCGCAGCTCTGCCTCGGCCTGGGTGCGCTGCTCGATGGCGACCACCTGGCGGGTGGTCTCCACCACGATGCACATCATGCCGTGGGATTGGCCGGTGTTATCGAGCAGCGGGTTGTAGTAGAGGTTCATCCAGGCATCTTCCTGCAGGCCGGGGCGGCGCAGCGGCAGGTAGAGGTTTTCCTGGCACATAGAGCGACCGCTCAGGCCCATGGCAATCACATGGCGGTTCCATTCGGCGATCTCCGGCCAGGCCTCTTCGGCCGGCAGGCCAAAGATTCCCGGGTGGCGCTGGCCAGCGAATGCCGCGTAGGCGTCGTTGTAGATCAGCACACCGTGCTCGCCACACAGCAGCACGATAGGTGTCGGCGAGGAGAGGATCAGCTGCGTGGTGCTGACCAGCACATCCGGCCACTGCGCGATGGGGCCGAGGGCGGTGGCGGCCCAGTCGAAGCGGCGGATGAGCTCGACCGTGTCGCCGGTCTGGCCGGCGAACAGGCTGGATGGGGAGAGTGGGGGGGGCGTCGCGGACATTGGTCTGGGGAGCCTATCCTGGCGAGAGGGCCGCTGCGGCGACCCGCTTGCAGGCCGTGGCGTAGCTGGGTTCAGGGTTTGCCGTTGGCGAAGGCGTGCTGCAGTTTTTCCGCCAGTTCGTCACTGCGATAAGGCTTCTGCACGATAAAGGCTTCATCGGCATCCAGCCCGCCAATCTCGGCATAACCGGTGACGAACACCACCGGCAGTTCTGGATAGCGGCGTCGCACCGCCTGGGCCAGTTCGGCGCCGTTCATGCCCGGCATGGCAAAGTCGGCAAGCAGCAGGTCGATGTCGTCATCAAGCTTGGTCAAGGCATCCATGCCGCTGTGCGCCTCGCGCACCTGATAGCCCAGGGCATCAAGGGTTAGGGCGGTAACTTCGCGAACCCGCGGGTCGTCGTCGACCAGCAGGATGGTGCGCTGGTCTCCCGGCTCGGCGACCGGCCGCGGTTGGCTGGACACCTGCTCCTCGGGCTGTACCACGTTGCGCAAACCCGGCAGGTAGACCTTGACCGTGGTGCCCACGCCCATTTTGGTAAGAATGCGTGCGCCGCCGCCGGACTGCTTGGCGAAACCGAACACCTGGGCCAGACCGAGGCCCGAGCCCTTGCCGATCTCCTTGGTGGTGAAGAACGGCTCGAAGGCCTTGGCCAGCACCGCTTCGCTCATACCGCTACCGGAATCCTGCACCGACAGCACCACGTAGTCGCCGGGCTCCGGATCTTCCGGGCGCCTGGGCATTTCGCTGATCACCTCGTTACTGGTGCTCAGGCGCAGGGTGCCGCCTACGCCCATGGCGTCGCGGGCGTTGATCGCCAGGTTGAGGATGATCAGCTCGATCTGCGTCGGGTCGACCCGGGCGTGCCACAGGTCCGGCTCGGTGGCGGTCTCGATCAGCACGCTGCCACCCAGGGTGCTCTTCAGCAGTTCGAGCATGCCCTGCACAGTTTCACCAAGATTGACGGCCTCCGGCACCAGGCGCTGGCGCCGCGAGAAGGCCAGTAGCTGAGCGGTCAACTTGGCGCCGCGCTCGCCGGCATCAGTGATGTTCTGCAGACGGCCGCGGGCTTTGTCCAGGTTGCCCTTTTCCAGGTCGCGGATCAGGAAGCTGGTACTGGTCAGCACCACCGTCAGCAGATTGTTGAAGTCGTGGGCTACGCCTGCGGTGAGCTGGCCGACTGCTTCAAGACGCTGCATCTGCTGCAGGGTCGCTTCAACGCGCTCGCGTTCGGCGATCTGCTCGCGCAGTTGCTGGTTGGTGGCGGCCAGTTCCTCGACCACCGCTCGCTCATGAGTGATGTCGCGCACGGTGGCGTACAGCAGGTCGTCATCGCGCACCACGATCCACGACAGCCAGTGGTAGTCGCCGTTGGCGTGGCGCATGCGGTTGACGAAACGCACCGAGCCGTTATCCGAGGTCACCCGTTCGATGTGCGCTTGGGTGTCCTGCTGGTCGTCGGTATGTACCAGTTCCCACAGCGGGCCTTGGGTGAGTTGCTGGCGCGTCCAGCCCAGAGTTTGTTCCCAGGCGGGGTTCAGGGCGCTGGAGCGCATGTCGAAACGCAACACGGCGAGCAGGTCACGGGACAGTTCCCAGTTACGGTCGCGCTCGCGGGTACGTTTCTCGACGCGCTCGCCGAGCACATCATTGAGACGCAGCAGGGCCTCGTTTGCCTGCTTCTGCTCGGTGATGTCGTGCAGCACGCCGAGAAAACGGGTGCACTGGCCATCGTCGAAGAACGCCTGGCCGCGCGCGGAAATCCAGCGTTTGCTGCCATTGCTCAGGGGCAGGCGGAATTCGGCCTGGAACTCATTGCCGCTGTCGGTGGCCAGCGCCTCGTTGACCCGCTGGCGCAACTGGGCGCGGTCGTCCTCGTGGCAACGGCCGAGGAACAGCTCCATGCTGACGTTGGCATCCGGCTCCAGCTCATAGAGGGCGTGGCAGCGTTCGTCCCAGATCAGCGTGTCGGTGGCCGGCACGTAATCCCACATGCCCATGCGCGCCGCGCCGATGGCCAGCCGCGCGCGGGCTTCGACGGTCTGCAGGGTGTCTTCCACCCGGCGCCGTTCTTCGCGCTCGTTGACCTCGGCCATAGCGCGGTCGATGGCCTTGGGCAGAAACGGCAGGTTCTGTTTGAGCACGTAGTCGACGGCGCCCAGGCGCATCATTTCCACGGCATGTTCTTCGCCGAACATGCCGGAGAGGAAGATGAATGGTGTTTGCGGTGCCTGGCGGCGAGCCACTTCCAGCGCCTGGGCGCCGGACGAGCCTGGCAACAGGTAGTCGGAAAGAATCAGGTCGAAGCGCTCGTTCTGAAGTGCGCGCTCGGCGGCTTCATGGTCATAGACCAGGGTGCAGTCGACAACCAGACCATTGCGTTCCAGTGCGAGCAGGGCCAGCTCCGCGTCATGCGGGCTGTCTTCGATGAACAGCAGTTTCAGAGGCACAAGCGGCATGGAGAGGTCGTCGATTACGGTCTGTTTTAGGACTGGATGGTACGCAAGCGGTACAGGTGATCAGTTGCCATCGGCTTGCTGCTCGTCGTCCTTGGCGCGCCGCTGCAGGCGCATGGAACCGGGTGGCGGCTCGTTGAGTACGGCCCAGAACACGCCCAAGTCGGAAATGGCCGAGACGAAAGCCTTGAATTCGACCGGTTTGACCACGTAGGCGTTCACGTTCAATTCATAGGCGCGCTGCAGGTCCGGGCCTTCGCGCGAGGAGGTGAGCATGACGATCGGCATGCTGCGCAGCTCAGGCGAGTCGCGTACCACCTTGAGCACTTCCAGGCCGTCGACCTTGGGCAGCTTGAGGTCGAGCATCATGATCGCCGGGTTGCCGGGCAGGCGGTCGGCGTGGTCGCCGCGGCGGAACAGGTAGTCTAGCGCTTCGGCACCGTCGCGCATGACGATCACGTCATTGGCCAGTTGGCTGCGCTCCAGTGCGATCAGGGTCAACTCCAGGTCGTGCGGATTGTCTTCGACCAGCAGAATCGGTTTGAGCATTCGTGTCCTCGTCCCGTTATGCAAGAACGGGGTGATGGCGTTTGGGTAACGCGAAGTAGAAGGTGGCGCCCTGATCGATCTTGCCCTCGGCCCAGACTCGCCCGTCGTGACGCTCGATTATACGTCGTACGCTGGCCAGACCGATGCCGGTGCCCTCGAATTCCTCCATGCGGTGCAGGCGCTGGAACACACCGAACAGCTTGTCCACGTATTCCATATTGAAGCCCACACCGTTGTCACGCACAAAGACGACCACTTCTTCGTCCTTCTGCTCGGCGCCGACCACGATGATCGCCGGGTCGCGTTCGCGGCTGTACTTGATGGCGTTGGCCAGCAGGTTGCGCAGGGCCAGATGCAGGAAGGCGGCATCGGCCACTACCCGTGGCAGCGGCTGGATGTGCCATTCCAGGTTGCGGTTCTGGTAGTCGGGCTTCATTTCTTCGCGGATCGATTCGACCAGCGCATGCAGATTCACGTCGGTGAAACGCAGCGCCGAGCGGCCCATCTGCGAGAAGCTCAGCAGGTTGTCCACCAGGGTGCCGGCGAAGCGTGCCGATTCGGCGATGTGCTCGAGAAAGCGAACCCCGCGCTCTGAGAGCTTGGTCCCCTCGAAATCACTAAGCAGCTCCGCGTAGCCGGCGATATGCCGCAGTGGCGCGCGCAGGTCATGAGACACACTGTAGGAGAAGGCCTCCAGTTCCTTGTTGCTCTTTTTCAGGTCGCTGGCAAGTTGGGCCATTTCCTCGGCCTTGCGCAGCACGATGCCGAGCACCGCGTTGCGCAGCTCCAGGGCGCTTTGCGGCTCCTGTGCGTGCCAGGGTGTGGAGAAACCGCTGATTTCCTCCTGCCAGCGCGCAAAACTGTTGCGCGGGCTGAGCGCGCCACTGGCACTGACCGTTTTCTCCGGTTTTCCGGCCCATTCCACCACACGCTTCTGTTCCGGCCTGAACCAGATCAGGTAATTCGAGTGCAATTCGGAGATGGCCACCGCCAGCAGGCCACCCACATGGTTGGCCAGCTCCGGCAGCTCGGGAATGTCACGACCGACGTTGTCGGTATGGAACAGATCCTCGCCCGAGCGGGCGCCTAGCCATTGCGCCAGGGCATTGACCTGGTCACGCGGCGGGGTCTGCCCGATAAGATCGCAGTGTGAGGAGGAGATGATCGCCGCGCCGCTGGCCTGGGCGAATTCGAGAAAGGTATTGGGCAAGGCCAGCAGGCCTTCGCTGACGCTGTCGCGGTCGGCCATCGACGAGAGCATCTGCACGATATGGCGGCGCAGCTGCAGCAGATGCTGGGTGCGGGCGTGGGCGATCTTCGCCTCGATCTGCAGCGACAGCATGCGCCCCAGCAGCTCGCAGGCAGTGCGGGTCTGGAAGCCGACCGGGCGGGCGCTGGCGTGGTGGCAGGAAATCAGCCCCCACAGCTGACCCTCGACCACGATGGAAATCGACATCGAGGCGATGGTTTGCATGTTGCGCATGTATTGCAGATGTACAGGCGAGACGCTGCGCAGGGTCGCGTAGCTCAGATCCAGCGGCTTGCCGGTCAGCGGGTTACAGGCGGGGCGCAGCGGCGAGGGCTGGTAGTTGGCGTCCTCGATCACCCGGATGCGGTTGGCCACGTACAGCTGACGGGCCTGGGGTGGGATGTCCGAGGCCGGGAAGCTCAGGCCCAGGTAGCTGGGGTAACCCTCGTCGAGGCATTCGGCGAGCACCAGGCCATTCCCTTCGGGATCGAAGCTGTAGATCTTCACCCGGCCAAAGTCGGTGAGCCGCTTGACCTCGGCCACCGACAGGCGGCACAGCTCGTCGATGTCATCGGCGCCCTGCAGGTGGCCGATAAAGGTGCGCACCATTGGATACAGGGTGTTGTAGGCAGTCACCACGTTGCTGGTGGGCTCGAACTCGGCGATCAGCACCTGATCGAAGCGATGCGCGACCATGGCGGTCAGCTCGCTGCGGCAGCGGCCTTCGCGAAAACGAACGTCGCCAATATGAAAGGGTGTGGTGTCGTCGTCTGACAGTTGGGCGAGGCGCTCGGCCAGCACAGCGCCGTCTTCGAGCAGCTCGTCCAGGTGCATGCCCAGCAACTGGTCGGGCTCGAGACCCAGCCAATCGGCGACGTTCTCGCTCACTTGCAGCACCTTGAGCGCCTGCTCGTCGAACACCATCAGAAAGCCCTGCGGCTGGATGCTGCCCGGGATGTGGATAGGTTCCTTCGCGCAGTTGGCGATCGCGGTGCTCAAGTCGATGCTGGTATCACTGGACGCCAAGATGATCTCCTCCGGTTCCAGACCGATCGACGGCGGTCTCGTGGGTGCCATGGTCTGCGATGGCGGGCGCTTTCGTCTGTGCACATTCTTGCGGCAGTCTGCACGGACTTTAGCGCCGGGTAAACCGTCTTCCACACCAACCGCCGGGCGGCAGGTCGCGAGGAACTTTGCCTAGAGGCTTGCCTCTGAATGCCGCCTGATTCAGCGTGCGATTGCAACATTATCCAGGCATGCTCAGTGCGCTCCCCCAAACCCGAGAATTTTCATGATAGCTGCCATCAAGCAGGCCTTCTCCCGTCTGCCTCTTGTACGCCCTAGAGTCTGGGCGCTGTTGTCGATCCTGCTGCTGGCAGGCTATCAGATGCATGCGCTGCACCTGGATGACCGGCTGTATTACTGGCTGACCACGCCGGCGGCCTCCCAGGCCGCGCCTGGCAGCCTGACTGGTCGCGAATATAAGGTGCAGGTCAACGCCCGGCCGGTTGCCGGCGTCGACGACAACCTCTCCGGCATCACCTACGACGATCAGCGCGATCAGCTATGGGCAGTGGTCAACAACCCGTCAGAGCTGTTGGCCATGAGCCGGGACGGTGAGGTGACGGCGCGTTACCCGCTGAGCGGCTTCAGCGATGTCGAGGATGTGACCTACCTGGGTGACGGCCAGTTGTTGTTCGTCGAGGAGCGCGAGCAGCGGCTGGTGGTGGTGCCGGTGCCCACGCAGGCTGGCGCGCTGTTTCGCGAAGACCACCGTTCGCTGACCTTGGGCATTGGGCGCGACGGCAATCAGGGCTTCGAAGGGATTGCTTATGACCGGGCCGGTGATCGGCTGTTCGTGGCCAAGGAGCATTCGCCGATGAAGCTCTACGAAGTACGTGGCCTGAAACGCAGTATCGACGGCGACTTCGACCTGGAGATCATCGACCACGATGAGTGGATTCGTGATTCGGTGTTCGCCACCGATCTCTCCGCCGCGCACTTCGACGAGCGCACCGGGCATCTGGTGCTGCTCAGCGACGAGTCGAAACGGGTCATGGAACTCGATGGCAATAGCGGCAAACTGATCGGCTACCGCACCCTGGACAGCGATTTCGCCGGTCTCGGCAAGGCCGTACCCCATGGCGAGGGCATGACCTTCGATGACCGCGGCAACCTGTATATCGTCAGCGAGCCCAATCTGTTCTATCGCTTCAACCGCAGCTGAAGCCTTTTTGCATCAGCGCGGCGGGTACTGGCTGAGCACCCGGGCGACGGTTTCGCGCACCTCGGCCTCGCGCTGCGCGGGGTTGCCCGAGCTGTCACGCACGATGCGCTCATCGCTGCCTCGCCATACCAGCTTGCCATCCTTGCCATCGAACAGGTCGACCTGCACGGTCGCCACCTTATAGTCGATGGTGCGGGTTTCGTTGTAGGCCGGGCCGCCCCAATACGGGCCCCAGTAACCACCGAAACCGCCGCCGAAGCCGCTGCTCACCTGTTGCTGGCGGTCATCGACGACCAGCCACACCTGAACCTGCAGATCGCCTTTGGCACCCGCTGCCGCCGGGCGCAGGCCGCGCTGGTCGAGCTGATCGGCCACGGCGCTGCGAAGGCGCTGTTCGGTGAGGTCGCTGCGAATGCGCGGGTCGTCGGGCTTGTACTGCACCGCTGGCTCCTGCCAGCTCCAGCTGCGGTACGCGCCGAAATCGCGGCTGGCGTCGAAGTCGCGGTTGATCTGCTGGCTCTGGCAGGCGCCGAGCAACAGCAGTATGGGCATCAGTAGCAGAAGCAGGCGGCGCATCGGTTTTCTCCTGAATCCATCGATAAATAGGCTCATGCCGGCGGGTACTCGCCGAGGGCGTTACTGACAGCCTTGCGCAGGGCGTCGGCACGTTCGGCCTGGCTGCCGCTGCTGCGCATCTCCGCCTGGCCGCTCCATACCTGCTCGCCGCTGCGGCCGTCGAAGAAATCGATGCGCACCACCACGACCTCCTCTTCATAGGTGCGGGTCAGCGGTACGCGGGCCCCCACGCCGACGCCGTTGCCGTAGTAACCACGGTTGCCGAAGCTGCCATAACCGCCGCCGTAGTAAGGATCGTAGCTGTCGGCCACCTGGCGAACGCGGCGCTCCAGGCGGGTGTCGGTGCGTACCTTGAGGTCGGCGGCAGCGCTGCCCTGTGCAGGGCGCAGGCCGCGCTGGTCGAGGGCATTGTTGAGGGCGTCCTGCACCAGGTCGGCGCTGGCCCAGGCGCTGCCGGCCGGGCGCTGTTGCCAGGCCCAGCTGCGGTAGGCTGCGTAGTCGCGCGGTGCGGCGGGGTAGGCGCTGCGATCGAAATGGTTGGCTGCGCCCGGTGGCGCGGGGGGCAGGGGCACCGAGTCGGTGGTGTACGGGTTGTGGCTCTGGCAGGCGGCCAGGGCAGTGGTGAACAGCAGCAGCGCAAAGCGTTTCATGGCGTCTCTCCTGGCAGAGCAGGGTTCAGCGTGGCCGGCAGATCCAGTGCAGGTAGCGTCCGAGACCGGCGAAGGCCGGGTGGCGACGGTGCGCCAGCTCCATTTCCAGCAGGTCGGCAAGCTGCGCCTTGGCCTGGAAATCCCGCGGCATATAGTCGTGGAAAACCCGTACGCCGCTCCTGTGTTCGACCTGCCAACGGGTGGCAAGTTGCGATTCGAGTTCCCGCGGGTCGAGAGGGCGCTGGGGCGTCAGGCTTTGCTTTTCACCGGCGAATTCGTCCTTGCGCAGTTTGCGCAGGTGGCCCTTGAGCAGGTTGCGGTAGATCAGCGCGTCCTTGTTGTAGAACGCCAGGGACAGCCAGCCATCGGCGGCGGTCAGGCCGTGCAGGGCCGGGAGGATGGCGGCCGGCTCGGCCAGCCATTCGAGCACCGCGTGGCAGATGACCAGGTCGAAGGGCGTCTCGAAACGGCCGGGCAAATCCTGCCAGGGCGCGTGGATGAACGTGGCGGCCACGCCAGCCTGGGCGAAGCGCTCTCGGGCGCCTGCGAGCATGGGTTCGGCGGGCTCGGCCAGGGTGACGTGATGACCGCGTTCGGCCAGCCACAGCGCCATATGGCCCAGGCCTGCACCGACATCGAGTACCCGCAGCGGGCGTTCGGGCAAGGCTTCGGCGAGGTCGGCCTGCAATACCGCGAGGCGGATCGCACCTTTGGCACCGCCGTAGATCTTCTCGGCGAAGCGGGTCGCCAGTTCATCGAAGTGCCGGTCGCTCATCAGGCGAACCGCCGTTCGCTGTCGGCCAGCTTGGCGCGCACCACCTGATCCATGTCCAGGCCCAGCTCGCTGCACAGGAGCAGCAGGTAGAGCACCACGTCACCGATTTCCTGGCCGGCATGCTCGAGCTTGTCTGCCGGCAGCGTGCGCGACTGGTCTTCGCTGAGCCACTGGAAGATTTCCACCAGTTCGGCCATCTCCACGCTGGCGGCCATGGCCAGGTTCTTCGGGGCATGGAATTGGCGCCAGTCGTTGCGATCACGAATGGCATGCAGGCGGGCGGTGAGTTCGGCGATGTTCATGCGGCGTCTCGGAGGCAGAGGCCGCATATTCTTTCACGGGCGCCGAGCGCCGTCCAAAGGCTCGCAAGAGCCTGGGTCTGTGCGAAAAGTCTCCGAGCGAAGGTAAGGCGAGGCAAAGATCGGTGAGGACGCGGAGTTTACGAGCTGTAAATGAGCAGGCCGACTGGGCTGGCACTCCAGCCGATTTTTAACGAAGCATCACCGAGCGCAGGTACTTTTCGTACAGAGCCTAGATGACCTGCCAGTAGCCGGCCAAATGTGGCGCATCGTCCTTGCCCTGCAGGTCGAACTGGCCTTCCGCCGCTGGCAGGCTGGCACGCATGCGCAGCGTGCTTGGCAATAAAACCGGCTTCTGGAAGCGCACTTCGACGCTGTAGCCCGAGGCTGGCAGATGACTCTGCAGCGCTGCCAGGGCGCGGGCCTTGTTCCACAAACCGTGGGCGATAGCGTGGGGGAAGCCGAACGGCTTGGCGCTCAGGGTCGATAGATGAATAGGGTTGTAGTCCCCCGAGACTCGCGCATAGCGGCGGCCGATGTCCGACGGCGCCTGCCAGCTGTCCAGCGCATCCATCGGCAGGCTCGGTGGTTCGCTGCGGCCGATGGTCGGCCCGTCGAGCTTGACGCCGCGGCACAGGATGCGGCTATCGCCCTCCCAGAGCAGGCCCAATTGATCCTCGAGGCGAGTGATCACGCTGAACACCGCGCCTTTGTCGTGGGGCGCCAGGTTGCTGGCTTCCACGCTCAGGGTAAAGGGCCCCAGGCCAGCCAGCTGGCGCACCACGCGGATGCGGTTTTCAAGGTGCACCAGGCCGAGGGGCGGGAAGGGAAAATCCGCCTCGGTAAGCAGTTTCATCTGCAGGGTGAAGGCCAGTATGTGCGGATAGGTGGCGGGCAGGCGGGCATCGTCGGTGAAGCCACATAGCTGACGGTAGCGGGCCAGGTGCCCGGCATCCACGCTCACCGGGCAGCGCAGCCCGCGGTGCGGCAGAACCTTGCCGGTGATTCCACGCCGGGTCGCGGCGCGTAGGAGCATGCCGGGCAATGCCGGAGGGGTGTGCAAATCGAGCCATTCGGTTGCCATCGTGCGCTCCGCTGCAAGGTGGTTTGTGCGTACTCTCGTCGAGATTTAGGACATTAGCCAGCGACTATTGGTGCCAAGTGCGCAAACGATTGCCGGTTACCCAAGCATCAGTGGCAAAAGCTGCCTACGCTGGTGGGTAAATTGGCCCAGCCACCCTCCATGCAAGGAATGCAGCATGCCCAATCTGGACAAGCACAGGGCCGTCACGCCTCTGCCAGCCCTGATGCCGAGTTTCCTGTGCCTGCGCACTTCGCTTCCCGCGGGCGCTGATCAGGCGCGCCCCGAGCTGGTCGGCGAGGTCAGCCGGCTGATCGAGGAGTTGCTGAGCGAGGGCGCAACCCTCGAACAGGTCGCCGCTCGCCTGGGTATGCCGGTGCGCCGGCTGCGAGAACGGCTGGTCCAGGCCGATGTGCGCTTCAATGAACTGCTCAACGATTGCCGCTGCAACCTGGCCAAGCGCCTGCTGGCGGACACCGACGAGCGAATCGAATGCATCGCCGAGCGAACCGGCTTCTCCGAACCCAGCACCTTTTGCCGCGCCTTCAAGCGCTGGGTCGGCGCGACGCCGGTGGAGTTCCGGCGTCGCGGGCGTGCGGCAAGCTCATGATCAGGCGCCCAGCAGGCTCTGCCCGCACACCCGCAGCACCTGGCCGCTGACTGCGCCCGAACCGGGTTGCGCGAACCAGGCCACCGCTTCGGCGACATCCTGGGGCAGGCCGCCCTGGTTCATCGAATTCATGCGCCGCCCAGCCTCACGGATGGTGAAGGGAATGGCGGCCGTCATGCTCGTTTCGATAAAGCCCGGCGCCACCGCATTGATGCTGATGCCGCGCTGCGCCAGGGTTGGCGCCCAGCTCTGGGCCAGGCCGATCAGCCCGGCCTTGCTGGTCGCGTAGTTGGTCTGCCCGACGTTGCCGGCGATGCCGCTGAGCGAGGCGATCAGCACCACGCGGCCGTCGTCGCGCAGGGTGCCGGCTTCCAGCAGGGCGGCGGTGAGCTGTTGCGGGGCACGCAGGTTGACGTCGATCACCGACTCCCACAGGCCTTCGCTCATTTTCGCCAGGGTCTTGTCGCGGGTGATGCCGGCGTTGTGCACGACGATATCGACGCCATCGGGCAGCGCCTCGACCAGCCGGGCCGGTGCGTCTTCGGCGCAGATGTCCAGAGCGAGGCTGCGACCACCCAGGCGCGCGGCGAGGGCATCGAGGGCGTCCTTGGCGGGTGGCACGTCCAGCAGCAGCACCGTGGCGCCGTCGCGGGCCAGGGTTTCGGCGATGGCAGCGCCGATACCGCGGCTGGCGCCGGTGACCAGGGCGGTCTTGCCGGCCAGCGGGCGCGTCCAGTCACTGACCTGCCCGGCGCAGGGCTGCAGGCGCAGCACCTGGGCCGAGATGTAGGCGCTCTTGGGCGACAGCAGAAAACGCAGCGCGCCTTCGAGTTGGCCTTCCGCGCCGGGGTCGACGTGCAGCAGTTGCACGGTGCCGCCGCGGCGGATCTCCTTGGCCAGTGAGCGGGTGAAGCCTTCCAGTGCGCGTTGCACGCTCGAGGCCTGCGGGTCGGTCAGCGTCTCTGGCGCGCGACCGAGCACCACCACGTGAGGGCAGCGATCGAGATTCTTCAGGGCGGGTTGGAAGAACTGGCGCAGGGCGTCGAGTTCCTCGAAGCGCTGCAGGCTGCTGGCATCGAACACCAGCCCCTTGAGTTTGGGGCCGTGTTCGGCGGTCCAGCGCGGCAGGCCGAACTGTTCGTCGCGGGGCGCGAACAGCTCGTCGGTCAGGCGGTTGGCGAAACCTGCCACCGCGGCGGCCAGGTCGCCTTCGCCGCCGATCAGCAGGGCGCCTTCCAGAGGTCGGTTGCGACCTGCTACCCAACGATCCAGAGGCAGCGGCGCCGGCAGCCCGAGCGCGCCGACCAGGCGGCGGCCAGCCGGCGTATTGGCGAAGTTGAGGTAGCGATCGGACATGGAACGGACTCCAGAGGGTCAACTCAAAGTGGTTGACCACTGTACGCGATCACTCGTTTCATGCATCGACAGCAGCCCAATGACCGGTGACCGTGTCGGTAAAACGGCACCCTAAATGCCGCAAAATATTACTGCAAGGAGCCGCACATGAGCCTGCCGCGCCGGGTCGCCATCGTTGGTGGCAACCGTATTCCCTTCGCCCGCTCCAACAGCGCCTACGCCACCGCCAGCAACCAGGCCATGCTCACCAGCGCCCTGGAAGGCCTGGTCGAGCGCTACAACCTGCACGGCGAGCGTCTCGGTGAGGTGGTGGCCGGTGCCGTGCTCAAGCACTCGCGGGATTTCAACCTGACCCGTGAATGCGTACTCGGCTCGCGCCTGGCGCCGGAAACCCCCGCCTACGATCTGCAGCAGGCCTGCGGCACCGGCCTGGAGGCCGCCCTGTTGGTGGCCAACAAGATCGCCCTCGGGCAGATCGAGTGCGGTATCGCCGGGGGCGTGGATACCACCTCGGATGCGCCGATCGGCGTCAACGAAGGCCTGCGCAAGATCCTGTTACAGGCCAATCGTGCCAAGAGCACTGGCGACAAGCTCAAGACCCTGTTGCAGGTCCGCCCGCGGCATCTGGCGCCGTCGCTGCCGCGCAACGGTGAACCGCGCACGGGGCTCTCCATGGGCCAGCACTGTGAGCTGATGGCGCAGCACTGGGCCATCCCCCGTGACGAGCAGGACCAGCTGGCCGTGGAAAGCCATCGCAAGCTGGCCGCCGCCTACGCCGAGGGTTGGCAGGACGACCTGATGACGCCGTTCCTGGGCCTGACCCGCGACCAGAACCTGCGCCCCGATATCGACCTGGCCAAACTGGCGACCCTAAAACCGGTGTTCGAGAAAGGCCAGCGCGGTACCCTGACCGCCGCCAATTCCACGCCCCTGACCGACGGGGCTTCACTGGTGCTGCTCGCCAGCGAGGAGTGGGCCAAGGCCCGCGGCCTGCCGATTCTTGCCTACTGGCGGGACGGCGAGGCGGCAGCGGTGGATTTCGTCAAAGGTCAAGAAGGACTGCTGATGGCGCCAGTGTACGCCGTACCCCGGTTGCTGGCGCGCAACGGACTGACCCTGCAGGACTTCGACTATTACGAAATCCACGAGGCCTTCGCCGCCCAGGTGCTGTGCACGCTCAAGGCCTGGGAAGATGCCGACTATTGCCGCGAACGTCTCAACCTGGCGCAGCCGCTGGGCAGCATCGACCGCGCCAAACTCAACGTTAAAGGCAGCTCCCTGGCTGCCGGCCACCCGTTCGCCGCAACCGG
Source organism: Pseudomonas sp. AG1028 (assembly GCF_007993955.1). NCBI lineage: Bacteria > Pseudomonadati > Pseudomonadota > Gammaproteobacteria > Pseudomonadales > Pseudomonadaceae > Pseudomonas > Pseudomonas sp. AG1028. The sequence goes on from NZ_VIVP01000003.1 coordinate 337,620, forward strand.
CGGGCGCATCGTCGCCAACCTGGCCAAGTTGCTGTCGGTGGCGGGAGAGGGGCGCGGCCTGATTTCCATCTGCGCCGCGGGCGGGCAGGGCGTGACGGCGATTCTGGAACGCTGAGTTCTCGCCCGGCTCGAGCGAAGCGACACCCGGGGGAGCCCTGAGTATCGCTGCGCTCAACGCCAGGCTACAGCGCCTTGGTCTTGTCTGTTTCGGCTTCGGCCTGCAGTAGTGCCGCCTTGCGTGCCACGCCCCAGCGGTAGCCGCCCAGGCTGCCATCGACGGCGGTCACCCGGTGGCAGGGCACTAACAGGCCCAGCGGGTTGCTTGCACAGGCGCGGGCGACGGCTCGCGGGTGGCTGGCGAGTTCGGCAGCCAGTTGCCCATAGGTGCGTGTCTGCCCGACGGGAATGGCGCGCAGGGCCTGCCAGACGCGCTGTTGGAAGGCCGTGCCGCGCAGATCCAGCGGCAGCTTGGCGGCGCGCTCTGGCTCGTGCAGTTGCTGCAGTACCTCGTTTAACCAATCTTGCAGTTGCCCGTCATCGGCTTGCAGGCTGGCCGCCGGGAAACGTTGGCGCAGCTCGGCTTCCAGCGTATCCGTCGCATCGCCGAACAGCAGGGCGCACAGCCCTTTGTCGCTGCTGGCCAATAGCAGATGGCCGAGCGGGCAGGGCACCACGGCCACGCGAAGCATCTCGCCCTTCGAGCCCTGGCGCCGCCTTGCCAGGGCTACGCCGTCGGTTTGCTCATAAAGGCTGCGGGTATTGCTGTAGCCGGTGTCCAGCGCCGCTTCGAGTACCGATCGGGCGCCCGGCAGGTTGGCGGCCAGGCGTTCGCGCTGGCGGGCGCTGGCCCAGGCCCTGGGCGTCAGGCCGGTGCGCGCCTTGAAGGCGCGGGCCAGGTGCGAGGCGGACAAACCGATGCGCGCCGCCAGCGTTTCCAGTGTGAGCGGCTTGTCGGCCTTGTCGAGCAGACGGCAGGCCGCCGTTACCAGTTCGTCGAGCTGTTCGGCGGGGCTTGCACCCTGGGGCGTGCAGCGCTTGCAGGGTCGGTATCCCGCCGCTTCTGCCTGCGCCGGGCCGTCATGGAAACTGACGTTGTCACGGCGTGGTCGACGCGCCGGGCAACTGGGCCGGCAATAGATACCGGTCGAGCGCACGGCGAAGACGAATTGACCATCCTGGGCGGCGTCGCGCTCGCACACGGCTTGCCAACGGCGTTCTTCGGACATGTCGATCTCCTGTAACGGTATCTGGATTGTCGGTATCCGCCGGCGTGGGCGCCAGTGCCAATCGCGCTTTCAAAGCCGATCGTCCGGCGCATTTTCCCCATGGGCTGGGCGCTGCCCCAGGATTGCCGTATAAAAGGGCCGCATAGCCCACCGAGGACCCCAATAAAAGCTGATGAAGACGCCAAAACGCATTGAGCCCCTGGTCGAGGACGGCCTGGTGGACGAGGTGATTCGCCCTTTGATGAGCGGCAAGGAAGCAGCGGTCTACGTGGTGCGTTGCGGTTCCGAGTTGCGTTGTGCCAAGGTCTACAAGGAGGCCAACAAGCGCGGGTTCCGCCAGGCCGCCGAGTATCAGGAGGGCCGCAAGGTACGCAACAGCCGCGATGCCCGGGCCATGGCCAAGGGCTCCAAGCACGGGCGCAAGAACCAGGAGGAGAACTGGCAGAACGCCGAGGTGGCGGCCCTGTTTCGTCTGGCCAATGCCGGCGTGCGGGTGCCCAAGCCCTACGACTTCCTCGATGGCGTGCTGCTGATGGAGCTGGTCACCGATGGCGAGGGCGACGTGGCGCCGCGCCTCAATGATGTCGACCTGCACCCCGAGGACGCCCGCGAATTTCACGCCTTCATGATCGAAGAAATCGTCAAGATGCTGTGTGCCGGTCTGGTGCACGGCGACCTGTCGGAATTCAACGTGCTGCTTGGCCCGGAGGGCCCGGTGATTATCGACCTGCCCCAGGCGGTGGATGCGGCGGGCAACAACCACGCCTTCAAGATGCTCGAGCGTGACGTCGGCAACATGGCGGCCTACTTCGGCCAGTTTGCCCCGGAGCTCAAGTACAGCAAGTACGCCAAGGAAATGTGGGCGCTCTATGAAGAAGGCAAGCTGACGCCACAAAGCGTGCTTACTGGTGAATTCAAGGACTCGGAAGACGAAGCTGACGTCGACGCGGTGATGCGCGAGATCAAGGCCGCCCTGGCCGATGAAGCACGCCGCCAGGCTGCGCTGAATGCCGAAGACGAGCCCAAGGATCGCGAACCGCCACCACCGTGGGAGCGTTGACAGGCGACATGCTGTTACCTGGCGCCTAGCCGGCATTCTGCGGCTTTGGCTTCTAGGTGGAGGAAGCTGCCGGTGAGCGGAACACTTTTGTAGGAGCGGCTTTAGCCGCGAGCTCGTTGTTTGCCTTGATAAAAAGCTCGGGGCTAAAGCCCCTCCTACGCGTTACGCGAACGGCCGCTATTGCCTTGAAGTGACCATAGGCCTGGCGAGACGCCTCCAGCGCCGATCCGGACTTGCTCCCGAGTTCATGGGCAATGGCCGAGCGTAGTGAGGCGCGCTCTGCCTGCTCTGAAATGGTGAGCTTCGGCGTCGGTCGCCTCATATTGGTTCGTGACGGTCGCCGGCATTTCCTCTCATCAAAGGGCTGAAAGCCCCGTCCCTACTGTCCCTTCGGACATTCGAGAAGTCCTGGCATGCAACCTGCTATCGACCTTGTGCACCCATCAACAATGGGGCCTGTGAGCAGGCCATGACCTGACGCTCACCCCACATCACCGAATCCAAGGCAAAGACGCCTGAAGCTGACAACAGCTCCAGGCGTCTTTTTTTTGCGTTGCAGAAAACCGTGTTAGCGCAGCAGACAGAGGGCAGGCTATGAATTCCATCGTCACATCGATCAAGCGCGAGACCCTGATCGTCATCGGCAACGGCATGGTCGGCCACCACTGTATCGAGCAGTTGATCGCCAGTGGCGCGCTGCACCGTTATCAGGTGCACGTCTACGGCGAAGAGCTGCAGCGCGCCTATGACCGCGTACACCTGTCCGAATACTTCTCCGGCAAGGACGCCGAAGCCCTTGCCCTCGGCGAGGCCGATCTCTATGCCCGCAACGGCGTGCATCTGCACCTTGGTGAGCCGGTGCTGGAGATCGACCGGCAGAAGCGCGAAGTGGTCACCAGCCAGGGGCGTCGTGGCTACGACCGTCTGGTGCTGGCCACCGGGTCCTATCCGTTCGTGCCGCCGATCCCCGGTGCCGAAGGTAACTCGCGCCTGGTCTACCGCACCCTGGACGATCTCGACGGCATCCGCGCCGCCGCTGCGGGCGCGCGCCGCGGTGTGGTGGTCGGCGGCGGCTTGCTCGGCCTGGAGGCGGCCAATGCGCTGAAATCCCTTGGCCTGGAAGCTCATGTGGTGGAGTTCGCGCCACGCCTGATGCCGGTACAGCTGGATGTTGACGGTGGCGACGCACTGCGGGCGCGTATCGAGGCGTTGGGCGTGGGCGTGCATCTGTCACGCGCCACCCAGGAAATCGTCATCGGTGAGGAATACGCCTACCGTATGAATTTCAATGACGGTGAGTACCTGGAAACCGACCTGATCGTGTTCTCCGCCGGCATTCGCCCCCAGGACGCCCTGGGCCGCGCCGCCGGCCTGGACATCGCCCCGCGGGGCGGCGTGGTGGTCGATAACGACTGCCGCACCAGTGACCCGGCGATCCATGCCATCGGCGAATGCGCGTCCTGGAACGGCACGGTATTCGGCCTGGTGGCGCCCGGCTACAGCATGGCTCGCGCCGTGGCCGCGCAACTGGCCGGTGAGCCCCATGAACTGTTCACCGGCGCCGATATGTCGACCAAGCTCAAGCTGCTGGGCGTCGATGTCGGCTCCATCGGCGATGCCCACGGGGCCACGCCGGGCGCCAGGAGCTACCGCTACATCGACGAAGCCAACGCCAGCTACCGCCGCCTGGTGGTCTCGGCGGATGGCCAGCGGGTCATCGGCGCGGTGCTGGTCGGCGACAACAGCTATTACGACACCCTGCTGCAGTACGCTCAGAACGGCATCAAGCTGCCGGCCGATCCGTCGAGCCTGATCCTGCCGTTGTCCGACGGTGCGCCGACCCTGGGCGCCGATGCGTTGCCGGATACCGCGACCATCTGCTCCTGCCACAACGTCAGCAAGGGTGCGGTGTGCTGCCAGGTCGACGCGGGCATCACCGACCTCGGCGAGCTCAAAGCCATCACCAAGGCTGGCAGCGGTTGCGGCGGCTGCAGCGCGCTGCTCAAGCAGGTCTTCGAGCACGAGCTGAGCGCCCGCGGCGTGGCGGTCGACAAGAGCCTCTGCGAGCACTTCGCCCACACCCGCCAGGAGCTGTACGCCATCGTCCGCGTGGAGGGCGTGCTCAGTTTCGATGAACTGCTGGCCAAGCATGGCCGCGGCCACACCGGCTGCGACATCTGCAAGCCGGCGGTGGGCTCGATCCTCGCCTCGTGCTGGAACCAGCCGATCACCGACCCGGCGCTGATTCCGCTGCAGGACACCAACGACACCTTCATGGCCAACATGCAGAAGAACGGTACCTATTCGGTGGTGCCGCGCATTCCCGGCGGCGAGATCACCCCGGACGGCCTGCTGGCCATCGGCGCCGTGGCGAAGAAATACGACCTCTACACCAAGATCACCGGCGGACAGCGCATCGACCTGTTCGGCGCGCAATTGCATGAGTTGCCGGACATCTGGGGCGAATTGATCGCCGCCGGCTTCGAAACCGGCCACGCCTACGGCAAGTCGCTGCGCACCGTGAAGTCCTGCGTGGGCAGCACCTGGTGCCGCTACGGCGTACAGGACAGCGTCGGCATGGCGCTGCGCCTGGAGGACCGCTACAAGGGCCTGCGCGCGCCGCACAAGATCAAGTTCGCGGTCAGCGGCTGCACCCGCGAGTGCGCCGAAGCGCAGAGCAAGGACATCGGCGTGATCGCCACCGACAAAGGCTGGAACCTCTACGTGTGCGGCAACGGCGGCATGCGCCCGCGGCATGCCGAGCTGTTCGCCACCGACCTGGACGACGAGGCGCTGATCCGCACCATCGACCGCGTGCTGATGTTCTACATCCGCACTGCCGACAAGCTGCAGCGCACCTCGGTATGGCGCGAGTCGCTGGAGGGCGGACTGGATTACCTCAAGGCGGTGATCCTCGACGACAGCCTCAACCTGGCCGCTGAGCTGGAGGCGCAGATGCAACTGGTGGTCGACCGCTACGAATGCGAATGGGCGGGCGCCCTCAAGGACCCGGAGAAGCTCAAGCGCTTCCGCACCTTCGTCAACGACCGGCGCGCCGATCCGGACATCCATTTCGTCAAAGAGCGCGGTCAGCGTCGACCGATTACCGCCAGCGAACTCCACCTGATTCCCGTTACCGAGGAGGTGCTCTGATGAGCCAGCCCAACGCCGTGCGTGCCCAATCGCTTCCCGCCACCCAATGGCAACCGCTGTGCCGCAGCGCCGACCTAGTGGCCAACTCGGGTGTGGTGGCCTGGCTCGACGGGGCGCAGATCGCCCTGTTCCATCTACCCCACAGCGAAGCCGGCGAGCAGCTGTTCGCCGTGGAGAACCGCGACCCGAAATCCGGCGCCAACGTGATCGGCCGCGGCCTGATCGGCCAGATCAAGGGCGATCTAGTGATCGCCTCGCCGCTCTACAAGCAGCACTTCCGCCTGCGTGACGGCACCTGCCTGGAGTACCCGGAGCAGCGCCTGCGCGTGTGGCCGGTGCGTTTGAATGGCGACACCGTGGAAATTGGTCACGCAGGCTAGTGCGGCACGCGGCTCGTTTGCCTAAGTGATGGCGATACGTGAGCCTGCAGAAGGAGCGATGCGAGTCGATGACCGTTCTCTAGTTCGCTGTCATAGAGCCGTTTTCGCCGCGCTCTAGCGACTGGCCTGTTTGTCTCCAGCGCCCGTTATCAGCGGGATTGAGCCTGGTACCGCGTGCGAAATAACTTGTCGCAAATTGTCATATTGGTCGGTCTGACAAAAGCACAGAATGCGCCTTCTGTTCAGCCATAAAGTGCGTGATCGTGGACTATATCCTGCAATTGACGAGCGACCCCGCTGCCTGGGTCGCTTTGGCCACTCTGGTGGTCATGGAAGTGGTACTGGGCATCGACAACCTGATTTTCATCTCCATCCTCACCAACAAGCTGCCCGAGCATCAGCGTGCCAAGGCGCGCCGCCTCGGCATAGGCGCCGCGCTGATCCTGCGCCTTGCCCTGCTGGGCACCGTGGCGTGGATCGTCAAACTGGTCGACCCGGTGATCGAGTTGTTTGACCAAGCGTTCTCTTGGAAGGACATCATCCTGATCGCCGGTGGCCTGTTCCTGCTCTGGAAGGCTACCAAGGAAATCCACCACGCCATGGACCCGGAGCCGGAAGGCGACATGTTCGTCGGTCGCGCCGCCACGGTTGGCTTTGGCGCGGTGATCGTGCAGATCCTGTTGCTCGACCTGGTGTTCTCGGTAGATAGCATCATCACTGCCGTTGGCATGACGCCCCACGTGCCGATCATGGTGGTCGCCGTGATCGCCGCCGTCACCGTGATGCTGCTGGCCGCCGATCCGCTGGCGCGCTTCATCAACAACAACCCGACCGTGGTGATGCTGGCGCTGGGTTTCCTGATCATGATCGGCATGACCCTGATCGCCGAAGGTTTTGGCGCCCATGTGCCGAAAGGCTACCTGTATGCGGCGATGGCCTTCTCGGCGGTCATCGAAGGTCTGAACATGCTGTCGCGCCGTGCCAAGCGCAAGGCCGCCGCGCAAAGTAAAACGCCTTCCTGATGCGAACCTCGTGCGCCTGTTTTACAGGCGCACGAGGCGACATCCGCTATTTCCCTTCCACTCAGTTCACTGCCATGACCGTTCGGTTTTCAGGTGGTGGCGCTGTGCTATCTTTTTCGTCAGGCTTGGCTATTGCATCGGTGTGGCTCTGCGATTGCAGGGGCCGGTGCGGTGGAGTGTGACCGCCGTCACCAATCTCCACTCTGCTAAGCGGCCTGGTCGTCGTTTGGCCTGTCGCGGCAGGTCAGGCGCGGGTCTATGAATTAGAATCCGTCCTATTGTTGGCGTCGAAAAGCTGGCAGCCCAGGCTGCCCGCCGCGCCCCTATTAGCCGATAGCGCCGTTGCGCGTGAGGAGCGAGAGTTGATCAAACGTTGTATGCAGGCCCTGGTACTGAGCCTTGGCCTTGTCAGTCTCGCCAGCTGGGCGGAAATGGCACCACTGGAGGCCATGAACATGGCCGGCCTGCAGCGAAGCCTTGGGCAGATCATGGCCAAGGACTACATGATGATCGGCTCCGACGTGAAGGTCGACGACGCCACCAAGCAGCTCAACACCAGCGTCGCGCTGTTCGAGGATCACCACGCCAAGCTCAAGGCCCATCCGACCAACAGCGAAGTGCAGGCCGGCCTGGCCCAGGTCGAGGTGATCTGGACGGCCTACCGCGCCATGGTCACTGCCAAGCCGGACAAGGCCCAGGCGCCAGCCGTGCTGGCCAAGGCCGAGGAGCTGGTCAAGCAGACCCAGCACGTCACCGATCTGTTCGAGAAGCACAATGGCGACGCTGCTTCCCACTCGATCAACCGCAGTGGCTGGAACCGTGTGCTGACCCAGCGCACCGCGATGTTCTACATGGCCCGCGCCTGGGGCGTGCAGGCACCGAATCTGGATGCCAACTTCGACGCTTCGGTGAAGGAATTCGACGCCATCATGAAGGAGCTGCAGGCCGCTGGCGCGCCCAACGATGAAATCGCCGCCGCCCTGCGCAAGACCGACGCGCGCTGGCAGTTCGCGACCAAGGCCTTTGCATCCAAGGAGTTCGTGCCGACCATCGTGGCCGTCAACGCCGAGTCGATGTTCCGCCAGCTCAACGAAATGACCCGCCTGTATGCCGGACTTAAGGGCGACCAGCTCTGATCGCCTGGCTCGCCCCGCCACTGCGGGGCGAGCCACCTTCCTAGTCTTTAAGTCTCTGTACGCAGGTCTTTGAAAGCAGCCATCTTATTTCTTCTAGTGCTCCGCCCCCGGCGGATGGCCAAAGTGCGCCCGATAGGCATGGCTGAAGTTCGCGGGGCTGTTGTAGCCCAGGCGATAGGCGATCTGCGCTACCTGCCATTTGCGCTGGCGCAGCAGCGTGCGAGCCAGCTCCATGCGCTGCTGGCGCACATACTGCAGCATCGATTGCCCGAACACCTGGCCAAACGCGCGGCGCAGGGTGGTTTCACCCACCCCCAGTTGCTGAGCCAGCGCCTGGCTGCCCGGCGGTTGTTCCAGGCTGGCGTCGAGCAGGCGGCGTGCCTCGAAGGCCAGGTCGCGCTGGCCACGCACCGGTTGCGGCGCGCTGCTCGCACGGCCCTTGAAGTGCGCGGCCAGTTCCACCAGCACCGCCAGGCTCAGGCTCTCCTGATGCAGGCGCTCCAGGGTGCCGTGATACGGCGACTGATACAGGCGCTGCAGCAAACCGCCCAGGGCCTTGCAGTGCTGCAGCTCGCTGAAGCGGATGCCGTCGTCGAGCAGGCCGAGCAGCGGTTGCAGGTCGGGGTCTTCTTCAGCCAGCTCATGCAGATAGTCGCCGGCGATGCGCAAGCCGGCCATGCGCGCGTGGCTGCCGGCCGGCAACTGGTCGATGGCCTCCATGGTTTCGCTGACGCCGAGCATGTGCGGCATACCGGGCGTGTAGCGGTGTAAGTGACCGTCGACACGATGCTCCCATCCGCCGTCGAGCACCTGGACGATGCACAGGCTGCCCGGCAGCACCTTGTCGATGCGCAGCGGCTCGGGAAACTGCAGGTCGCAATCGAAGTACTGCAGATGCGGGCGCACGGTGCGGGCACGGTAATGCCCGATGGCGCTGCCCATCACCCGCGGTGTGCTGGCGTCGAACACGCCCGCCTTGGCCAGGGCGGCGGGCTGCTCGAAGCAGAATTGCGTATCCAGGTAGGGCGTCCAGCGTTGCATCGGGAGGGTGCATCCTAAGGGTGGCGGTTGACACACTTTGACATCTTACTGCGACCGATCTTCGACCGTCAGTCATTGTGATCGAGCGATTTATTGTTGTGCGCCGCGGCAGTGCGGCTAGGCACGCTGCACCACGTTGAGTTGAATGGCCGATTTCAACGGGAGTAGATGCATGAAGATTTTCGCAAGAAGTACCGCATTGCTGGCCATGCTGCTGGCGCTCGCCAGCGGTCTTGTACAGGCCGAGGAGCGCCCGGAAGTGGCACCCAAGGTGGTGGCATTTGCCGGCGAGCAGGGCGTGAAGGTGTGGACGCTGCGCATCGGTGCACGCAGCGAAAATCAGGCGCTGGTCCAGGTCGAAGGCGTGGACCACGATTGGGACATGCGCATCCAGCGTATGGATGTGGAAAAGAATGCCGATGACACGCGCTACAGCACCCAGGTCGATGGCAAGAAGTTCGTGGTGCTGCTGGTGCGCAACGGCTGGGGCGAGTTGTACCTGCCCGGTGAAGCCAAACCGATGATGGTCGGCTACGACAACGGCCTGTCGGAGCAGGGCAATGCCCAGGCTTTCCTCACCGACTATTTGCAGGCCAAGTAAGGCGTAGACGGCAGAGTATTGAGCGGGCGGCTGATTGTTGTGAGTGCCAGCCGCTGCGCTGCCCAGGCTGTCTTACGGACCGGATAATCCGCGCATCATTTCTATGCGAGGATTTTTCCGATGAACCAGCCTCTGTCAACGCGCTTCTCCGACGACGGCGTGATGTACCCGCGTGGTGCCCAGCGTGACGCCGTGATCGCCGAGCTGACCCAGGTCATCGAGCGGGTTCCCGAGCAGATGGAGTTCACCAACACCAGGCGCTACTGGGTGCTCGGCCCGGTGCTGACCCTGGGCGCGCTGGGCATCCTGTGGAGCGGCTTCAGTTTCGGCAAGACCGGCCTGGTGATTTGCGGTGGCTTCATGACGCTGTTTTTCATGTTGCTCACCTGGCAGCACCGCAACGCCGGCCGCGAGGTGTTCATGCGCCTGACCCGCCGCGAGCTGCATCACACTGCGCTCAGTGGCCCCGTCGACCTGACCAAGGTGGTCGACGTATTCGTCAAGGACGAAGGCTTGCTGACCCTGCAGAAACTGACCCTGAGCGACACCGCCTCGCTGCCGACCCACCGCCCGGTGTCGGTGCTGTTCGGCAACCAGGCGATGGCGCTGAAAAAGCCTCAGCCCCATGTGCGCATCCATTCCGCCGGCGTTGTCACTGGCGGCAGCAAGCTCGATATCGATGACCTGCACGCCCTGCTGACCGCCTACGTGCAGGCTGCCCTGGCCCAGCAGCAGCTCGATGCCCTGAAACAGCATGGATGATGCCAGCCGCGCGGCGCTGCTCAGCGAGCTGCAGGCTCAGGCCGACGGCCCGCAGCAGCGTCACGAAATCCACGAGCGTGCCTCCGGGCAGGCACTGTGCAGCGCCCTGGGGGCCGCGCTACTGCTGTTCGTCGGCGGCTGGCTGGTCAGCCTGCCGAGCATCATCCACATGCGTTCGGCGCAATGGCTATGCTGGGTGCCCGGCGCCTTGCTGCTGGCGGCTGGCCTGGCGCTGCTGGCCTGCGCCGAGGCATTCAGCCGCCGTAATGGCCGCCGAGCCATGCTGCTGACTGCCGACGGCGTGCAATTTGCCAACGCCCGTGAGGCAACGCCCTGGGACTGCTTCGATGCCTTCGAGATCGAGCAGCATCACCTGAGCACGGCGCTGGTGTTCTCGGTGATGGCCGGTCAGCGCGTGCAGGGGCTCACGGCGCCAGGCTTCAAATCGCTGGCCGCGCCGGATGCACGCTCGGTCGCCGCGGGCATGCGCCTGCGGCTGTGGCTGTTCAACCCGATGCTCGACGGCCGCCGTCTGGATATCGAGGCGCTGACCGACCTGCTCTATGCGTACCTGCAAGCGGCCCAGGCGCGGCGTACCCTGGGCAAGCTGTTCCCAGAGATTCAGCGCCTCTCGGCGGTGCGCCACAGCACTGGCCAGTAGGTCGAATCCAGGCCGAGGCAGGTGCCCAGCATGCTGGCGTGGAGCGGCACGAAGCCCTGGCCGTCGTAGCGCCAGCGCTGGGTAAAGCCGCAGCCACCCATGCCCATGGCCAGCGTGAAGCTGCTCAGCTCACCGCTGGCCGGGTCGAATTCGACGCTGCCGCTGGGTGGCAATTCCTCGAAGACCGGTATTTCCGGGATGCTCGCCTGGCGCGCCTGCTGGGGTTGATCGAGAGGCGCCTGGTACAGGCTGTAAGCGCAGTTGTAGGCGCCGCATTCGGTCTTGAGGATGACCAGCGCTTCGCGGTCACTTAGTGCGAAGGCCTGGCCTTCGGGCAGGCCAGCCTCGACCATGTCCTTTTCCCAGTCGCTGCGCGTCGCCTCGCGCACCGCGTCCAGCACGCGCTTGCTGTCGGCCTCGCTCAACGGCTTGGGTGCTTGCCAGGTTGGCGCCTGCGGCGCGGCGGGGGCGGGCGGCACGCTGCTCGCCGGGTTGCTGCCCTTGCGCAGCAGGGCCGTGGTGGTGCCCAGGCGGCCCTGCACCGAATCCATCAGCAGCAGAGCGGCGCTCATGCCGCTAAGCGAAGTCACCGCCTCGCCTTCCTCGGTGGGCAACACCAGGCGCTGGCCATTACGCAGCTCGGCGATCAGCGCCTGAGCATCGGCGCCCTCTACGCTGTACACCTCCGGCACCGAACCTTCGGTCAGTTGGCCCGGCTGCAGCTTCACCTTCAGCGGTTTGCCATCGAGCAGCGGCTGGCCGCTGGCCTTGTTGTAACTGAACAGGCCGACATGCAGGGCGCCTTCGGGGCCGGCTTCACGGCTCACGCTCAGGCTCCAGGTGGGCAAAGTCTGCACATCTTGCTCGGTGGCGTTGGACAGTGCTGTGCACTGGCGCGTGTTGTCACAGGCCACCAGCCAGTCCTTGAGATTGCTGTACAGCGGCACCTGCTCGGCGGCGCCGGCGCTACCGGCAGCCAGGGCGACGAGCAGGGCGAGGGCGCGACGAATCATGGGCGAACCTGCGCAAGGAAAAGTGCCATTAGGGCAGGTTTGTTGGGCTACGCCTATGGGGCGGTCGCGGTGCACAACAGATTGCTGGCTTACCACACGAAGCAGAGAGGCGTGGCCGCCCCTTGCGCGCTCTGGCTTGGTAGGTGCTCGACGACTGTTCTGCTTTCAATCATCTGGTGTTTGCTACAACACTGATCCGAAGTCAGGCGTATCCACGTCACGAGTCGAAAGGAGATAGCAAATGAGTACGCGCATCGAGAGGAAGGCTAACCCCGGAGAGGAAGATCGTTCTGCCGTTCTCCGCCCGTTGCGAGCTTACAACATGGCCCAGGCTGGTGATCCGAAGCCTGAGGCCATCGCCTTACTAGTGCGCAGCGAGGACAGTGACGAGGTGATTGGCGGACTTTATGGAGAGATATTCTATCGATGGTTATTCATCGAGTTGCTCGCCATACCGGATCAAGCGCGAGGCCAGGGGATTGGATCACAGCTGATGAACATGGCTGAAGAAGTGGCGCGCGAGAAAGGTTGCACGGGAATCTGGCTCGACACCTTCAGCTTTCAGGCGCCCGACTTTTACAGGAAGCACGGGTACAGCCAATTCGGTGAACTGGATGTTTATCCGGCAGAGCACAAGCGTCTGTTTTTTCAGAAGCGTTTGCAGTGAAGCTCTGCCGGGAAATGTTATTCGCGTCAGCGGAGCATCCCGGTACAGCCTGATGAAGGAGCTGGTCAAAAGCAAAAATGGCGGGACTTTTAGTCCCGCCATTTTCTGTAATCAGCGTTTTTCCTGAATTAGAAATCGACCGTCGCGCTGACCGAAAGCGTGCGTGGCTCACCAAGCGTCAGGTAGTTGGATCCTGGATAGCCGCCGGTGGACGCCCAGTAGTCACGGCCGGTGACGTTATCCAGGCGGGCGCGCAAGGTTACGTCGCGCTCGTCGAGCTTGAAGCCATAACGTGCACCGATATCCAGCCGGGTCCACGATGGAATTTCCAGGCTGTTGGCGTTGTTGGTGTATTGGCTATCGGTGTAGGTCACGCGGCTGTTGAGCGACAGACCGTTGAAGCCCGATACGTCCCACTCACCGCCGATATTGGCCTGGACTTTGGGAACGCCGATGGGTTCGTTGCCGTCGTTTGCTCCATCTTGGGTCTTGGTCAGCTCCGCATCCAGCAGCGTGAAACCGCCCAGCAGGCGGACGCCTTGAACGGGCTCGCCGAAAACCGAGAGCTCGATGCCGCGGTTACGCTGCTCGCCACCGTCCTTGAAGATCTGGTTTTCGACGATGCCGACCGGTTTCTCGGTCTGGAATACCGCGATGCTGCCGCCCACGAAGCCGCCGTCGTATTTCACGCCGAGCTCGGTTTGTTTTGCGACGTAAGGGGCCAGAGCTTCGCCTGCGTTGAGGATCGGTGCAGATGTTCCATCGGGTAAGGTAGTGGTTGAGCCGGCGGTATCGCCTGCGGTCAAACCTTCGATGTAGTTACCGTAAACCGATACCTGCTCGTTGAGCTGGTATACGACTCCCGCAACAGGCGTGGTTTCGTACTCTTTGTACTTCGAGGTGCGATTGCCGCTGTTGTAGTCGTACGCAGTTACGTCCAATCCCTGGCGACGAGCCCCGAGGGTGACCAGCAACTGGTTATCGAAGAAGCCGAGCGTGTCGGCGATCGCCAGGCTTTGCGTGTGCGTTCGGCCAGTGATGTGGGGATCGGACATCGAACCGCTGAATGAATTGTTGTCTGGTTTCACGCCGTCAAATGGGTTGTAGATGTCGCCAGCAATAGGGCTACTGAAGTTGCCTTGCCAGGCGTTCTTGTCCTTGGTGTCGTACATGGCACCTGAAACGACCCATTCGTGGGATACCGGCCCAGTCTGCAGATTGAAACGCATACCCACCTCGCCGGTGGTTACGGTTTCCTCACGGTAATTGTCGAAGCGAGAGGCCGTTGTGACGCCGGCGGCATTCGACGATGGGTTGGCAAGTACGTTCTTTTCCTCACCTTTGCGCATGCCCGCGGCTGCCCAGGTGGTGACGGCGTCAGACAGGTCATATTCCGCGCGGAAGGTGCCGAACGTCTGTTTCTCTTTCGAGTAAGTCCAAGGTTGTCCGTAGTTTTCCTTCGCGTCTGGGGCGTTGGGGATGCTGCCGGTGGGTGTGACGCTCGGCAGTGGTCTATCGATGAAGTGGTATTGATGGCCAATATCGGCAGACAGGCGCAGGCGATCGCCCTGGTAATCGAGCCCCAGAGCAAACATGTCCAGGGTGCGATCCTGGTCTTTCACTGATGTCTCGCCATCGCGCTTGGCCATGTTCACGCGGACGCCGAAGCGGTCTTCCTCTCCGAAGCGGCGAGCGACATCTGCGCTGACGGTGCCGAAGCCGTTTGTCTCCGCACCCACGGTCAGTCGAGTCAGCGGATCGTTTGGCGCGCGCTTGGGCAGAATATTGATTGCGCCACCGATGCCGGTTCCGCCGGGTGCAGCGCCGTTGAGAAAGGCATTGGCACCGCGGAATACCTCGACGCGCTCGATGAACTCGGAGGCCACGTACTGGCGCGGCAGCAGACCGTACAAGCCGTTGTAGGAAATATCATCTGAATAGAGCGGGAAGCCCCGTACGACGTAAAGCTCCTGGAAGTTGCCGAAGCCGCGAGCGATTCGCACGGATGGATCGTTCTGCAGGATATCCGCCACGCTGTGCGCCTGCTGATCTTGAATCAGCTGATTGGTATAGGAGGTGGAGGTGAAAGGGGTCTCCATGTAGTCCTTGTTGCCAAGAATCCCTACTCGACCGCCGCGGGCGACCTGGCCACCCTCGAATTCAGGCACCAGACCTTCACGCGATGCATCGGCGCTGGCAGAAATGGCCGTTTCCTCAAGCTCCAGGACGTTTTCCGGCACGTCATCGGCTTCAGCTGACTGTGCTTCCTGCGGGGAAATTTCTAGCGTGGTTTGCGCGTAGACCGCTGCCGAAGAAAAGCTGGCCGCGAAGCACACAGGCAGCCATAGGGAGGTCAGTACGGTTTTGGTTGGCGCACGATGGATAGGCATGAGCAATCCTGCTGATCGCATGATCGAAGGGAATAGGGTTGGTAAAGATAGAGGTGTGGCGAATAATAATCTATATCATCTTCAGGCTTTATGGATACAGATTCTCTAGAGCGCTTGGTTACCACCGCTGCGGACCCTGCAGCCACGCAGCCTCCTTTCACGACCGCTCACCCCACTCCAAGAAACCAAGCAGGTGCTCGACCACGAAGTCAGGCGCTTCTTCTGGGATGTAGTGCCCGCACGGGGCGATCACGCCTGTCACGTTGTCGGCCACCTCGCGGGCCATGCTCTCCATCATGCTGCCCAGTGCCGCCTCGCCGCCCATGGCCAGCACCGGCATCTTCAGGCGCGTGCGCGCATGCTCGTGGTTTTGCGCCATGCTTTCGAACAGCGCCCGGTAGTAGGCGGCTGCGGCACGCCAGCCACCCGGCGCGCTATAGCAGCGCACGTATTCGGCCAGCGCCTGGGGTTCGAGCCAGCCGCTGCCCGCTCCCTTGGCATGGAAGAGCCAGCTGAGAAAGGTGTGTTCGCGGCCGCTGATCAGCGCTTCAGGCAGGTCTGGTTGGGCGAGGAAATAGAAGTGCCAGTTCTTGCTGATGCGTGTCGACTCGAAAGCGTACATCTGCTCTGGCGCGAAGCCGGGCACGGTGGCGTCCAGCAAAGCGAGCCGGCGAACCTGCTGCGGAAACAGGCTGGCGTAGGCATAGCCGATCCACACGCCCACGTCGTGGCCCACGAAGTCGAAGCGCTCCCAACCCAGGGCCTGGGTCAGTTCATGCAGGCGCCTGGCCACGCTGTCGGTGTCATAGCCGCCATAGGGCTTGTCCGAGTCGCCGAGCCCGGGCGGGTCCACGGCGACGACCGTGTAGTGTTCGGCAAGCGCAACCATGGTCTTGCGCCAGGCATACCAGGTCTGCGGCCAGCCGGGTACCAGCAGCATGGGGGTGCCCTGGCCGCCGATCACGTAGTGCAGACGCTCGCCTGGCGCGCCTTGCATGCGGTGCTCGAAGGTCGCAGCGAAAGTCGTTTCATCGTAGGTCGTGTGGTTCATGGGCAATTTCTCGTGGTGTTGTATGCCTATCCTAGGGCGCAGTGCTCGGCAGAAAATTGGCAGTGGCGTAACATCACTCATAACGGTGGATGATGAGTGGGTGAAAAACCTATGGATCTGGATCTCAAGACGCTGGGCATCTTCGTCGAGGTGGCCGAGCGTAAGAGCTTTGTACGGGCGGCCGAGGCGTTGGGGATTACCCAGGCCGGTGTGAGCAATGCCATCAAGCGCCTGGAGGCCCAGGTGGACACGGCACTGCTGGTACGTACCACGCGCAGCGTCAATCTGACGGTCGATGGCGAGGCGTTCTTCCATCGTTGCCGGCAGGTGCTGGCCGATCTCAACGACGCCAGACTGGTGCTATGCCGGGCGGGGCGACAGCCGACGGGCACCCTGCGGCTCAGCCTGCCGGTATCCTTCGGGCGTAACCGGGTAGTGCCGCTTCTGGGCGAGTTTCAGGCGCGCTATCCGCAGGTCGATCTGGCGGTCTCGATCACCGACCGCTACGTCAATCTGGTGGATGAAGGTATGGACGTGGCCATTCGCTTCGGCCCGCTGGAAGATTCCAGCCTGATCGCCCGGCCGCTGCTTCAGGTGCGCCGTCGCGTGGTGGGCACACCCGGCTACTTCGCCAGGTATGGTGTGCCCGAATCGCCGGACGATCTGGCGCAGCACAATTGCCTGGCGCTGACCTATCACGAAACCGGGCGCTCACGTGCCTGGGCTTTCCAGGCGGCGGGTGAGCCGCGCGCTTTCCAGCCCAGAGGTTCGTTGACCTTCAACGATGGCCTGGCTCTGCATACCGCAGCGTTGGCCGGCTTCGGCCTTGGGCAGATTCACGACTATCACGTGAAAGGCGAAATCGACGCTGGCCGGCTGGTACCGGTTCTAGATACCTGGGAGCCGGCAGCGGATGTGATATCCATCATCTATCCGCAGTCCCGGCACCTGTCGCCGCGGGTTCGCGCCTTCGTTGACTTCATGGTCGAGGCGCTGGCCAGCGAGCGCGGCTGAGATCGTAGCGGCTATGCTCAAGACACTATCCCCTGCCACTCCGGCGCCGCCCGACCCCAGGTCATCCCTTTGAAGCTTTCGCGTCTGACCCTTGCGCTGCTCTGCCTGCTGCTTGGCACCTTCGCCCGGGCCGAGCCCTATCAGATCGTCACCGAGGAATGGGCGCCCTACAACTATCAGCAGGGTGATCAACTCACCGGCATGGCCACGGATATCGTGCAGGCGATCATGATGCTGACCGGCGACAGTTTCGACGTCGTGATGGTGCCGAGCATGCGCAGCTCCCTGGTGCTGACGAATCGCCCCAGAACCATCATGTATTCGATGTTCCGCACGCCCGAGCGTGAGCCGCTGTACAAGTGGGTTGGGCCCATCGCCGAGGAGGCGATCCATCCCTACCAACTGGTCGGAACGCCGCCGGTGGATTCCCTCGAGCAGTTGCGCCAGGCGCCGCAGATCACCACCCGGCATGCCGGGCTTATTCCTGACGTGCTCGAGGCCCAGGGTTTCGGCAACCTGGACAAGAGCGCGACCAGCAGCCAGCAGCTCTATCGCATGCTGCTCGCAGGGCGCACTGGCATCATCGTCGGCGATACCGATGCCGGTGTGGCCTATTACAGCGCCCAGCTTGACATCGCCCCGGGCACGCTGCGGCGGGTGCCGGTCACGCTGTACCGCTCGGCGCTGTACATCGTCTTCAGCAAGGACAGTGACGACGCCACGGTCGCCGCCTGGGCTGAGGCCCTCGATCAGTTGCGCGCCAGTGGCGAGCTGGCGCGTATTCAGCAGCGTTACGCTCAGCCGATGGCGTATGATCGGCTACCTTGAGCCAGGCTCGGCTGATCAACCCTATCGATAGCGTCTGAACTGCCCGCGTCACATCGCACTCTGTATCCGGCGCTGCCTTTCCTGGCATTGGACTGGCCGGCACATCCGCCCCGAGGGCTGTCGTTCAACTGCAATGGATATGAATGCGGGTCCCATGGAACAACGAGCGTTTCTGATTGGCGGCGGCGAGACCGGCGCCCTAATCCGTGATCACGACTGGACAAGCAGCCCATTGGGTACGCCCGACACCTGGCCGCTGGCGCTGCGCAGTGCGCTCGAGCTGATGCTCAACTCCCCGGAAAGCATGTATCTGGTCTGGGGCCCGGAGCTGACCTTCTTCTACAACGACGCCTACCGGCCGATTTTCGGGCCGCGCCTGTCGGGTGCCCTTGGACAGCCGCTGCCGGTATTGTGGGCGGATGCCTGGGAAGCGGTACGTGCGCCGCTGATGCAGGCCATGCAGGGCGAAGCTGTGCGCTACGTCGATGTGCCCATCAAAACGGCGCGGCACGGCGAACCAGAGCAGACCTGGTGGAGCTATTCGTTCTCGCCGCTGCGTGACGATGCCGGACTGATCGCCGGCGTGCTGTGCTATACCCGCGAGACCACCGAACACGTCAAGGCCGCCCAGGCATTGCGTGACAGCGAGCAGCACCTGGACGCCCTGGTGCGCTCGTCCTCCGAGGTGCGCTTCTATATCAGCGCCGACTGGAGCCAGTTGCACGAGCTCAATGGCGGCAACTTCATCCCCGATACGCAAACCACCAACAGCAACTGGCTGGATGAATACATTCCTGCCGAGGCCCGCGATATGGTGCGGGCGGAAATCGAGCGGGCCATCGCTACCGGCATCTACCACATCGAGCATCCGGTCAACCGGGTCGATGGCACCATCGGCTGGGCTCACGTGCGTGCAGTGCCACTATTTGCCGCCGATGGTGCCATCACTAGCTGGCTGGGCGCGGCCTCCGATATCAGCGCCCGCAAGGAGGCCGAGGCCGCGCTCAAGGCCAGCGAGGCGCAACTGCGCGAACTCAACGCCACCCTCGAGCAGCAGGTGGCTGAGCGCACCGCCAAGCTGCGCCTGTTCCACGATGTGATCGAAGCCAACGCCGTGCCGATCTGCATCTTCGATACCGAGTGCCGGCAGGTCGCCTTCAACCAGGCCCACGCCCGTGCCATGCGTGAACTCTACGGCGTGACGCTGGCTGGCGGCGAAGTGCTGCCCGAGCTGATTCCCGAGCAGCAGGGCCGCGGCCTGCGTGGCTACATGCAGCGTGCCCTGAGCGGCGAAACCTTCCGCGTCGCCGCCCAGTACGGCCTGCCCACAGATGAGCTGCGCCATTACGACCTGGCCTACACGCCACTGCGTGATGCTGACGGGCAGGTCATCGGCGCCTTCCATTTCGCCCATGACATCACCGAGCAGTTGCGCGCGCAGCAGGAGCTGGAGCGTACTCAGTCGGCGCTGCGTCAGGCGCAGAAGCTCGAAGCGGTCGGCCAACTCACCGGCGGCGTGGCCCATGACTTCAACAACCTGCTGACCGTCATCCGCTCCTCCAGCAATCTGCTCAAACGACCCGGCCTGCCGGACGAGAGGCGGCTGCGTTATCTAGAGGCGATTTCCGATACGGTCGACCGTGCCGCGCGGCTGACCGGCCAGCTGCTGTCCTTCGCCCGGCGTCAGACCCTGAACCCTGAAGTGTTTTCAGTGGGGAAAAGCCTGCAGGCCCTGACCGACATGCTGGCGACCCTCAACGGCACCTGCATCGAACTGCACCTCGATTTGCCTGAGCAGCCGTGCCACGTGTACGCCGATACCAATCAGTTCGATACGGCCGTGGTCAACCTGGCGCTCAATGCCCGCGACGCGCTCAACGGCGCGGGCCGCATTCGCATTCGCGTTGCGCCCTGCATGCAGATTCCGGCCAGTCGCATGGGCGCTGCGGTCGATGGCGAGTTCGTCGCCGTGTCCATCGCCGACAACGGCACCGGCATCGAACCGGCGCATCTGGAGACGATCTTCGATCCATTTTTCACCACCAAGGAAGTGGGCAAGGGCACCGGTCTTGGCCTATCCCAGGTGTTCGGTTTCGCCAAGCAGTCAGGCGGCGAAATCGTGGTCGACAGCGTGGTGGGTGAGGGCACTACGTTCACCCTGTACCTGCCGCGTGTCGCGCAGGCGCCGTCGCCTCGCGCCACCATGGCCGAACCGCAGCTGCTGGAGGGTGCCCACGGCACCCGCGTGCTGGTCGTCGAAGACAACATCGATGTCGGCAACTTCTGCATCAGCGCGCTGCAGGAGCTCGGCTACCTGCCCACCCTGGCAAGGAATGCCGGGCAGGCGCTGGCTCTTCTGGGAGACGTCGCCCAGACCTTCGATGTGGTGTTTTCCGACGTGATGATGCCCGGCATGAATGGCATCGACTTGGGCAAGACCATCCGGCACCGTCATCCATTGCTGCCGGTGGTGCTGACCTCCGGCTACAGCGAGGTACTGGCCGAAGAGGGCAGCCACGGCTTCGAGTTGCTGCAAAAGCCTTATTCAGTGGAGCAGCTGTCGCGCATCCTTACCAAGGTGCTCCAGAGTGCCATGTCCGGCGGCTGAGCATCCGCACGGCTGCCATCACCCGGCACAAAATTTACCCAGCACTTCGCCGGAGCCTGGCCAGTCATAGCTGCAGGGTTACCCATCAGGAGTGCGCCGCGATGGCCGTGAGATTGAAAAAATTGCAGGGCAGCGAGATACCCGAAGAGCAGCGGCACCTGGGCGAGGAAGAAATCTTTCAGGTGGTCACCGCCGATGATCAGCAGCACTTCTTCGCCAGCGAAGTGGAGGCAGCCGCCAAGGTGGCGCAGCTGATCGACAACGAGCGCGACCAGAACGCGTAGCGCCCATGTTTACTGGCGAGTCAGCACCAGCGGCTTGTCCGGCCCGGGGATATGAATCTCGCTGTCGCTGATCACCTCCAGCGGTTCGCCCTGCTGCGGAAACAGCACCGCGTCGCCTTTCACGTCACTGAACAGCATCACCGCGCCGTCGAGGCGATAACGCGCCGAGGCCGAGAAATCGTAGGTCTTGATATGCGCTTTCTTGGTGATCTGCCCGTCGTCACCGAAGGTAAAGCTGATGGTCATCGGGTAGCCGTCCTGCTCGACGCTGCCGCTGTACACGCCATGGGGTAGTTGAGCTGGGGCCGGCCGAGTCTTGTAGCTATCGATCACCGCCATTTTTGCCGGGCTCACCGCTGGCGGGTTGCTGCGAAATTCGTCCATCGACTTGCGGTGCTCGTAGGGCACGTAAACGGTGACGTAAGCGCCCCAGACGATAAGCCCGATCACCATCAGGCTGAACAGGTGGCCCGATCCTCGCTGCGAATTCTTCATCGTGTTTTTCCTGCGTTACGGCGCCGGCCTTGAAAGGCGCAGATTATCGCACCAGTTTTGCCGGCCTGCAGTGGGCGTCGCTGCCGACCTGATGGCGCAGGCCGGCGGCAACGCTGCAGGTTGTCTTACTCGCTCTGCAGGGCCTCTCGCTGTTTGCGCACTTCATCGGCACTGATCGGCGCGGCGGCGTTGCCCCAGCTGTTGCGGATGTAGGTCAGCACATCGGCGACGTTCTCATCCGACAGGTTCCAGGCGAAGGCCGGCATCGCCGGGCCGGTGGGCGCCGCATCGGTGCTCACTGCACGGTTACCGGCCAGCACCACGCGGATCATGGAGGCGGCATCCTGAGCGTTGACCAGCGGCGCGTTGGCCAACTTGGGAAACAGTGTGGCAATGCCGTCGCCATTGGGCGTGTGGCAGCCCGAGCAGCGGTCGGCGTAGATGGCGCTGCCGGCCTTCATCACCGGATCATCCGCGGCCAGCGCTTTGGGCTTGTCGTGCTCGTGATCGAGGTCCTTGAGGTAGACGGCCACGGCCATCAGGTCCTCGTCACGCCAGTGCTGGGTCGAGTGCTCGACCGCCTCGGCCATCGGCCCGGAGGCGATGTCGAAACGGTTGGCGCCGGTCTTCAGGTACTGAACGATGTCCGCTTCGCTCCAGTCGCCAAGACCGACATGGGCGGCGCCGGTGATATTGGGCGCCATCCAGCCTTGCAGCACGCCACCCTGCAGGAACGCGTCGTTCTTGTCGCCGCCGAGCAGGTTCTTCGGCGTGTGGCAGCTGCCGCAGTGGCCCAGGCCCTGCACCAGATAGGCGCCGCGGTTCCATTCGGCGCTCTTGTCGGCTTTGGCCTTGAACTCGCCTTGTTCGAAGTTCATCCAGTTCCACACCTTCATGTTCATGCGCAGGCTGAAGGGGAATGGCAGCTGGTTGGTCTCCACCTTCTTGTGCACCGGCTCGATGGTGCGCAGGTAGGCCCATAGCGCCTGGTTATCGGCGCGGGTGACCTTGGTGTACGCCGAATAGGGCATGGCTGGATAGAGCTGCTTGCCGTCGCGGCGGTGGCCGCGGGCCATGCTGGCTTCGAACTCCTCGAAGCTCCAGCGGCCGATACCGGTTTCCTGGTCCGGGGTGATGTTGGCGCCCAGCAGTTTGCCGAACGGCGTATCGATGGCCACGCCGCCGGAAAACAGCGGTTTGCCGGGGATGGTGTGGCAGGCCGTGCAGTCGCCGAGTGTGGAGATGTAACGGCCTTTCTCTACCAGCTCGTAGGCGTCCTGGCCACCGAGCGCATGGGCCCCGGTGCTGGCGGTGGCCAGCAGGGCGAAGCTGACGCTGAGAAGAGTCTTCATACGTTGATCATCTCCCCGGGGCGCTTGAGGTACTGGGTGCGGATCGCGTGGGCGGCTTTGAAGGCCAGCGCGCCGACGGTGCCGGTGGGGTTGTAGCCAGGGTTCTGCGGGAAGGCCGAGGCGCCGACCACGAACAGGTTAGGCACGCCCCACACTTGCAGATGCTTGTTCACCGAGCTGGTCGCCGGGTCGGCGCCCATCACGAAGCCGCCCACCACATGGGACGACTGGTAGGAAGTGTTCGACCAGGGCCCCTTGCGCGGGCTGGCAAACATCATCTTGGGATTCAGTGCCTTGGCGATCTCGGCGGTCTTGTCGGTCACGTACTGGGCCATGCGCAGGTCGTTTTCGGTGAAGTCGAAGGTGATGCGCAACAGCGGTCGGCCGTGGGGGTCTTTGTAGGTCGGGTCGAGCGACAGGTAGTTGGTACGCGCGCTGTAGTTGCTCGCCTCGCAGCCGATGGACATGCTCGCGGCGTAGTACTGCGCCGTGGTCTTCTTCCACTCCTTGCCCCACTTGGGCGTGCCCGGCGGTACCGGGCGCGAGTTGATCGGCGCAGCGCCGATGGGCGTCACCCGGGTGCTGCCACCGCCGACGAAGCCCAGGCCGGAATGGTCGAAATTGTCGTTGTTGAATTCGTCGATGCCCATGCCGATGGCGCCGCCACCGATGAAGGGGTTGAAGTTCTTGTCATCGAAGAACAGCTGCACGTTGTTGGCCGTCTGGTAGGCGTAGTTGCGGCCAGTGGTGCCGGTGTTGCTGATCGGGTCGTACGGCTCGCCGATGCCGGAGAGCAGCATCAGGCGTACGTTCTCGAAGGTGAAGGCGGCGACTACCACGATGTCCGCTGGCTGCTCCCACTTCTCGCCGTTGGCGTCGACGTAGACGATGCCGGTGGCGCGCTTGCCGGTGCTGTCCTTGGTCACTTCCAGCACCTCGCAGTGGGTGTTGGCGGTGAAGTTGGGCATGCGCACCAGCGCCGGCAGCACGTTGACGATGGCGCTGGCCTTGGAATAGTTGGCGCAGCCGTAGTTGGTGCAGAAGCCGCAGAAGGTGCAGGGCCCCATGGTCACGCCGTACTGGTTGGTGTAGCCCTGGGAGGCCAGCGCCGACGGCACCGGGAACGGCTTGTAGCCCATGTTGCGCGCCGCTTCGGCGAACAGCGTGGGCGCGTAGGTCTGCTTGGTCGGTGGGTTGGGGTATTCATTGGAGCGCGGACCTTCGAAGGGATTGCCGCCTTCGATGATCTTGCCATCGAGGTTGCCCGCCTTGCCGGAGATGCCCGCGACGCGGTCGAAAGCGTCGTAGTGCGGCTCCATCTCTTCCCAGGTGGTACCCCAATCCTGCAGGGTCAGGCCATCGATGGCTTTGCTGCCGTAACGCTCGGTGAGGTGGCTCTTGAGGCGGAATTCCTCGGGCTGGAAGCGAAAGGTGATGCCGGCCCAGTGGTTGCCGGCTCCGCCGGTGCCATTACCCGGGTGGAACGAGCCCCAGGTGCGCATCGGCATCGCGGTTTCGCTGGGCTTGTTGCGCATCGTGCAGGTGTTCTGGCGGGTGCGCAGCATCAGCTCCTGGCGCTGCACGTAGCGCAGCTCATCAGCTACCGAGGCAATGTTGAAGTCGCTCGCCGTGTCACGCCAGGCGCCCCGCTCGAAGCCCATCACGCGCAGGCCTTCGTCGGCCAGTTCCTTGGCGATGATCGAGCCGGCCCAGCCGAGCCCTACTACCACGACGTCGGTTGCAGGCAGTTTCTTGGCCATGCCGCTCATCCTTTACGATTCCATGCCGAGCTGCCGACGATCGACAGCGGTATCAGGTCCAGCTTCTCGTTGTGCCGGTCGATGTAGGGGCGGTAGTCGTAACGCGCGCCAGGGAAGCCGAGCATCTTCCAGCTCACCATGTCGCGGTTGCCGCCGTAGATCGGGTCGGCGAAGAAGCCTTCCATGGTGTTCTGCAGCACCTGGGTGAAGAACACCTTGGACTCGATGGCCTCGAAGGTGACCTCGCCCGACTCCAGGCCCTTGAGCACCTCGTCGCGTTGCTCACTGTTCAGCTCGCTGAAGCGTTTGCCGAAAGCCTGTTGGCAATGCTTGCCGAGCTGCTCCAGGCCCAGGCGATAGCGTTCGCGGGGCAACTGTTCAGAGCCCGGCTCGATGTCCGGCACGAAGGGGCCCTGCTGGTAAAGGCGCTCGTAGGTACCGTACTGGCCAGCCAACTGGCGGTCGATGAACACCGCACAGCCTGCCTCCTTGCCGCTCGGGGACAAGTCATCGGCCGGAATCAGCTGCTCGGCAATGGCTTCCAGTTCGCGGGCTTCATCGGTGGTCAGAAACTGCCAGCCCTTGGCGTCGTAATGCAGCGGGCCGTTGTGGTCGAACGGCAGCCACTGCGGCACACCGCTGATAGTGGCGGCCTGGGCAGTGGCGGCAACGCCGGCTGCCACGCTGGCCGAGGCCTTGAGCAGCGAGCGCCGGCTCAACCCCCGTGGGGCTTCTTTGGACATGTGATCTCCTCGAACGCCGGGCATCCACTGCCCGGCTCAGGCTGTCTGATACGGAGCCACCCGAGGGTGGCAGGCGGATGCACGGGCATCCATGACGCGCGTCGACTGCTTGGGCCGGTACGAATAGTGGTTTTTCGGCACCACGACGCTGCATCGGGAGTTGTTCCGGATCGCGCGATCAGTCGCTGCAACGCATTGCAACAAACTATTGGACGCTCCCACGGAACTTCTTCCAAAGGTCCGACAGCGAAGCGGCGCGCGGTGTTCAGGCTTTTTGTTCGATTGGTCAGGAAGTTGGCTGAGGGCATCGCATCTACATCCTGGGCCTTCAGCTTGTATGGGGATGTTTCGCTCGCCAGATTGTCAGGCGCAGAGCGCCTCTTCAGGCTATTGTCAGCGCCACGCTGGGCTCTTCAAGTTTCCCTTAGACAAGCCGATGCAGCGTTACCCATCCTGGAGTTCACATCGTGTTCAACTCTCACCTCAAACAGATCAACAAGCAGCTGGAAGCTCGCTTAGCCGTGCAGGAGGAGGTAAGGGAGAACCTCGACAAAGAAATGATCATCATCCAGCTCGACGCTGGCGGGCGTATCGAGCGGGTCAACGAGCTGTTTCAAAGCGAGTTGGGCTATCGCCCCGGCGATGTCGAAGGCCAGGCCTTGGCTCAGCTGTCGCCGCCGGAGCTGGCCCGTGACCCGCACCAGTCGCGGGCGCTGTCGGCCATCAGGGAGCGTCGACATTTCAGCGGCGCGCTGCGTCTGCTGGGCAAGGATGGTCGCCACGTGTGGCTGCGTTCGGTGGTAGTGCCCATGAACGATGTACAGACTGGCAAGCAGCAGTTGGTGATCCACTCCAGCAACCTGACGCGAACCATCGAGGCCTCGCTGGAAAACGAAAGCCTGGTCAAGGCACTGATGCGCTCCACGGCGGTGATCGAGTTCAACCTCGACGGCACGGTGATCACCGCGAATGATCTGTTCTTGCGCGGCATGGGTTACAACCTGGCCCAGGTGGTCGGCAAGCATCACCATATGTTCTGCACGCCCGAGGAGAGCGCCTCGGAGGCTTATCGACAGTTCTGGGAGCGTCTGCGCCGCGGCGAATTCGTGGTCGACCGCTTCCGGCGCATCGACAGCGCTGGTCGCGACGTGTGGCTGGAGGCCTCCTACAACCCCATCATCGATCTGCACGGCAAGCTCTACAAGGTGGTCAAGCTCGCCACCGTGATCACCGAGCAGGTGAACATGGAGCAGGCCGTCGCCAAGGCCGCCAACCTGGCCTACAGCACTTCGCTGCAAACCGACGCCAGCGCCAGCAAGGGGCGTGAGGTGATCCGCGAGACCGTCGAGGTGCTGCACCGCCTGGTCAGCGCCATGGAAAACGCCACCCAGAGCATTCAGGCACTGGACGAGCAGGGCAAGGCGGTGGAAACCATCGTCGCGGCGATCAGCGGCATCGCCGACCAGACCAACCTCTTGGCGCTCAACGCCGCCATTGAGGCCGCCCGCGCCGGCGAGCAGGGCCGCGGTTTCGCCGTGGTAGCCGACGAGGTTCGCCAGCTCGCCTCGCGCACCTCCAAGGCGACTCAGGAGATCGTCGCCGTGGTGCAGCATAACCAGACGCTGGCCTCCGGCGCGGTTGACGTGATCACCCGCAGTCGCGAACTGGCGACTCAGGCGCTGACCATGGCCAATGACTCCGACGCGGTGATCCAGAACATCCAGAATGACGCCGAGTGCGTGGTCGCCGCGGTCAGCCAGTTCTCCAGCCAGGTGGCTACCTGACCGGCTGCCTGACGAGCCTTGCTAGGCTCGTCAGGCAGCCTCAATCCTCCGCTGGTACCGTCCAGAACAGCTGCACACCATCGTCGCGCCAGGCGATGGTGACGTTGTCATTCTCGGCGATCTCGTCGAGCAAACGCGTCCAGTCTTCGGGGCTGTCGCCTTCGGCGCGCAGCAGCACCGCCGAGCGCGAGCGCTGGGCGGCCGGCGCGTTGATGGCCCGGGAAACCCGGGCACCGAGCTGTTCATAGGAGGTGGCGGAGGCAGCTTGTTGAGTCATGGATGGGCTCTCGGGTTGCTGTATGTGCATACAGTAATCCGGCCAGTGGCCAGCTGTCACTCCCCGTTCGAGGTTCTGTCACTGCCGATGATGGCCAATGAATGCTCGGTGCCGTAGCAAGGGAAATACAGGCTCACGCTGGTGCCTTCGCCCAGCCGACTGGTCACGGTCAGTTGGCCGTTCATATCGGTCACGAAGCTCTTGACCATGGTCAGGCCCATGCCGCTGCTCTTGTCGGCCGCGCGGGTGGTATAGAAGGGCGCGAAGATATGCTCCAGCGCCTCGGGCGCGATGCCGCTTCCGGTATCCGTGATGCGGATCGCCACGTAACGCCCGGCCTTGAAGTTGGCGTTGTGCTCGGGGAAGTTGCTGCGGTCCAGATGGGTGTTAAAGGTGCTCAGCGTCAGCTGGCCGCCACTGGGCATGGCATCGCGTGCATTGGTCACCAGGTTGATGATGGCACTTTCCAGGTGCTGACGATTGGCGCGCAGAAAGCTGCTGTCGGTGGCCAGGTCGAGCTGGCAGCTGATCGCCTGGCCCACCTCATTGCCGATCAGTGTGTTCATGCCCAGCAGCAACTGATTGGGGTCGATGCGCTCCAGGGTTCTGGGCCGCGTACGGGCGAACAGCAGCAAACCCTCGGCCAACTCCGTGACCTTGTCGGTCGCCTCCCGACACAGCGCGTAACGCGCCTGCAACTGTTCGGAGCCGGCCTCACGGATTTCCTTCTCCATCAGCGCCAGGCTCATCGACAGGCTGGTCAGCTGGTTGGTGAACTCGTGGACCACACCACCGCCGACCTTGCCGATCTGCTCCATCTTCTGCGCCTGCAGCAGGGCGTTGTGCAGGTTGTTGTGTATCTGCGCCTGCGCCGCCTGCTGGCGCAGATCCTGGATGCTGTTCATGAAGCCGACCATGTTCCCATCCTTGTCGAGCAGGGGAACGATGTTGGCGAGAATCGGCACCTGGCTGCCGTCACGCCGCTCGACGATCATGCGCAGGTTGGTGATCGGCTTCTTGCTCAGCAGCACCGCCGCCAGCGGCGACTGCTCGAACGGCATATGCGCGCCGTCCTCGCTACGCAGGCGATAGGCGCCGGTGTACTTGACCTGCCCCTGGCTGATATCCGGCGCCTCACCCCAGATATCCGCCGCCTTGGCGTTGTAGGTCGTCAACTGCCCCGCCGCATCGCACAGGTAAACCCCAACCGGCAGAAACTCGATCAGCTCATGGCCCAGCTTGCGCACGAGCGGCACATCATCAGGCAACCGCAAACCGGCGCCGAGCGGGTTATCTGCCATGGTGGCTCCGTTTGGTGGTGGGGGTAGCGTAGTCGTTTCGAGGGGCGGGGGCGATAGGGTGATTGGGCAGATGAAGATGAGCTGAAATGCAGAACTCAGAAACGACAAGCCCCGCATTTCTGCGAGACATTGTGTTGTATAGCGTCGGCGCCAAGAGCCAAGCTATATCTTATCTATCTGATTTTAATGAGGTTTTAATAGGTTTTTATATCGTCTTATCCCTTCAAATATCCTTTATCCTGGCACCGATCGAATGCGTTCTGCGCATTTGAATTTTAGCTATGCCTGAACGTATTGGATTTCTTTACCAGGGGTGGTGTAGACATGCTGAGTGCTGACTCACTTCGTTAGATACGCTCAAAACACAATTTGGAGATTATTAATGGAAGAAGAAATCATCTTGGTACATGACGGCGTCGTTTATGCCGCGTCCTACACCGACTTGGGCGACGAAATACTGGTGCTGCTTCCAGACGGAACTCAGCGCACCACGATTCTACGAGGCCTCACTCCTGAGTCAGCTGCTATGACCCACCTGCGTGGCTACGTTAGCTCTCTGAACGTGGGACTTAAGTGATTAATGACTAGTATGCTGGGGCCCTATGGATTGTGTGAGAAATCTCGCCAGGCGTTGTTGGAGGACTTGGCAAGGGAAAAAGCGAACGGCCAGTCCCTTCCTAGGGGATCGCTGCCTAGCCTGGCGAGGTTTCTCGCAACAACGCGGCTCGGGTTGAAACGGAAACAGACCTAAAGCAGGTTGGTCACCGCAATCGCCTTGTTTCGAATGCAGGCTGTTCCTGAGTGGAGAGGAAGGTTTACAGGCAATAGTTCTCCACCATACCGCTCTTGTAGAAAAGACCCGTCGACCACTTCTATCCATGCAGTGGCCAACTGATCGAGCGAAGACCGTCATGACTGCTTACCGAGTCGCTCGATGGGTGTCGTAAGAATGATGGCAAATTGACTATTTTCGAGTCATGATCAGACCCGTGTTTGTGCAAGCGCGCCAAACAGTACCAGCCTATGCATTAGGCCAAACCAAGGATCGGATCAGTGTCGTCACCTGCAGATAGTCCGCCGTCGCTCAGTAGCGTTATCCAGAAACTCTTGGATAAATCACCATTAGATCGTTTTGTTAAGTGTGTCGTAGATTTAACGAGCGTACCTCCCTATAAGGCTCCACGGGTCGCACTTCTGCATGTACGATTTAAGGAAGATGCTCCCAGTATAAGAGCTTTTTCCGATTTCCTTGGAAACCAAGCGGCGAATTATGCACTGAGTCGTCGACGCCGAGATGCATACCAAGCCCAGATGGCATCTGCGGAAAACGGCGATGTGTCAGCTGCGCAAGAACTTAGCCGGGCTGTTAGAAAGGCATTCATTGAGTTTCGAAAGGCTAACCCATCTCGAGCCAGCGAGGTGGGTGAAGTGCTCGCATACTGCGTCGCCGTTCACCATCTTCAGGCTTCTCAACTGATTGCCAAGATGGCCTTGAAAACCTCCAATAACATGCCTGTTTATGGCCTCGATGGTATTCATGCATCCGTAGTCAACGGCGAATTGAATGTTTTCTTTCTTGAGTCCAAGCTCGCCGGTACCGCCGCCAGTGGCACTGCTGACTATGCAGAGTCCGTTTCTGGCTTTCTCAAAGATGACGGGCAATATGAGCATGAGTACGGGCTGGTAACCAGCTTAGGAAATCTTGATGTACTGGAACAGGCTGATAAAGACCTGATGCTAAATTATCTGGACGTATTTGGTAATCCGAATGCTCCCAAACGTGAGCGGTCTGTCGGTGTAGTCTGTTATTCAGAGGTCAAGCATTTTGCGAACAAGCTTGAAGTTGATGACGGCCCGTTATCCAAACATGAGGATTATTTCGGGGAGTTGTATAAAGGAGACTTAAACAGACATTTTACTAATCTCAACAACCAGCTGGGTGTTAAGGGAGTTGATCCAAATAAATGCATGGTTTATTTGGTGGCTGTACCTGATATCGATGAGCTAAGAGAGATGTTTTACGAGTCGATAGGCATTGGGAGTTTGGATTCTGATGTCCCTCTCACTCCGCCATCCGCGACTGAGAGCGCTGAAGTATGAGTACTTTTGCAGCAGAGCTTTCGTCAAGATTTTTAAAAAATGAAAAATTTAAGGCTGCACTAAATCATCTTCAAGGGTGTGGTGCCGTAAGTGCTCTGCCTGAATCAGTCATACAGCCACACGGGCTGCCTGATAATGACAGACTAGGGAAGATGCTATATTGCGCATCAGTGTTGGCGCAATCTGGTATCGAATTGCATATCAGCTTGGCTCAAGCGATAGCTTTTAACGCCATGTTAGTATCGCAGGACCCGAGTGTGCTTGAACGATGTACGGCGATACTGACGGAAATTGGAAACTTTCCTAGTTTGATTTATGCAGAGAAGCGGTTCTCTACGAAGCCTTCAACCTTGTTAGGAATGATTCAGAGGAATGTTGTCGAACAGCTGAATACAGTTGAAGTAGCCGGTACGGCTGTTGCACTAACCGATTATCAGCGAAAAGTGTGGGGCTCTCTCCAGAGTCGGCGCTCTTTAGCTATTTCTGCGCCTACTTCCGCTGGAAAGTCATTTTTGGTAATTGAACATCTGTGTAGAGATGCGGTGACAATTCCAACTTATGTGTTCGTCTACATCGCGCCTACGCGTGCTCTATTGTCTGAAGTTTACATGAAAATCAAAGAGCGACTTTCGAGTGAGTTAGGAATTCGGGTCACAGATATCCCTACTTTTGAGAACGTATCTCGGCAAATTTTTGTGCTGACCCAAGAACGGTTCAAAGCTCTCCTTTCGATAACCTCATCTCCAATAAATCTTGTGATCGTAGACGAGGCTCAAAATTTATCAGATGGCGCACGAGGGATGATCTTGCAGGATTGTATTGAGCAGTGCTATTCCCGTGACCAGAAAAACCACGTAGTTATGCTCGCACCGGGCGCTCAAGGCTTTAAAGCTGCACTAGAGATATTGGGGATGCCTGAAGTTTCAGAAGTCAGCACCTCTGTATCACCTGTCCTGCAAAATCGTATCGTGGTATCAAAGACGCCATCTTTAAATCAGCTAGATTTTAAGCTGCTTAACTCGCATGGTTGCACTCATATAGGAACTATGCCGTGCAAAGTCGGACTTGATTTGGTTGAAAGTCGGCTCGCTGCTGTGGCACTAGAGTTGGGCAGCGGCGGTGGATCCTTGGTATATGCAAAAACGCCTACTGAGGCAGCGGCTATTGCCGGTTCAATTGCCCTAAGTTTAGATGATATTGATAATGACGAGCTTGCCACATTTATCAAGGAACATATTCACCCCGAGTATCACTTGATCGGAATGGTTAAAAAGGGGGTGGCATTCCATTATGGTCAGATGCCAACTCTGCTTCGTGAAGCCATTGAGGCCGCGTTTCGTGCGGGCACTATCAAGTTTCTAGTGTGCACTACAACCCTTTTTCAGGGCATAAATCTCCCAGCTCGAAATGTATTCATAAGTACGCCTGCCAGAGGGCGTGGTCATAGTGTGATTTTGGATCCTGCTCTACTTTGGAATTTTGCTGGTAGAGCTGGGCGTATGGCCAAAGATATCGTCGGCAACGTATTCCTTATCGATTATGATCATTGGACTGCTAAGCCAATGGATATATTTTATAAATTTACAATCAAATCTGCGCTTTCTGAGTTCGTAACTGAGAGTGCCAAGGATGTGGTTACAGTGTTGAACAAAGGGAAGCTCGAATCCAAACCGAGGGATGAGCACTCCCGCAATGCAATTGCTTCGGCTGGTATGCTGGTCAGCAAGTCTCGACAAGGAGTAGTCGAGGAGTATCTTGATCGAATTGCGCCAGAGTTAAATTATTTTGAGTTGCAGGATCTTCAACGGGCAGCTGATAAAGCGTCTGAAATCATCCAACTGCCTCAGCATGTTATAGATGGAAACTGGACATTAGATTTGTTTGCTCTAGATAAGTTGATGGCTCACCTCGTCGAGCGGCTCAAGAATGGCACTATTGACGAAGTAGTACCTAAAAGTCCGGCGGATTTAGGTAAGAAAGCCTTTAGGCACTATAAGGAAATATTCAATATACTTTTCAAATATATAAAAGGATTTGATAAAAACTTTGGTGGCTACGTGGCCCGTATCGCAGTTAAGTGGATGGAGGGAAAACCTTATCCAGTAATTCTGAAATATGAGGTCAGAAGTGAAAGGCGTCGGATTGTAAATAAGCGTAATCTGGAATTGCTCAATCTTAATACCATTCCGAATTATAAGTCTAAGGTTTTTGCAGATGTGAATCCGAGTAAGGTTATCAAGAGTGCGTTTGAAACCATTGAAGACGTCATCCGATTTCAGCTTGTGCAGATGGGTAAGGCCTATAATGATATATTGATTCATGTATTTAATAAAAGCGGACTCACTCACAAGGTTTCCGAGGTTTTTGACTTCGCACTAGCCTTGGAGCTTGGAGTCAGCACTAATACAGGGCGGGCATTTCTGGAGTTAGGACTCTCCCGGATTGCTGCTTCTGAGCTTCAAAGAATTATCCCTGATAGTAATCTTGATGCGTCAGCAGCGAGAGAAGTCTTATTAAGTTTTGACTCATCACCTTTCAAACTCAGTCCTGTAATCTTGGCGGAAATTGATAAGGTTAAATCTACCTTTCTAGCTGTTGACGTCTTAGTTCCTAATTGATTTTAAGCGCGCGGAAAAGCGAACAGATTTATTTTTCGCTTCTGGGGGGAGCTTTGCTCCAGTTACTTGCGCGCTTGGCTTTGAAGCCGGGGGGGCAGGTCGGCGCTGCGAGTGCGGAGGCTGAAAACGTCCGGCGTGCGGCTGTGCTCCAGATCATCGAAGGCGTAGGTGCCTTCGTCGACAACGCCGCTCCAACCGAGCCACAGGCGCACTGTGGCGCCCTTCGGGTGATGATAAGCAGGTCGTCGTGGTCGGTGAGCTAGATGTCTAGCGTGCCGGCCTCATGCCGCGGTTATCGGCACGTCGCTCATTACGTGGAGCTAGAAACAACAAAGCCCCGCATTTCTGCGAGGCTTTGTGTTGTATGGTGCCGGCACCAGGAGTCGAACCCGGGACCTACTGATTACAAGTCAGTTGCTCTACCAGCTGAGCTATACCGGCTTTTGAGGGCCGCCATTATATCGATTCGTTTGCATGAGTAAAGCGGCGCGAGGCAGCTTTTTTGCGGGTATTTCAGCCGCTCTGGCTGGGGCTTATGCACAAATGGGCGGCGGCTAGAGGCTTTTTAGAGAATTTCTACGCAGCCTTTCACGGTTTTTGCAAGCGGCTGTTTTATATAGAGTTTTATTGGTGGTTGAAAAGTGATCAGCTTTAGCCGCGCTTCATGGCTGGTGGGCTGGCGTAGTTTGCTCAGCTTCTATGAACAGAGTTATCCACAGATTGTGTGCGCAACTTAGCCGCGCTCGGCGAGCAGCAGCAGGTTGCGTGGGGTCAGGTGGGTTGCGCAGAACTTGCCGAGGCGTACGGCATAGCCCTGCTCCTGCAGATACAGGGCGCGGTCGAGTACCAGCCAGAGTTCCAGGGGGCGGCGGAACAGGCCGCGTACCAACTCCAGATTGCGCACCTCGGCCAGGCGTTGCCAGCCGGCTGCTTCCAGGCGCTGCCAGTCGTGCTCGCCAACAGCGGGCAGCTGTTTGAGTGCGGCGAGGTCGCGGCAGTAGTCGGCGAAGGGTTTCTTCAGCCAGGCGGGCGGCAGCGAGGGTGTGGGCAGGTAGGTGTCGACGCCGCGCAGTTCGCGCTGCAGCAGGTCGAAGGCCAGGCGCCAGGCCATGGACCGATCACGTTGCTGGCGCACTCGGTTGCCGGCGGTCACGGTTTCGCTCATGGGCAGGGCCAGATCGTCCAGCGAGAGGCGAAGTGGCGAGCCCTGTGCAGTTGTGGATAACGGCTTGTAGTCGGCAGCTGCCGCGCGGTTGTAGCAACAGGGCGCGATGGCCAACTGGCGACAGCCCGCAGCGCTGGCCAGCTGCATCAGCCGCACGTGCAGGTCGCCGCAGGCGTGCAGGGCCACGGGGCTGTGTTCGGCATACAGCTGGGCGGCAGCGGCTTCGGCAAGTACGTCCTGCTCGATATGCTGGGCTGTTATTCCCAGGCGGCAGCTCAGTTCGGCGCCGCTGGCTACCAGTGCCGGATCGTATTCCAGACAGGTTAGCTTCTGGCCAGCGTGGGCGAGTACCCGGCCGAGGTGGCCCTTGCCGGCGCACCAGTCCAGCCAGTGCTGCGGAGGTTGGGCGAAGGCCAGGCTGCTGCCGAAGGCGCGTATCTGCTGCCATTTGCGACCGGGAACGTCCACCGAGAAGCGCGGCGGCAGATCGGCCGAGGGCTGCTGAGGCAGGTCGCCGACTTGGCTCAGGTGCTCGGCCTGTAAGGCCAGTGCGGAGAAGGGCGCTGGTGCGCCGCTCAGTGTCGTCGGTTGATTGTGGCTGGCCTCGGCCTGCTCCAGGGTACGGCTGCGCAGCCAGGCGGCCAGTTCGGCATGCTGGTTTTCCCAGGGCAGTGTCTGGTGGGTGAAGGGCCGGGGTTTCCACAGCGCCTGGTGGGCGACGAGAAACTTGTCCAGCGCCTGGAAGCGCTGGAGCAGCTCGACGCCACTGAGGGGCGGGATAGATTCGGTTGTCATAAGCGACTGCGACGGGGCTTGCGCCCCGTCGTCACCCTAGCGGCCCTGGCAGGCGTCGACGCGCAGCCAGCGTTCCAAGAGCTTGAAACCGTTGATCAGGACGAAGGTGATTAGCAGGTAGAACACAGCCGCAACCACGAAGAACTCCATGTTCACATAGGTGCGTGCGTTAAGTGTGCGCGCCATGCCGGTGAGGTCCAGCAGGGTCACGGTGCTGGCCAGGGCGCTGGCCTTGAGCATCAGGATCACTTCGTTACTGTAGGCCGGCAGGCCGATGCGCGCCGCCCGTGGCAGCACGATGTGCAGCATGGCTTTGGCCCGCGACATACCCAGTGCCCGCGCCGCTTCGATCTCCCCCGGTGGTACGGCCTGAATGGCGCCACGCAGAATCTCGGCGATATAGGCGGTGGTATGCAGGGTCATGGTGATCACCGCGCACCAGTACGGGTCGCGCAGGTACGGCCACAGCGGGCCCTGGCGCACGGCCTCGATCTGCGCCAGACCGTAGTAGACCAGGAACAGCTGCACCAGCATCGGGGTGCCACGAAAGAAGAAGATATAGCCGTAGGGCAGAGAGCGTACGTACCAGCGGTGCGAGGAGCGGGCAATGCCCATGGGGATCGCCAGAATCAGCCCGGCAATCACCGCTACGGTGAGCAACTCGATGGTCAGCAGCGCACCTTCAGCCATTTTGGGCAGGTACTTGAGCATCAACTCCCAGTTCATTGAGTGCTCCTTACGAAGCCGCGGGTGGCTCTTTTCTCAAGGAAGTGCAAGCCAATCATGGAAACGATGGTCAGCCCCAGATAGATGATGGCGGCTACCAGGTAGAAGGTCATGGGCTGCTTGGTGGATGTCACGGCAATTTGTGACTGACGCATGATCTCGGTCAGGCCGATGACCGACACCAGCGCGGTGTCCTTCATCAGGATCATGAACAGGTTGCCCAGGCCCGGCATCGCGATACGCCACATCTGCGGCAGGATCAGTTGCCAGAGAATGCGGCCTTTGGAAAGTCCCAGCGCCAGACCCGCTTCGCGGTGACCCTTGGGGATAGCCAGGATGGCGCCGCGGAATACTTCGGTGGCATAGGCGCCGAAGCACAGACCAAGGGCAATGACGCCCGCCGTGAATGGGCCGAGTTCCAGACTGCCGACACCGAGGCGTTCGCCCAGCTCGCGCAGAACGTTCACGGTGCCGAAATAGATGAGTAGTACCCATAGCAGTTCGGGCACGCCGCGAACCAGGGTCGAGTAGGTGCCGCCAAGCCACTGCAGCGGCTTGTAGGGCGAAGTCTTGGCGAAGGCGCCGAGCAGGCCAAGCACCAGACCGAGGCACAGGGCGCTGAGCGCCAGTTGCACGGTCATCAGGGTGCCGGCGGCCAGGGCCGGGCCGAATCCGGAAAGATCGAAATTCATGGAAACTCAAAGGCCCGCGCCGCCAGTGGCGACGCGGGCAGGCTGCTTAGTAGATGCTGAAGGGGAAGTACTTGTCGTTGATCTTCTTGTAGGTGCCGTCGGCAACGATTTCCTCGAGGGCCTTGTTCAGGCGCTCGCGCAGCGGGTCACCCTTGCGCACGGCGATGCCGATCTTGTCGTTGTCGAATACCGGGTCGCCCTTGAATTCGAAGTCCTTGCCGGCATCGCTCTTGAGCCATTCCCAGTTCACGAAAGTGTCGGCCAGCACGCCATCGACGCGGCCGGAGGCCAGGTCCAGGTAAGCGTTTTCCTGAGTGTCGTAGAGTTTCACGTCCACCACGCCGCCCATGTTGTCTTCCAGCCAGGTGCCGGCGATGGTCGCGCGCTGGGCACCGATGACCTTGCCTTTAAGGCTGGCCTTGTCGGTCTTGAAGTCAGCGCTTTTCGGGGCGATGAACTGCAGCTTGTTGGTGTAGTACGGATTGGTGAAGTCCACGGCCTGCTTGCGCTCGTCGGTGATCGACATGGAGGCGATCAGGAAGTCGAATTTCTTGGCGTTCAGGGCCGGGATGATGCCGTCCCAGTCGGAGGTGACCACTTCGCACTCGGCTTTCATCTTGGCGCACAGGGCCTGGCCGACTTCCACGTCGAAGCCGCCGACCTGGCCGCTGGCGTCGATGAGGTTGAAGGGTGGGTAGGCGCCTTCGGTGCCGATCTTCAGTTTGTCAGCAGCGACGGCACTGGTGCCGAAAGCCAGAGTGGCGGCAGCTGCCAGCAGAATCTTCTTATAGCTATGCATGCGTGATTGCTCCGTGTTTAACGATTGCTGGACATGAATTGTTTGCAGCGCGCCGACGTCGGGTTGTCGAACACCTGATCGGGCGTGCCCTGTTCCTCGACCACGCCCTGGTGCAGGAATACCACCTGGCTGGAAACCTGGCGAGCAAAGCTCATCTCGTGGGTCACCAGCAGCATGGTGCGGCCTTCTTCGGCGAGCGCGCGGATCACAGTAAGCACTTCTTGTACCATTTCCGGGTCGAGGGCCGAAGTCGGCTCGTCGAACAGGATCACCTTGGGCTGCATCGCCAGGGTGCGGGCAATGGCGGCACGCTGCTGCTGGCCGCCGGAAAGCTGATTGGGGTAGACGTGGCGCTTGTCGGCGATGCCGACCTTGGCCAGCAGCGCCTCGGCGATTTCGCGGGCCTCGGCCTTGCTCTTGCCGAGCACGCGTCGCGGTGCTTCGGTGATGTTGTCCAGCACGGTCATGTGTGGCCAGAGATTGAAATTCTGGAACACGAAGCCGATTTCGCTGCGCAGGCGGTTGATCTGGCGGTTGTCGGCGGCGACCAGTTCGCCGTTCTTCTGTGCCTTGAGCTTGAGCTCTTCGCCGGCCACGAGGATCTGGCCCTGATGGGGATTTTCCAGCAGGTTGATGCAGCGCAGGAAGGTCGATTTGCCTGAGCCGGACGAGCCGAGAATGGAGATCACGTCACCGTCGCGTGCCGTGAGGGAAATGCCTTTGAGCACTTCGAGGTCGCCATAGCGTTTGTGCAGATTGCGGATTTCCAGCGCGGGCGTGGCCTCAGCCATCAAGCAGTCCTCTTAATTCTTGTGCGGATGGAATCCGTGTTCGGCGGGGCTGTGGGCAGCAAACCTAGCATAGGCCCCAGGGGGCGCCAAGGTCGTTACTGGCCCGTTGCCGTCACGGTCGCAGGGTTGTCGCATCATCGCAGGCTGTTGTCGCCACGCCGCAAAAAAGACGGGCAAGCAGGCTGCAGGATGAAAAAGACGCGCACCCTACTGATATCCGCCTCGCAATTCCAGTGCCAGCCAGCGAATTGGCCGATCTGGAGCCAAGCCTGTCAGTTGCCGAGCATGCTCTGCACCTTGTCGCGCAGTGCATCGAGCGAGAAGGGTTTGCCGATGATCGAGGTGCGGTTGGCCGGCTCGCTCTTGTCGATCTCCACGCTTTCTGCGTAACCGCTGGCGTACAGCACCTTGAGATCGGGACGCAGCTGGCGCGCAGCAACCGCCAGTTCCTGGCCGCTCATGCCGGGCAGACCGATGTCGGTCATCAGCAGGTCGATGTGTTCGTCGCTGCGCAGGATCTGCAGCGCCTGCTGGGCTTCGCCCGCTTCGGTCACGCGGTAATCGAGCTCTTCGAGCACTTCCACTGTAAGCATGCGCACCACTTCGGAATCTTCCACGAGCAGGATGCTCTGGCCGGCGGTTGATGCGCCTGGAGCTAGGTCTGACAACGGCGTTACCTCTGATAAAGGATGGTGAAACCGCAGAACGTCCTGGCGGGCGGTTGGCCTGCCGACGCTGCATGTTTCGAAACCGCGTTGGCGGCAGGCCGCCTAGCATGGCACGAATCTGGTGCGTGGGCTGCATTGCGAGCATGCCGCCCGGCTGAAAATCGCGCATTCGATGGTTGCCGCGGGTGACCAAAGGCGGTTTTGCAACATGTTGAAGAAATAACTCGAACCCTTGGCACCTTGCCATGATCCAACCGCGCGGACGACCAAGCGCCGGCATTGGATTAACCGATGATGGCGCATTACCATCCGCCGTTTGTTCCATACCTCTTCTTATAACAGCCCAACACGGCCAGCCAGGGACCTGCGATGCCCAACAGTACGATTGATGAGAACAGCTTCAAGCGAATTCTGCGGCGCAACGTCGCCCTGCCGCTTGGCGTGGGCGTTATCAGCGCAGTGTTCTTCGTAACCCTGATTGGTTACCTGCTCAGCGTACTGGGCTGGGTGCAGCACACCGATCGAGTGCTCAACAACGCCAGCGAATCCCTGAAGTTGTCTATCGACCAGGAGACTGGCTTTCGCGGCTATCTGCTGTCTGGCGACGTGCGCTTCCTGCAGCCTTACGAGGTCGCCAAGCCGCGTATCCGCGCCGAGATGCAGACCCTCAACGAGCTGGTGGCCGACAACCCGCTGCAGGTCGAGCGCTTGCGCAGTATCGCCGCCCTGCAGGACGAATGGACCGCCTTCGCCCAAGGAGCGATCGCCGCCAAGCGCGACGGTGGCAACTTTCTTGACCCGGTGCGCGACGGCCGCGGCAAGCAACTGACCGATGCCATCCGTGATGAATACGCCGCCTTCATCGCCATGGAGCAGCGTTTGCGCGAGGAGCGCAACAACGCCGCCAGCAACACCGCGATCACCACCATCGCCCTGTTCCTGCTGTTCACTCTTATTTTCAGCGGCGGCCTGGCGATTTTTGGCCGCCGTGAGCTGCTGCGTCTGACGGGTACCTACGGCGCCATCCTCAAGAAACAGGAAGAGCACAACGAGCGTATGCAGGCCCAGGCCTGGCTGCGCAACGGCCAGAACCAGATGGCCGAGCGGCTGATCGGCCAGCAGGCGCTACCGGTGCTGGGCCGCAACACCCTGGAGTTCCTAGCCAGCCATCTGGATGCCGCAGTGGGCGCGCTGTACGTGCGCGAGGAGCATGGCAACCTGCGCCGCGTGGCGACTTATGGCTTTTCCCGCGAGCATGAGAATGCCGAGCAGTCGTTCTACAGCGCTGAAGGCATGGTTGGCCGCGTGGCCCATGACCGCCGCCTGCTGGTTCTCGACAACTTGCCGGGCGACTACCTGAAAGTCAGCTCCGGCCTGGGCGAGGGCAAGCCTTTGGTAGTCGCACTGCTGCCGGTCAGCAACGATGGCGATATCAACGGCGTGGTCGAGCTGGGCTTCCTGCACCCCTTGAGCGAGCGTGACAGCGAATTTCTGGAACAGATCGCACCGAGCATCGGCGCATCGGTGGAGGCGGCCCGTTACCGCCATCGTCTGCAGGAAATACTCGCCGAGACCCAGCAGCTCAACGAAGAGCTGCAGGTGCAGCAGGAGGAGCTGAAAACCGCCAACGAGGAGCTTGAGGAGCAATCCCGGGCGCTCAAGGAGTCCCAGGCGCATCTTGAAACCCAGCAGGCGGAACTGGAGCAGAGCAACGAGCAGCTATCGATGCAGCGCGACGCTCTGGATGACCGCAACACGGCCCTGCGCGAAGCCCAGCAGCAGCTTGAGGAACGTGCCGAGGAGCTGCAGCGTGCCAGCCGCTACAAGTCCGAATTCCTGGCCAACATGTCCCATGAGCTGCGCACGCCGCTCAACAGCTCGCTGATTCTTGCCAAGCTTCTGGCCGACAACCCCAAGGGCAACCTGGATGCGGAGCAGGTGAAGTTTGCCGACTCGATCTATTCGGCCGGCAACGACCTGCTCAACCTGATCAACGACATCCTCGACATCTCCAAGGTCGAGGCCGGCAAGCTCGATCTGCGCCCGGAAAACACCAATGTCGTGCGCCTGGCCCAGAGCCTGGAAACCACCTTCCAGCCGGTGGCCGGCGAGAAACAATTGGCCTTCAACGTCGACATTGCCGACGACCTGCCGCGCTCGCTGTACACCGACCGCCTGCGTGTCGAGCAGATCCTCAAGAACCTCTTGTCCAACGCCTTCAAGTTCACTGAACAGGGTCAGGTCAGCCTGAGCGTCAGCCGGGTCGAGGAGGGCGTTTCGTTCGCCGTACGCGACAGCGGTATCGGCATCGCCAAGGAACAGCAGGAGTACATCTTCGAGGCCTTCCGCCAGGCCGATGGCACCACCAACCGGCGCTTCGGCGGCACCGGGTTGGGCCTGTCGATTTCCCGCGACCTGGCCACGCTGCTCGGCGGCTCGATCAGCGTCTCTAGTACGCCGGGCGAAGGTAGCGTGTTCACTCTGGTGCTGCCGCTGACTTTCTCGCCGGGCGAAGAGGACCTCTTGCTGCCCGCCGGCGAGTCGGCTCCGGTGGTGCCCAGCGTTACGCCTGCCGTAGCTGTGCCGGCCCAGAGCGAGGTGGCGCGCAACGTACCTACTTTCCCGGATGACCGCGGCATGTCGGTACTGGGCGGGCGCTGCGTGCTGGTCATCGAGGACGAGCCGCAGTTCGCCCATATCCTCTATGACCTGGCCCACGAGCTGGATTACCGCTGCCTGGTCGCCCACAGCGCCGAGGACGGCCTGGAGCTGGCCACCTCGCATCACCCCGACGCCATCCTGCTGGACATGCGCCTGCCGGACGGCTCCGGGCTGTCGGTGCTGCAGCGTCTGAAGGAAAACCCAGGTACCCGGCACATTCCGGTGCACGTGATTTCCGTCGAGGACATGGCCGAGGCCGCCCTGCATATGGGCGCCGTCGGCTATGCACTCAAGCCTGCCACGCGCGACCAGCTCAAGGGCGTGTTCGGCAAGCTCGAAGCGCGCCTGACTCAGAAGATGCGCCGCGTGCTGGTGGTCGAGGACGACAAGCTGCAGCGCGACAGCATCGCCCGCCTGATCGGCGACGACGACATCGAGATCGTCGCCGTCGAGTTCGGCGAGCAGGCGCTGGAGCAGCTGCGTCACCACATCTTCGACTGCATGATCATCGACCTGAAACTGCCGGACATGCAGGGCGACGAGCTGCTGGCGCGCATGGGCAGCGAGGAGATTCGTTCCTTCCCGCCGGTGATCGTCTATACCGGTCGCAATCTGACCCGTGCCGAAGAGGCCGAGCTGCTCAAGTACTCGCGCTCGATCATCATCAAGGGCGCGCGCTCGCCTGAGCGCCTGCTCGACGAAGTGACCCTGTTCCTGCATATGGTCGAGTCGGAGCTGTCCAGCGAGCGCCAGCACATGCTCAAGACCGCGCGCAGCCGCGACCGTGTGTTCGAAGGTCGGCGTCTGCTGCTGGTCGATGACGATGTGCGCAACATCTTCGCCCTCACCAGTGCCCTGGAGCACAAGGGGGCCCAGGTCGAGGTGGCGCGCAATGGCCGCGAAGCCATCGAGAAACTGGAAGCGGTGGGCGACATCGATCTGGTGCTGATGGATGTGATGATGCCGGAGATGGACGGCTACGAAGCCACCCGGCGCATCCGTGAGAACCCGCGCTGGCGCAAGCTGCCGATTATCGCGGTGACCGCCAAAGCCATGAAGGACGATCAGGACCTGTGCATGAAGGCCGGTGCCAACGACTACCTGGCCAAACCCATTGACCTGGATCGGCTGTTCTCGCTGGTCCGCGTATGGCTGCCGAAGCTGGAACGCATCTGACATGTCCGACCGTACCCAGGATATCGAGCTGCGGCTGCTGATCGAGGCGATCTACCTGCAGTACAGCTACGATTTTCGCGACTACTCCGGCTCTTCGCTCAAGCGCCGGATCGTGCACGCCATGCGCCAGTTCGAGTGCGCGAGCATCTCCGAGTTGCAGGCGCGGATCATCCATGACTCGGCGGCGTTCATGCAGCTGCTGCAGTTCCTCACTATCCCGGTCAGCGAGATGTTCCGCGATCCGAGCTACTTCCTGGCGCTGCGCCAGGAGGTGGTGCCGTTTCTGCGCACCTACCCGTCGCTAAAGTTGTGGGTGGCCGGCTGCAGTACGGGTGAGGAGGTCTACTCCCTGGCCATCCTGCTGCACGAGGAGGGGCTGCTGGAGCGCTCGATCATCTACGCTACCGACATCAACCCGCGCTCGCTGGAGAAGGCCAAGCGTGGCATCTTCCCCATCGACAACATGCGGCTGTATAGCGAGAACTATCAGCGCGCTGGCGGTAAGGGTTCATTGGCCGACTACTACACGGCGGCCTACGAAGGTGCGCTGTTCGAGCGCTTTTTGTGCGCCAACGTGACCTTCGCCGACCACAGCCTGGCCACCGACAGTGTGTTCTCGGAAACCCAGTTCATCTCCTGCCGCAACGTGCTGATCTACTTCAACAAGACCCTGCAGGACCGCGCCTTTGGCCTGTTTCATGAGTCACTCGGGCACCGCGCTTTCCTTGGCCTGGGCAGCAAGGAAAGCCTGGACTTCTCAGCCTACGCCGGTCGTTTCGAGGCGCTGAATCGCCAGGAACGGGTGTTCCGTAAACTATGAAAGCGCCCCTTCGCAAACTCTCTGCGGTGGTGGTCGGCGCCTCGGCCGGTGGCGTGGAAGCGCTGCTCAACCTGTTCGTCGGGCTGCCGGGCGACTACGGTTTACCGGTGGTGGTGGTGCTGCACCTGCCGGACGGGCGTGAAAGCCTGCTGCCGGATCTGTTCGCCCGCCGCCTCGCGCTGCGGGTAAAAGAGGCGCAGGACAAGGAAGTGCTGCAGCCGGGCACGCTGTACTTCGCCGCCC
Organism: Pseudomonas sp. AG1028; assembly: GCF_007993955.1. Taxonomy (NCBI): domain Bacteria; kingdom Pseudomonadati; phylum Pseudomonadota; class Gammaproteobacteria; order Pseudomonadales; family Pseudomonadaceae; genus Pseudomonas; species Pseudomonas sp. AG1028. Next base: position 381,483 of record NZ_VIVP01000003.1, read on the forward strand.
CCGGTTATCACCTGTGCATCGAGGCCGATGGCAGCTTTTCCTATAGTCGTGAGGAGCCGGTGCATTTTTCCCGGCCCTCGATCGATTACCTGTTCGATTCGGCTGCCGATGTTTACGGCAGCCAGCTATTGGGCATCTTGCTCACGGGCGCCAACCAGGACGGCGCCGCCGGGTTGTACACAATAAAACAGCGGGGCGGAGTGACCGTGGTGCAGGACCCGCAGGAGGCGCAGGTTGCGACCATGCCCGAAGCGGCCCTGGCGCTGCACCAACCCGACTACATTCTTCCTTTGCGAGGCATTCTCGCATTGCTAACCGAACTGGACTCACGCCCATGTTGAGTAGCACCGGATGCAAACTGTTGATCGTCGATGACCTGCCGGAGAACCTGCTGGCGCTGGAGGCATTGATCCGCCGCGATGATCGTGAGGTGTACAAGGCGCAATGCGCCGACGATGCCCTGGTGCTGCTACTCGAGCACGAGTTCGCCCTTGCCATTCTCGACGTGCAGATGCCGGGCATGAACGGCTTCGAACTGGCCGAACTGATGCGCGGCACGGAGAAGACCAAGCACATCCCCATCGTCTTCGTCAGCGCCGCCGGGCGTGAGATGAACTACGCGTTCAAGGGCTACGAGAGCGGCGCCGTGGACTTTCTCTACAAACCGCTGGATATCCAGGCGGTGCAGAGCAAGGTGGCGGTGTTCGTCGACCTGTATCGCCAGCGCAAGGTCATGGCTCAGCAGGTGGAAGCGCTGGAACGCTCGCGTCAGGAGCAGGACGCGCTACTCGCCGAGCTGCGTTCGACCCAGGGCGAGCTGCAGCATGCGGTGCGCATGCGTGACGACTTCATGTCCATCGTCTCCCACGAGCTGCGTACGCCGCTCAACGGGCTGATCCTCGACACCCAGCTGCGCAAGATGCACCTGGCCAAGGGCAACCTCACCGCGTTCAGCGAAGACAAGCTCGGCGCCATGTTCGACCGCGACGAACGGCAGATCCACAGTCTGATCCGTCTGATCGAGGATATGCTCGACGTGTCGCGCATCCGCACCGGCAAGCTGTCCATTCGCCCAGTGGAATTCGACCTGGCGCAGACCGTGCGCAACGTCGCCGAGAACTTCGCCCAGCAGATGACCGTAGCCGGTTGCGACCTGCAGCTGGACATCGATGAGGTGCTGCACGGCAGCTGGGACCAGTTCCGCATCGAACAGGTGATCAGCAACCTGCTTAGTAACGCCTTGCGCTATGGCGCCGGGCGACCCATCGAAGTGCGCGCCCGCTCCGATGAAGGCGGTGTGCGCGTCGAGGTGCGCGACCATGGCATCGGGATTTCCCTGGAAAACCAGCATCGCATCTTCCAGCAGTTCGAGCGCGCGGTGGGCAGCGAGTCGGTAGCAGGGTTGGGGCTTGGTCTCTTTATCTCCGACCAGATCGTCAAGGCTCATGGTGGGCATATCGAGGTGCAGAGCAGCCTGGGGCAGGGCTCGTTGTTCAGCGTCTGGCTGCCGCGCGGCAAGCGCGTAGAGATAGGTTGAACTCAGCGCACGGCAAGGGTCGAAGCGAAGGCGCAGAAATAGGCAGGAGCAGGGCAATGAACGATGTGACACGAACCGTACTGATCGTCGAGGACGATCCGCTGCTGCTCATGCTGCTGGCCGAGTACCTGCAGGGCGAGGGCTATCACGTACTGCAGGCCGACTGCGCCACCGATGCCTTCGCCATCCTCGCCACCAAGCCGCATCTGGATCTGTTGATCACCGACTTCCGCCTGCCCGGTGGCGTCTCCGGCGTGCGTATCGCCGAACCGGCCCTGCTGCTGCGTCCGGATCTGAAGGTGATCTTCATCAGCGGCCACCCCGCCGAAGTGCGCGAAACCGGCAGCGCGCTGCTCGACTCGGCGCCGCTGCTGAGCAAGCCCTTTACACTTGAGACACTGAGCACGCAGATCGCCCATCTGCTTGATTGAGGGGGGAGGCGGCCGCTTTCTGGTGAGGGAGTGGGCTATGCCCATGAATTTCGCGGGCATGGCCCGCTCCCACAGGCTCTAACTCCGGCCTGAATCAGCTATCTATAGCCGTCATCTGTGGGAGCGCGCCATGCGCGCGAACGATGGTGGGGCGCCATCGCTGGTATGGCCGGTACGTAGGGTGGGTGAAGGCGCTACCTGGTCTGACGTCCGATGCACATCTTCCTGCGCCGAAACCCGCCAGGCGCCCCAACAACACCCTCACCTTTGGCGGCCCTCAGCTATTCCTGCGTTCAACCCAATCGACAAGGCCGTAGGCTGAAGCAGCTGTCGGCACCGCACACCTCCTGTGGGAGCGGGCCATGCCCGCGAATTCGCTAATTCAGCGCTTCTCAGGCCGAGGCTTGCCCGGCTCCTCGATAGGTCGCTGCGGGCTGAACGGGCTATCCGGGTCGTCGACGATGGAGCCAGGATCCTCGTTACCCGGATCGTTGATCGGTGTCTCGTGGGGCTCGGCCGGCGGTTGCTTCGGGTCGTTGGCGGCATTCAGGGCGATGTTGAGGTGCATGACTGGCTCCGGCTGCATAAGGCCCGCTGCTATTTGCGCGGGCAATGCCATGTGGAGCGCGCAGCTAGGGGGCGCGTTCAGCGTATCCGCTGAGCGGGCGCGGCTCGCCTATCTGCGTCGGTAGCTCTTGGTGCCGCTGCGGGTCATGCAGTACTGGCCGCCTCGCGGCCCGGTGCAGAGTGTTCCGCCCCCACAGGGGCAGTCGCTGGCAACATTGCCGGTGGATCGCAGCGCTTTGCCGCCTGCGCCCGGTCGTTCGGCACTGCAGTCGCGCTTGCTGCCGCTGATCGAGCCGTCATTGCAGAGAAACAGCGGGCCATCGCAGCGCGCGATGCCGCCCTTGCTACCCGAGCAGGGCGTATTGGCGGCATTGCCGAGTATTGGCAGTATCAGCAGGAGCACCAACAATCCGATCAGGCGAATGCTCATGCGCGCGGCTCCAGCCTTGAAGCGCCAGGGAAGGAAATAAATTTTAGGCATTAAAAAACCGGCGCTAGGCCGGTTCTTTAATTCTCGGATGGTACATGCACCACCTGAGTAGAAGGTGGTGCCCAGGGACGGAATCGAACCGCCGACACGGGGATTTTCAATCCCCTGCTCTACCGACTGAGCTACCTGGGCAACGGCGCGTATTAAACGGTTTTAGCCTTGGGGTGTCAAACCTTTTTTGGAAAATATTTAAATATTCCGGGCGCTTACGTCTCAGGCCGCTTATTCGCTGGGCGGCACGTAGCCTTCGGCCTGGGCGTAATCCTCGCCGGAGAGGAACTTGTCCATCTCGGCCTGCAGGAATTTGCGGTCTTCGGCGTTCATCATGTTCAGGCGACGCTCGTTGATCAGCAAGGTCTGGTGCTTCTGCCATTCGTCCCAGGCTTGCTTGGAGACGTTCTGGAAGATGTCTTCGCCTTTGGCGCCAGGGTAGGGCGCGCGATCCAGGCCGGGGAGTTCCTGTTTGTGCTTGCGGCACATCACGGTGCGGGTCATGCCATTTCTCCTGTATGCAGTGCGTCGGCCGCGCGTTTGAGCAGCTTTTTGACCGGGGCGGCGAGGCCCAGGCGCGGCGGGGTGGCGAGGTTATACCAGAGCCAGTCGGCCTCGGCCACGTAGCCGGGCACGCCGTCGACCTCGATCAGCCAGGGGGCGATGGCCAGTTGGAAGTGGCTGAAGGTATGGGTGATTTGGTCGAGCTGGCGGCGTTCGCCGAGGCGTAGTTGGTGCTGGTCGGCGAGGCCGTTCAGGGCGTCGAGGTCATCGAGTTCCGGCAGGCTCCACAGGCCGCCCCAGAGGCCGGTAGACGGCCGCCGGTAGAGCAGCACGGCGCCGTCACGGCTGACCAGCATGGGCATCAGGGTGCGTTTCTGCGGCAGTTCCTTGCGCGGCTTGGCCACCGGGTAGCGGATCTCCAGGCCGAGCAGATGCGCTTCGCAGCCGCTTTGTACCGGGCAGAGCAGGCAGGTGGGCTTGCTGCGTGTGCAGAGCGTGGCGCCCAGGTCCATCATCGCCTGGGTGTAATGATTGACGCGTTCCTCGGGCAGGAAGCGCTCGGCCACGGCCCATAGCTGCTTGGCTACCTTGGGCTCGCCCGGATAGCCTTCCTGGGCGACGAAACGGGCCAGCACGCGTTTGACGTTGCCGTCGAGAATCGGCGCGCGCAGGCCCATGCTCAGGCTGGCAATGGCGCCTGCCGTCGAGCGGCCGATGCCGGGCAGTTCGGTGAGGGCTTCGACGCTGCGTGGGAATTCGCCGCCGTGCTCGGCCATGATGATCTGCGCGGTCTTCTGCAGGTTGCGGGCGCGGGTGTAATAACCCAGGCCGGTCCACAGGTGCAGCACTTCGTCTTCCGGCGCTTCGGCCAGATCGCGCACGGTGGGCAGCGCGCTCATGAAGCGGTCGAAGTAGCCGAGCACGGTGCTGACCTGGGTCTGCTGCAGCATGATCTCCGAGACCCACACGCGGTATGGCGTGATGTTCTGCTGCCAGGGCAGGTCCTTGCGGCCGTGCGCGTCGTACCAGCGCAGCACGGCGCTGGAGAATTGCTCGGGAGTCATCGCTTGAACAGGCCCTTGAGTGCGTCTTTCAGTTCCGGGCTGACCTTATCACCGAGCTTCTCTTCGAGCTTTTCGTTGATGCGATCGCCGGCCAGCTTGGCTGCGACCTTGCCCATGCCTTCCTGATCCAGGCGGCAGGCCTTGGCGCCGAGCTCCAGTGGGCCCCGGCAGTGCAGCGGCCAGGCGATGCCGACGTAGCGCTGGTTGACCTCGCAGGCCGGGTCCGGCATTTCGCGCTGATCGCCTTCGATGGTGATGCCAACGCGGTAATCCATGCCCAGTACGCGCAGGTCGACATCACCGTTGCCGGCCACGCTCAGGCCGGGGATACGGGTCTGCAGATCGGGGTTGCTGGCCACGCCGTTGCGGATGCTCAGGCTGCCTTGCAAGCGCTCGAAGGGCGTGTCTTTGCTGCGCGGCTCGCCGCTCAACTGTTTGCGGTTGAGGGTGGAAATGCCGCGGCACAGTTGCTGCTCCAGGTTGGCGTCGACCAGCACGCCGTCTTTGAGCATGAAGCTGGCGGTGCCGTTGAGGGCGTCGATCCAGGCTTTCTGACTGTTGCCGCTGGTGGTCAGGTCGCTGTTCAGGTCGAGCAGGCCCTTGAGCGGCGAGGGGCGCTGTTCGTCCTTGAGGAATGGCTCGACCGGCATGCCGCTCAGTTGGGTATGCAGGCTGAGCACCGGCACGGCGGGGCGCACATCGGCATCGGCCTTGATGGCGAAGCTGCCGTTGCCAAGCTTGCCGCGCAGCTCTTCCAGGCTCAGCGCGCCACCTTGGCCGCGGGCCTTGAGGCTGACGGCGCTGAGTGTCTGCTTCTGTAGGGTCAGCTGGTCGAGGGTCAGGTTGGCCTGCATATCGAGTTTGCGCAGGGCCGGGATCGGGAGCACTTCGCTGGAGCTCCAGGCCTGCTGGGTCGGTGTGTTGGGCACTGGCGTGGTGCCGGCCTGGCCAGCGTTGGCGACGGTTTCACGCACTTCGGCCTTGCGCGCCGAGTCGGCGTCCTTCTTGTCCTTGCTAGCGGGTGGCAGGTAGCGGTCGAGGTCGAGCTTGTCGCCCTTGAGCTGCACGCGCAGCGCCTGCTTGGCGAAGTCGGCCACGGCGAGCTTGCCGGTAAAGGTGCTGTCGTCGAGCTTGAGGGTCAGCTCGTCCAGCGACAGGCTGTTGGCAGTGCCGTTCAGTTGGGTGACCAGCTCGAATTGCGACAGGGTTTTCTCGTCGTTCATCGGCGGCAATTTCTGACCGAGGCTGGCGAGAAACTCGCGCAGGTTGACGGGCGCTACCGACAGGCCGCCGGACAGCTTCGGCTCGCTCTGTAGGTCACGCACCTTCACTTCACCCAGGGCGCGCAACTGGTTGGCGGACAATTTGAGGCCATTCCATTCGGCGACTTGTGCTGCCAGGTCGACCAGCAATTGGCCCTGGGCTGCATAGGTGAGGGTCTGGCCATTGAATGGCTCGCCAGACGCCTCGCCGGACAGACGCGCATCTTCGAGTTGGTAGCGTTTGAGGACGCGGTCGAAGCGCAGCTCGCCCTGCAGTTCGGTGCGCGCACGCATCACCGGCTGGTTACTGCCGAAGAATGCGCTGAGCTTGATCGGCACACCGGCGCCTTCGCGGATCGCGCCGGTGGTCAGCTGGATGCTCTCGGCGCTGAATTGCTGGCCCTTCTGGGCGTCGCGGTAGTCCACCCGGGCACCGTTGACGATCAGGCTGTCGATGTCCAGCTTGATCGGCTGGCCGCTACTTTCCTGCGTCGGCTTGTCTGCTGATTGCGGTGCGTCGTTGCTTGCGGTTTGTTCGGCCGGCGCATCACCTGGCTTGGCCGGCGGGTGGCCGACGTCTTCCCAGTTGCCGTGGCCGTTTTCGTCACGCTGCAGGTCGAGGTTCAGGCCGTCGACGCGGATGTCGCTCATCTGCACTTCCTTGCGCAGCAGCGGCAGCACGCGCACCGACAGACCAAGCAGGCGCAGATTGGCGAACGGCTTGTCCGGCGTGCTGGCGCTGGCCAGGGTGGCGTCGGTCAGCTCAAGGCCCAGCCAGGGGAACAGGCTCCAGCCAATGTCGCCGTTGAGGGTCAGCTCGAGGTTGGCCTTGTCCCGCGCCAGTTGGCGGATTTCATCCTTGTAGTCGTTGGGGTCGAACAGGTGAGTCAGGGCAAAGCCCAACGCCACGATGATCAGCAGTAGTCCGAGGAAGAACAGACCCAGGATTTTGCCGAGCGCTTTCATGGACGAGTCCTATGCAGTGACGAGAAATTGGAATCCGCGAGTATAACGCCCGAGGCGTCCCCGCGGTTAAAGGCAGTCGTGTACGCGCGAGCTCTGCTGGCAGGCACTGGCCAACGCGAGGCGTATTGCCTGAGCTGGTAGACCACTACTAGTCAAGATTTGCGGCATTGAATCTGCAGAATTGCCGCTTGCACTGTAGGCACGGGTATTCATGCGCGGTGCAGGGCAATAATTTCGGTGCGTAATCGAGGGTTGGCTATGCTGTGGCGCAGGTATTGATTTGGTGTGCCTGCTTTTGGCAGTCGAACTGTCATCCGGGCTCGCTACTGTCGCGCCTAGCCCGGACATTGGAGGGCGTGTATTTTGGCGCCGGTTTTCTACCGGCTGTCGATTAGAGCCAGAATCAATGCCTAAAAAGGTGCTGTAGACCCGCAAAACTATCGTTTGGGTGGTTGCAATGCGACCATGGCGATGTGACACAATGCCACGGGGAGCTAGCGACCAGCTAGAACGAATGGACTCTCCCCATACTTACTTGTTGTTTGGCGATGCTTCTATCGATGTTTCGCCAGTAATTACCTGTTTGCCAACCTAATCAGAGAAGAAAACATGACTGACGCCACCGTGCAAAACGGTGCTTCGGCGACGCCTGCTTTCCTGTCCAAGGAACGCATCATCGCTAAGCCCGGTTTCAACCGCTGGCTGGTTCCGCCAGCTGCCCTCGCCATCCACCTGTGTATCGGCATGGCCTACGGGTTCTCCGTATTCTGGCTGCCGTTGTCCAAGGCCATTGGTATCACCGCGCCAGTCGCGTGTGCGCCGGAAATTGGTTTCTTCGAGCAGATCTTCGCCAGCAACTGCGATTGGCAGATCTCCATGCTGGGCTGGATCTATACCCTGTTCTTCGTGTTCCTGGGTTGCGCAGCTGCTGTATGGGGCGGCTGGCTGGAGCATGCCGGTCCGCGTAAAGCAGGTCTGGTTTCGGCCGTGTGCTGGTGTGGCGGTCTGCTGATCTCCGCGCTGGGTATCTATACCCACCAGATCTGGCTGATGTGGGTCGGTTCCGGCGTGATCGGTGGTATCGGTCTGGGTCTGGGCTACATCTCCCCGGTATCGACGCTGATCAAGTGGTTCCCGGACAAGCGCGGTATGGCTACCGGTATGGCCATCATGGGCTTCGGTGGCGGCGCGATGGTCGGTGCACCTCTGGCCGCGGCGCTGATGGGCCACTTCGCCAATGAAACTGGCGTAGGTGTATGGCAGAGCTTCGTGGTCATGGCGGTGATCTACTTCATCTTCATGGTCGGCGGCGCACTGGCCTACCGCGTTCCGCCAACCGGCTGGAAGCCTGCTGGCTGGGTCGCTCCGGCTGCCAAGGCCAACAACGCGATGATCACCAAGGGCCATGTCCACGTGAACACCGCGTGGAAAACTCCGCAGTTCTGGCTGGTCTGGGCCGTACTGTGCCTGAACGTATCGGCTGGTATCGGCATCATCGGCATGGCTTCGCCCATGCTGCAGGAAGTCTTCGGCGGCAAACTGATCGGCCTGAACGTGCCGTTCAGTGAACTGAGCGCTGCACAGCTTGGCCAGATCGCCGCCATCGCTGCGGGCTTCACCGGCCTGCTCAGTCTGTTCAACATCGGTGGTCGTTTCTTCTGGGCTTCGTTCTCCGACCTGATTGGCCGCAAGGCGACCTACTTCGTGTTCTTCGCGCTGGGCTTCACCCTGTACGCGCTGGTTCCGTGGACCGGTCACCTGGGCAGCATCGCGCTGTTCGTGTTCGCCTTCTGCCTGATCCTGTCCATGTACGGTGGTGGCTTCGCGACCGTTCCGGCTTACCTGGCTGACCTGTTCGGTACCCAGATGGTCGGTGCGATCCACGGTCGTCTGCTGACTGCCTGGGCCTTCGCTGGCGTGCTGGGTCCGGTACTGGTGAACTATCTGCGTGAGTATCAGCTGAGCATCGGCGTCGAGCGCGCTGCCGCTTATGACATCACCCTGTACATCCTCGCTGGTCTGCTGGTGCTGGGCTTCATCTGCAACCTGCTGGTCCGCCCTGTGGATCCGAAGTATTTCATGACCGACGCAGAGCTGGCCGCCGAGCGCGCCCATGGCGAGAAATCCAAGCCGTCCGCTGCGGAGCTGGAGTGGGCTGCCGATCCGTCGAGCAAGCCGCTGGTGATCGCTGCCTGGTTGGCCGTGGGTATCCCGCTGGCTTGGGGTGTTTGGATTACCCTGCAGAAGACCGTAGTCCTGTTCCACTAATCACGATCTGCTGCGCGTCGGCCCTGCGGCGTTAAAACCAGGCTCGGAATGCTCATGTACAAAAGTACACTCCGCTTCCTCGCCTGGTTTTGCCTAGCAGGGCTCTAGCTCGCGATATCGTGAAAATCCCGCCGACGCCTTGTGCGTCCGCGGGATTTTTTATGCGCGTCTTTTGATAAGCCCTGAATTCCGACTGCCGCGCCTTGCGGCATTTTTGCCGGACGGCTTTATAGCTTTGCCGCTTATCAGCCTATAATGTTCGCCCTTTCGCCCAACGATTTTGTGGAGCAGGTGATGGCCGAACGTACGGCATCCGTCGAGCGCAATACCCTGGAGACCCAGATCAAGGTCTCGATCAATCTGGATGGCACAGGCAAGGCCACCTTCGATACCGGCGTGCCGTTCTTCGAGCACATGCTCGACCAGATCGCCCGCCATGGCCTGATCGACCTGGATATCTTCTGCAAGGGCGACCTGCATATCGACGATCACCACACCGTCGAAGACGTCGGCATCACCCTCGGCCAGGCCTTCGCCAAGGCCGTCGGCGACAAGAAGGGCATGACCCGTTACGGCCACTCCTACGTGCCGCTGGACGAAGCGTTGTCGCGCGTGGTGATCGACTTCTCCGGTCGTCCCGGCCTGCAGATGCACGTGCCGTTCACCCGCGCGGTGGTCGGCGGCTTCGATGTCGACCTGTTCCAGGAATTCTTCCAGGGCTTCGTCAACCATGCTCAGGTCAGCCTGCACATCGACAACCTGCGTGGCGTGAACACCCACCACCAGATCGAAACCGTGTTCAAGGCCTTCGGTCGCGCCCTGCGCATGGCGGTCGAACTCGACCCGCGCATGGCGGGGCAGATGCCATCGACCAAGGGCGTGCTCTGATGCAGACGGTAGCCGTCATCGATTACGGCATGGGCAACCTGCACTCGGTGTCCAAGGCGCTGGAACATGTGGGCGCCGGCCGTGTGCTGGTGACCAGCGATGCTCAGGTGATCCGCGAGGCCGACCGTGTGGTGTTTCCCGGCGTTGGCGCGATCCGCGACTGCATGGCCGAGATCCGCCGCCTGGGCTTCGACGAACTGGTTCGCGAAGTCAGCCAGGACCGTCCTTTTCTCGGCATCTGCGTCGGCATGCAGGCGCTGCTCGACCGCAGTGAAGAGAACGACGGCGTCGACTGCATCGGCCTGTTTCCCGGCCAGGTACGCTTCTTCGGCAAGGACATGGTCGAGGACGGTGAGCCGCTGAAAGTCCCGCACATGGGCTGGAACGAGGTGAGCCAGGCGGTCAAGCATCCACTGTGGCACAACATCCCCGAGCAGGCGCGCTTCTACTTCGTGCACAGCTTCTATGTCGAAGCGGCCAAGGCGCAGCAGGTGGTTGGCCGTGGTCACTACGGCAAGGATTTCGCCGCGGCCCTGGCCGACGGCTCGCGCTTCGCCGTGCAGTTCCACCCGGAGAAGAGCCACACCCATGGCCTGCAGCTGCTGCAGAACTTCGCCGCCTGGGATGGCCGCTGGTAGATGGCACGGCTCAAGAGCCCGGTTCTGACGCTCACGCCCGAGCAGGAAAGCGATGCGGTGCACAAGCTGCAGCGCTTTCTGAGCGACCGCTTCGAGCTGGAGCTGGGCTCGTTCGAGGTGCTGGAGCTGCTCGAACTGTTCGGCCGCGACATCGCCCCGCATTACTACAACCGAGCGATCACCGATGCGCACAGCTTGCTGCGCGAGCGCTTCGAGAGCCTCGAAGTCGACTTGTGGGCGCTCGAGAAAGATTGATCCCGGCCCAGGCCGGCTGAACTAGACAAGGTGCTGCAGATGCTAATTATCCCCGCTATCGACCTCAAGGACGGCGCCTGCGTACGCCTGCGCCAGGGCCGCATGGAAGATTCCACGGTGTTCTCCGATGACCCGGTGAGCATGGCCGCCAAGTGGGTCGAGGGCGGCTGCCGTCGCCTGCACCTTGTCGACCTCAATGGCGCCTTCGAAGGTCAGCCGGTCAATGGCGAAGTGGTAACCGCCATCGCCAGGCGCTACCCGAACCTGCCGATCCAGATCGGCGGTGGCATTCGCTCGCTGGAAACCATCGAGCACTACGTGAAAGCGGGCGTCAGCTACGTGATCATCGGCACCAAGGCCGTGAAGGATCCGCAGTTCGTCACCGACGCCTGCAAGGCCTTCCCGGGCAAGGTCATCGTCGGCCTGGACGCCAAGGATGGCTTCGTCGCCACCGATGGCTGGGCGGAAGTCAGCAGCGTGCAGGCCACCGACCTGGCCAAGCGTTTCGAGGCAGACGGTGTGTCGGCCATCGTTTATACCGATATCGCCAAAGACGGCATGATGCAGGGCTGCAACGTCGAAGCCACCGCCGCCCTGGCTGCCGCCAGCCGCATCCCGGTGATCGCTTCCGGCGGCATCCACAACCTGGGCGATATCGAGAAGCTGCTGCTGGCTCGTTCGCCTGGCATCGTCGGCGCCATCACCGGCCGCGCGATCTACGAAGGCACTCTGGACGTGGCGCAAGCGCAGGCGTTCTGCGACAACTTCAAGGTTTGAACCGTAGGGCGGGTAACACCCGCCGTAACTGACGCAATCTATATCGGTGGGTTGCACCCACCCTACGGGAGCTCCGTATGGCATTGGCTAAACGCATCATCCCCTGCCTCGACGTGGACAACGGCCGCGTGGTCAAGGGCGTCAAGTTCGAGAACATTCGCGATGCCGGCGATCCGGTGGAGATCGCCCGTCGTTACGACGAGCAGGGTGCCGACGAGATCACCTTTCTGGATATCACCGCCAGCGTCGATGGCCGCGATACCACGCTGTACACCGTCGAGCGCATGGCCAGCCAGGTGTTCATCCCGCTAACCGTGGGCGGTGGGGTGCGCAGCGTGGCGGATATCCGCAACCTGCTCAACGCCGGTGCCGACAAGGTGTCGATCAACACCGCAGCGGTGTTCACCCCCGAGTTCGTCGGCGAAGCCGCCTCGCGCTTCGGCTCGCAGTGCATCGTTGTCGCCATCGATGCCAAGAAGGTGTCCGGCCCGGGCGAAGCGCCGCGCTGGGAAATCTTCACCCACGGCGGCCGCAAGCCGACCGGCCTCGATGCCGTGCAGTGGGCGATGAAAATGGAACGCCTGGGCGCCGGCGAGATCCTGCTCACCAGCATGGATCAGGACGGCGTGAAGAGCGGCTACGACCTGGGCGTGACCCGTGCCATCAGCGAAGCGGTGGGCATCCCGGTAATCGCCTCCGGCGGCGTCGGCAACCTGCAGCACTTGGCCGACGGCATCATCGAAGGCAAGGCCGCCGCCGTGCTGGCGGCGAGTATCTTCCACTTCGGCGAGTACACCGTACCCGAAGCTAAAGCCTACATGGCCAGCCGCGGTATCGTGGTGCGCTGAGCCGCGCCTCGTCAGCGGTGCGCCCAATCTGGTGCAATTGGCCTTTGGGGTGCCCGCTAATGGCGCTAAGCTAGCACCCGTGTGACAAGCATCGGGTCAAGCCAAAGCGTCTAGCTTGCTATTTTTGCCCGAACGTCCGGTCACGCCGGGCGCTACCTTTCCGGCCGCCCGTCAACGCATTGAATGACAGGTAGTCCAGTACATGTGCAAACGTCTGTGGTTGGCAGCGGCAGGAGCCCTGCTTGTGATGGCGTCGGTGGCGCGCGCCGAAATCGACCCGAACTACAACGTGGTGTTGCTGACGGAAAACTTCCCGCCCTACAACATGGCGATCAACGGCAAGAACTTCGCCCAGGAAGACAACATCGACGGGATCGCCGTCGACGTGGTGCGCGAAATGTTCAAGCGCGCCGGCATCAAGTACAGCCTGACCCTGCGTTTTCCCTGGGATCGCATCTACAAGCTCGCACTGGAAAAGCCCGACTACGGTGTGTTCGTGACCGCGCGGCTGCCCGAGCGCGAGGCGCTGTTCAAGTGGGTCGGCCCCATCGGCCCGGACGACTGGGTGCTGCTGGCGCGCGGCGACAGCAAGTTGGTGGTCAACAACCTGCAGCAGGCCAAGCAGTACCGCATTGGCGCCTACAAGGGGGATGCCATCGCCGAGCACCTCGAGAAGCAAGGCTTGCAGCCGGTGACCTCGCTGCGCGACCAGGAAAACGCCAAGAAGCTGATGGCGGGGCAGATCGACCTGTGGGCCACTGGTGATCCAGCGGGCCGCTACCTGGCGCGCCAGGAAGGTGTCAGCGGCTTGAAGACTGTGCTGCGTTTCAACAGCGCGCAGCTCTATCTGGCACTGAACAAGGAGGTGCCTGACGAGGTGGTACAGAAGCTGCAGTCGGAATTGGACAAGATGCGCGCTGAGGGGATCGTCGACAGTATCCTCAACAGCTATCTTTAGCCCTGAACGTTTGATGGGCACGCCAAGGTACTGAGGGGCGCCGGCGTGGCGATGATTCGGCGTTCATACTGGCGTGCCTTGCGCGCGGCAGCCATTGCCAGGACGGTGGTGGTGCGACGTTCGGCAGGAGGCCGCCAAGCATAATCATAACCACGTGGCGGGGAACGACTGATGTTGAGCACTTTGAAGACCATTGCACTGCTCGGGCTGGGTTTCATGGCCTTTACGGCCAGGGCCGAACTGCCCGCCGACTACAAGATGGTGCTGCTGACCGAGAACTTCCCGCCGTTCAACATGGCGGTCGATGACAAGAACTTCGCCCGTGACGACGGCATCGATGGCATCAACGCCGAGATCGTGCGCGAGATGTTCAAACGTGCCGGCATCAAGTACAGCCTGACCCTGCGCTTCCCCTGGGATCGCCTCTACAAGCTGACCCAGGACAAACCCAACTACGGGCTGTTTTCCACCACCTTCACTCCCGAGCGTCAGCCGCTGTTCAAGTGGGTTGGCCCGCTGGCCAAGACCGGCTGGGTGCTGCTTGCCGCGCCAGGCAGCAACCTCACCGTTAAAAGCCTCAAGGATGCCGGGCAGTACACCATCGGCGCGTACAAGAACGACGCGGTGAGCCAGCACCTGGAAAGCCAGGGCCTGGCGCCGGTCAACGCGCTGCGCGATCAGGAAAACGTCAAGAAGCTCACCAGCGGCAAGATCGACCTATGGGCCACTACCGACCCGGTCGGCCGTTACCTGGCCAAGCAGGAAGGCGTCACCGGGCTCAATACCGTGCTGCGTTTCAACGAGGCGGAGCTGTATCTGGCACTCAACAAGGACACTCCGGACGAGGTGGTACAGCGCCTGCAGAAGGCCCTCGATGAGATGCGCAGCGAAGGCTTCCTCGACGAGATGACCAACAACTACCTGTAACAATGCAGGCAACAAAGCCCGGCACCAAGCTGGGTTTATGTTCGCCCGCTCCCCTAAGAGCGGGCATTTCAATCAGCTAATAAAAAGCCCCGGCGCAGTTGCCTGCGCCGGGGCTTTCTGTTTGCCGCCGAGGATCAGTCGGCGCGGGTGACGTTCAGGCCCTTGAGCAGGTTCAGCGCCTGGCTCAACTGGTAGTCGTCGTCCTGCGGGCGGGCCGGCTTGCCGGGGGCGCTCTGAGTCGGGCGATCGGCGCCGCCGTTGCCGTTGCCCAAGTGGCCCTGCAGATCGGCTTCCTTGAGGCTCGGGTCGTCGCTCTCGCGAGTCAGCTTGGCGCGCGCCACTTCCACGTCCGGGACGATGCCCTGGGCCTGGATCGAGCGGCCATTGGGCGTGAAGTACAGCGCGGTGGTGAGCTTCAGGGCACGGTCATTGTTCAGGGGCAGCACGGTCTGCACCGAACCCTTGCCGAAGCTGTCGGTGCCCATGACGATGCCACGCTTGTGATCCTGCAGGGCGCCGGCGACGATCTCCGAGGCCGAGGCGCTGCCACCATTGATCAGCACCACCAGCGGCACGCCTTCGCTGGCGTCCAGCGGGTCGGCGGAGAAGCGCAGCTCCGAGTTGGGCAGGCGGCCCTTGGTGTAGACGATTAGCCCCTTCTTGAGGAAGTGGTCGGCCACTTCCACGGCCGACTGCAGCACGCCGCCCGGGTTGTTGCGCAGGTCGAGTATCAGGCCGCTGAGCTTCTTGCCGTTTTCCTTGCGCAGCTTGTTCAGTGCCTTGCCGACTTCCTCACCGGTATTGACCTGGAACTGGGTAACGCGGATGTAGCCGTAGCCCGGATCGATCATTTGGCTGCGCACGCTGGCGACCTTGATCACCGCGCGGGTCAGCTCGACGTCGAACGGCTTGCCGCCTTCACGCACCAGGGTCAGGACGATCTTGCTGCCGGCCTTGCCGCGCATCCTCTCCACGGCTTCCATCATCGACTGGCCCTTGGTGGGCTTGCCGTCGATCTTGACGATCAGGTCGCCGGGGTGGATGCCGGCCTTGGAAGCCGGGGTGTCATCGATGGGTGACACCACCTTGATGAAGCCGTCTTCGGTGCCGACTTCGATGCCCAGGCCGCCGAACTCGCCGCTGGTGCTTTCCTGCAACTCGGCGAAGGCTTTCGGGTCGAGGTAGGCCGAATGCGGGTCTAGGTTGCTGAGCATGCCCTTGATGGCGTTCTCCAGCAGTTCCTTGTCGGTGACCGGCTCGACGTAGGCGGCCTTGATGCGGTCCATCACCTCGGCGAAGGTGCGCAGCTCGTCCAGCGGCAGCGGGGCTGCTTTTTGGTCGGCGGCCGGCGGCGGGGTGATCGGAGCTTGGTCGGCATGCAGCACAGGTGCGCCACCGAGCAGGGCAATCGCCAGGGCCAGGGAGGTGAGGCGGGACAGATGCGGCATTCGAACTAACTCCTACGACAATGAGATGGCGCTTATCCTTGCGCCCGACACCATTGGGCCGGATCGCTGGCGCGGCCCTGCTGGCGAATCGCGAAATACAGTGCTGGGGTGTCCTGGCCGCCGCTGGTACCGACGGTGGCGATGGGTTCCCCGGCCTTGACGATGTCTCCGGCGTCCTTGAGCAGGCTTTGGTTGTGCCCGTACAGGGTCAGGTAACCATTGCCATGGTCGAGAATGACCAGAAGCCCGGAACCGCGCAACCAGTCTGCAAAAACTACCCGACCACCATGCACGGCGCGTACCTGACTGCCGGCGGCGGCGCCGATCAGCACGCCGTCCCACTTAGTCCGAGCGTCTTCGCCCCGCGGGGTTCCATATCTTGCAACAAGTCGGCCATTGACCGGCCACGGCAGCTTGCCCTTGGCGCTGGCGAACGGGCCGCCGTAAGTGGCGCCGGAGCTGACCAGCGGCCCGCTTTCGGTGCGCTTGCCGGTGGCCGATGGGGTGCTGGGCTTCTCGCGAGCGGCGGCCAGTTCGCGCTGGCGCTGGGCCTCGGCTGCACGGGCCTGGCGGGCGAGGGTTTCCTCGATGGTCTTGAGCACACGGCCAAGTTCGGCCTGCTCCTGCTCGCGGGCCTTGAGGCGCTGATCGCGGGCGCTGAAATCCTTGTTCAGCTTGGCCAGGGCCAGCTGACGTTCCTTGCGTACTTCGGCCAGCTTGGCGCTGCGGCTGTCCAGCTCGCTTTTCTGCGCTTGCAGCTGCTCCTGATGATGGCTGATGTCCTTCTCGACGTTGGCCAACTGGCGCAGCGTTTCGTTGAAGGCGGTCAGTTGGGCCATGCGCGCTTCGGCGAGGTAATCGTAGTAGGTCAGGGTGCGGGAGAATTTCTCCGGGTTCTGCTGGTTCAGGAGCAGCTTGATGTACTCCTGACGCCCGCCCTGATAGGCCGCACGGGCCTGGATACCGATCAGTCGTTGCTGTTCAAGGCGCGCGCCCTGGAGTTTTTTTTTCTCCTGATCGAGGCGCTTGAGCTCTTCTTCGCTCTCCTGCAGCTCTTCGCGCAGGCCCTTGACCTGGTTCTCCAGCTCGCCCATTTCGGTTTCGGTGGTCTTGAGCTGCTTCTGCACGCCGGATTTTTCCTGCTGCAGTTGTTCCAGCAGTTTCTTCAGTTCGGCGACATCGGCACGCGCCGCCTCCAGCTGCTTCTGCGTTTCGGCTTTCTGATCGGCGAAAGCCGGTGCCAGCAGGCTGGTCATGAGGATGAAAGTGAGGACACGGAGCATGGTGCAGGCGGTACCTGGCGGGGAACGCGCCTAGTATGCCCTTGGCGCGGGTTAAAAAGAACGCCTTGGCTCGCGATTGCGACCCAAAGCGTGCCACGGTCGACCGATGGCCGATAACGTCAGTTGAGGGTGACGATACTGGTGCCGGTCATTTCCTTGGGAACCGGCATGCCCATCAGGGTCAGCAGGGTGGGTGCCACGTCGGCCAGCACGCCGCCTTCGCGGATGCTCACGTCACGCTTGCCGACATAGATGAACGGCACCGGCTCACAGGTGTGTGCGGTGTGTGCCTGGCCGGTGCATTCGTCCTGCATCTGCTCGACGTTGCCGTGGTCGGCGGTGATCAGCGCTTCGCCACCGACCTTGTCCAGCGCCTCGACGATGCGACCGACGCAGGTGTCCAGGCATTCAACCGCCGCAACTGCCGCCTCGAATACGCCGGTGTGGCCAACCATGTCGCCGTTGGCGTAGTTGACCACGATCACATCGAAGCGCTGGTTTTCGATGGCGTCGACGATCTTGTCGGTCACCTCGGGGGCGTTCATCTGCGGTTGCAGGTCGTAGGTGGCGACGTTCGGCGAGGGAATCAGGATGCGTTCTTCACCGGGGAACGGCTCTTCACGACCACCGGAGAAGAAGAAGGTCACGTGGGCGTACTTCTCGGTCTCGGCGATGCGCAGCTGGGTCTTGCCGTTGTTGGCTAGGTACTCGCCGAGCACGTTGGTCAGGGCCTCGGGCTTGAAGGCGCTGGGCGTGTCGATGCTCGCCGCGTACTGGGTGAGCATGATGAAGCCTGCGGTCTGCGGTACCCGGGCGCGTTCGAAGGCATCGAAGCCTGGCTCGACGAAGGCGCGGGTCAGCTCGCGGGCGCGGTCGGCGCGGAAGTTCATGAACACTACGGCGTCGCCGTCTTCGACCGGCGCCGGCTCACCGATGCGGGTGGCTTTGACGAACTCGTCGCTCTCGTCACGAGCATAGGCGGCTTGCAGGCCAGCCAGGGCCGTGTCCGCCTGGAACTGGCTCTGGCCATCGACGATCAGGTTGTAGGCCTGGGCCACGCGGTCCCAGCGGTTGTCGCGGTCCATGGCGAAGTAGCGGCCGATCAATGAGGCGATGCGGCCCTTGCCGAGCTTGGCGAAGGTGGCGTCGAGCAGCTCGATGGAACTCTGGGCGCTTTTCGGCGCGGTATCGCGACCGTCGAGAAAGGCGTGCAGGTAGATTTTGTCGGCACCGCGGCGTGCGGCCAGTTCGGCCATTGCCACGAGGTGATCCTGGTGGCTGTGTACGCCGCCGTCGGACAGCAGGCCTAGGATATGCACTGCCTTGCCGGCGCCAACTGCTTTGTCTACAGCACCAGTGATCGCCGGATTCTCGAAGAACTCACCGTCACGGATCGCCTTGGTCACCCGGGTGAAGTCCTGATACACCACGCGGCCCGCGCCGAGGTTCATGTGGCCTACCTCGGAGTTGCCCATCTGCCCGTCCGGCAGACCGACGTCCATACCGCTGCCGGAGATCAGCCCATGGGGCTGGGTGGCACGCAGGTGATCGTAGACCGGCGTGTTGGCGGCGAAAATGGCGTTGTGCTCGGGCGTGTCGCTGTGGCCGAAGCCGTCGAGAATGACCAGAACCAGGGGTTTGGGCGCTGCGCTCATACGGGGCTCGCTCTTCTTGGGACGCTATGAAGGCCGGCAGCGAGCGCGTGCTCGCCTGCGGCGATCCGGGGGCGGTCGCCCCGGGAGGCGACCCACTGAAATCGGTCAGACATTCTACGGCCCCGGAAAGATCCCGTCACCGCCGTGCGGCCTTTGGTGGACTGACCTTGCTGTGTATACTGGCCGGCATTTTACCGCCCCGGAACCGCGTGATGCTTGCCAACCTCATTGAATTCGCTACCAACCACTTCATCCTCGCTGGCCTGTTCGTCATCATTCTTGCGCTGCTGATCTTCACCGAAATGAGCAAGGGCGGCAAAAGCCTGAGCAGCCGCGAAGTGACAGCGCTGATCAACCGCGACGAAGGCGTGGTGGTCGATATCCGCAGCAAGAAGGATTTCGATACCGGCCACATCGTCGGTGCCCTGAACATCCCTTACGACAAGCTGGCCTCGCGCCTAGCTGAGTTGGAAAAGCACAAGGCCAAGACCATCATCGTCGTCGATGCCCTGGGCCAGCAGGCCGGCACCGCCGCCCGTGAACTGCAGAAAGCCGGTTTCACCGCCGCGCGCCTGGGCGGCGGCATCGCCACCTGGCGTGGCGACAACCTGCCTGTGGTGAAGTGACATGGCCCAGGTCGTCATCTACTCCAGCGACTGGTGCCCGTTCTGCATCCGCGCCAAGCAGCTGCTGACCAGTAAAAGCGTGTCGTTCGACGAGATCCGTGTCGACGGCAAACCCGACGTGCGCGCCGAGATGACGCGCAAGGCCGGCCGCACCTCGGTGCCGCAGATATGGATCGGTGAGACCCATGTGGGCGGTTGCGACGATCTGTTTGCCCTGGAGCGGGCCGGCAAGCTCGACGCACTGCTCAACGCCTGATTTCCCTTTAAGTCCTACAGCAGAAGGCTTTGCCCCATGACCGAACAAGCTAACGGCGCCGCCCAAGGCGAACAGACTCCTCAGTTCTCCCTGCAGCGCATCTACGTGCGTGACCTGTCCTTCGAAGCGCCGAAGAGCCCCGAGATCTTCCGCCAGGAGTGGACGCCGAGCGTCTCGATGGACCTCAACACCCGTCAGAAAGCCCTGGAAGGCGACTTCCACGAAGTGGTGCTGACCCTGTCGGTGACCGTGAAGAATGGTGAAGAAACCGCCTTCATCGCCGAAGTGCAGCAGGCCGGCATCTTCCTGATCAAGGGCCTGGACGCCGCTTCCATGAGCCACACCCTGGGCGCGTTCTGCCCGAACATCCTGTTCCCGTATGCCCGCGAGACCCTGGATAGCCTGGTGGTGCGCGGCTCGTTCCCGGCGCTGATGCTGGCCCCGGTGAACTTCGACGCCCTGTACGCCCAGGAGCTGCAGCGTCAGCAGGCTAACTGAGTTATCGGTTGCTGCAAAAAAACGCCCTTCGGGGCGTTTTTTATTGGCTGAGATTCGTAGCCTGCGGTTGAGCGAATCGATACCCAGGGATGGTGTTGTGCCTATCGCTGTGATCGACGCCAGTCTACGAAGCACCGTCAGTCCATGGCGAAGCCGTGCTGGCGCCAGGCTTCGTAGACGGCTACTGCCACGGTGTTGGACAGGTTCAGGCTGCGGCAGCCTTCGCGCATCGGCAGGCGCACGCGTTGCGATTCGGGCAGGGCATCACGAATCTCGGCCGGCAGGCCGCGGCTCTCCGGGCCGAACAGAAAGGCATCGCCCGGCTGGTAGGCCACTTCATGGAAAGGCTGCGAGCCCTTGGTGGTGAAGGCGAACACCCGCGGCTGGCCGAGGCTTTCCAGGCAGGCCTCCAGGCTAGCGTGGCGCTTGAGCGGCGCGTATTCGTGGTAGTCGAGCCCGGCACGGCGCAGGCGCTTGTCGTCCAGTTCGAAACCCAGCGGCTCGACCAGGTGCAGGTGGCAGCCGCTGTTGGCGCAAAGCCTGATAACGTTGCCGGTGTTGGGCGGAATTTCCGGTTGAAAAAGGATTACATGAAACATGCACGGCTCCAGGCCAGAAGACGGGCGCCATTCTACGCCGGATAAGCCGCCAAGGCCGCGTCCCTGGGTGCGGGTGATCGGCTCGCTGGCGATCTTCGGTTTCCTGGTCGGCCTGATGATCGGCCGGCTGTTCCACCCGGATGCCATGCACCTCAAGGACATCGTCGTTCAGGACGACCGCCTGCTGCTATGGTTCAACGTCGAGCCGCACGTGCAGGTCAGCGACGCTCACGGCACCTTTGCACTGCGTTTCGAAGGGCTGGGCCGCGAGCGCCAGGGCCAGCTGCAGATCGCCGGGCGCGCCGCCAACTGGCGCGTGGTGCGTTATGGGCGTGAGCTGGAAGTGCGGGTGGTGGCGGCTCGGCCGCTGCACGCCGAGATGGACACTGAAGAGGTCGAGGGCCGCTGGCGCCTGACGGTTCGTCTGGCGCCGCGTTAGGAAGAAAAGAGGGAGTTCCCGGCCTGCCTGTACCAGGGCTCCCGAAGAAAAAAGGGATTATCTGATCTGCCTGTATCAGAGTCCCCGAAGAAAGAAGGGAGGTCCCGGCCTGCCTGTACCGAGGCTCCCAAAGAAAGAGGGGAATCCCCGGCCTGCCTGTACCAAGGTCCCCGAAACTGGGTTGTCAGTACCAGTGCAGGTGGCGTGCCAGTTTTCGTGAATTCGTTGCAGGGCACGTGGATGCTGGGCTTTAGCGGTAATTGCCAGGTTTTTATCCGCCTGGTGCCGCTTCGCGAATGTTCCGCTCGGGTGCATGAATGCACCTGCCGTGCGCTGATGGCGTGCATTCTTGGGTTGTCGGAGATACGAAGCCTGCCCGCAGATAGATGTGGGAGCGCGCCATGCGCGCGAAAGCGATGGTATCGACAATGCAGGTCTTGATGAGCTAGTCCAGGCTTATATCGGCGGCGTCTGCATCGCGGGCATGGACTAGGCGTCCCCGCCCGCTCCCACAAAGCCTAGCCTCACATCACTCATACTCAGCGCGGTAGCTCGGGCCGAGCGCAGCGACACTTGGGGCTTTCTGGTATCGCGTTGCAGTGGGTAGGAAGGTGCGGGCCGCGTAGGTGAAACCCATCGGTATTGCGGGACATTCGCGATGTTGCCAAACCGATACCCATAAAAAACGCCGTGCCCTGTTCGGGGCGCGGCGTTCTTGTCTTTGCAGGTACGGCTTAGTTGTCGTCGCTGTCGTCGTCTTCGGAGCCGTCGACGTTCATGCCCAGCTCCTTGATCTTGCGGGTCAGGGTGTTGCGACCCCAGCCCAGTAGCAGGGCGGCGTCACGGCGGCGACCGGCGGTGTGCTTGAGGGCGGTCTCGATCATGATCCGTTCGAAGGCCGGCACGGCGCTATCGAGCAGGTTCGACTGGCCGCGGCCCAGGGCCTGGTCGGCCCACTGGCGCAGCGCCTGCTCCCAGTTGCTGACCGGCGCGTTGTCCTGAGGCTGCACCAGCAGCTCCGGCGGCAGGTCGTCGACATGCACTTCGCGCCCCGAGGCCATCACGGTGATCCACCGGCAGGTGTTCTCCAACTGGCGCACGTTGCCGGGCCACTGCAGCTGCTGCAGGTAATCCTCGGTTTCGCTTTTCAGCAATTTGGGCTCGACTGCCAGCTCGGTGGCTGCGCGGGCGAGGAAGTGGCGGGCCAGAGTGGGGATGTCTTCGCGGCGATCCGACAGCCGGGGGATATGGATGCGGATCACGTTGAGGCGGTGGAACAGGTCTTCGCGAAACTTGCCGGCGGTGACCAGGCTTTCCAGGTTCTGGTGGGTGGCGGCGATGATGCGCACATCCACCTTGACCGGCGTATGACCGCCCACGCGGTAGAACTCACCGTCGGCCAGCACGCGCAGCAGCCGGGTCTGGGTGTCGGCCGGCATGTCGCCGATCTCGTCGAGGAACAGGGTGCCGCCGTCGGCCTGCTCGAAGCGCCCGCGACGCTGGTTGGCCGCGCCGGTGAAGGCGCCTTTCTCGTGGCCGAATAGCTCGGATTCCATCAGGTCCTTGGGGATAGCCGCCATGTTCAGCGCGATGAACGGCGAAGCGGCGCGCGGGCTGTGGCGGTGCAGGGCATGGGCGACCAGCTCTTTACCGGTACCCGACTCACCATTGATCAGCACGGTGATGTTGGAGTGGCTCAAGCGGCCGATGGCACGGAACACCTCCTGCATCGCCGGCGCTTCACCGATGATTTCCGGGGTACGCGCCTGGGCGGCCGGCACGTGCAGGCCCTGCTGCTCCTTGGCGTGTTGGTTGGCACGTTTTACCAGCGACACCGCCTCGTCGACGTCGAACGGCTTGGGCAGGTATTCGAAGGCGCCACCCTGGTAGGACGCCACGGCGCTGTCCAGGTCCGAGTGGGCGGTCATGATGATCACCGGCAGGCGCGGATGCATTTCGCGGATGCTCGACAGCAGCTCAAGGCCGCTGGAGCCGGGCATGCGGATATCGGAAATGATCACGTCCGGCTGTTGACGCGAGAGGCGGCCCAGCACGCCATCGGCGCTGTCGAAACTCTGGGTGCTCATGCCTTCCTGTTGCAGGGCCTTTTCCAGGACCCAGCGGATGGAGCGGTCGTCGTCAACGATCCATACGGTTTCACTTCGGCTCATGTCGGCGTTGCTCCTTGTTCCAGCGGCAGAAAGATCGAGAACACGGTTTGCCCGGGGTGGCTCTCGCATTCGATCAGGCCTTGATGCTGACTGATGATGTTCTGGGTAATCGCCAGGCCCAGCCCGGTGCCGTCGGCACGCCCGCTGACCATGGGATAGAAGATGGTTTCCTGCAGCTCTGGCGGAATGCCCGGGCCGTTGTCGATGATCTCGATCTTGGTCACCAGGCGGTGGCGGATGTAGCCGATGGTGAACTGTCGCAGGGTGCGCGTGCGCAGGGTGATGCGGCCGGGACGCAGCTCGGGTTTGGCGGCCAGCGCCTGCATGGCATTACGCACGATGTTGAGCACCGCCTGGATCATCTGCTCGCGGTCGACGATCAGGTCGGGGATGCTTGGGTCGTAATCGCGCACCAGCACCACGCTGCCCTGGCTTTCCGCTTCCACCAGGCTGGCGACGCGCTCGAGCACCTCATGCACGTTGGTGATTGCCAGGGACGGCAGTTTGTTGGAGCCGAGCATGCGGTCGACCAGGTTACGCAGGCGGTCGGACTCCTCGATGATCACGTTGGTGTAATCCTTGAGGCTCTCTTCGGGCAACTCGCGGGCCAGCAGCTGGGCAGCTCCACGAATGCCGCCCAGGGGGTTCTTGATCTCGTGGGCCAGGCCGCGCACCAGTAGCTTGGTGGTTTCCTGCTTGGACAGTTGAGCCTCTTCCTTGGTGATGCGCAGCAGCCGGTCGCGCGGGTGCACTTCGAGCAGCAGCAGGGTTTCACCGCGGCTGAGTACCGGCGTCACGGCGTAGTCGACGGTCAGGCTCTGGCCAGTCTGGGTGGTTAGCACCGCCTCGCGCTTGTTGAACGGGTGGGCTTCGGCCACCGCCTGTCTCAAGGCGCCGAGGGCTTCGCGGGTTTCGGTGAACAGTTCGCTGATGAACTGGCCATGGCTGCGTTGGCCGCTGACCGCCAGAAGCATCTCCGCGGCGGGGTTCATGTATTCCAGGCGCAGGTCGGCGTTGAGCAGCAGCGTCGCTGTGGTCAGATTGTCGAGCAGCAGGCGATGCAGCGAGTCGTTGATGATCATCGCTCTGCGCCCGCCAGCGTGCAGCTTGCTTGGAGCACGGCCATGTCGTTGTCTGGCAACGTGGCGCAGCGTGGCAAGTCTCGTTGCAGGGGTGGGCCAGCC
This sequence comes from Pseudomonas sp. AG1028, assembly GCF_007993955.1. Taxonomy (NCBI): domain Bacteria; kingdom Pseudomonadati; phylum Pseudomonadota; class Gammaproteobacteria; order Pseudomonadales; family Pseudomonadaceae; genus Pseudomonas; species Pseudomonas sp. AG1028. Next base: position 406,013 of record NZ_VIVP01000003.1, read on the forward strand.
AAAAGTCGTTCCTCGTGCGGTAGGGCAGAAGGGCCGGCGAGTGAGAGCGAATCGCCCTGGCTCGCGGCAGTGCGGGAGAAAATGCAAGAAGCAAACCAAAGCCCTGCAAAGAAGCGCAGGCAGCAGAAAACTCCCGTAATTGGCCTCTTTTCGGCGCAGTGAGGCTGGTAGGCGTGTGCCAATTTGGGACGAGTATAGAAATCGGTGCGCCAGTGCGCACCTTAATGGTGCGAGCTGAGTGTGAGCAAATATCTCGCGGATAGGCCCGGAGTCTGCTCACAATCTTTTAGGCGAGATGGAAGAGGCTGCTACAAGGCAGAAGCGGACGACAGGCGCGGAGCTTTGTGAGAGAGGCTTTAGCCTCGAGTTCTTTATCAAGGCAGGCAAAGAGCTCGGAGCTACAGCGGATCGCCGCCCGCCACTCTGCAGGCACAGCGCTGAAGTCGAGCCGAAAGTTAAAGGAACGGCAGGATGCCGATGATGCCTTTGTCCTCTTCCTTGGGCTTGTCCTCGATCGGGCACTCGGGGCGCACGCCGTAATCGTCCTTTTCGCAGGGGCGAACCTTGCGCTTCTGGGCCAGGGACACGCGCTTCATGTGGAAGGGCTGGCTTGGCGTGCGTTCGACGATGATGCCGCCCTCGGTGATGATCTCCACGGCAATCTGGTGGGTGCCGCGGTCGATATTCTGCAAGGGGAACACCGGGCTGCGCCCAGCTTCGCCGTAGGGCTGGCCATCGAGCAGCAGGCGATAGCGGTGGCCCGGGTACAGGGCTGGCTCGGCATTGGCGGTGACGATCAGGTTGCCGGCGTTGTCGTTGATGGTCGCGTCAGGCTGCGGGATGGTGATGCGCAGCAGCTCGTAGCTGAGGATCGGTCCGGCGGGGGCGGCAGGAGCGGGAGGGGGTGACAGGCGCCGGGTTGGCTGCTCGATGCGGTTGGACGGCGCCATCTGCACCTGTTTGGCGTTGCCATCGCGCGGGCTGTCGGTGAACACCCGGTTACCCTCGGCATCCACGTAGGTGTAGACCTGGGCGAAGCTCGGCAGGGCGACCAGTAACAGGGCGAAAAGCAGCGCGCGCATGGCCTTCAGTTACCCCGGCCCTGGCTGTTGGTGCTGACCCGCTGCACCGTGAAGGTGCGCGTCTCGCTCTGCTGAACGATCCGCTCGCCCTGCATCACGGCCACGGCAATGCTGTGCTCGCCGCGGTCCACTTCAGTCAGTTGCAGGCGCGGCACGTTGCTAGGCTGGCCATAAGGTTTGCCGTCGAGAAGCAGGCGCAGGCTATGGCCGGGACCCAGGCGCGGCTCGATGGTCACACCCACGGAAAAGGTGCCATTGTTGGCGCGCAGCGCTTCCTCGCTGGGCAGGTCGCGCAGTTCGAGAATCTGGTAGGGATTTTGCGGCAGTTCGCTCAGGCGCGGTTCGCTGTTGGTTGTAGTGGGCGCTTCCGCCGAGGTGCTGGTGTTGATCGGCTTGAGCTCGACGCTTTCGGCCTTGGTACCTTCCGGCGGCTGGTTGGTGAACACCGTGTTGCCGTTGGCGTCAGTGTACTTGTAGATCTGTGCGCTGACCGGCAGGGCCAGGATCAGCAGCAGGCAAGTGAGCGTGCGGCGCATCGGGCCGTTCTCCTGTCGGGTGATGGCGATAGCCTTGCACCGCCATCGCGTGCTGGCAAGCGCGCGGCTCCAAGGATTTGCACTGGCGCTGAAAAATAGCCGGGCATAAAAAAGGACTGGGGCCATTTTCACTCTCGCCTGCCACGTTTCGCAGGTGGCGGGCATAAAAAAACCTCCCCGGCAGAACCGGGGAGGTTTTCGTTACGCCGCCAGGCAGCGTGGCTGGCTTAGACGCTGTAGTAAAGGTCGTATTCCAGCGGGTGTACGAAGGTGCGTACCTTGATTTCTTCTTCCGATTTCAGCTCGATGTAAGCATCGATGAAATCGTCGGAGAACACGCCGCCCTTGGTCAGGAACGCGCGGCCCTTGTCCAGCTCTTCCAAGGCTTCTTTCAGGCTGCCGCAAACCTGCGGGATCAGCTTGCCTTCTTCCGGCGGCAGGTCGTACAGGTTCTTGTCCGCTGCGTCGCCAGGGTGGATCTTGTTCTGGATACCGTCGATACCGGCCATCAGCAATGCAGCGAAGGCCAGGTACGGGTTGGCAGCCGGATCCGGGAAGCGCGCTTCGATACGGCGGGCTTTCGGGCTCGACACGTACGGGATACGGATCGAAGCGGAACGGTTGCGAGCCGAGTAGGCCAGCATGACCGGCGCTTCGAAGCCCGGAACCAGGCGCTTGTAGGAGTTGGTCGACGGGTTGGTGAAGCCGTTCAGGGCCTTACCGTGCTTGATGATGCCGCCGATGAAGTACAGAGCGGTCTCGGACAGACCGGCATAGCCTTCGCCTGCGAAAGTGTTCTTGCCGTCTTTGGAGATCGACATGTGGACGTGCATACCCGAACCGTTGTCGCCGTACAGGGGCTTGGGCATGAAGGTCGCGGTTTTACCGTAGGCATCGGCCACGTTGTGTACGCAGTACTTCAGGGTCTGAACTTCGTCAGCCTTGGCGACCAGGGTGTTGAACTTCACACCGATTTCGTTCTGGCCGGCGGTGGCCACTTCGTGGTGGTGCACTTCGACGACCAGGCCCATTTCTTCCATGGCATTACACATGGCAGTACGGATTTCGTGGTCGTGGTCGCACGGCGGAACCGGGAAGTAACCGCCCTTGACGGCTGGACGGTGGCCTTTGTTGCCGCCTTCCACGTCCTGGTCGGTCATCCAGGAGCCTTGCTCGGAGTAGATCTTGAACATCGAGCCGGAGATGTCGGACTTGAACTTCACTTCGTCGAAGATGAAGAACTCGGGCTCCGGGCCCACGAATACGGTGTCGCCCAGGCCGGTGCCTTTGAGGAATTCTTCGGCGCGCTTGGCGATGGAGCGTGGATCGCGGTCATAGCCTTGCATGGTGCTCGGCTCGATGATGTCGCAGACCAGGATCAGGGTCGGCTCTTCGGTGAACGGATCCAGTACGGCGGTATCGTCAACCGGCATCAGGATCATGTCGGAGGCTTCGATGCCTTTCCAGCCGTGGATGGAGGAGCCGTCGAACATCTTGCCGTGTTCGAAGAAGTCTTCGTCCAGGGCGTCACGGGCCGGCATGGTCACGTGGTGCTGCTTACCTTTGGTATCGGTGAAGCGCAGGTCTACCCACTTCACGTCGTGTTCTTTGATCAGTTGAACAGCCTTAGACATGTTGTCCTCCAGGTGGATAGGGTCGTTCGTTGACCCTTCTTTGAGTTCGTGACGCCGGGCCCGATAGTCGGCCAGGACACCCTGCCTCACAAGGGAGCAATATGCATGCCAGTGCCCCGTGATGGACGCATGCCCCGAAACACAGCGCTGTAGCAGCTAGTGGCGCTACAAAACGAACCACTTAAGCACCTCAATGGTGCAATTTATTGGCATTGTGTTCGATCTTGGTGCGGCGTCAGATTGTTTGCGGATTTTTGATCAAAGGTTGAGCAATTTCCTTTATAATCCGCGCCCCTGTTTTTCAGGCCCTGGCCCCCGACATTTGCTCCCATGAAACTGATCGTCAAAGTCTTCCCGGAAATCACCATCAAGAGCCCGCCGGTTCGCAAGAACTTCATTCGGCAGCTGGCCAAGAACATCCGCGTGGTGTTGCGTGATCTCGACCCGCAGCTGCAGGTCACCGGTGTCTGGGACAATCTGGAAGTGAAAACCGAGGTGGCCGAGCCCAAGGTCCAGCAGGAGATCGTCGAGCGCCTGAGCTGCGTGCCAGGCATCGTGCACTTCCTGCAGATCGACGAATATCCGCTGGGCGACTTCGACGATATCGTCGCCAAGTGCAAGCTCCATTACGGCGAGCAACTGGCCGGCAAGATCTTCTCGGTGCGCTGCAAGCGCGGTGGCCGCCATTCGTTCTCCTCTATAGATGTGGAGCGCTACGTCGGCAGCCAGCTGCGCCAGCAGTGCGGCGCTGCCGGTATCGACCTGAAGAAACCCGAGGTCGAAGTACGCATCGAGATCCGCAACGAGCGCCTGTACGTCATTCATCACCAGCACCCGGGCCTGGGTGGCTACCCCCTGGGCTCGCTGGAGCAGACCCTGGTGCTGATGAGCGGCGGCTTCGACTCCACCGTGGCGGCCTACCAGATCATGCGCCGTGGCTTGATGAGCCACTTCTGCTTCTTCAACCTCGGCGGCCGCGCCCACGAGCTGGGCGTGATGGAAGTCGCTCACTACCTGTGGAAGAAGTACGGCAGCAGCCAGCGCGTGCTGTTCATCAGCGTGCCGTTCGAGGAAGTGCTCGGCGAGATTCTCGGCAAGGTCGACAACAGCTACATGGGCGTCACCCTCAAGCGCATGATGCTGCGCGCCGCCAGCCGCCTGGCCGAGCGTCTGCAGATCGATGCTCTGGTGACCGGCGAGGCAATCAGCCAGGTGTCCAGCCAGACCCTGCCGAACCTCTCGGTGATCGACTCGGTCACCGACAAGCTGGTGCTGCGCCCGCTGATCGCCAGCCACAAGCAGGACATCATCGACACCGCCGAAGCCATCGGCACGGCCGAGTTCGCCCGTCACATGCCCGAGTATTGCGGCGTGATTTCGGTGAACCCGACCACCAAGGCCAAGCCCCATCGCGTCGTCCATGAAGAAGAACAGTTCGACATGGCGGTGCTCGAGCGCGCCCTCGAGCGTGCGCGCCTGATCGCCATCGATCGGGTGATCGAAGAGCTGGGCCAGGACGTGCAGGTCGAGGAAGTCGCCGAGGCGCTGCCCGGCCACGTGGTGATCGATATTCGCCACCCCGACCAGGCCGAAGATGAGCCGCTGGAAATCGAGGGCGTGGAAGTCCAGGCGTTGCCGTTCTACGCCATCAACAACCGTTTCAAGGAGCTGGACGAGAACCGCCAGTACCTCCTTTATTGCGACAGGGGCGTCATGAGCCGCCTGCATGCCCATCACCTGCTGAGCGAGGGGCATGCCAATGTGCGCGTTTATCGTCCGGCATAAGACGCCCGGGCTCAATGGCGGCAGCATCCGCCATCGCCCTCCCGACCCGATTGGTGGCGAGTTTGCCGCCACACAGCCTTAACAGACTGCCTTTACCCTTAATCCCGATTTTTCGCGTTGGGCCCTTGAAGCAACTGCCGGGTAGCCCGACCCAACCTACGAGACCACTACTGTGATCGAGAATCTACGCAATATCGCCATCATCGCCCACGTTGACCATGGCAAGACCACCCTGGTCGACGCCCTGCTGCGTCAGTCCGGCACCCTGGAGCGCAGCGAGCTCAACGACGAGCGCGTGATGGACAGCAACGACCAGGAAAAAGAGCGCGGCATCACCATTCTGGCCAAGAACACCGCCATCAAGTGGAACGACTACCGCATCAACATCGTCGACACCCCCGGCCACGCCGACTTCGGCGGTGAAGTAGAACGCGTGATGTCGATGGTCGACTCCGTACTGCTGGTCGTCGACGCCCAGGACGGCCCGATGCCGCAAACCCGTTTCGTGACCAAGAAGGCCTTCGAAGCCGGCCTGCGTCCGATCGTTGTGATCAACAAGATCGACCGTCCGGGCGCGCGTCCTGACTGGGTCATGGACCAGATCTTCGACCTATTCGACAACCTCGGTGCCACCGAAGAGCAGCTGGACTTCCAGGTCGTCTACGCCAGCGCCCTGAACGGCATCGCCGGTCTTGACCACACCGACATGGCCGAAGACCTGACTCCGCTGTACCAGGCCATCGTTGACCACGTTCCTGCGCCGAACGTCGACGTCGACGGTCCGTTCCAGATGCAGATTTCGGCACTGGACTACAACAGCTTCCTGGGCATCATCGGTGTTGGCCGTATCGCCCGTGGTCGCGTCAAGCCGAACACCCCGGTCACTGCCATCGACACCGAAGGCAAGAAACGTAACGGCCGTATCCTCAAGCTGATGGGCCACCACGGTCTGCACCGCGTTGACGTCGAAGAAGCCACTGCCGGCGACATCGTCTGCGTCAGCGGCATGGACGAGCTGTTCATCTCCGACACCCTGTGCGACCAGAACAACGTCGAGGCCATGAAGCCGCTGACCGTCGACGAGCCGACCGTTTCCATGACCTTCCAGGTCAACGATTCGCCGTTCTGCGGCAAGGAAGGCAAGTTCGTCACCAGCCGCAACATCAAGGAGCGTCTGGACAAGGAACTGCTGTACAACGTGGCCCTGCGCGTCGAAGAAGGCGACTCGGCCGACAAGTTCAAGGTCTCCGGCCGCGGTGAGCTGCACCTGTCGGTACTGATCGAGAACATGCGTCGCGAAGGCTTCGAGATGGGCGTTGGCCGTCCGGAAGTGATCATCCGTGAAGTCGACGGCGCCAAGCACGAGCCGTACGAGAACGTCACCATCGACATCCCGGAAGAATCCCAGGGCAAGGTCATGGAAGAAATGGGTCTGCGTAAAGGCGACCTGAGCAACATGGTGCCGGACGGCAAAGGTCGCGTACGCCTGGAATACAACATCCCGGCTCGTGGTCTGATCGGCTTCCGTAACGCCTTCCTGACCCTGACCAACGGTGCAGGCATCCTGACCTCTATCTTCGACCGTTACGACGTGATGAAGTCGGGCCACATGTCCGGCCGCCAGAACGGCGTACTGGTGTCGATCGATACCGGCAAGGCGCTGACCTACTCCCTGGAAACCCTGCAGGCGCGCGGCAAGCTGTTCGTCGAGCACGGCCAGGAAGTCTACAACGGTCAGATCATCGGCCTGAACAGCCGCGACAACGACCTGGGCGTCAACCCAACCAAGGGCAAGAAGCTCGACAACATGCGTGCTTCGGGCAAGGACGAAACCATCGCCCTGGTGCCGCCGGTTCGCTTCACCCTGGAGCAGGCTCTGGAATTCATCCAGGACGACGAGCTGTGCGAAGTGACGCCGAAGTCGATCCGTCTGCGCAAGAAGATCCTCGACGAAGGCGAGCGCACCCGCGCTGCCAAGAAAGCCAAGAACTGATCCCGTTCTAGCTGACTGAACAAGCCCCCGCCGGTGTGAACCGGCGGGGGCTTTTTTGTGGGTGCTGGCAATGCAGGCAGAGTCGCCAAAATCGAGCATTTTTTGCCGGCTGCCAGGAACAATCCGCTTCTGTGTTGTCTGTGCCGATGCGCAGGCGAGCCGCCGGGTTCGGCTTGATGTTCGTCTGCCACATTTGTGATCGACTGCATCATCCAAGCGGTGCGCGCAGCCCCTATAATTCGCGCTCTGCCAGGCCAGTGCCTGGCATGGATGATCTTCTCTTCAAGGATTCGAACGCATGCAGTGGATTTTCATGCTGATCGGGCTGGTACTCGGTGCCCTGGTGTTGGGCGCCGTGAGTGGCGAGGCGATGGCCGGCGCGCTGCTGGGCGCTTTCGTCGGGCTGGCGGTAGGGCAGGCGATCGCGCTGCAGGCGCTGAGGCTTCAGCACGAGGCGCTGCGCAAGTCGCTGGCAGGGTTGATCGAACGCTTCAACCTGGGCACGGGCGATCTGCATGAGCGCCTGCTGCGGCTGGAGACGGGCGCGCCGCCACAAACCGATGTCGCGGTCGAGCCCCATGAAGAGCCACTTGCGCAGCCTGCTGTCGAGCAAGCTGCTGCGGCGCCCGTAGAACCAGCCGCGGAGCCTGATTGGGAGCTTGAGCTGGAACTGCCCGCCGCCTCGCCTGGCGAGCCGGCGGTACAGTCGAGCCCGGAGCCCGTTTCGGAGCCTCCTGACGTGCCGCCTGTCCCGGCAGCTGCGCGCGTTACCGAGCCGCCAGCGCCGGGCCTTATCGAACGTGGCATCACCGCTGCCCGTGACTGGCTGCTGGGCGGCAATACCGTGCTGCGCGTGGGCCTGGTGCTGCTCTTTCTGGGGCTGGCCTTCCTGCTGCGTTATGCCTCCGAGCGGGTGGTGGTCGCCATCGAGTTGCGCTACGCCGGTGTGGCGCTGGCGGCGATTGCGCTGTTGGCCCTGGGCTGGTGGCTGCGCCGGCGGCGCCCGGCCTATGCCCTGCTGATGCAGGGCGGCGGTATCGCCGTGCTGTACCTGACGGTATTCGCGGCCATGCGCCTGCACCCCTTGCTCTCGCCGCAGGTCGCGATGGTGCTGCTGGTAGTGGTAACGCTCTGCTCCGCCGTGCTGGCTATCCTGCAGGACGCGCGTGGCCTGGCCGCAGCGGCCGCGCTTGGCGGCTTCGCGGCGCCGATCCTGGCCTCCAGCGGCGGTGGCAGCCATGTTGCGCTGTTCAGCTATTTCGCTCTGCTCAACGCCGGGATCTTCGCCATCGCCTGGTTCAAGGCCTGGCGTGAGCTCAACCTGATCGGTTTCGTCGGCACCTTCGGTATCGGTCTGGCCTGGGGCCTGCGTTCCTACACGCCGGATCTGTGGCTCAGCACCCAGGCGTTCCTGCTGCTGTTCTTCCTGATGTACGTGGCCATCGGCCTGCTGTTCGCACGTCGCCGTCTGCTCGAGGCGCCGAGCGAGCCGGAGAACGACTCCCGCCAGGCCCTGCTCAAGTGGTCGGCGCGCCAGGCAGGTTATGTCGATGGCAGTGTGCTGTTCGGCACACCGCTGGTGGGCTTCGGATTGCAGTATGCGGTGGTTCAGCACCTGCCCTTCGGCCCGGCGTTCAGCGCGTTGGCCATGGGCCTGCTGTACATGGCGCTGGCCCGGGTGCTGGTTGCCCGTGCACCGGAGCGTCCCGTGCTATTGATGGAAACCTGCCTGGCGCTGGGCGTGATATTCGCTACCCTGGCCATTCCGCTGGGGCTGGATGCCCGCTGGACTTCCGCCGCCTGGGCGGTCGAAGGCGCTGGCCTGTACTGGCTGGCATTGCGTCAGCAGCGTGTGTTCGCGCGCCTGTTCGCCCTGCTGCTGCAAGTGGCCGCCGCGGCGGCCTATCTGTGGGACGTACGCTTCGGTTACGACACCTTGCTTACCGGCTCGGCACTCGGTGCGCTGATGCTCGGAGTAGCGCTGCTGTTCAGCTTCCTGCAGCTGCGCGGCGCGGGAGATACCGTTACGGATCGCGAGCGCAAGCTTCAGCCTGCCCTGGCCTATGGCGGCCTGGCCTTCCTCTATTTGCTCGCTCCGCTGTGTTTCGGGCCCTACGCCACGGCTGCCGCCTGGGCCGTGGCCGGCGCCGCGACGTTGTTTGCCGGATTGTCGCTGGGCGCGCGCAGCCTGCTGACCGGCGCTTTAGTGGTGCAGGCCTTGGGCGGCATCATCTACCTGATCTTCAGTGACGGGCTCTACCAGGCGTTGGTAGACGAAACCCAACGGCCGCTCGCCCACCTGGCGTTCTGGGCGCCCGTGCTGCTGGCGCTGGCGGGCCTGTTCTGCGCTTGGCGCCTGCACCTTGCCGGGCGTTTGAACCGTGCCGACCTGCGGTCTATGGCGTTGCAGGAGCTATCCAATGTGCCGCTGTGCTGGTTCGCCGCCTGGTGGCTGCTGGCAGCGTTCAGCGAGATAGCGCGCTTCGTTCCGGAGCCACTGCAGGCGCACGTATTCCTGCTGGTCGCGGTGATCAGTCTGGCCTCCACCACCCTGTTCGCTCTGCATCAGCGCTGGCAGGCACTGGCGGTGCTCAGTCTGGCGCTGGTGCCGCTGGGTTTCGCCGCCGTACCGTTCGCCTGGCATCTGGACTATCACCCGCTGGCTGAGCTTGGCTGGCTGGCCTGGCCGGCGCTGTTCATCGTGCATTTGCTGATGCTGCGGCGCGTTGTCGGGCTGGCGCCGGAGGTGCTGGTGCGCAGCAGTCATGTGCTTGGTTGCTGGTTGCTGCTCGGCGTCGTGGCGCTGGAGCTGCGCTTCCTGTTCGCGGCCCTGGCGGAAAACTACAACGCCTGGCGCTGGCTGGGCTGGGTGCTGGTGCCGTGCGCCTTCCTGCTGCTGATGAGCGTGCGCCGGGCGCTACCCTGGCCGATGGCGGCCTATCCGCGGGAGTACCGCAGCTATGCGGCGTTGCCAATCGCCGTTGTCTTGCTGGGCTGGTTCTGGCTGGTCAACCTGCTCAGTGACGGTTCTGCCGAGCCACTGCCGTATGTGCCGCTGATCAACCCGCTTGAGCTGGGCATGCTGATCGTGCTTTTCGCCGTGCAGCACTGGGCCCGGCAAGGCCTGGCCATGCTGGCGATCAGAGCAGAACACCTGCGCAGGGCGACCCAGGACGTGATGGGTGCTTCCTTGTTCGCGCTCTTGACCATGATGGTCTGCCGCACCGCCGTCCATTGGGGGCAGGTGCCGTTCCAGGCCGATGCACTGGTGGGGTCGCAGCTGGTGCAGGCTGGGCTGTCCATCGTCTGGACGCTGATCGCCTTGGGCCTGACCATTACCGGGCATATACGTGTACGGCGTGATCTGTGGATGGTCGGCGCGTCGCTGATCGGTGTGGTGGTCGTTAAGCTATTCTTCGTCGACCTGGGCAACAGCGGTAGCCTGGAGCGGATCATTTCCTTTATCGGCGTCGGCGTGCTCCTGCTGGTGGTGGGCTATTTCGCCCCGCTGCCGCCACGCCGAGAAGCCAAGGAGCAGGTGCCAGCATGAAGCTGAATATCGCGTTGGCGCTGCTTACGCTGGGCACGCCTCTGGTGGCCGCGGCCGAGCTTTCCGAGCGTCCCCTGGACTATGCCGTGAGCGTACCGCTGACCCTCAGTGGCGAGGGCCCCTGGTATCGGATGCAGTTGCCGATGGAAGCTCAGCTTGCTGCCCACCACGCCGACTTTCGCGACCTGCGCCTGTTCAATGGCGAAGGCGAGCGCCTGGCCTACAGCCTGATCCCCGGCGCCGAGCGCTTTGCCGAGAGCCAGCAGCGCGCCGATCTGAGGCTGTTCCCGCTGCGTGGTCCGGCAGGACGCCGCGATGCCGTGCCGACCTTGCGTGTGCAGCGTGGCGATGATGGCTCGATCATCGAAGTCGCCGAACCGGCCGCCACTGCCGAGGTGTTGCGCGGCTGGTTGCTGGACGCCAGCGCCACAGACTTTTCCCTGCAGCGCCTCTACCTGGAGTGGCAGGCCGAGAGCGAAGGCTTCCAGCGCTTCAGCATCGAGGCCAGTGACGACCTGGATCATTGGCGGCCCGTGGGCGAGGGGCAGGTCGCCCGCCTGAGCTTCAATGGCGAACGCATCGACAAGAGCGAAGTGGAGCTGCCGACTATCCGGGCGCGCTACCTGCGCCTGCTGTGGCTGGCGCCGGAGCAGGCGGCCAACCTCAGCGCTGCCAGTGTCAGCGGCACACGCAGTAAGGCCGAACCTGCTGCGCTTATCTGGTCGGCTGCGCTGCAGGGGCAGGTGGATGAGCAGGGCGTTACCTGGACCCTGCCGCTGGCCTTGCCACTGGAGCGCGTGCGCGTCGAGATCGAGCAGGCCAACAGCCTGGCTCCGGTGATGCTGGAGGGGCGACGCGACAGCAAAGGGCCGTGGGCGCCGCTGGCGAACTCGGTTCTTTACCGACTGCCTGGTGATGGTCACGAGCTGGTGCAGGATCAGATCGAGCTGCCGCCCCTGCCGGTCAGCCAGTTGCGCTTGCAGGTCGATAGCCGCGGCGGCGGTCTGGGGCTGAGCGAGCCGCGTCTGCAGGTTGCCATGCGCGCGACTGAGCTGCTGTTTCTGGTTCGCGGCAATCCGCCTTATCAGCTGGCCCTTGGCCGGACGAATGCACAGGCGGGGAGCCTGCCCGTCACCACCCTGGTGCCCGGTTTCGATGCACAGCGCCTGGCGGGCATGGGGCAGGCGGTCATCGATGGCCGGATTGCGCAGGTTGATTTGGAGCCTGCGGCCCTGCCGGCGGAGCCTGGCTTCGACTGGAAGCGCGCCGGTTTGTGGGCCGTGCTGTTGATCGGTGTCGGCGTGTTGGTGCTGATGGCGCTCAGTGTGTTGCGTGCGGCCAACGGACGCGCCTGAGCGCAAGCGCCGCTGTGGCTAATACTGCGGGCTTTCAGGCCGTTTCGGCAGGCGCGTCCAGCACCAGCTCCTGAATCGCCTCGCCGACCCGTTCGAACAGCTTGCCGGCTTCGGCGTCCTCATCGAGCGCCTCGGCGCAGGCGAGGATGACCAGGGCGTCTTCGCCCTCTGGGTTGGCGATGCCCATGTGGCAGGCGCGGCCGCGCTGGGTGCCGGTTTTCTGAATAAAGGGCAGCTGTTCGCTCAGGCCGGCTTCCAGGCGATAGGCCTCGTAGCTGTCCAGGCCCATGATGTCGTAAAGCAGTTCGGTGCTGGGCCGGGAGAGTAATTCGCCCTTGGCCAGCTTGCCGAGCAGCTGCCCGTAGGCGACCAGCGTGGCGCTGTTCAGGCCGCTCTCGTAATAGCGCCGGTAGGCCTGGTCGATGTCGCGGGTTTCCAGCTGTTCGGGCTTCATGTCCAGGGCGTTGGCCACCGCCTCGACTCGCTGCGGGCCGAGCGGCGCCGCGGCGATTTCGACGATCTGGCGATTTTCAATTGAGCGGGCGTCGGAGTGCAGCTGCCCGTACAGGTCGCGGCGCACGTCCAGCAGACGGGTCACCTTGCCGAAGTCGCCGCCGGCGGCTGCAGTGATACGCTCGTTGATGCGCTCCAGGCCGGCTGCGCGGATCAGCATGTCGGCGGCGGTGTTATCACTCTCCTGCAACATCTCGCGCAGCAGTTCACCGACGCTGTAACGGGAGCCGGCGTCTTCCCACACCAGGCCACCGGAGCCGTCGACCCGGTCGCCTTCTTCGAGGGTGATCGGCTGGTCGAGCTGCAGCTTGCCGTCGTCGACTTCCTGCAGCACGGCGATGGCGATTGCCGCCTTGGTGGCCGAGGCCAGGTACCAGCTGCGCTCGGCTTGATGGCTCAGCTCGCTGCCGTCAGCAGTGCGCAGCAGATAGACGCCCAACTGACCGGGCGAGGCCTCGTCGAGTTCGCGCAGCCGCTCGGCCAAAGCGTCGAAACGCGCGTCTCGTTGGGGTGCAGCCCACAGCCACAGAGACAGCGCCGCACAACCAAGCAGGGCGAGGCCCGCGAACAGGATCTTCATGGCCAGGCCCTCAGTTGATTGCGTCACGGCTCAGCACTCCAGAGTCTGTGAGGGCTTCGCCCACCTGGCGCAAGGTGCGTTCGGCCTTGCTCAGGGACAGTTCGCCCTGCACGCAGGCGACGATCAGTACCGGCTCGGCGGCGCCACGCTGAGGTGTTTCGATCAGCCCCGAGTCACAGATACGCGCACGCTGGGTGCCGGTCTTGTGGGCGAGGCGGGCGTCCTTTGGCAGGCCGGCGATCAGGCGTTTGCTGCCGGTCTTGACTCGACTCATCACCGACAGCAGGTAGGCGGTCTGCTCATTGCCCAATGCCTGGCCGGTGGCCAGCCGTTCGAGCAGCTCGCCATAGGCCGAGAGCGTGGCGGCGTTGAGGTTGCTGCGGTAGTAGGCGGTGTAAGCGCTGCCCAGGCTGATCGGTGCCAGGGCCGAACGTGGGACGCCGAGTAGCTCGGCCAGGCGGTTCAGGCGCGCGTCGTCCTGGCGTGCCTGGCGCAGACGCAGCAGGTCGCGGCCACCGAGCTTCGCCGCCGCCGGGTGCAATTCGGCATAGATATGCCGGCGCACGTCGCCCAGGGTGGTGATCGGCTCGAAGCCCTCTGGCACCAGTTCGCGCACCAAGCCGTTTACGGCATCCAGGCCGGCCAGGCGAATCAGCCGGTCGGTGGCGGTGTTGTCGCTGTAGATGATCATCTGCTCGAGCAGAAAGCGCACGCTCAGGCGCTCGCCGGGCCCGTACTGGTTGGTGCTGCCGGCACCATCGACAAAATCGTCAGCTTCAAGCGACAGGCGTGTGTCGAGCTGCCAGTCGCCGCGCTCGACACCGCGCAGCACCGCAATGGCCACCGGCACCTTGATCCCGGAGGCCATATACCAACGTTCTTCAGCACGCAGGGTGACCGCCAGGTTGCTGTGTAGATCCTTGACGTAGACGCCCAGCTCGCCGTTCTGTTTGGCGGTGATTGCCTGCAGGCGTTCGAGCAGCGGCTCCTGCCAGTCAGGCCGCGCGCTGTCGCCCGTTGCAGTGCCTGCCAGTGCAGCGGCGAGAGCAGCAAACAGGGCGTGTGCAAGAAAGCGGGAGCGCATGGAAATCCTCCGGGTGGCGGTGCGGGCCGGTGTGGAGGATTCGAGGGATCAGCGAAGCGTGGTGTTCAGGCGTCCGGGTAACCAGACGTTGCAGCCTTACTTAGGCCGCCAGGCGCAGTAGCCCGGGCGCGGGCCGATCTTGGGATGATTACGGCAGGTGTCCGGGCGCCGGTCATAGATGGTGCACAGCCGGGTCTTGCGATCCAGGTAATAGCAGTCGTTGTTGCTCATGCGCGTCAGGGTGAAGATTCCGGACTTCTGGTTGAAGCGCTCCACCAGGCCGTCTTTCTGCAGGCGCTTGGCGATGTTGCGCGGCGGTTCGCCACGCTCGAATTCGTCGACCACGCCGATACGGATCAGGTCATTGATACGCACTTCGACCGGCAGCTGACAGCAGCTGGAAATGCAGCTGTGGCACATGTCGGCGGTGTAGCGTGCCCAGGTGTCGAGGCGGTCGATTTCCGCGGCGGCGATCAGGTTGCTTTTCATCTCGGGGAGGTTCGCATGGTTTGGCGGCGCGCGATCATAGCCATGTTGGGGAAATAGTGAACAATTATCTGCCGGCCGGCGGCTCCACTTCGGCGTTTTTCCCTGCACTGGTCCGATAAAAAACTGCGGAGAATGCAGCGAATTGCAGTATTGTAGCGGCGAAAATTCCCGCCCTCCCTGTCTGCCCTCATTGGCTCGCGGCTCGGCTGGATTTTAGGTCGCCAGGCGCTTTGCGCTGGCCTCTATCCTGAGCCTGTCGGAATGGATACGTCCTCCATGCTTGCCCGTGTCTCGCGTCGCGCTGCGTCGTGCCCGGCCGTTTTCTGCCGCCGGGCGGGCGGGGCAGGCGCATGAATTCCTGCCTGGTCAACGCCTGGCGCCTCGACATCGCGGTGCTGGTCACCGCAGTGGTCTGTATCGGCGGTGTGCTGCTGGCACGCTGGGTGATCAATCAGCGCGATTTCCCGGGGCGTGACACCTTCATCCTGATGCACCTGGCGAGCATGTGGTGGATGTTCATGGCCGGCCTGGAAGTGGCCTCCGTGGCGCCCGAGTGCAAGATGCTCTGGGCCACCATGTCGTGGCCGGGCATCATCAGCGTGCCGACCTTCTGGGCGGTGTTTCTCTGGCAGTACGTGAGCAGCGTGCGCCAGCCCCTGGGGCGCCGCTCGATGCTGGGCATGATCCTCATGCCGCTGCTGATCTGGCTGGTGGTGCTGAGCAACCCCTGGCACGGCCTGTTCTATGGCGCCGCCACGGGGCCGGTTTCCGGCGAGCCGGGCGCGCCGATCCGCTTCGACCACGGCCCGCTGTTCTATGCCGCGGCGGTGTACGTCTACCTGTTCATGAGCTTCAGCCTGGTGGTGGTGCTGCGCGCCGCGCTGATCAGCCATGGCGTGCACCGGCGCCATTACCTGGCGTTCGTGCTGATCACCGCGGTGCCCTGGTCGGCCAACATCGCCTATGTCGGCTTTGGTTTCGTGGTGTTCGGCGTCGACCCGACGCCCTTCAGTTTCGTGTTCACCCTGGCGGCGTTTTCCTGGCTGATCCTCGGCGTACGGCTGTTCGACATGGTGCCGGTGGCTCGTCATCTGCTGCTCGAAGCGCTGCCCGATCCGGTGATGGTGGTCGACACCCAGTGGCGGGTGATCGAGGCCAACCAGGCGGCGCTCAAGCTTGGCGGGTTGAAGAACGACTGGCAGGGGCGTCGCCTGCAGGACTGGCCGGGTTTCGGCGGCGAGCTGGCGGTGCAGTTGGTGGAACAGGGTGAGCTGCGTGAGCCGTTGCTGATCCAGAGCGATGCCAACCATTACTTCGAGGTACGCACGCGCCCCATCGAGCGGCTGACTCGCCACGGCATTCTGGTACTCGGCCAGTTGCTCTATCTGCGCGACGTGACCCAGCGCCAACGCGCCAAACTCAAGCTCGCTGAAGCCCTCGCGCTGAGCGAGGAACGCCTGCGCACCATTACCAGTCTGCACGAGCAACTACGTGAACAGGCACTCTGCGACCCGCTGACCGGCCTTTACAATCGGCGTTATCTGGACGAGCTGTTCGGTCGTGAGCTGGCTCGTGCGCGTCGTGAGAACGCCCCGCTGGCAGTGGCGTTGATCGATTTGGATCACTTCAAGCAGCTCAACGATCAATACGGCCATCTGGATGGCGACGATGTGCTCAGGAGCGTCGCCCAGTATCTGCTGGTGAACTTGCGCAGTTCCGATACGGTCTTTCGTATCGGCGGTGAGGAGTTCCTTGTCATTCTTCCCGGTGCCGATGCCCGCGAAGCGACCAAACGCCTCGAGGCCATCTGCCAGGGACTGGCGCAAAAACCGATCGAAACCCGCAGTGGCTTGCGCCACGTGACCCTCTCGGCTGGCCTGGCGCTGTGGCCTGAGCAGGGCAGAGCGCTCGACGAGTTGCTGCAGGCTGCCGACGCCGCCTTGTACGAAGCCAAACGCCGTGGTCGTAACCGCGTATGCAGCCCGCTGCCGCGGTTGGCCTCCGCCGCTGAGGCGTCTGTTTCTGGAAAGGGTTAAACTCCTTCCGATTACCTTCCTTCCCGGAGTCCTTCATGTCCCGCGTTACCCTGAGCCGTTACCTCATCGAGCAGACCCGTAGTCAAAACACCCCGGCCGATCTGCGCTTCCTGATCGAAGTGGTGGCGCGTGCGTGCAAGGAGATCAGCCATGCCGTTTCCAAGGGCGCCCTGGGCGGCGTGCTCGGCAGCATGGGCACCGAGAACGTACAGGGCGAAGTGCAGAAGAAGCTCGACGTGATCTCCAACGACATCCTGCTCGAAGCCAACGAGTGGGGCGGTCACCTGGCCGGCATGGCTTCCGAGGAAATGGATAACGCCTACCAGATCCCCGGTAAGTACCCCAAGGGTGCCTACCTGCTGGTATTCGACCCGCTGGACGGCTCCTCGAACATCGACGTCAACGTCTCGGTCGGCACCATCTTCTCGGTACTGCGCTGCCCCAGCGAGTACCTTTCGCAGAATGAAAGCCTCAATGAAAAGGCCTTCCAGCAGCCGGGCACCCAGCAGGTTGCCGCCGGTTACGCCATCTACGGCCCGCAGACCATGCTGATCCTGACCTTGGGCAACGGCGTCAAGGGCTTCACCCTGGATCGCGAGCTGGGCAGCTTCGTGCTCACCCACGACAACATCAGCGTGCCGGAAAGTACCGCCGAATTCGCCATCAACATGTCCAACCAGCGCCACTGGGAAGCCCCGGTCAAACGCTATGTGGACGAGCTGCTGGCCGGCAAGGAAGGCCCACTGGGCAAGAACTACAACATGCGCTGGATCGCCTCGATGGTCGCCGACGTGCACCGCATCCTGACCCGCGGCGGCCTGTTCATGTACCCGCGCGACAGCCGTGAGCCGGACAAGGCTGGCAAGCTGCGCCTGATGTACGAAGCCAACCCGATGTCCTTCATCATTGAGCAGGCTGGTGGCGCCGCCACCGATGGCGTGCAGCGCATCCTCGACATCCAGCCCGACTCCCTGCACCAGCGTGTGCCGGTGTTCCTCGGTTCCAAGGAAGAAGTCGAGCGCGTTACCGGCTACCACAAGGGCTGACCGATGACGCCCTGGCAGCCGTTGCTCGACTGGTGGTTCGGCCCGGCGAGTACGGCTGCGCAGAGCGCTGCCGAGAAGCACAAGCTGTGGTTCGGCAAGCGTGACGCGCAGGATGCCGAAGCACGTGAGCGCTTCGGTTTGCTGGTCGAGCAGGCAATCACCGGCGAGCTGCAGGGCTGGTCGGCCGATCCCCACGGCTGGCTCGCCCAGGTGCTGTTACTCGACCAACTGCCGCGCATGATCCACCGCGATACGCCGCTGGCCTTTGCCGGCGATGTTCGCGCCCGAGAACTGGTCGAGCGGGGCATTACCCTGGGTTGGGATCGCGAGCTGTCGCCGCTGCAACGGGTGTTCATCTACCTGGTGCTTGAGCACGCCGAGGATCCACTTCAGCAGACCCGCGCCGTGCAACTGTTCCGTGAGCTGGCCGAGCAGGCCGGTGATGCCGAGCGCGAGCTGTTCGCCGGCTTTCTCGACTACGCCGTGCGCCACCAGCAGGTCATCGAGCGCTTCGGGCGCTTTCCTCATCGCAACGAGATTCTCGGGCGCGTCAGCAGCGCGGACGAGTTGCGCTTTCTCGCGGAACCGGGCTCACGCTTCTGACGTCGAACCGGCATCCGGCACTCACAGGACACTGGAGATATCCCATGCGTCTGCGCGTTATTGCGTTGCTGGCAGGCTGCGTCATGCTGGCCGCCTGCGGCAAGGTCAATCAGGAAAACTACGCCAAGCTCTATTCGGGCATGAACAAGGCCGAGGTCGAGAACCTGCTCGGCAAGCCTACCGAGTGCTCGGGCGCGCTGGGCATGTCCAGCTGCACCTGGGGCGACCAGGTGAGTTTCATCAGCGTCCAGTACGCCGGTGACAAGGTGATCATGTTTTCTTCGAAAGGATTGAAGTGATGAGCAAACGTATTCTAGGCGCCATTGCACTGGGTGCCCTGCTGCTGACCGGCTGTGCCAACTCGGGCACCGGCATGGCGCCGCCGAAGACCGTCGACTCGGTCGATCTCGAGCGCTACCAGGGCACCTGGTACGAGATCGCGCGCCTGCCGATGTTCTTCCAGCGCAACTGCGTGGAGTCCGAGGCGCACTACCAACTGCAGGATGACGGCAGCGTGGCGGTCACCAACCGCTGCCGCGAAGCCGATGGCCAGTGGAACCAGGTCGAGGGCCGCGCCGTGCCACAGGTCGAAGGCAAGACCGACAAGTTGTGGGTGACCTTCGACAACTGGTTCAGCCGCCTGCTGCCCGGCGTGACCAAGGGCGAGTACTGGGTGCTGGATCTGGACGACGACTACCAGACTGCATTGGTCGGCCACCCCAACCACAAATACCTGTGGCTGCTATCGCGTACTCCGACCATTTCCAACGAAGTGCGTGACGAGCTGCTGTCCGTGGCCCGCGCACAGGGCTATGACACCAGCGAGCTGATCTGGCGTGACGGCGCCAAACCGGCGCAGTGACTGGCCGTATTTCGTAGAGGCCGCGAATCCCACCATTGCGTAGCCGATCAGCATTCGGCGTGCGCAGATGTTGGGTTGCGGCGGCGGGGATCGAGAGATTCCCTCAGGCCGGTAATGCCTCCACCCACCCTACGTTTAACCGCATCCTAATGGGTAGAGCAGCGCTAGGCGGCCGTCTGCCGGGCGATGCAGTTGTGAGGTGCTGCGTCATCCATCACCGCGTTTCGGCCAATGCCGCACAGGGCTCTCACTCCCAATCCAGCCGCGCGAGTTTCCACCCGCCGTCGTCCTGCCACCATTCCAGCTTCACGGCGTAATGCCGGGCGCTATCGGGGATCAGTCCTTCAGCTCCGGTCAGGCCCACCTGTGCGTCCGTGTACCCCTTGTCGCGGTAGGTCACGTCCACGCGGCTGTTCTTGCTCAGGGCCAGCACCTTGACGTTGTTGTGGCGCAGGAACAGTAAGGTCATGGTGCGCTTGGCCCAGTCGCGGTCGTTGGCCTGCTGGGCGCGGAACTCGCTGTGCAGTTGATCCATCACCGCCGCGGTCTTCTTCGCTTCGAGGTTTTCCTGCAGTTGCTGCACGGCGGCTTCCAGCCTGGCCTGCGGGTCGTCCTTGGCGCTGCAGCCGCTGAGCAGAACGGCGAGCAGGAGCAGGAGCAGGGGCATGGCAAATTTCCGTCTCGACATGCCGAATTTCCTTTTCATGGTTATGATGCCCGAACGAGCGCACTAGCCCGCCACGCGCGAGCGTGCCCGAGCCTATCTCAATTCTTCCTCAGGAGGGCACCATGCAGACGCTGTATCCGGAGATCAAACCGTACGCCCGCCACGAACTGGCGGTTCAGACGCCGCACGTTCTCTACGTGGACGAAAGCGGCTCGGCGGACGGTCTGCCGGTGCTGTTCGTGCATGGTGGCCCTGGCGCCGGCTGCGATGCGGCCAGCCGCCGCTACTTCGACCCGACCCTGTACCGTATCGTCACCTTCGACCAGCGCGGCTGCGGCCGCTCAACGCCCCACGCCAGCCTGGAGAACAACACCACCTGGGATCTGGTTGCCGACATGGAGCGCATCCGCGAGCACCTGGGTATCGACAAATGGGTGCTGTTCGGTGGGTCCTGGGGCTCGACCCTGTCGCTGGCCTACGCGCAGAAACACCCGGACCGCGTGCATGCGCTGATTCTGCGCGGCATCTTCCTGTGCCGCCCCCAGGAGTTCAAATGGTTCTACCAGGAGGGCGCCAGTCGGCTGTTCCCCGATTACTGGCAGGACTACCTGGCGCCGATTCCCGCCGAAGAGCAGGGCGACCTCATGCAGGCGTTCTACAAGCGCCTGACCGGCTCTGACCAGATCGCCCAGATGCACGCCGCCAAGGCCTGGTCATGCTGGGAAGGGCGTACCGCCACGCTGCGGCCAAACCCCCAGGTGGTCGAGCGCTTCGCCGAGAGCCTGCGCGCGCTGTCGATCGCCCGCATCGAGTGCCACTACTTCGTCAACGATGCTTTTCTGGAGCCCAATCAGCTGCTGCGTGACATGCCGAAGATCGCCCACCTGCCGGGCATCATCGTACATGGCCGCTACGACGCCATCTGCCCGCTGGACAACGCCTGGGCGCTGCATCAGGCCTGGCCCAACAGCGAGCTGCAGATCATCCGCGAGGCCGGTCATTCGGCCGCCGAGCCAGGCATCGCCGATGCGCTGGTGCGCGCCGCCGACGAGATCGCCCATCGCCTGCTCGACCTGGCGCCGGACGAAGCATGAAGGCACTGCTGCAACGCGTTTCCAGCGCCCGTGTGGATATCGCCGGCGAGACCGTGGGCGCCATCGAGCAGGGCCTGCTGGTGTTGGTTGGCGTCGAGCCGCAGGACAACGAGGCCAGCTGCGCCAAGTTGCTGCACAAGCTGCTCAATTACCGGGTGTTCAGCGACGCGGCCGGCAAGATGAACCTGTCACTCAAGGACATCGGCGGCGGCCTGTTGCTGGTTTCCCAGTTCACCCTTGCCGCCGATACCCGCAGTGGCCTGCGCCCCGGTTTCTCCACCGCGGCACCGCCTGCGCTGGGCGAAGCGCTGTTCGACCACCTGCTCGAACAGGCACGTGCGCAACACCCGCAGGTCGCCAGCGGGCGCTTCGGTGCCGACATGCAGGTACAGCTTGTCAACGATGGGCCTGTGACCTTTTTGCTGGAAACCTGATCGAGGCCGCTCACTGGCCTGCTTCTTGCCTACTGAGTCGCGGCTCTGCGCTGCTGTTTGTCGCTGATCTGGCGCGTATCTCTCGCCAACGGCGGCGATCACGGTTAGCATGCCGCGCCGCCTTATCGAAGGGCCAGCCACTTGCACCGTGCCGGTGCACGAGCCTGAGCCGGCCCCATAATCGTTTGCCTTTCAGGAGCAAGAATGAAAAAGCTTGTCGCCTCACTGCTGTTATCCGTCTGCGCCTTCACGGGCATCGCCCAAGCTGGCGTCATCGACGACGCGGTCAAGCGCGGTACCCTGCGCGTGGGCATGGACCCGACTTACATGCCTTTCGAGATGACCAACAAGCGCGGTGAGATCATCGGCTTCGAAGTCGACCTGCTCAAGGCCATGACCAAGGCCATGGGCGTCAAGCTGGAGCTGGTTTCCACGTCCTACGACGGCATCATCCCGGCCCTGCTGACCGACAAGTTCGACATGATCGGCTCGGGTATGACCCTGACCCAGGAGCGCAACCTGCGCATCAACTTCTCCGAGCCCTTCATCGTGGTCGGCCAGACCCTGCTGATCCGCAAGGAGCTGGCTGACAAGGTCAAGAGCTACAAGGATCTGAACAGCGCCGACTACCGCATCACCTCGAAGATCGGCACCACCGGCGAGATGGTCGCCAAGAAGCTGATCGCCCAGGCCAAGTACAGCGGCTTCGACAACGAGCAGGAAGCGGTGATGGACGTGGTCAACGGCAAGGCCGATGCCTTCATCTACGATGCACCGTACAACGTCGTGGCGGTGAACAAGGCCGGTGCCGGCAAGCTGGTTTTCCTCGATGAGCCGTTCACTTTCGAACCCCTGGCCTTCGGCCTGAAGAAGGGTGACTACGACAGCATCAACTGGATCAACAACTGGTTGCACCAGATCCGCGAAGACGGTACCTACGATCGGATCCACGCCAAGTGGTTCAAGAGCACTAACTGGCTGAAAGAGATGGAGTAAGCGCATTCGCGCTTCACTTCGCTACACCCGGCGCGCGGCTAGTCCGCGCGCTGTCATGTTGGCAACTCAACGGGTAGACACTCACCGTGGCTAAACAGAAGAAAGCCCAGTGGCCCTGGCACCTGCTGACCGGGCTGATCCTGGTCCTGGGTATCCTGGCGATCTGGTATTCCACCTCGCTGATTTCCTACGAATGGCGCTGGAATCGCGTTCCCCAGTACTTCGCCTACCACGCCGAAGAAGCGCAGCGTGCGGCTGACTACGGCAGCGTCGAGAGCATCAGCCGTCAGGGCAGCGACGCCCTGGTTACCCTGACCGGTGAAGGTGGCGAACAGCAGCAGCTCACCGTGGCCAGCGACAGCCTGCAGCTCAGCGAAGGCGACGACGTGGCCGAGGGCGATGTCATCGGCGTCACCCGTCACTGGGCCGCTGGGCCGCTGCTCTGGGGGCTGTGGACCACGCTGTGGATCTCCGTGGCGGCGGGCGTGTTCGGTTTGCTGATCGGCCTGGTCACCGGCCTGTGCCGGTTGTCCGGCAACCCAACGCTGCGCCACCTGTCGACGCTTTACGTCGAGCTGGTGCGCGGCACGCCGCTGCTGGTGCAGATCTTCATCTTCTATTTCTTCATCGGCACGGTGCTCAATTTGTCCCGCGAGTTCGCCGGTGTGGCGGCGCTGGCCCTGTTCACCGGCGCCTATGTCGGCGAGATCGTGCGCGCCGGGGTGCAGTCCATCGTTCGCGGTCAGGATGAAGCGGCCCGTTCGCTGGGCCTGAGCGCGGCGCAGTCTATGCGCCACGTGATCTTGCCGCAGGCGTTCAAGCGCGTGCTACCGCCATTGGCCGGGCAGTTCATCAGCCTGGTCAAGGACACCTCGCTGGTCTCGGTGATCGCCATCACCGAGCTGACCAAGAGCGGCCGCGAAGCCATCACCACCTCGTTCTCCACGTTCGAGATCTGGTTCTGCGTCGCGGCCCTTTACCTGGTGATCAACCTGCCGCTGTCGCAGATCGCCAACCGCCTGGAACGGAGGCTCGCGCAAAGTGATTGAAGTCCGTGATCTGATCAAGGTGTTCGACGCCCGCGGCCAGCAGGTGCGCGCCGTCGACGGCGTGACCACCCAGGTGGCACGCGGCGAGGTGCTGGTGGTGATCGGCCCGTCCGGCTCCGGCAAGTCGACCTTCCTGCGCTGCCTCAATGGCCTGGAAGAACTGGACGAAGGCTCGGTGAGCATCGATGGCCTCGATCTCGCCAACCCGAAGACCGACATCAATGCCTACCGTCGTGAAGTCGGCATGGTGTTCCAGCACTTCAACCTGTTCCCGCACATGACTGTGCTGGAGAATCTGTGCCTGGCCCAGAAGGTCGTGCGCAAGCGCGGCAAGGCCGAGCGTGAAGCCAAGGCCCGGGCGCTCCTCGACAAGGTGGGCATCGGCCAGAAGGCCGGTGAGTTTCCGTCGCGCCTCTCCGGCGGCCAGCAGCAGCGCGTGGCCATCGCCCGCGCCCTGTGCATGGATCCCAAGGTAATGCTGTTCGACGAGCCCACCTCGGCCCTCGACCCGGAAATGGTCGGCGAAGTGCTCGACGTGATGAAGCAGCTGGCGCTCGAAGGCATGACCATGGTCTGCGTCACCCACGAGATGGGTTTCGCCCGCGAAGTGGCCGACCGCGTGCTGTTCTTCGATCACGGCAAACTGCTCGAGGACGCGCCGCCCGCCGAGTTCTTCGCTCAGCCGAAGGATCCGCGTGCCCAGGCGTTCTTGCGGCAGGTGTTGTAGCGAGAAGGACTGGGGCGCTTTAAGGCGGAAGCGGTCGTTCACTCGTGGGAGATTCTATGGTTTAGGGCAATGCCTTTATGCCCTTCTGCTGATGTACTCGCCTTGAGTTTTCATCAAGGCGAATGCGACTCTGGCGAGCTTTCTAGCCAGGATGACCAAGACCTGAGTGGTTGCTT
>NZ_VIVP01000004.1:0-413431 GCF_007993955.1 Pseudomonas sp. AG1028
CGCCAGGCGGCACCGGAGCAGAGAATCCAGAAGATTCCGTTGAGCAACAGACGATCATCACTGCGCGGCCGGCCCATCTTCTGTTCCGGGGAAACGAGATCCTTGATCAACTCCCAGGCTGCATCGGGGAGTTCGTAGCGCTTTGCCATGCGGGCCTCCAGCCAATCATGGCGGCAATTCTACCCGCACCGACTTTTCGTACAGAACCTAGGGCGTTGTGCCCAAGGTACGATCGGGCCGCTGGCGGTAAAAAAGTTTCTCCTAGTGCACTTTCCACGTGGCGTTCCTCGTCCAGCGTTGGATTTCCGTGCGTGAGTGCGTCGCCTGATGTTCGGCTGGTGGTTAATTTGCAGGCGCCAGCTGAGATTGAGTTGGCAGTTCCCGGTCAGCCCGCGCTTGGTCAGCATGGCAGAGGAGTCGACCTTGAGTAGGCGACTACACAGCCTTGTCTGACGTCACTTGGCATTCCCATCGTTTCCATCACCAATTAGGGTATGCGTTCAGGGCCTGAGACCTTCTGTGCCATGGTTCATATCGTCGATTATCAGCAGCCCGGAATGGGCGCTGAACGGTGTGAGAGGGTGGCGCAGTGGGTTCACAGCAGCTCGCTACTGGTAATTCACGCTCAGCTATGGCCAACCGATGGACGGGACAACATGTCTCATGCTGGTTTTTGTGAGCCAGCTAGACTCCATTCGTCATCAATGTGAGGAAGGAGTATTCAGGATGATGTCCGTTCTCGAGCAGCGTCACATAGTCGAGTGTGCCTTTCTGCCGTTGGCATGCAGTTGCTACATCGATGGCAATGAGTCGGTGACCATTCAGATCAGGGACCCGGTCACCGCCCAGGTCTACCTCAATGTCACCGGCATTTCCCGCGCCGAGCTGTCCACGTCACGGCAGATTTCGCAATTGGTCATGCAGCTTCGACAGGATCTGCGCACGCTCAATTCCGGCACCGCCGAGCAGCGGGCCTGAGCAATTGGTCAAGACTGGTGGAACTGTCGACTCATCTGGGCGGCCTCAGTTAGCAACACCGAACTGAGGAGGGCGAGGATATGGACGGCGGAAAATTCGATGGCTACGATCTCGAGCGTTTCAATGCACTGCTGGCTCAGGAGCTCGGCCTGACGGAGGACGAGCTGCAGACCTGGATGCAGGAAGAACGCGAGCGGGTAGACGAAAATGGTCAGTTGATCGGGCATGCAGTCACCTTCCGGTCGGACATGCCCTTTGATCTGCGTGCACGGGTGCGCGGCATGGCAGGCGACTATGTGGCCCATACCGGTATTATTCCGCTCGATGCCTGAGTGCGTGAGCTGGATTAAGGGTAAAAAGCCTGAACTCTGCCGTTTGGCTGTGCCTCCTAGATAGTGTCAATCACTGTTATGGAGCACTTGCCAATGGCACGTAAAACTTCGCTTGAAAGCGGCCTGGATCAGTTTCAACAGGAAAGCGCCAAGGAACTGAAGAAACTTCTCGACCAAGCCAGCAAAGCACTGGGCGATGCCGAGTCGTTTTCCGGCGACAAGGCTCATGAGGCTCGTGAGAAAGTGATCGCGTTGCTGAACGAGGCCAAAGGCACCATCACTGACAAGGGGCGTGAGGCTGTAGAGCTGGGCCGTGAAACCATCGGCAATGCTCAGGACCGTATCGAAAGCAATCCTTGGACCTCGGTCGCCGTTGCCTCCGGTTTCGGTCTGCTGATTGGTCTGCTAGTGGGTCGCAGCAGCAAGTAACTGCTTGCACAGACCGTATCAAGCATCGGCAAGCTTGCCGTAAGAACCTCGTAGATCACTGATTTACGAGGTTTTTTATTGCATGCTTTAAAGTTGCGGCGCTGCGTGGGGGCGTATATAGTCCTGCCCTCGCATATTTCGCCGCCCCGATGGTGAAATTGGTAAACACAGCAGACTTAAAATCTGCCGGCCGCAAGGCCTTGCCGGTTCGATTCCGGCTCGGGGCACCATTTCAAGCGTCGGCTCATGCGAAGCCCACGCATCTTTATCTCCTCATACGCACTATGCGGTGCAAGCAGTGAAGCATGGATAGCTCGACTACCGCATTTCCCGAATTCTCGTTTGCTGGCTACAGATTGCGGCGCATTCTCCCGGGTGATATCGAGCAGGTTTACGCGGGTTTATCGCATCCGCAGGTCATCGCCCATTACGGTGTTTCCTATTCGAGCCTGGCCGCTGCTGGCGAGCAGATGCAGTGGTACGAGCAGTTGTTGGCAGACGAAGCGGGCATCTGGTGGGGGCTGGCGAATAATCGGAATGTGCTGATTGGCGCCTGTGGCTTCAATGATTGGAGTCATGAGCATCAGGGCATTGAGATGGGTTATTGGCTGCTGCCGGATCACTGGCAGCGTGGTCTTATGCAGCAGGCCTTGCCGCACATTCTTCGCCACGCTCTGGTGGTCATGAATGTGCACCGCATCCACCTTGATATCGAGCCGGAGAACGTGGCGAGCTGGCGACTGGCCGAGAAGCTGGGCTTCAGCTTTGAGGGCACATTGCGCGATGTCGAATATAAGGACGGTCGCTATTTGAGCCTTCATCAATACAGCCTACTGGCCACCGATCAGGCCGCTCGGGTATTGCTGGAAGGCTGACCGCCGCAACGGCGACGGCCAGCTCGGCGCATCAGAAGTGCGCCTTGACCAGCAGGCTGATGGCGCTCTGGTTGGTGCCACCGAGCACGTCATCACCGAGCGGGCTGTCGTTGTCGATGCCGTACTTATTTTTCCAGTAGTCGTATTCGACGCCTACGTAGAATTTCTGCCCCCAACCCATGGCCTTGGCCAGGTCATATTTGATCTGCGGGTTGATGTGCAGGTTGGCGTGGTAGCTGTCGTCGTTGTCCACCACCCAGTCGATGAAGCCGTCGATCACCAGGTCGGAGCGGCCGACCGGGATGGTATAGCTCCACACCGGAGTGATCTGCCACACGTTGCGGCCGTCGCGCTTGCCGTCCGGGCGGCGCAGGTAGGTGTTGAGCTGGAAGTAGTCGAAGCCGGGTATGGCCAGATCCACTGCCGGGCCCAGCAGGTAGGCGTCGACATCGTCCTCGCCGAATTCGTAGGTGGCGGACAGCAGCACATCCTTGACTGGCCCGAACGACAGGTCGGCACCGCTGAGTTTGCCGAATGACAAGCGCGGGCTGATTTCACCGTAGAAGGTGTGGCCGTCACCGGCACCGTTGGTGGCGTCGGTGTTGTACTTGATGCCGTCGACGAACAGGAACAGGTCACCGAAGCTCCAGCCGCTGGCGTGCTCGAAGGTCAGCGTCTGCTGGCGTGGCGGATCGATCTTGAAGTCGATGCCGTTGAGGTAGGTCAGGCTGTTGTCCTGCCACAGCAGGAGATCGGCCATGGCCTGAGCAGGCGCCAGCAGGCTGCCCGCCAGCAACAGGGAGGTTGCGGTGTGTTTCATCGAGAGGTGTTCCGGCAAGTGTTGAATAGTCGCTACGCAGCGCCGCTGCGCAAAGCCGCCCTGGCTATCCGAGGCATTGGCGCAGGCAGGCGAGGGCTCTGCAATGGCCATCCCGGCTGCGCGCGGCGCGGGAGTTTACAGGATTTGCCGGTATCCGATACGGCGCCTCTCGGTCTGGCCGCAGAAACAGCTGCGCCGCTGCCCCTTGAAGGGGAAGCGGCGCAGGTTGAATGGTATTCGGGGCGGATCAGACGTCGAGTTGCTTGGCCGTCTCGACACCCGATGAGCTGAGTTTGATGGGATAGTGGATGGACAGCTCGCCGTCCGTTTCGGAAAGGTTGCCATCGTGGATCAGGCCGCCTTTGTGAAGGTGCCTCAGCACGTCCACGACCGCGTACTCGCCGCGGAAATTGTCCAGTACCTCTTTGCCCAGGCCTGCCGGATGCGCGTGCAGCAGACGAGTGAGAACTTCTTTCTTCAGGTCATTGTCGATGGACATGCGAACCTCGCGTTGCGGTGGGTTTCACCTGTTGTGACTGCCCGCCGCCGCAAACGTTTGAGCTGTTTGCATTGCTCCCGTTGTAAGCCTTGCGCGTCCTGCTAGACTGCTGCGGCGTCGATAACCCTCTCTCATTCAGGGACTTCCATGATCAAAAAATGCTTGTTTCCTGCCGCTGGCTACGGCACTCGTTTTCTCCCGGCAACCAAGGCCATGCCCAAGGAAATGCTGCCAATCGTGAACAAGCCGTTGATCCAATACGGTGTGGAGGAAGCGCTGTCCGCCGGCCTTACCGAAATCGCCATGGTGACCGGTCGTGGCAAGCGTTCGCTGGAAGATCATTTCGACATCAGTTACGAGCTGGAAGAGCAGATCCGCAACACCGACAAGGAAAAGTACCTGGTCGGTATCCGTCGCCTGATCGACAACTGCACCTTTTCCTACACCCGCCAGGTGGAAATGAAAGGCCTGGGCCACGCCATTCTCAGCGGCCGTCCGTTGATCGGTGACGAGCCGTTCGCCGTTGTCCTGGCCGATGACCTGTGCCTGAACCTGGAAGGCGACAGCGTGCTGACCCAGATGGTCAAGCTGTACAACCAGTTCCGCTGCTCGATCGTGGCGGTGCAGGAGGTGCCGATGGACGAGATCCACAAGTACGGCGTGATTGCCGGCGAGATGATCCGCGACGACATCTTCCGCGTGAACAGCATGGTCGAGAAGCCCAAGGCCGAAGATGCGCCGTCCAACCTGGCGATCATCGGCCGCTACATCCTGACCCCGGACATCTTCGAGTTGATCGAGAAGACCGAGCCGGGCAAAGGTGGTGAGATCCAGATCACCGATGCGCTGATGAAGCAGGCCCAGGACGGTTGTGTGCTGGCGTACAAATTCAAGGGCCAGCGCTTCGATTGCGGTGGCGCCGAGGGTTACATCGAGGCGACCAACTTCTGCTTCGAGAATCTCTACAAGACCGGCAAAGGCTGAGCCTCGCCAGCCACGTGCTTGGAAAAACCGCCTTCGGGCGGTTTTTTTATGCCTGCGGTAGTTAACCAGGGCCAGTTCAGCTGGCGTTGATTGGCGTCGCACCGGGGCCAAGCGGCTGGCCATAGCTGAACTCGACCTGATGGCCTGCCGGATCGCGGACGCCGCAGTAATAGCCCACCGGGTAAGGCTGGTCGCGTTGCGCCCAGAGCAGGCATCCGGCGGCTTCGGCCTTGGCGACCACCGCGTCGACCTCATCACGGCTCTGCAGGGCAAAGCCGAAGTGGCTGTAATCGCCAGGCGCCAATCGGCGAGGCTCGCCACCGGGCATGATGACGAAGATGAATTCGCTCTCACGTCCCGGCTCGGCCATCCACACGATCTGCGAACCCTTGCCAGGGCGGCGGTGGATGACCCGCATGCCGCAGAAATCTTCGTAGAAGCTGATGCAGGCCTGCAGGTCCGGTACGTGCAGGGCAAGATGGGTGAGAATCGGGCGCATGGTCTGGTTCCTCCTCTCGGCTCTAGACCCAATGTGGCGGTGACAAGTTTGCCCCATGTGCCAGGCGGGCAGGGCGCTGCGTTTACGGTATGCTCTGCGTCTGTTCAGGAGGCTTCTATGACCTACGATTTCGATCTGTTTGTAATCGGTGCCGGCTCCGGCGGTGTACGTGCGGCACGCTTCGCGGCGGGCTACGGCGCCCGGGTGGCCGTGGCGGAAAGCCGTTACCTGGGCGGTACCTGCGTCAACGTTGGCTGCGTGCCTAAAAAGCTGCTGGTCTATGGGGCGCAATTCGCCGATGAGTTCGAACACGCCGAAGGTTTCGGCTGGACGCCCGGCCAGGCCAGCTTCAGCTGGCCGACGCTGATCGCCAACAAGAACCGCGAGATCGAACGCCTAAACGGCATCTACCGCAAACTGCTGGTGGGCAGTGGCGTCACCCTGGTCGAGGGCCATGCGCGCCTGCTCGACGAGCATCGGGTGGAAGTCGACGGCAAGATTTACAGCGCCGAGCGTATCCTCATCGCAACCGGCGGCTGGCCCCATGTTCCCGAGATCCCGGGCCATGAGCATGCGATCAACTCAAACCAGGCGTTTTTCCTGGAAGAGCTGCCCAGGCGCATCCTGGTGGTCGGCGGTGGCTACATCGCGGTGGAGTTCGCCTCGATCTTCAACGGTCTTGGCGCGCAGACTTCGCTCTTGTACCGCGGCGATTTGTTCCTGCGTGGCTTCGACAAATCCCTGCGTACCCACCTACATGAAGAGCTCGGCAAGCGCGGCCTGGACGTGCAGTTCAACACCGACATCGCACGCATCGACAAGCAGGCCGACGGCAGCCTCAAGGCGACGCTCAAGGATGGCCGTACGCTGGAAGCCGACTGCATCTTCTACGCCACCGGTCGCCGCCCAATGCTCGACAACCTGGGCCTGGAAAATACCTCGGTCAGCCTGGACGACAAGGGTTACATCGAGGTCGATGACGAGTACCAAACCCGCGCACCGTCGATTCTGGCCATCGGTGACGTGATCGGTCGCGTGCAGCTCACCCCCGTGGCGCTGGCCGAAGGCATGGCGGTGGCACGGCGCCTGTTCAAACCGGAGGAATACCGCAAGGTCGATTACCGGATGATCCCAACGGCGGTGTTCAGCCTGCCGAACATCGGCACCGTGGGCCTTTCTGAGGAGCAGGCGCGTGAAGCAGGGCACGAGGTGAAGATCTTCGAGAGCCGCTTCCGGCCGATGAAGCTGACCCTGACCGAGAGCGACGAGCGCACGCTGATGAAGCTGGTGGTCGACGCCAAGACCGATCGCGTGCTGGGCTGCCACATGGTCGGGCCCGATGCCGGCGAAATCGTCCAGGGCCTGGCGGTCGCGCTCAGGGCTGGGGCGACCAAGCAGGTATTCGATGAAACCATCGGTGTGCACCCCAGCGCGGCCGAAGAGTTCGTGACCTTGCGTACGCCGGTGAACTGACTTGTCGATGAACCAGCTGTTCTATTTCGCGGATCTGTTCGGGGTGGCGGTGTTCGCCATCACCGGCGCGCTGATGGCTGGACGCAAGTCCATGGACCTGTTCGGCGTGCTGGTCATCGCCATCATTACCGCCCTGGGCGGCGGCACCCTGCGCGACGTGATTTTGGGTAACCACCCGGTCAGCTGGATTCGCAACGACACCTACATCCTGGTGGCTACCCTTGCGGCGCTGGGCACGGTGATCTGGGTGCGCATGACCCGGCCGATCCATGAAAAGGGCTTGCTGATCGCTGACGCGTTCGGGCTGGCCGTGTTCACCGTGATCGGCACCGAGGTCGCGCTGCAGTACGCGATGCCCTCCAGCACGGCGGTGATCATGGGCATCATGACCGGCGTCGCCGGCGGTGTGATGCGCGACGTGATCTGCAACGAGATCCCGCTGATCTTCAAGAAGGAGATCTACGCCACCGCCTGCCTGGCCGGCGCGGTGACCTTCGTGCTGCTGCGCATGTTGCAAACCCCGCACTGGCTGGATACCGGCGTGGCCATGCTGGTGGTACTGGGCATTCGCCTGGCCGCGATCCGCTGGCGGTTTTCGCTGCCGCGATTCCACTTGCTGGACCGCGACTGAAACCTATCGCCTGAGCGTTGCTCGTTTTCGCAATCCACACTGCTCACCAAGGATGGTTCGATGCGCCGCTTGCTCCTGTGTCTTTGTCTGATCTGCTCCAACATCACCGCTCAGGAGGTGGTCAATGACGTGAGCGGTCTCAACCCTGTGGCGGTGGCACGAGTGGTCGTGCCGCGTAGCGAGCAGGATGTCATTGATGCGCTGCGCAGTCACGTGGGCCCCGTCAGCATTGGCGGCGGGCGTTACAGCATGGGAGGACAGACCGCTGCAGACGGCGCGCTGCAGCTGGACATGCGCGGTCTCGACCAGGTGCTGGCGTTCTCTGCCGAGCGCCGCGAGATTCGAGTACAGAGCGGGATCACCTGGCGCGCGATACTCGAATACATCGACCAATACGACCTGTCGCCGCAAGTCATGCAGTCCTACGCCAACTTCACGGTGGGCGGCTCGTTATCGGTCAACGTGCACGGCCGCTATGTGGGTGAGGGGGCCATCGCGGGTTCGGTAAAGGCCATCCGTGTGGTCCTTGCCGACGGCCACGTTGTGGATGCCACCCCGAGCAAGAATGCTGCGCTGTTTCATGGCGTGATCGGTGGCTACGGCGGTCTGGGGGTCATAGTCGAGGCCACGCTGGGTCTGGTCGAGAACACCCGAATTGCCCGGGAAAGTCAGGTCATGGCGCTGCAGGACTATCAGCCGTGGTTCTACCGCGAGATAGCTTCCCAGCCCGATCTGGTGATGCACAACGGCATTCTCTATCCCGATGATTTTTCCACAGTACGCGCGGTTTCCTATCGGCGTACAGAAGCTGCGCTGACCGAACCAGACCGACTTAGCCCACGACAGCAGGGCAGCCATCTGCAGCGCGCGGGGATTCGCCTGAGCAGCTCGCCATCGGGCATCAAACTGCGCGAGGCGGCGCTCGATC
The DNA here is from genome assembly GCF_007993955.1 of Pseudomonas sp. AG1028. Taxonomy (NCBI): domain Bacteria; kingdom Pseudomonadati; phylum Pseudomonadota; class Gammaproteobacteria; order Pseudomonadales; family Pseudomonadaceae; genus Pseudomonas; species Pseudomonas sp. AG1028. The sequence continues at coordinate 8,449 of NZ_VIVP01000004.1, forward strand.
CGTTGCTGTTTCGCAGCCCTAAGGTGCAATGGCGCAACCACGAGGCCAGTCTTGACGTCAGCGAGCTGGAGCCGATATCCGGGACGAATTTCAGCTATGTGCTGCAGGAGTATTTCGTGCCGCCAGCACAGCTGGAACGCTTTATCGGCGAGTTGGCGCGTCTGACTCATAAGCATCAGGCGACGCTAATCAACGTCTCCATTCGCCACGCCAAGGCCGATACGGATACCTTGCTGAGTTGGGCGCCCGAGGAAGTTTTCGCGTTGGTACTCTATTACCGGCAAGGCACATCTGACACAGATCGGCAGAGAGCAGCGGCCTGGACGCAGGAGTTGATTGCCGCCGCCTTACGCTGTGGAGGGCGGCATTACTTGCCTTATCAGATCCATGCTAGTCGCGAACAATTTCTCCAGGCTTATCCCAAAGCGCCCCAGTACTTTGCACTCAAGCGCGAGTTGGATCCTACCTACCGGTTTCGCAACCGTTTATGGGATGCCTACTACCGACCTTGATCAGCGACGTGCGGGCTCGTTACCGAGAAACTTGCTGAGAAACTGCTGGGTGCGAGCCTGCTTGGGTGCGCTGAACAGTTCGCGGGCGTCGCCCTGTTCGACGATCACGCCGCCGTCGATAAAGATGGCTCGGTTGGCCACGTCACGGGCGAAGCTCATCTCGTGGGTGACGATCACCAGGGTGCGATTCTCTTCGGCCAGTGCGCGGATGGTCGCCAGTACTTCGCCGACCAGCTCCGGGTCCAGCGCCGAGGTGGGTTCGTCGAACAGGATCACGTCCGGCTCCATCGCCAACGCCCGGGCGATGGCCACGCGCTGTTGCTGGCCGCCGGACAGGCGCTTGGGGTAGGCGTCTTCCTTGCCGGCCAGGCCGACCTTGGCCAGCAGTTGCCGACCAAGGCCGGCGGCCTTGTCGCGCGGCTGCTTCCTGACCACCACCGGGCCTTCGATTACGTTCTCCAGGGCGCTGCGGTGAGGAAACAGGTTGAAGTTCTGGAACACGAAACCCACGTGTTGGCGCAGCTTGCGGATCAGCCCCTGTTGCTGGCCGATCGGCTTGCCAGCATCGATTTCGATGTCGCCGACGCGGATGCTGCCGCCATCGGGCGTTTCCAGCAGGTTGAGGCAGCGCAGCAGGGTGGTCTTGCCCGAGCCGCTGGGGCCGATGATGGCGACGACCTCGCCGGGAGCGATATCCAGGTCGATACCCTTGAGTACGCTCTGGCCCTTGAAGGATTTGCTCAGGTTGCGAACGGTGATCATGCTCGAAGCCATCAGTTGTCCGCCTCGTGACGGTTGACACGTGCTTCCAGGCGGTTCTGCAGGTGGGCGAGCAGGCTGGAGAGCATCCAGTAGATCACCGTTGCCGCCAGGTACATGGCGAATACCTCATAAGTGCGCGCGGTGATCAACTGGGCCTGCCGGAACAACTCCGGCACCTGAATGGTGGCCGCCAGGGCGGTGTCCTTGACCAGCGAGATGAAGCTGTTGCCCAGCGGCGGCAGGGCCGTACGCATCGCTTGCGGCAGGATGGCGCGCAGCATCGTCTGGCTCTTGCTCATGCCGATGCTGGCAGCTGCTTCCCACTGACCACGGTCGATGGAGGCGATGGCCGCCCGCATGATCTCGGCGACATAGGCCGCCATGTTCAGGGAGAAGCCGATCAGCGCTGCGGTCAGGGGCTCGAGCTGCAGCCCCAGTTCAGGCAGGCCGAAGTAGATGACGAACAGCTGTACCAGCAGTGGCGTACCGCGGAAGAACGAAATGTAGACCCTGGCCAGCCAGCCCAGTGGGGCTATGGCGTAGAGCCTGACGAGGGCAAGGCCGAAGCCCAGCAGCATGCCGAAGAACATGCCGCCAAAGCTCAGAACGATGGTCCAAATCGCGCCCTTGAGAAGAAAGGGCAGGGAGTCCAGCACCAGCTGGAAGGTGTCCGGCATCATTGAGTGACGTCAGCCTTGAACCACTTCTCGGAGAGCTGCTTCAGGGTGCCGTCGCTGCGCAGCTTGGCAAGGGCCTTGTCGATGGCTGCGAGCAGTTCCGGGTTGCCTTTGCGCATCGCGATCCCCGACTCCTGACGGGAGAACGCGTCACCGGCAACGGCCATGCGCTCACCGGTCTTGGCAACCATCTCGAACGCGGCCAGGCGGTCGACCAGTACGACGTCGATGCGGCCCACGTTGAGGTCCTGGAACTTGGTCGGATCATCGTCGTAGGTACGGATGTCGGCCTGGGGCACGTTCTCCTTCAGCCACTGCTCGTAGTTGGTGCCCAATCCCACACCGACTTTCTTGCCGCCCAGGTCCGCGGCGGTTTTCACGCTGTCCGCTTCGCTCTTGCGGGTCAGGGCCTGGATGCCCGAGACGGTGTAGGGCGTGGAAAAATCGTACTTTTTCTTGCGCTCGTCGGAGATGGTGACCTGGTTGATCACCACATCGATGCGGCCAGATTCAAGGGAGGCAAGAATGCCATCCCACTTGGTGGGCTGGAAGCTGGCGGTCACGCCCAGTTCCTTGGCCAGGGCATTGGCCAGGTCCACTTCGAAGCCGGCGAGCTTGCCGCTTTCGTCCTGGAAGTTGAAAGGCGGATAAGTGCCTTCCAGGCCTACCTTGATGCTGCCGCTGTCCTTGATCTTCTGTAGGTCATCAGCCGCGTAAGCCTGGCCACCGAAGCCGGCGAACAGCGCCAGACCGAGGCTGCCAATAAGGAAATGTCGACGCAGGGTGGCGATTATCATGATCGAGCCTCGAGGGTTTGTTTTTTAGGTGCGGTTGGGACGCGGCACTCTACGGTTGCCTGGGTAGTCGAGAAAATAATAAAAAATTATTTGTATATGCCGTTCAGAGAGTCAAGGACTGATACGCGAACAGCGCCGGCGCGCCGCCGGTATGCAGGAACACGATCGGCTTGCCTTCCTCGAACGCACCTTTCTGCACCCCGTCGAGCAAGCCTGCGAACGCCTTGCCGGTATAGACCGGGTCGAGCAGCAGGCCCTGGCTGCTCGCCAGCAGACGGATGGCATCAAGCGTGCCGGTGTTCGGCTCGCCATAACGCGGCCCGTAGTACTCGTCCCACAGCTCGATGGTCAGCGCTTGCGGCACGTTGACGCCCAGTAGCTCTGCGGTGCGTTGCACCAGGCCCATTACCTTGGGGCGTTGCAGATCGGCAGGGCGCGATACGGTGATGCCAAGCACGCGCCATTCGGGCAGCACGTGGGCCAGGGCCAGCGCCAAACCCGCATGGGTCGCTCCGCTTCCCGAGGCCAGCACCAGGGTGCCGCTGTCGAGGCCCTTGGCGGCGACCTGCTCGGCGAACTCCAGCCCGGCCTTGACGTAGCCCAGGGTACCCAGTGCATTCGAGCCGCCGATCGGAATCACGTAAGGGTTCTTGCCGGTGGCACGCAGGCGGTCGGCCTTGGCCATCAGCATCAGATCCGGCTCCTCGAGGTTATCGACGTGCTCGACGCGTGTGCCGAACAGGTCCAGTAGCAGGCGGTTGCCATTGTGCAGGTAGTTCTGCTCCTGCGTATCGATAGGGTTTTCCAGCAGGGCCACGCAGGCCAGGCCCAGCTTGGCGGCCAGCGCGGCGGTCTGGCGCACGTGATTGGATTGGATGGCGCCCGCCGTGATCAGCGTATCGGCCTGTTGGGCCAGCGCGTCGGATCCCAGGTATTCCAGTTTGCGGGCCTTGTTGCCGCCCAGGGCGAACAGGGTCAGGTCATCGCGTTTGACATAGATATCGCGGCCCACATGGTGCGACAGGCGCAGCAGGTGTTGCAGCGGGGTGGCATGGGGAACCAGTTCCAGGCGCTCGAAACGGTTCAGGGCTTCGCTGATCATGTTCGTCAATCCGCAATGGGGGTGTCTTCACTTTAGAAGTGACCGCCCGAAACACAACAAGTGCGCCGGCCCTGCTTATTCTGATAAGAAATATGAGAATGAATTAAAAGTATTTTCCACGTATAACTGAGGGCCGTATTGTCAGCGCGCCGACCCTATCCGGCCCGGCCAATCATCCCATGCCGCTGTCGATCCACCGGCAACTACCGAGAATAAACATGAAAAAAACGCTTCTGTTGGCTGCATTGGCCTCTGTCCTGACTACCCAGGCATTCGCCGCGGAGAAACTCACTGTGGCGGCGACGCCGGTTCCTCACGCTGAAATCCTCGAGCTGATTAAGCCGAAGCTGGCGGAGCAGGGCGTCGACCTCGAGATCAAGGTGTTCACCGATTACGTGCAGCCCAACCTGCAGGTCGAGCAGAAGCAACTCGATGCCAACTACTTCCAGACCAAGCCTTATCTGGACAGCTTCAACGAAAGCCGTGGCACTCACCTGGTGATCGTCAAGGGCGTGCATGTCGAGCCGTTCGGCGGCTACTCGCGCAAGTACAAGAGCCTCGACGAGCTGCCGGACGGCGCCACCATCGCCATCCCCAACGAGGCGAGCAACAGCGGTCGCGCCCTGCAGCTACTGCAACATGCCGGCCTGCTGACCCTGAAGGATCCGGCCAACATCCAGGCCAGCCCGAAGGATCTGGCCACCAACCCGCACAACTTCAAGTTCAAGCAGCTCGAAGCGGCCATGCTGCCGCGTGTGCTGGACCAGGTCGACCTGGCGCTGATCAACACCAACTACGCGCTGGAAGCCAAGCTCAATCCGAACAAGGATGCGCTGGTACTGGAGAACAAGGATTCGCCGTACGTCAACTACCTGGTTGCCCGCCCGGATAACCAGAACAGCGAAACCATCAATAAGCTCGCCGATGCGCTGACCAGCCCGGACGTGAAAGCCTTCATCGAGAAGAAGTACTCGGGCGCCGTGTTGCCTGCGTTCTAAGGACCTGTCCACGATCTTTTTCGGCGACATGAAAAGGCGGCGACAAGGCAAGAGCGGCCGGTCGCCGACCCATCGTGGGAGCGCCTCACGGCCACTCTCGCGGCGTTGCAGTCGAAGCGCTGAAGTGGAGCCGTAAGATCGTGAGCGAGCTATTAAGCTCACAGCTGCTGTACCAAACGCCGACAGGGCGGAACCCTGTCGGCGTTTTCTTTTGTTCAGGCGAATGCGGATCGCCATAAGCAAATGCTAAAAAGGTATTTAAATTAATCTTTTTATATCGATATAGTTCGCCCATGCGTACCCGCTGGCTAACCGGCGCGCCGCACGACTGAATACAGGTGCCAGACACCTGCTTCTGAGACGCGCCTCGTTGGCGCCCTTACCGTGTGGAGTTGCGCAAATGCCCGCCGTATCGTTGAGTTCTGCCAATCACCAGCCAACGCAGAATTTTGAAATACGCCCGTTTTCCGCTGCAGTCGGTGCCGAAATCGTCGGTCTCGACCTCGGCCGCCCGCTGAACGACGCCGATTTCGCCCGCATTCACCAAGCGCACCTCGACTACAACGTCGTGGTGTTCCGCGATCAACGCATCACGCCGCAGCAACAGATCGATTTCAGCCGCCGCTTCGGCGTATTGCAGATCCACGTGCTCAAGCAGTTCTTGCTGGCCAACCACCCGGAAATCTTCATCATCTCCAACATCAAGGAGAACGGGCAGCCGATCGGCCTGGGCGATGCCGGCAAGTTCTGGCACTCGGATCTCTCCTACAAGGAGTTTCCCAGCCTGGGCTCCATGCTTTACGCCCAGGAACTGCCGGAAGAGGGCGGCGATACCCTGTTCGCCAGCCAGCAGCTGGCCTTCGATACGCTACCGGCCGAACTGCGCCAGGCCATCGATGGCAAGCGCGCTGCCCATTCCTATACCGCTCGTTACGCCGATGAGGTGTTCGCCGGCATTCGCCGTCCGACGCTTACCGAAGCGCAGCTGGCCGAGGTCAAGGCCGTGGTTCATCCGGTGGTGCGCACCCACCCGGAAACCGGCCGCCGGGGCCTGTTCGTCAACGAGAACTTCACCACCCACATTCTCGATGTGCCCGAGGACGAAAGCCGGCAGATCCTCGCCGAGCTATATGCCCACAGCGCCAAACCGGAATTCATCTACCGCCACCAGTGGCAGGACGGCGACATGGTGTTCTGGGACAACCGCGCACTGATCCACCTGGCCACGGGCTGCCCGAGTCATCTGCGGCGGCGTATGCACAGAACCACCATCCAGGGCGACGTACCGTTCTAACGGCCTATCCCGCAGCAACCCCATTTCTGCAACTTTGACTGGAGCCTCGACATGTCGGCAGGTACGCGCTTTCCCTTCGTTCCCCGTTTTGGCCGCCTCGCCGCTGGCATCGCCCTGAGCGCGAGCATTCTCATTGGCAGCCTGGCGGCGCCTCAGTCCGCTCACGCCGAGGGGCAGATTCGCATCGCCGAGCAGTTCGGCATCGTCTATTTGCAGCTCAATGTGGTGCGCGACCAACAGCTGATCGAGAAGCACGGCAAGGCCGAGGGCCTGGATATCAAGGTCGACTGGCAGCAGCTTTCCGGTGGTTCGGCGGTCAACGATGCGCTGCTGTCCGGCGCCATCGACATTGCCGGTGCCGGCATTGGCCCACTGCTGACCGTGTGGGATCGCACCCAGGGCAGGCAGAACGTCAAGGGTGTCGCTTCGCTGGGCAACTTCCCGTACTACCTGCTGAGCAACAATCCCAAGGTCAAGACCATCGCCGATTTCACCGAGAAGGATCGTATCGCCGTGCCTGCCGTGGGCGTGTCGGTGCAGTCGCGCTTCCTGCAATACGCCGCGGCCAAACAGTGGGGCGACAAGGCATTCGACCGCCTCGACAAGTACACGGTGGCGTTGCCGCACCCGGATGCCACGGCGTCCCTGAAAGCCGGCGGCACCGAGCTGACCGGTCATTTCTCGAACCCGCCGTTCCAGAATCAGGCCCTGGAAAACCCTGACGTGCACGTGGTGCTCGACACCTACGAGCTGCTCGGCCCGAACTCGCCGACGGTGCTGTACGCCACCGAGAAATTCCGTCGCGACAATCCCAAGACCTACAAGGCCTTCGTCGGCGCCCTGGCCGAAGCGGCGGATTTCGCCCAGAAGGACAAAGGCGCCGCGGCGGATACCTACATTCGCGTCACCGGCGCCAAGATCAGTCGCGAAGAACTGCTGAAGATCATCGACAACGAGCAGTTCCAGTTCACCGTCACCCCCACCAACACCTACCCGCTGGCCGATTTCCTGCACCGCGTCGGCGCCATCAAACACAAACCGGCCAGCTGGCAGGACTACTTCTTCGAAGACGCCGCCATCGGTCAGGGAAGCTGATAACCCATGAATGCCCCTCTGCAAGGCCACACGGCCAGCACGCTGAATCCTGGCGCCTTCGACACCGTTCTCCAGGTGGACAAGGTCAGCCTCGAATACCGCACCCCGCAGCGCGTGGTGCGCGCCACCCACGAAGTCAGCTTTGCCGTGGACCGTGCCGATCGCTTCGTGCTGCTCGGCCCTTCGGGTTGCGGTAAATCCACCTTGCTCAAGGCGGTGGCCGGTTTCATCGAACCGGTCGCCGGCAGCATCCGCCTCGACGGCGCCGAGGTGCATGAGCCGGGGCCGGATCGCATCGTGGTGTTCCAGGAGTTCGACCAGTTGCCGCCGTGGAAGACGGTCAAGCAGAACGTCATGTTCCCGCTGCTGGCCTCGCGCACGCTGGGCCGTAAAGAGGCCGAGGAGCGCGCCCTGCATTACCTGGAGAAGGTCGGCCTGGCTGCCTTCGCCGATGCCTACCCGCACACCCTGTCCGGCGGCATGAAGGCGAGGGTGGCGATTGCCCGTGCGCTGGCCATGCAGCCGAAGATCCTGCTGATGGACGAGCCGTTCGCCGCCCTCGACGCGCTGACCCGCCGCAAGATGCAGGAAGAGCTGCTGGAGCTTTGGGAGGAGGTGCGCTTCACCCTGCTGTTCGTCACTCACTCCATCGAAGAGGCGCTGATCGTCGGCAATCGCATCCTGCTGCTGTCGCCACACCCCGGCCGCGTGCGGGCGGAAATCAACAGCCACCAGTTCGACCTGCACAGCCTCGGTGGTGTGGGTTTCCAGCACACCGCGCAGCGGATTCACCGCCTGCTGTTCGACGAAGACGTCGACGGCGGTTCGGCCGCCGAACTGGGTTTTCAGGACATCCGCATCGCCTACTGAGGAGCATCGATCATGAGTCTTTCCCCCGCACGGCGTGAGGAATACGAAATACCCCTGCAGCCGCTGCCTGGCATCAAACTGGAGCGCGATCTGTCGCTCGGCCAGCGCCTGTGGCAACAGGGCTGGCTGCGCAAATCGCTGATCTTGCTGGCGCTGGCGCTGATCTGGGAGGCGGCGGCCCGCTACCAGGCCAACGACCTGCTGCTGCCCAGTTTCCTGCAGACGGCCAAGGCATTCGTAGAGGGCATCAGCAGCGGTGAGTTGTTGGAAAAGGTGGCGATCTCGCTGTCTGTGTTGGTCAAGGGGTACCTGATCGGCATCGTTCTGGCCTTTCTGCTGACCAGCCTTGCGGTCTCGACCCAGCTCGGCCGCGACCTGCTGTCGACGCTGACCTCGATGTTCAACCCGCTGCCGGCCATCGCGCTGCTGCCACTGTCGCTGCTGTGGTTCGGGCTGGGCGAGAACAGCCTGATCTTCGTGCTGGTGCACTCGGTGCTCTGGGCACTGGCGCTGAATACCTATGCCGGCTTTCTCGGCGTTTCCGAGACCCAGCGCATGGCTGGGCGCAACTACGGCCTCAAGGGCCTGCGCTTCGTGCTGTTCATCCTGATCCCGGCGGCGCTGCCATCGATCCTCTCGGGGCTGAAGATCGGCTGGGCCTTTGCCTGGCGCACGCTGATCGCCGCCGAGCTGGTGTTCGGCGCCTCCAGCGGCAAGGGCGGCCTGGGCTGGTACATCTTCCAGAACCGTAACGAGCTGTACACCGACAAGGTGTTCGCCGGGCTGGTGGCGGTGATCCTGATCGGCCTGCTGGTGGAGAACCTGATATTCGCCAGCATCGAGCGGGTGACCGTCAAGCGCTGGGGGATGCAGCGCTGATACGAAACCGTAGCCTGGTGTTGAGCGAAGCGATACCCAGGAGAACTGTTCCCGGGTATCGCTTCGCTCAACCCGGGCTACGTAAAACAGCATGCTGCTTGGCAACTCTGTCGGGCACACATAACGAGAAACGACCATGACCAACACGTTCAAACTTGGCCGCCTGGCCACCGCACTGGGTTTGCTCGGCGCCCTGGCGATTCCACTGGCCGTCCAGGCCGAAAGCAAGATCAGCATCGCCCAGCAGTTCGGCATCGGTTATCTGGTGCTGCACGTGGTCAAGGACCAGCAACTGATCGAGAAGCACGCCAAGGCCCAGGGCCTGGACAAGATCGACGTCGAGTGGCGCACCATTTCCGGCGCCACCGCGATGAACGAGGCGCTGCTGGCCGGTGCCATCGACGTGGTTTCGGCTGGCGTGCCGCCGATGCTCACCGTGTGGGACCGCACCCACGGCCGGCAGAACGTCAAGGCCGTGGCCTCGCTGGGCTCGCTGCCCAATTACCTGCTGAGTAATCGCGATGAAGTGAAGACCCTCGACGATCTCGGTGAGAAAGACCGGATCGCGGTACCGGCCGCCGGCGTCGGCTTCCAGTCGCGCACCCTGCAGATCGAAACCGCCAAGCGTTACGGCAATGCCGACTTCCAGCGTTTCGACAAGATTTCCGTCAGCCTGCCGCACCCGGATGCCACCGCGGCACTGACCAAGGGCGGCTCGGAAATCACCGCGCATTTCTCCAGCCCGCCGTTCCAGTACCAGGCGCTGGAAAATCCCAAGGTGCACAAGCTGATCAGCAGCTACGACATCCTCGGCGGCCAGGCCACCTTCAACGTGCTCTACGCCACCGAGAAATTCCACGACGCCAATCCGAAGACCTACAAGGCCTTCTACGATGCGCTGGTCGAGGCCTCGCAGATCATCAAGGCCGACAAGGCCGCTGCGGCCGAGACCTACATTCGCGTAGAGAACTCCAAGTTGCCGCTGGAGTTCGTGAAGAAAATCATCGAGGACCCGGAAAACGACTTCACCGTGTCGCCACAGCGCACCTTCATCTATGCCGAAAAACTGCATGAGCTGGGTGTGCTGAAGAACAAGGCCAGCTCCTGGAAGGATTACTTCTTCGAGGAAGCCTACGCCAACCCGGGTAGCTGATCGGCGATGAACTGGATAGCGCCCGCTACTGGGCGCTTGACTCCTGGCAGCGTAGCGACTCGATTGACGCGTGATATCGAATGGGAACAGCGCTCTGCTGAAGAACGCGCCACTGACGTTGACCAGGCGTTGCTGGTGTGCGCCGGCATCGGTGCGACGCCTTCGAGAAAGGCGGCCACCGAGGCCTTGAGGCCTTTGGCGATCTTGTACAGTCAGTCCTTGCGACTGCGGCGCAACTCCTCCAGCAACTTGTGCTTGTCGCGCTCGCGCTTGGCAATCACGTCACGCTCGCTGCGGATCTGGGCATGACTGAGCAGGGCAAAGATAAAGCTGCCGCCGATGATATTGCCGGCCAGGGTCGGCCCCGCAAACACCAGCCAGAAATCACCCCAGCTCACTTCACCGGCATACACCAGATAAGACACCTCTACCGAGCCGACCACGATATGGGTGAAGTCACCCAGCGCCATCAGGTAAGTGATCAGCACGATAATGGCGATCTTGGCGCTTTCCATCGAGGCGATCATCCACACCATGGTGGCGATCATCCAGCCCGAGATGATGCCTTTGGCAAGCATCTTGGACACGTCGTTTTCCATCACCTTGCGGCCGATTTCCAGAAACGCCAGGTCGGTCTGGGTATCGAAAATCGGCAGGCGCAGCATTACCCAAGCCACCAGAAGGGTGCCGGCCAGGTTTCCGCATAGCACCACGCCCCAGAGACGCAATAGTCGCCCGACATTGTTCAGGGTCAGCTTGGTCATCACCGGCAGCACGGCGGTCAGGGTGTTTTCCGTAAACAGTTGCTGACGGGCGAGGATTACCGCCAGAAAGCCTGCCGAATAACCGAGGCTGGCGATCACATGACTTTCATCGCTGGGGCCCAACCGAGAGCGGAACAAACCCATGGCCATCAGCGACAGGCCCATTGTCAGCCCGGCGGCCAGCGCCGACCACCATAATGCTGCGATGCTGCGTTCCAGCTCATGGTCGCCCTGGATCCTGATGGTTTCATGCAACACCGCCGCTCGCGGCGGCAGCTTCTCGTCGATCTCGCGCTCTTCTTCGGCTGACAGGCCGGGAGTCTTGCCGTCTGCTTGCTCTTGCATACCGGTTACCTTCATGGGGGGAACAGCGGAGGCCCGTCTGTCTGAGGATTCAGACCTGCAGCGCCCGGCGTTGTTCTGCCGTGATGAAGGCGTTCCTTACCTACCTGCAAAATGGGCTATGGCGCAGCCATGCGTGAAACGTCAACAGCCCCTAGTGCGTAGTGGAATATAGTTATGATAAAAAGGTTCTTTTAAGGCATAAGGCCATCAGGCAGGCTACCGGCCTTATCTGCACCCTCGTAAGGAAACCCTGGATCATGCTGAAAAAACTCCTGCTGGCGACTGCCGTCACCACATCGCTGCTCGGTAGCGCTGCAGCGCTGGCTGCGGACAAGCCGATTCTCAACGCCTCCTATGACGTTGCCCGCGAGCTGTTCGCCGAGATCAATCCCAAGTTCCAGGCACATTGGAAGGCCGAGACCGGCAAGGATCTGAAGATCGACCAGTCGTTCGCCGGCACGTCGCGCCAGGCTCAGGACATCATCCAGGGCAAGAAGGTCGACACCGTGACCTTCAACCAGGTCACCGACGTGGACATCCTCGCCAAGCGCGGCCTGGTGCGTAAGGACTGGGCCGAGCAGTTCCCCAACCACAGCTCGCCGTACTACAGCACCACCGCATTCCTGGTGCGCAAGGGCAATCCCAAGGGGATCAAGAACTGGGACGACCTGGCCCGTTCCGACGTGAAGCTGGTGTTCCCCAACCCGAAAACCTCCGGCAACGCCCGCTACAGCTACCTGGGCGCGTGGCTGTACGCCAACGAAGCGTTCAAGGGTGATGAAGCGAAGATCAAGGAATTCGTCGGCAAGGTGCTGCGAAATGTCGAGAACTTCCCCACCGGCGGCCGCGGCGCCACCGTAGCCTTCGCCCAGAACGGGCAGGGCGACGTGCTGCTGAGCTTCGAATCGGAAGTGGTGAATATCGCCAAGGGCGAGGAGTTCAAGTCCGGCGAGTTCGAGGTGATCGTGCCGCCGGTGAGCGTGCTGGCCGAATTCCCGGTCGCCATCGTCGACAAGGTGGTGGACGAGAAGGGCACCCGCGACGTGGCCAGGGCCTATTTGGACTTCCAGTACAGCAAGGACATCCAGAAGCTGCTGACCACCTACCACTATCGCGTGCAGGACAAGGAAGTGGCCGCCGAAACCGCCGGCCAGTTCCAGGAACTGCGCCTGCTCAACCCGACCGATGTGCTGGGCACCTGGGACGAGATCACTGCCAAGCATTTCGACGGCAATGGTATTCTTGACCAGCTTCTAGCCGAAGGCCGGTAACTTGACCCTCGCAACGATCTGCTGCGCGTCGGCCCTGCGGCGTTAAAAACAGACTCGGCAAGCCGCTTGCGGCTAACGTGCTTTAGCACGGCCCGTAGGGTGAGCGGAGCGAGTAATGCTCATGTACAAAAGTACACTCCGCTTCCTCGCCTCTTTTTGCCTTGCATGGCTCTAGCTCGCTAGATCTCGATCGCAATTAAGCGTCGGAGCAGAATCGATGTACTCCACAAACCGCCGACCTTCGGCGGTTTGTGCATTCAAGGATTTCCGAGTGAGCAAGTCCCCCGTTTTCTTTCTGCAGAATCCGTTGCTGCCGGGTTTTGGCCTGAGCTTCGGTTTCAGTGTCTTCTACCTGTCGCTGGTCATTCTGTTTCCGCTGTCCGCCCTGTTGCTGTACGTCAGCGACATGAGCTGGGCGCAGTACTGGCAGGCGATCAGCGATCCGCGCGTGGTGCAGAGTTACAAGGTGACCATCAGCGGCGCCTTCTACTCGACCGTGATCGTGCTTCTGATCGGTTTGCTGATCGCCTGGATCATCACCCGTTACGACTTTCCGGGCCGCCGCCTGGTCGATGCCCTGGTGGACCTGCCGTTCGCGCTGCCGACCTCGGTAGCCGGCTTGACCCTGGCGACCTTGCTGGTGCCCGGCGGTTGGCTCGGCCAGTACTTCGAGGCCGCAGGCATCAAGATCGCCTATGCCTACCCGGGTCTGCTGATCGCCATGGTGTTCACCAGCCTGCCATTCGTGGTGCGTACCGTGCAGCCGGTGCTGCAGAGCCTGGGCAGCGAGTACGAGGAAGCCGCGCGCACCCTGGGCGCCAGGAAATGGCAGAGCTTTGCCTACGTGGTGCTGCCGAGCTTGCTGCCTGCGCTGATCACCGGTGCGTCGCAAGCCTTCGTGCGCAGCCTGGGTGAGTTCGGCGCGGTGATCATGATCGCCGGCAACATTCCCTATAAGACCGAAGTGTCGTCGCTGATGATTTTCGTGCGCTTGCAGGAATTCAACTACCCGGCCGCCGCGGCGATCGCCTCGGTGATTCTGCTGGCGTCGCTGTTCCTGTTGTTCACCTTGCAGGTGGTGCAAGGCCGACTGTTCAAATGGCAGAGGCAAGGTCGATGAAAAAGCCTCAATACTGGCACCAATGGCTGCTCATCGGCCTGGGCCTCGGCGCGGTCGCGCTGATGCTGCTGGTGCCCCTGGCGCTGATTTTCACCCGGGCGCTCAGCGGTGGCTGGGCGATGCTGGTCGACAACCTGTCCCAAGATTACATGCAGCACGCCATCGGCCTGACCCTGCTGGTCGCCGCACTCACCGTGCCGCTGAACCTGTGCTTCGGCATCCTGCTGGCCTGGTGCGTGACCCACTACGATTTCCGCGGCCGCAAGCTGCTCACCACCCTGGTGGACATTCCCTATGCGGTGTCGCCGGTGGTCGCCGGCCTCTGCTATCTGGTCGTCTACGGGCTGGAAAGCGCCCTGGGCCAGTGGTTCTACGATAACGACATGCAACTGATGTTCGCCTGGCCGGGCATCGTCATGGTCACGGTGTTCGTCACCGCTCCGTACGTGGCGCGTATCCTGATTCCGGTGATGCAGTCCCAGGGCAATGACGAGGAGACCTCGGCGCTGTGCCTGGGCGCCAATGGCTGGCAGATCTTCCGTCACATCACGCTGCCGAACATCAAGTGGGCGCTGCTGTACGGCGTGGTGGTCACCAATGCACGAGCGGTCGGCGAGTTCGGTGCGGTGTCGGTGGTCTCCGGCACCATTCTCAACCAGACCCTGACGCTGCCGTTGCTGGTCGACCAGCTCAACAACGACTACAAGCCAGTCGCCGCCTTCACCGCGGCAGCGCTGCTGGCCTGCATGGCGCTGATCACCCTGTTGCTGAAGACCTACATGGAATGGCGGCAGCGGGTAAATATGCAGCGCGCCGCCGACAGCTGACTAGCGCGCAATCTGGGTCAGGTGCCGGGCCAATGCGGCTTTGAAGGGCGGCAGGTTCTGCGCCACGCGCAGGCCGGCATTGCGCAGCAGGCGGGTAGGGCCGCGATCATCGGTGTACAGCCGCACCAGCAGGCTGGTGGCCTGGTAGAGCGGCCAGCTGGTTCGCTGCTGGGCACCGGCGTAGCGCTGCAGAACGCCTGGCTCACCGATGTCCCGGCCCTGGCGCAATGCGCCGAGCAGGGTGTCGGCCAGGCGCTTCTGGCTTTGCAGGCCGAAGTTGAAACCGTGGGCCGTGACCGGGTGCATGCCCACCGCAGCGTCGCCCACCAAGGCACTGCGCAACCCGGCGAAGCGTTCCGCATACACGCCCACCAGCGGATAGGTGATGCGCTCGCCCAGTAGCTCCATACGCCCCAGGCGGCGGTCGAAGCGCCGCTCCATCTCGCGGGCGAAGGCTTGGTCATCGAGGCTCATCACCCGATTCATTTCTGTGGGCGTTAGAGTCAGCACCGCCGAGGCGCAGTTGCCGTTCAAGGGCAGCAGGGCGAGGGTCTGCCCGTAGCCGAACCACTCCCAGGCCACTTGCTCATGGCTGCGCTCGTGGGCCATGCGGCATACCAGCATGGTCTTGCCGAAGTCTTCCATGCGTGAGCCGATTCCGAGGCGCCTGCGGGTTTCGGAAAAGCGGCTGTCGGCCGCGACGATCAACCCGGACTCGAGTGTTTGGCCGTTGCTCAGGCGCATCGATACACCGCCAGCCGAGCAGCTCAGCTCCGTAATTGTCCGCTCGTAAAGCACTTTGATATCCGCACACTCGCTGGCAGCGCCATAGGCGGCCCGGCGAATAGCCTGGTTGGGCACCAGGCAGCCGAGACGTTCCTTGCCGGCCGCAGCAGCGGCAATGCGCAAAGCATAAGGAGACGGACCGTTAAGGACATGGGCGTCACGCAGTGGCGAGATTTCGTCAGGGGTGAACTGCTGCCAGATACCCAGTTTTTCGAGAATCTGCTGGGAGGCATGGGTCAGCGCGATCTCACGGCCATCGAATGGCGGTGCAGCCAGTTCCGCCTCGGGCTGACGCTCGATGATGCGGATCGAAAGGCCATGGCCCGATAACGACCGCGCCAGACACAACCCGGCAGGCCCGGCGCCCACGATGACGACATCGGCTTTCATGGCCGTTTCTCCTGTCAAAGACCAGCCGGCAGTCTAGTTAGATACGTGCCGGCAAGCCTTGCTCAGGATCAGTCAATCCGGAGGGTTACCAGAAACCGATGGGGTGCCGCTCGTTGATGTAATCCAGGGGCAGGGCGAAGCCCTTGCGAAAGAAGTTGGCCAGGCGCGTATCGATGACCTTTTCATTGACCGAGGCCAGCGGCGACTGCTGGCGATGGATATCGCCGCTGTCGGCGTAGAACTCTTCATGCAACATGCGCTGCGCCGCCAGGTTGGCGACCAGGCTGTAGCTGCTCACGGCGTCTTCGTCAGGCCGGCTGACGGCCAGGATCAGCCGCGGACTGTCGTGCTCCAGTACCAGGTCGACCACCACGTCCAGATCATGATTGCGCGCGTAACTGGCTGCTTCCTCGAACAAGGGGCGGGCCTTTTCGCTGAGCGCCTGGACGAACGCCTGGCGGCGCGAGTCATTGCCGACGTCATTAAGCTCATGGCTATCTTGCAGTTTGCGCAGAGTATTCATCTGTCGTTCCCCTCGATTTTCGGCTCTCGCAAATGGGAAAACCGGCTTGGCCGTTGAGTTCAGCCGTCAGGATCAGCGGTCTGCGGTAAATGCTTCGGAACTTGTAGGCCTCGGCCACTGCCATAGGCACACGGTAACGATCGAGTAGGAGACATTCGCGGGCATGCAAAACATCGAGCAGGCGGTTCATTTCCTGGAAAAGTACAACCTGGTGCTGAGCACCGCGGAGTCGGCCACGGCCGGTCTGCTGGCCGCTACGGTGGCTGCCGTGCCGGGTTGCGATGGCGTGCTCGAAGGCGGTTTCGTGGTCTATTCCAAGCGCGCCATGCAGGCTTCTCTGGGCGTGAAACCGGAGACCATCGAAACCTACGGCATGAACAGTGAAGAAGTCGCCCGCGAAATGGCCCTGGGTGTGCTGATGACCAGCAGCGCCGACATCATTCTGGCCATTACTGGCGCTCCGACCGCCGACGACAAGCGTGGTCAGGAAGTCTACGACGGCGCCATGTGCTTTGCCTGCGCTACGCGCCTGGCCGAGCACCAGGGCGTGACCAGCGAGACGGTGACCTTTCCCGGAGACAACAACGAACGGCGTGCGGCAGCCGCACGCCATGCTTTGCTACGCCTGCCTTACTACTACGAGCGCCTGCGCCAGACTTCCTGACGCGGGTGTATCAGCGACTTGAGCAACATTGACCATTCAAGGAAACCACATGATCAAGAAATGCCTGTTCCCTGCCGCCGGTTACGGCACTCGCTTCCTCCCGGCGACCAAGGCCATGCCCAAGGAAATGCTGCCTGTGGTCAACACGCCGCTGATCCAGTACGGCGTTGAAGAGGCGCTCGATGCGGGCCTGAACGAGATCGCCATGGTCACCGGCCGCGGCAAGCGCTCGCTGGAAGACCACTTCGACATCAGCTACGAGCTCGAGCACCAGATTCGCAACACCGACAAGGAAAAGTACCTGGTCGGTATCCGTCGCCTGATCGATAACTGCACGTTCTCCTACACCCGCCAGGTGGAAATGAAGGGCCTGGGCCACGCCATTCTCAGCGGCCGTCCGCTGATCGGCGACGAGCCGTTCGCCGTGGTATTGGCCGATGACCTGTGCCTGAACGTCGGCGGTGACGGCGTACTGACCCAGATGGTCAAGTTGTACAACCAGTTCCGTTGCTCGATCGTGGCGGTGCAGGAAGTGCCGATGGACGAGATCCACAAGTACGGTGTGATTGCAGGCGAAACCATCCGCGACGACATCTTCCGCGTTAGCCACATGGTCGAGAAACCCAAGGCCGAAGACGCGCCGTCGAACCTGGCCATCATCGGTCGCTACATCCTGACCCCGGACATCTTCGACCTGATCGCGAACACCGAGCCGGGCAAAGGCGGTGAAATCCAGATCACCGACGCGCTGATGAAGCAGGCGCAGGACGGTTGTGTGCTGGCTTACAAGTTCAAGGGGCAGCGTTTCGACTGCGGTGGCGCCGAGGGTTATATCCAGGCAACCAACTTCTGCTTCGAGCACCTGTACCGCGAAGGCCGCGGCTGATACGCGACACTGATCGAGAAAACCGGGCCAGGCGCCCGGTTTTTTATTGCCTGCGCTTTGTTGACCTGGGCCATACGGCGATCATCCTCTGCGGCTACAATTGCCGCAGTACTGGCAGTTCCAAACAGATGGATTGGATGGCTTGGCCTGGGGTCCGATAGCAGAGCCGTATGCGCGGCGATCTTGCTTGGTCATTGCCCTGCAAGTTGGCAAACTGCTTCTTTACCTTTTCAGCGCTCTTGCGCCGGTTACCCGATGATCATCAACGCTCTGGTTTTTCTCGCCACCCTGACCACCATGGAGGGTGTTGCTTATTACGCTCACAAATACGTGATGCACGGCTGGGGCTGGGGCTGGCATCGCTCGCACCACGAGCCGCGCGAAGGCTGGTTCGAGAAGAACGACCTGTACGCCGTGGTCTTCGCCGGGGTGGCCATCGTGCTGATCGCCCTGGGCACCCAGGGTTGGCACCCGCTGGAGTGGATCGGCGCCGGCATGACCGCTTACGGTTTTCTGTATTTCGTCGTTCACGATGGCCTGGTGCATCACCGCTGGCCGTTTCGATTCGTGCCGCGCAGCGGCTACCTCAAGCGTCTGTACCAGGCGCATCTGATGCACCACGCTGTGGAAGGCAAGGAGCGCTGCGTGTCGTTCGGCTTTCTCTACGCGCCGACTACGGCGCGTCTGAAGGCCCAGCTGCGGGCGATGCATGATGGTCCGCTGCGCAAGACGGATGGGGACGCTGCCACAGCTCAGCGGAGCGAGCCGGCCAGCGTGCGAAACGACTCGTGATTGCCTGCCACAGGCCGATCAGCACCGCACCGATCTTCTCCGCCTTGGAGGTGGAAATACGCTCGTCCCAGGCGTGATCGCCAGCGTCCAGCACTTTCATGCCGATCTGCCGATACACCACCGCCGCCGTCGCCACCGCCCAGGCCGAACGCCAGGGCAGGGCACTCAGGCCTGCCTGGGCGCTGGCATAGTAGGGCTCGGCCAGCTCGACCAGGCGTTGGCCGAGCACGGCGACCGCCGGGCGATGCAGGATATCGGCGACCCGATCTCGAGGGATGGCGTGCTCTTCCAGCCACTGCTCGGGCAGGTAGCAGCGTCCTACAGCGGCGTCATCGATGATGTCGCGGGCGATATTGGTCAGCTGGAACGCCAGGCCCAGGTCGCAGGCGCGATCCAGAGTGGCCTCGTCGCGGGCACCCATCACCCTGGCCATCATCAGGCCCACCACGCCGGCAACGTGGTAGCAATATTCGAGGGTGTCATCGATGCTCAGGTAGCGGCGCTCCAGCACATCCATCTCGAAACCAGCCAGGTGCTCGAGGGCATGCTGCCGCGGGATGTCATGGGCCAGCACCACCTGGCGAAAGGCGGCGAATGCCGGGTCGTCCAATTCGACGCCGCTGTAGGCCGCGTGGGTCTGCGCCTTGAGGTGCGACAGGCGACGTTCGGCTTCCTCGCGGCTGATGGATACGGCGTCGTGGCCAGCTTCCTGGCCGTCGATCACGTCGTCACAGTGGCGGCACCAGGCATAGAGCATCACAGCGCCGCGGCGGGTTCGTTCGTCGAACAGTTTAGAAGCCGCCGCGAAGCTCTTCGAGCCCACGGCGATGCTCTGGTTGGCGTGCTCGATCAGCGCATCGTCCTGCACCGCACCAGTCATGCCTGCAGATCCTCGATCATCAGACTGGCGGTGGCCTTGGCCGAGCCGATCACGCCGGGCACCCCCGCGCCTGGGTGCGTGCCGGCGCCGACGAGATAGACATTACTCAACTGAGCATCGCGGTTGTG
The DNA here is from genome assembly GCF_007993955.1 of Pseudomonas sp. AG1028. NCBI lineage: Bacteria > Pseudomonadati > Pseudomonadota > Gammaproteobacteria > Pseudomonadales > Pseudomonadaceae > Pseudomonas > Pseudomonas sp. AG1028. Next base: position 27,964 of record NZ_VIVP01000004.1, read on the forward strand.
CGGGCGGAACCAGGCACTCTGCTGCAGCACCGGCTCAAGCGAGAACGCCGAGCCCTGATACGCGTAAAGCTCGTCACGGAAATCATCCGGGGTGAAGATCCGGCAGGTCACCAGATCCTCACGCAGCCCCGGCATGTAGTGTTCTTCGAGATAAGCAAGAATACGGTCGCGGTAGCGCGGGCCTTCCACGCTCCAGTCGATGGGTGCATTGCCCAGATGCGGCACCGGGGACAGCACGTAATGGCTGGAGTAGCCTTCAGGCGCGAGGCTCGGGTCGGTCACGCAAGGCGCATGCAGATAGAGCGAGAAATCCTCGGCCAGGGTCTGGCCCTTGAAGATCTCCTCGATCAGTTCGCGGTAGCGCGGTCCGAAACACACCGTGTGGTGCTGCAACTGCGGCTGCGGACGCTTGAGCCCGAAATGAATCACGAACAGTGAGTTACTGAAGCGCTTGCCCTTCAGGCGCTTGCCTTCCTGGCGACCGCGAGAATGGCCGGCCAGCAGCTTGTCGTAGGTGTGCACCACGTCGCCATTGGAGGCCACGCTGTCGGCTTTGAAGTGCCGGCCATCCTGCAGGCGCACGCCGGTGGCGCGGTTGCCTTGGGTGTCGATGGCCACCACGTCGGCATTGAGTTCCAGCTTGCCGCCAAGGTCCTCGAACAGCCTGACCATGCCTTGCACCAGCGCGCCGGTACCGCCTTTGGGAAACCACACGCCCCATTCGCGCTCCAGGGCGTGAATCAGTGTATAGATCGACGAAGTGGCGAACGGATTGCCGCCCACCAGCAGCGAGTGAAAGGAGAACGCCTGGCGCAGTTTGTCGTGCTCGACGAAGCTCGACACCATCGAATAAACGCTGCGCCACGCCTGCAGGCGAGCCAGCTGCGGGCCGACCTTGAGCATGTCGCCAACCGACAGGAACGGCACCGCGCCAAGCTTCAGATAGCCTTCCTTGAACACGGCCTTGGAGTAGGCGAGGAAACGCTGGTAGCCGGCCACGTCCGCCGGGTTCAAGGCGGCGATCTGGCGGTCTAGCTCGGCCTGATCGTTGGCATAGTCGAACTGCGTGCCGTCTTCCCAGCACAGCCGGTAAAACGGTGTGACCGGCAGCATCTCGACGTAATCGGCGAGTTTGCGGCCGCTCAGGGCGTACAGCTCCTCGATGGCGCTCGGGTCGGTGATCACCGTGGGGCCGGCATCAAAGGTGAAGCCCTGGTCGCGATAGACGTAGGCGCGGCCGCCGGGCAGGTCACGCTTTTCCAGCAGCGTGGTCTGGATACCTGCGCTCTGCAGGCGGATGGCCAGAGCCAGCCCGCCGAAACCCGCGCCGATGACGATGGCTGTTTTCGCTTGGTTCATGAACGCGTCTCGAAATGCCGAGGCGAGTGGCGCAAGGCCGCCCGCATGGCTTGATCAACGGGGACCGGCGGTTTGCCGATGAGAATTCGTGCGCGGTCGTACCAGGGGTTGCTGGCGGCATAGAAACGCTCGATCAACCCGGCTGGCAGGCCGTAGAAACGTTGCATCACCTGCCAGCGATCCTGCGGCCGACCGGCCAGGAACAGCATGCGGTTGAGCAGGCGATAGAAGCCCTGGTTACGCCATTCGCCACGGGCGTGTTCGCGCAGATCACGTGCCAGGGTGGCGGCATCACGCAACTGATAGCTCACCAGCCAGTCGGCCAGGCGCACGGCATGGGGCAGGGAATAGCCGGTGGTGCAATGGAACAGCCCGGCGCGCAGGCCCGATTGCGGCTGGCCGGCGGCCTCGTCCCAAAAAGCCTCGAAATCACCGGCCAGGGTGATTGGCAGCACCCCCTGTTCCTCGCGCAGGCACTCGGCCACCTGCCAGCCATGCTGCCTCGCATAGGCAGCGATATGCTCGCGAAGCTGCTCGGTGGTGGCGCGATGGTTGTCGACGTAATGGGTGTCTTCGATCAGCAACGTGTCCGCCGAGAAGGGCAGCACGTAGACGAAACGATAGCCTTCGCCCTGGGGCACCCGAGCGTCCATGATGATCGGCGCGGTCAGGCCGTGGGGCTGATCCAGACGCAGGAGCTGGCCGACGAACGCCTGCTGGCCAAGCACCAGATGATCGCTTTGCCGAGCACCGCGGCCGTCGATTACAGCGCGAGCCTCGAGGCGCTCGCCGCTGCCCAACAGCACGTGGGTAGGGCTGATTTCGCTGATGGCGCTGTTCAAACGCAGCATCGAGCCCAACGCCGGAGTCAGCACCTCGGCGAAGCGTTCGCCGGTGATGCTCGCGTAACCGCTGTTCAACGAGCGCGACAAATAGGGGAACTGCACCTGGTAGCTGGCCCAGCGCTTTACCACCAGCGGTTCCAGCCAACGATGCTGAGCCTCGCTCAGGTCGCCGTCATGGAACGACCAGGTGTGGTTGCCGCCCAGCCTTGCCTGTTCCTCGATGCACAGCACCTTGAGATCCGGGCGTTGCTGGTGCAGGCGCCAGGCGATCAGGCCGTTGGCGAGGCCACCTCCGGCAAGAATCAAATCGTAGGTCATAAGGTGTGCGCCTGTGCGGTGGCGTGGCTGACCACGGCGGCCTCGACGATATCAGCTGCGCGCTTTACGCCGCCGGCCTGCTGCAGTTCCTCGATCAGTGGATCGAAACCTGGCAAGGGTTTGGCGAGCAGTTCGCGCAGCGCCGCCTCGATACGTGCGGCGCTGGCCCGCCGGCTGAGCTGGCTGCCGACGTTGCGGTAGGCGACTCGTGCGGCAACGCCCGGCTGATCGAAAGCAATTGGCATCACCAGCATCGGCGTACGCGCGACGATGGCATCCATCACCGTGTTCAGGCCGCCGTGGGTGATCACCGCATCGGCCTTTTCCAGCGCCCACTGTTGCGGCGCGAAGTCGGTGACCCAGGTGGCGCCGCAATCGATCAGCCGGCGTTCCTGGACAGCATCGAGCTTGCCGCAATGGGCGATCAGCAACTGACCATCGAGACGCTTGCAGGCTTTGGCGATGCGCTCGAACAGCTTGAGACGGTCGCCCTGCAAGGTGCCCAGGCTGGCGAAAAAGAATGGGCGCGACTCGTCAATTGGCCACTGGCCTTGCTGCGGTGTGGAGGGGTTGCGCAGTGGGCCGACCGCATGAAAATGCGCCGGCAACAGGCTGCGTGGGAAATCGAAGCCAGCCAGGGTCTGGCTGATCTGCGCCAGCGGCGATAGACATTCATGCAGCGCGCTGCGCGGCGCCACGCCAAGGCGCAGGGCGGCGGCTTGAATTACCTTGCCAAGGGGCTTCATCAGCCAGTCGTAGACCTGGGTGCTGCCGCGGTACATGTGCTGGCTGCGCTCGTCAGTGCCGTAGGCAAAAGGCATCACCGGCAGCGGCAGGCCCGGTTCGCGGTTGACTGGTAGCGCGCAGGCTACCGATACGAACGGCAGATTCAGGCTTTCGGCGACCAGGCCGCCAGCCGGCTCCATCTGGTCGCAGAGCAGGGCGTCGATCTCGTTGTCAGCGAGCGCCTGGGGCAACTCGTTGCAGAGCATCGCGGTGGTGGCGCCCATCTGTTTGATGATGCGCCGCAGTCCCCAGGGTGTATCCGGGTGCGCGGCCTGGTGCAGGGTACGCTCCAGGCTGCCAGGCGGGTGACTGCCGACGCCCACCGCGCGGAAGGTTACCCGAGGATCGCTGAGCCAGTGAGCGGCGTCGGACTGGTGAAAGAAAGTCACCCGGTGGCCACGTTCGATCAATTCGCCGGCGAGGGCCTGCAGAGCCTGGAAATGGCTGTAGTAGGGCGGTGCGATAACCGCGAAGTGGGTCATGCCTGGCTCGCCAGCAAGGGCGCGTGACGCAGTGCAGCCAGGTTGGCCGAGCCGGTGCAGAAGCAGGCAGTGCGCAGTTGGCGGATGACGGTCTGAAAATGCTCGATCACCGCTTCGGTCGACAGCGTCGCGCCAGGCAGTGCGCCGGCCGCCTGGCCGACGATATCGGCGCCCAGGCGAATGGCTTTAGCGGCATCCACGCCGTCGCGCACGCCACCGGAAGCGATCAATGCAACATCCGGTAACGCATTGCGAATCGCCTGCACGGCGCTGGCGGTGGGAATACCCCAGTCGGCAAATGCCATGGCCACGGCGCGGTCCGCTGCATTGGCCGCGCGCTCGCCTTCCACAGCCGCCCAGCTGGTGCCGCCAGCGCCGGCGACGTCGATGACCTGCACGCCGGCTTCGACCAGCGAACGAGCCACGCTGGCGGACAAACCGGCGCCGACCTCCTTGACGACTACCGGCACTTCAAGACGTTCGACCACCCGGGCGATCTGCGTCAGCACACCGCGCCAGTTGCGGTCGCCCTCGGCCTGCACCGCTTCCTGCAGGGGATTGAGGTGAATGATCAGGCCATTGGCCTGCAGGGCATCGACGGCGCGGCGCGCCAGTTCGAGGCCGCCTTTTTCCAGCAGTTGGGCGGCGCCGATATTCGAGAGCAGCACGATATCCGGCGCGAGGCGGCGCAGCTCGCGGGTCAGGCCTTGGTCATTGCCGGTCTGCAGGCTGACACGCTGGGAACCGACACCCATGGCAATGCCCAGCTCCTGCGCTGCTTCGGCCAGATGTCGATTGATGGCCTCGGAGCGGTTGGCACCGCCGGTCATGGAGCTGATCAGCAGCGGCGCCTGCAATTCGACGCCAAGCAGGGTGGCGCGCAGGTCGATGGCTCCGTGGTCCAGTTCAGGCAGTGCGCAATGTTCGAACTGCAACTGTGCCCAGCCGGCACTGATCCGCGACGTTGCCTTGTGCCGATCCAGAACGATATCCAGATGATCGTCCTTACGCCGACTAAGGTCGCTATTCTTCATGCAGGCTCCATTTCCATTGCGCCGGAATCATTTTGGGGGGCACGCGGTCTTTCCAGAACGGAATATTCGAATAGCATGTATATATCCGCCTGGCCCTTTCGGGCAGCTTATCAGGCAACCGTAGGCACTGGACGTTCCAACATTACGAATCGGCTTTGGTTACGCTCATTTCGGTGTCAGTATCGTACCGCGTCGTGACCCTCAGTACGTATCTCGTGCTCACGTACTGCAGGCATATAGAAGAAGAGAGTGAACGATGACAGCCTATGCGACCGCAGCGATCGACAGCGGATTTACCGAACACCTGATGCAGTTGCGCGCCGCCATCGATGGCCGGCTCGACGAGCTGCTGCCAGCGGCCAGCAACGAGCGCGACCTGGTCGCCGCGGCGATTCGCGATGGCGCCTTGGCGCCGGGCAAACGCATGCGCCCGCTGCTGCTGCTGCTGGCTGCCGACGGCCTGAATGCTGATCAGTGCCAGGCACTGGATTTGGCCTGCGCCATCGAGATGGTGCATGCCGCGTCGCTGATTCTCGACGACATGCCCTGCATGGATAATGCCCAGCTGCGCCGCGGCAAGCCCACCGTACACCTGACCTTTGGTGAAGATATCGCCATCCTTGCCGCCGTGGCACTGCTGTCGCGCGCCTTTGGCGTGGTGGCGTCAATCGACGGGCTGCGCCCGCTGGTGCGCACGCAACTGGTGGAAGTACTCGCCAATACCATCGGCTCCCAAGGGCTGGTGAAGGGGCAGCTGCAAGACTTGCGCGACGGCAAGTATGCCCGTAGCGAAGAGGAAATCGCCGCGACCAACAACCTCAAGACCGGGGTGCTGTTCAGCGCGATCATGGACATGGCGTATCTGCTCAGCGATGCACCCAAACCGGTGCGCGGCGTGCTGCAGCGTTTTGCCGTGGAGCTGGGGCATGCGGTGCAGCTCTTCGACGACCTGCAGGACATCAACCCCAACAGCGACAAGGATCAGGGCAAGGACGACGGCAAGTCGACGCTCCTGGCCCTGTGTGGCGAACAGAAGGTTCGCGAACGCCTCGACGGGCACCTGGCCCGTGCGCAGATCTGCCTGGACGAGGCCTACCGCGGCGATGTCTACATCGGCCGCTTTCTGCGCATGCTGTTTGGCTGATTACTGGGGCAGGGCTTCCAGCGCGGCCTGCAGGGCCGCGGCGTCGTTAAAGCGCTGTTCACGCACCACCTTGCCATCCTCGACTTCCAGCCACTGCACGGTTTCCCGATCCCCGTCGTAGCGGTTGGCCACCCGGCCAGTCTGGTCGAGCATGATGCGGTACTTTGCCGAGCGCATGGCTGGCACTGCGACCAGCTTGGCGAACGACGGCATCTTTTCGATATCCGCCACGTAAACCACGTGGCGAGCATCCAGATAACCCTCTGGTTTCTCTTCCAATGCGCCGTTCACTAGCCGGGCCGTGGACATGCTACGCGCCACCAATACCACCCGGGCGGCGTCGTCCAGGGTGTAGGCCTTCTCGAACTGATCCAGCAGCGTCCAGCGAGTTGGAGCCGGGGCATCCGTCGCCCAGGCAGTGGAACAGACAACACTGAACAACAGGATGCAGAGTCGTTTCATGGCAAGCCGCTCGGTCGAAAAATTGGCAGCACAATAGAGCGCCGCGGCCACGCTTGCCAAATATTTTGCATCGCACCGTGGGCAAGGGTGCCTGGCAGTGCCGAAGGGTTTGAGGGTTGCCAGGCAAATCAGAAGGCAAGGCTACCTTTCTGCTTAATTGTTAATTAGAATCGATCTCGTTATTGATCTTCATAACGGGTGCTTGCATGGGTGGTCTGGCCGTATCCAGTGAACGGGCGTTCAACGATCTGTACCGGGAACATCGCAGCTGGCTCGAGCAGTGGCTCAGCCGCCGCATGGGCAATGGTTGGGACGCCGCCGACCTCAGCCAGGACGCCTTCATGCGTGTGCTGGCCGGCTCCCAGGCGATCAGCGAGCTGCAGGAACCCCGGGCCTACCTGAAAGCCATTGGCAAGCGCCTGCTGATCAACCTCTATAAGCGCCGCAGCCTGGAGCAGGCTTATATCGATGCGCTCGCACAACTGCCCGAAAGCTGCGCGCCGTCGCCGGAAGAACGTTGGCTGGTGCTGGAAACTCTGCAGGCACTGGACGAACTACTCGACGGGCTGCCCCATGTGGTGCGCCGTGCCTTTTTGCTAAGTCAGCTCGAAGGCCTGGGTTACCGGGATATCGCCGAACGCTTGGATGTCTCCGAACGCAGCGTCAAACGCTATATGGTGCAGGCCTACGAGCATTGCCTGCTGGTCGAGCTGTGCTGAAGCGCGAGATCAGTGACGACACCCGCCGTATCGCCCACTCGGCCGCGCGCTGGCTGACGCTGATCGAATCCGGCGAGGCCCGCGAAAGCGATCACGCGGCCCTGCAGCGCTGGCGTGACGCCCATACCAGCCATGAACACGCCTGGCAGAAGATCCAGGCCCTGCGCTCGCGCTTTGGCGGTGTGCCGCCCGAGCTGGCGATGGCCAGTCTGGATCGGCCCGATCAAAAGCGCCGGCGCCTGCTCAAGGGGCTATTGGGCGTCGCCACCCTGGCGCCGGCCGCCTGGCTGGTCAGTCATGAATTGCCTATCTGGCGCGCCGACCTGGCGACCCGGGTTGGCGAGCAGCGCCGGCTAACCTTGGTCGACGGCAGCGTGCTGGATATCAATACCGATAGCGCATTGAACCTCGACGTCGCTCAGCGTCGGCTGATCCTGCTGCGTGGCGAAGTCGCGTTAAGGCTCGCGGCGGGCTCGCCCTTCGTCATTGAAACCGATCAGGGCAAAGCGACGCTAAGCACGGGCGAAATCTGCGTGCGACAACAGGGTGACAGTTGCCAGTTTTCGATGTTCACGGGCGTCGGGCAGTTGCAGCCAAATGCCTACGACACCCTGGCGCTGCAGGCAGGGCAGCGGCTGACGCTGCGCGGCGGTCGCGTGGACTCCACGAAGGCCTTCGATATGCGGCAGCTGGGCTGGCGTGACGGTGTATTGATGGCCAACAACCAGCCCCTCGGTGATTTTCTGCGCGAGCTGGAGCGCTATCGTCCCGGCGTACTGCGCTGGTCGCCGACCTTGGAAAGGTTGCGGGTGACTGGCAGTTTCCGACTGGCCGACACCGATCAGGTTCTCGATCTGCTGGCTGCCAGCCTGCCGCTGAGCGTGCAGAAACGCACGCGTTACTGGGTCACTTTGGTGCCCCGCGAAAAAATTGCCTGAAGGCTGTCCCTTTTTTTCTGCTCGCCTGTCATGGGAAGTAGTGAATTAAAAAGAGAGCGTCTGCCATGCCATCACTGACACGTCATCGGCCTCGTCTGGTGTCTTCGATTTCCTACTCCACCTTTTGCCTGAGCCTGATGCTTGGTCTGGGTAGCATCGCGCCACTGACCGCCGAGGCACAAACTGCCGAGCGCAGCTACAGCGTACCGAGCAGCAGCCTTGGCGAGGCCCTGAGCCGTTTCGCCAGCCAGGCCGGAGTGAGCCTGTCGGTAGATCCGGCGCTGGTCGCCGGGCGCAACAGCCCGGGGCTGTCCGGCACCTACAGCGTCGATGAAGGGTTTACTCGCCTGTTGCAGGGCAGCGGTCTGCGTCTGCAGCCGGTAGGTGACTCGGCCTATACCATCGCGCCTGCTGCCGACAGCGCCGATACCCTGGAAATCGCCCCCACTGCGATTACCGGCGTGACCATCCCGTCGGAAAGTCTGGAAGGCGAGCGCTACGCCGGCGGCCAGGTCGCCCGTCGCAGCTCCCAGGGGCTGCTGGGCTCGCGGGACTTCATGGAATCGCCGCTGAGCATGACCACCTACACCAGCGAGGCGGTGAAGAACACGCAATCGCGCACCCTGGCCGACCTGACCGCCAGCGACCCGGCGGTACGTTCCACCAACCCGGCGGGCGGGCGCTTCGAGCAGTTCACCATTCGCGGTTTCAGCCTGTTCAACAGCGACGTGTCCTACGGTGGGCTGTACGGCATCATGCCGACGTACTCCATCGACATGGAAATGGCCGACCGCGTCGACATCCTTCGCGGCCCGACCCAACTGGTCAACGGCATCTCCCCGCGCGGTAGCGTCGGCGGCGGTATCAACGTGGTGCCCAAGCGCGCCACCGACAAGCCGATCACCGAGTTCACCGGCACCTACGCCTCGGACAGCCAGGTCGGCGGCGCGGTGGACGTAGGTCGCCGCTTCGGCGAGGACAACCGCTTCGGCATCCGCTTCAACGGCGTCAAGCAATCCGGCGATACCGAGTGGGATCACCAGAAGGTCAACCGCGAGATGGCCGTGGTGGGCCTCGACTTCCGCGACGAGCGCCTGCGCCTGTCGATGGATGTGGGGCATACCGAGCGCGATACCGATGCGCCGCAGGAGCGGGTGCTGGTTGGCGCCAATGCCCCGGTACCGAGGGCCGACGACGTGCGCCACAATTACGCTCAAGCCTGGACCAAGGCCGAGACCAGCGACACCTTCGGTGCGCTGCGTGGTGAATACGATATCGACGACTCGTTGATGGTTTACGGCGCCGTAGGTGCGCGCAAAAGCAATCACGATTTCCTGCGTCACAACGTGTCGATCACCAATGCCGCTGGCGATTTCACCATCCAACCCCGGGACTTCACCCGCGACGAAGACGTACGTACGGTCAACGCTGGTGTGCGTAAGTGGTTCCAGACCGGCCCGGTGAGCCATGAGGTCAATCTGGCCGCAGACTACTTCTCGATGGACTTCGAGAACGGCGGTGGGCGTTACGCCAACCGCCTTGGCAATCTTTACAACCCGGTCACTACGCCGGAGCCGACCGTGCGGACTCGGGATGACGCGAAGATCTACACCGAAAACCGCTTCAGCGGCGTCGCCTTGTCCGACACCATGGGCTTTTTCGAAGACCGGATGCTGCTGACCCTCGGTGCGCGCTGGCAGCGAGTGAAGGTCGACGACTGGGAAAATGGCATCAAGGGCGAAACGTCCTACGACGAGGAAAAATTCTCTCCGTCGGTTGGCGTGTTGTTCAAGGCTACCGATCAACTGTCGCTGTATGCCAACTACATGGAAGGCTTGAGCCAGGGCAAGATCGCGCCGTCGACTTCCAACAACGAGGACGAAATCTTTGCGCCTTTCATCAGTCGCCAGCTTGAAGCCGGTGCCAAGTATGACATGGGCAAGTTCGCGCTGACCGCTGCAGTATTTCGCATCAAACAGCCTGCCTACGAAACCGCGGCGCCACAGCCTGGTCAGACGTTGGGCACCTTCGGCCCAAGCGGCAAGCGGGTGAACGACGGTATCGAGCTGAACGTGTTCGGCGAGCCCATCGACGGGTTCCGTCTGCTCGGCGGTGTGATGTACATCGACAGCAACCTGGAAGACACCAACAACGGCGGTGCCACCGACGGTAACCGCGCGCCGGCGACGCCCAAGTACAACGCCAACCTCGGCGCCGAATGGGACGTGCCGACGGTCAAGGGCCTGACCCTGACCGCGCGTAGCATGTACAGCAGTTCCCAGTACCTGGATCAGGCCAATACCAAGGAAATCGATTCCTGGACGCGCTACGACGTGGGCGCACGTTATGCCTTCAAGGTCGATGAAACCGATGTCACCTTGCGCGGCACCGTCGAGAACGTGGCCAATTCCCGGGACTGGATCTCCGCTGGCGCCTCCGACGACAGCGAGCCAGGCCTTACGCTCTCGACCCCACGCACCTTCGTGCTGTCGGCCACCCTCGGCTTCTGATTTTTCCGTTGCACCTCCACAGCGAACGCCTGGTAACGGGCGTTCGCTGAATACAATAAAACCAACCATTCAGGGATGAAGCGGGACGCCTCGAAGAAGGCAGCCCCGCATTCGGCATGACCTGCCGTTACTGACCGCCTTACTGATGAGTGCAGTGCTGACGACTTTCAACGGCTCCGCCCGGAGCCTCGAACAGATAGAGGCGAGCACCATGTTGAGTGAACGTACCCTGCCGCTGGAGCGATCCGATCGCCAGGCGGTACAAAGCAACAATGCGGATTACCTGGCACGCCAGGACCGCTTCGAATCCAATGTGCGCAGCTACCCGCGCAAGCTGCCCCTGGCCATCGCCAAGGCACAGGGCGTGTGGGTGACCGATGTCGAGGGGCGCCGCTACCTCGATTGCCTGGCCGGGGCCGGAACCCTGGCACTGGGCCACAACCATCCGGCCATCGTCGACAGTTTGTCGAGCTTCCTGGCCTCCGGGCTGCCGATGCATACCCTGGACCTGACCACACCATTGAAGGATGCCTTCAGCGAAACCCTGCTGGGCGTGCTGCCGGCCAAGGGCTATTGCCTGCAGTTCTGCGGGCCGTCCGGCGCCGATGCGGTGGAGGCCGCGCTCAAGTTGGCCAAGACGGTGACCCGGCGCAGCAATGTGATCGCCTTTTCCGGCGGCTACCACGGCATGACCCATGGCGCCTTGGCGGTGACCGGTAATACCGGTCCGAAGGATGCCGTGGCCTCGCTGATGCCCGGCGTGCAATTCATGCCGTACCCCCATGAATATCGTTGCCCGCTGGGCATCGGTGGCGAGGCGGGCGTGCAGGCGCTGGCCCATTACTTCAGCCAGTTCATCGAGGACGTCGAAAGCGGCGTCAGCCTGCCGGCGGCGGTGATCGTCGAGGCAGTGCAGGGCGAGGGCGGTGCCAACCCGGCGCCCGATGCCTGGCTGCGCACCTTGCGCGAGGTGACCCAACGCCACGGCATCCTCTTGATCGTCGATGAAGTGCAGGCCGGTTTCGGCCGCACCGGGCGGATGTTCGCCTTCGAACACGCTGGTATCGAGCCGGACATCATCGTCATGTCCAAGGCGGTCGGTGGTGGCCTGCCACTGGCGGTGCTGGCCATCAAGCGCGAGTTCGACGCCTGGCAGCCAGGCGCGCACACCGGCACCTTCCGCGGCAACCAGATGGCCATGGCCAGTGGCATGACCACCCTGCAGATCATCCAGCGCGACCAATTGGCCGAGCAGGCCCATGTACGCGGTGACTGGTTGAAGGCACGCCTGAACGGTTTGCGCGAGCGTTATCCGGCGATAGGCCAGGTGCGTGGCCGCGGGCTGATGCTGGGCCTGGAAATCGTCGACGAGCGCCAGAACCCTGACGCCCAGGGCGCCCACCCCATGGACGCCGCGCTGTCGGCGGCCATTCAGAGCGAGTGCTTCAAACAGGGCCTGCTGCTCGAGCGCGGCGGGCGACATGGCAGCGTGATTCGCCTGCTGCCGCCGCTGATCATCGACGAGGCGCAGTGCGCCGAGGTGGTCGCCCGTTTCGAGCGCGCCCTGGGTGCGGCGCTGGGAGGTGCCCGTGGCTGAGCAAACCGCACGCGCCACGCGTGCCTACCCGACCGCCTTCGAGGAAGCGGCCAGCGTCACCCGCATCGATTCGGTGCGCGGCAGCATGGCCCGGGTGATCAGCGAAATGGCCGCCACCCATGCCTTGCTCAATTGCCTGATCAAGGAATTCGCGCTGCCGGAAAACCGTGCCCGCTATGCCTGGCCATCCCATGTGCGCGGCATCGCGCCGGCCAATTACCTGCGCGCGATGCAGGGCAAGGGCCTGCCGCTGCTGATCGACCTGCCGGATAACTGCCAGTTTCTGGTGCTGGTGGATCGTCGCGACCCGCTCGGCAGCCAGCGTTACCTCAGCGATCTTTATAAGCGCGAGGGGGATGGCGACTGGTATTGCCCGCCCTTCGCCGAGTTCGCCGCGCACCTGCTCGAGGCCTGCCAGCAGCTGACCGGCTCGCGCAATGACGAGTTGCTCGAACAGGTGATGCAGAGCCAGGGCGTAACAGCCGCCATCGTCGATCACGCCCTGCAGAGCGAGGGCAACGACCCGCTGCGTGACTACCTGGCCAGCGAGCAGGGCCTGTGGTTTGGCCACCCCAACCACCCGGCGCCCAAGGCCCGATTGTGGCCCGAGCACCTGGGACAGCAGACCTACGCGCCGGAGTTCCGCGCACGGGTACCGCTGCATGTGCTCGAGGTCCCACGTGACGGCTTGCAGCTGCACGGCAATGGCCTGAGCGCCGAGCAGGTGCTGGCTGGTTTCGCCGACCAGCGCCTGGCCCGCAGCGGGCGTGCGGTGATCGGCCTGCACCCGGTACAGGCCGAGCTGTTCCTGGCCGATCCGCGGGTCAAGGCGCTGGTCGCCAGCGGCGAGATCGTCGACCTCGGCCAGAAAGGCCCGCTAGCCAGCCCGACCGCGTCGATGCGGACCTGGTACGGCGAAGGCCGCGGTTACTTCCTCAAGGGTTCGCTGAATGTGCGCATCACCAATTGCGTTCGCAAGAACGCCTGGTACGAGCTGGACAGCGCGCTGTTCATCGACCGCCTGTTCAGCCGCCTGCAACGTGAGCATCAGGCGACCATCGGTGGCGCCACCCTGGTCAGTGAACCGGGAGCGTTGAGCTGGGCGCCGGCAGGCAGCAACGCCGAGGACGCGCACTGGTTCCGCGAGCAGACCGGCGCCATCCTGCGCGAGAACTTCTGCTGCCACGCCGCGCCGCAGTCCTGTCTGATGGCCGGTACGCTGTTCGCCCGCAACCTGCAGCTACGCCCGCTGATCCAGGGCTTTGTGCAACAACCGGGGGCGCGCAAACCGAGCGACGATTACCTGTTGGACTGGTTCGAGGCCTACCAGGCGCTGTTGCTGCGCCCGGTGCTGGCGCTGTTCTTCAACCATGGCGTGGTGCTCGAGCCGCACCTGCAGAACGCCGTGCTGGTGCACGACAACGGCTGGCCGGCGCAATTGCTGCTGCGCGACTTCGAAGGGGTGAAGCTCACCGACGACCTCGGTGTGAATCATCTGGAAGCAGGCGTTGCCGAGCGCGTTCGCCAGTCGCTGACCTACACCCGCGAGCAGGGCTGGAAGCGCATCAGCTACTGCCTGTTCGTCAACAACCTGTCCGAGGCCATCCTGGCGCTGAGCTGGGAGCGGCCGCACCTGGCCGTCGCCATGTGGCAGCGGGTCGAGCGGCAGTTGCAGGCGCTGCGCAGCGAGCTGGTGCGCCCGGCGCCGGAGCTGGACGCCTTGCTGGCCGGCGAGCCGATCGCCTGCAAGACCAATCTCAAGGTACGTCTGTCGGCCCAGGCCGACCGGCACGCCGGTTACGTCAGGCTGGCGTGCCCGTGGGCGGAGGAGGTGAGCCATGGATAAGCTGCCCGCCAGCGTACTGGCTGCCATCGAGCAGGCCCGCAGCCGCGCGGCCGATCCCCTGGCGGTGTTCGTCTACGACCTCGACGCCCTGGCGCAGCACGTGCGCGAGGTGATGGCCGCGCTGCCGGCCGGTGTCGAGCTGCTCTACGCGATCAAGGCCAACAGCGAAGCGCCTATCCTGCGCACTTTGGCGCCGTTGGTGGATGGCTTCGAGATCTCGTCCGGTGGCGAGATCGAACGGCTGCAGGCGGCGTCCAGCGACCGGCCCTTCGTGTTTTCCGGGCCGGGCAAGCTGGACTCCGACTTGCGCGCCGCGCTGAGCCAGGGCGTGGCGGCCATTCACGTCGAGAGCCTGGGCGAAATCGAGCGCCTGCAACGCATCGCCGTCGAGCTGGGTCGGGTGCAGGCGGTGTTCATCCGCATCAACCCGGAGTTGCCGGCCACGCTATCCAGTCGCCTGGCCATGGCCGGTACAGCGACGCCGTTCGGTCTGGACGAAGCCGAGGTGGCAGAGGCGGTCAAGCGGGTGGAGGCCAGCAGCCACCTGCGCCTGCAGGGTTTCCATGTGCATGCGATGTCCCACCAGCAGCAAGTCGAGCGCCATGAACAGCTGCTCGACCTTTACCTGGAACGCTGGGCGCAGTGGAAGGCCCTGGCCAATCGGCCCGAGACCGTGACCCACTTGAACGTCGGCGGCGGCATTGGCGTCGATTACCTGAGCGGCGAGCGTTTCGACTGGCCACGGCTGTGTCGCCATCTGGAGCGCCGGCTCGGTGCGTTGGCGGATGCGCCGGTGGTGCGTTTCGAGCCAGGGCGCTTCATCAGTGCGTACTGCGGCTATTACGCCATCGAGGTGCTGGACAGCAAATCCAGCCACGGCCAGCACTTCCTGGTCTGCCGCGGCGGTACCCACCAGTTCCGCCTGCCGGTCGCCCAGGGCCACGATCACCCGGTGATCCATCTGCCGGCGGCAGGGCGTGAACCGAGCGGCGTGTCGCGGCCCTTCAGTGTGGTCGGCCAGCTGTGTACGCCCAAGGACGTGCTCAGCCGTGGTCGCCAACTGGTCGATCCGGCCGTTGGCGACCTGCTGGTGCTGCCCATGGCCGGCGCGTACGGCTACAACATCTCCCACGCCGACTTCCTCTGCCATCCGCGCCCGGAGCAGGTGTTCGTCGGTCGAGGTGATGGCTGATGCTGGCGTCACGTCGCCTGGTGGTCGTGGCGGTGATTCTCGGCACCACCACCGTGAGCCTCAACAACACCTCGTTGAACCCGGCATTGCCGGCCTTCATCGAGGCGTTCGCGCTGGGCCCGGTGATGGCCACGTGGATCGTCGCGGCGTTCATGGTGAGCATGGGCATGACCATGCCGCTGACCAGTTACCTGGCCCAGCGTGCAGGCCGCAAGCCACTGTATCTCGCTGGCCTGGGGCTGTTCATCGGTGGCTCGTTGCTGGGCGCCATGGCCGGCTCCATCGCCTGGGTGATCGCTGCCCGGGTGGTGCAGGGCGTCGCCAGCGGGCTGATGATTCCGCTGTCGCTGGCGATCATCTTTTCGGTTTACCCGAAAGGTGAGCGCGGTGCGGTGACCGGCTTGTGGGGCGCCGCCGTGATGCTCGCCCCGGCGGTCGGGCCGTTGTGCGGCAGCCTGGTGCTGCAGTGGTACGACTGGCGCGCGCTGTTCCTGGTCAACGTGCCTATCGGCTTGTTGGCCCTGGGCCTGGGCGTCAACGTGCTGCCGAAAAGCGAGGCGGGCGCCGCCAAGGCGTTCGACCTGACCGGCTACCTGCTGGTCGCGATCGGTATCGGCGTGCTGATGATCAACGTGGGGCGGTTGCACGACCTGCAAGCGTTGCAGGATCCGTTCAACCTGCTCGGCCTGCTGCTGGCGGCGTTCTGCCTGGTGGCGTTCGTGCGGCACCAGTTGCGCCACCCGACGCCCTTGCTGGAGCTGCGCATCTTCGCGCTGAAGGGCTACCGGTCCAGCGTGGTGATCGCCGTGGTGCAGTCCATCGGCATGTTCGAGTGCCTGGTGCTGGTGCCGCTGCTGGTGCAGATGGTGATGGGACACAGCGCCATCTGGACCGGTATCGCGCTGCTCTGTACCGCCTTGTCGGCCAGCCTGTTCGGCCACTTCGGCGGCCAGTTGCTGGATCGCCACGGGCCGCGCGGCATCGTCTCTACCGGTTTGCTGTTGACCGGCCTGGCGACCTTCGCTCTGGGCACCATCGATCACGATGTCGGCATGCTCGCCATCTGCCTGCTGATGGTGGTGCGCGGCGCCGGCCTGGGGCTTTCGTACATGCCGGTGACCACCGCCGGGCTGGACGTGCTGCCCGAGGCGCTGATCACCCAGGGCGCGGCGATGAACAACATCTCCCGGCGCCTGCTGTCGTCCCTGGCCATCGTGCTGGCGTCGCTGTGGCTGCAGGTTCGCCTGGGCGATGACTGGGGGGCAGCCCATGCTGGCGCGGCCCACGCCGGTACCGCCAGCGCCGTCGGCGAAGTGTTTATCGCCACCGCCGTGCTGATCCTTCTCGCCCTGCCGTTCGCCTGGCGTTTTCCTCTTTCCAGTGACGGCGCCGAGCCCGGCTCGGCGCTGTCCGAACACCGTTCATGAGGTGTCTATCAATGTCTTCGTTTTCTCCCCTTCGTATGCCCGAACTGATCGCCCATGCCCACGCATGGCTGACCCCGGCCAACCCGCAACGCTACCGCCAGGTGTCGCAACGGGTGGTCGGGCAACTGTTGCAAACCCTGCTTTACGAGGACGTGCTGAGCTATCGCCAGGAGCCCCTGGGCGATGGTCGCCAACGCTTTATCGTCGCCGGCACTAACGAGCAGGGCGCAGCGGTCGAGTACCGCTGCGATGGCTTGCTCAGCGACAGCTTCGCCATCATCCGCCTCGACTCGGCCAGCCTGCAGCGTATCGACGCCCAGGGCCAGGCCACTCAGCCGGATCTGCACCAGGCCATCGCCGAGCTGCTCGGCGACCTGGCCGACGGCCCGCACATGCCGCGCTTCATCCAGGAACTTGAGCAGACGCTGCTCAAGGATCTGCAGTCGCGCAGCCAGGACTACCGGCCCGCTGCAGCGCCACACACCCTGGATGCCGACAGCCTGGAGCGGCACTTCATGGATGCCCACAGCTACCACCCGTGCTACAAGTCGCGAATCGGCTTTTCCCTGGACGACAACCGTCGTTATGGCCCGGAGTTCGGCCAGCCGCTGGCGGTGGTCTGGCTGGGCATCGCCCGCAGGCTGGGTTCGGTGAACCAGTCGCAAGGCATCGACCTGCAGCGCTTTCTCGAGGATGAATTCGGCGCCGGGCGCTGGGCCGAGATCGACCGTGCGCTGGCCGAGCAGGGCCGCGCGCTCGCCGACTACTGGCCGATTCCCGTGCACCCCTGGCAGTGGGAGCAGGTCATCGTGCCGAACTTCCAGGCCGAGCTGGCCCGCTGCGAGCTCCTGTACCTGGGCACGTCCGGCCCGGATTATCGCCCCCAGCAGTCGATCCGCACCCTGGCCAACGTCGAGCAGCCCGACCGGCCGTACGTGAAGCTCGCCCTGAGCATGACCAACACCTCAAGCACGCGCATCCTGGCGCGGCACACGGTGCTCAACGGGCCGATCATCAATGACTGGCTGCAACGACTGATCGCCAGTGACGCCACCGCCCAGAAGCTCGGTTTCGTGGTTCTCGGCGAAGTGGCTGGGGTCAGTTTCGACTACGCCCAGTTGCCCGCCATCCGTCAGAGCCAGGCCTACGGCACCCTCGGCGCGATCTGGCGGGAAAACCTCAGCCGCTACCTGAAGCCGGGCGAGCAGGGCGTGCCGTTCAACGGCCTCAGTCATGTCGAGAACCGCTATGGCGAGGGCGAGCAGCGCCCGTTCATCGATGCCTGGATCGCCGGATACGGCCTGCACGCCTGGGTGCGGCAGCTGCTGCGCGTCAGCGTGGCGCCCATCGTGCACATGCTGTATGC
Source organism: Pseudomonas sp. AG1028 (assembly GCF_007993955.1). Taxonomy (NCBI): domain Bacteria; kingdom Pseudomonadati; phylum Pseudomonadota; class Gammaproteobacteria; order Pseudomonadales; family Pseudomonadaceae; genus Pseudomonas; species Pseudomonas sp. AG1028. The sequence goes on from NZ_VIVP01000004.1 coordinate 45,989, forward strand.
CGAGGGCATCGGCATGGAATCCCACGGCCAGAACATCGTGCTGATCCACCGTGACGGCTGGCCCGAGCGTATCGCGCTGAAGGACTTCCACGACGGCGTGCGGTACTCGCCGGCGCACCTGGCTCGCCCTGAACTGGCGCCAGAGCTGGTGCCGCTGCCAGCGAGCCACGCCAAGCTGAACCGCAACTCGTTCATCCTCACCGATGACCTGAACGCGGTGCGCGACTTCTCCTGCGACGCCTTCTTCTTCATCTGCCTGGCCGAGATGGCGATCTTCCTGCGACAGCACTATGGCCTGGACGAAGGCGAGTTCTGGCGGATGACCGCAGACGTGGTGCTCGACTATCAGCGCGAGCACCCACAGCACGCCGCGCGCTTTGCAGCCTTCGACGTGTTCGCCGCCGAATACGAGGTGGAGGAACTGACCAAGCGCCGGCTGCTGGGCGACGGCGAGCGGCGCTTCAAGCACGTACCCAATCCCATGCACCGCCACGGACCACGTCCATGCTGAGAACCAACCGACTCAAACAGCAACTGGCTGCCGGCGAGGCGGTGCGCGGGTTGATCGCCTCGATTCCATCGGCGGCGTCCATCGAGCTGATCGCCGAAGCCGGCTACGACTTCGTGATCATCGACATGGAGCACGTGCTGATCAACCCGGAAACCGTCGAGCACATGATCCGCACGGCCGAGAGCTATGCGCTCACGCCCCTGGTGCGGGTACCGGACTTTGCGCCCAAGCGCATGCTGCGCCTGCTCGATGGCGGCGCCCAGGGTATCGTCCTGCCGCAGGTCGAGCGCCCCGAGGAGCTGAGTGCGGCGATCCGTGCCTGCAAGTATCACCCGCTGGGTGAGCGCAGCCTGAATGCCGGTCGCCCCGGCGCCTTCGGCAAGGCCAGCCTGGCCGAGTACGTCACCCTGGCCAACGCGCAGATCATGGTCGTGGCCATGGTCGAAAGCGTCGAGGGCGTGCGCCGTGCCGCCGAGCTGGCCGCCGTGCCGGGGCTGGACATGATCCTCGAAGGCGCTGCCGACCTGTCCCAGTCGTTCGGCAAGCCCTGGCGGATCGATGGGCCTGTGGTGCAGCAAGCGCTGCTCGACACCTGGCGCGCCGCCCAGGCAGCCGGCATCCCGTACTGCGCCATTCCACGCCAGCCCGACGACCACTTGCGGTGGCTCGAACGCGGCGTCAACACTTTCGTGCTGGGTGACGAACGCGGCATCGCGTTTCGCGCCCTCCAGGCCAAGCTGGCCGCCACCTCGACGCGAGGAAACTGATCCCATGATTCATACCAACCACTCGATTGCCGCTGACCTGGTGATGCAGGACCTGGTCGACTGCCTGCTGGCCGAAGATTTCTTCGGCGCCCTCGACGCCCATCTGGTCGAGCCCACCGCCTGGCGCGCCGCCCATCCGGATGCAGCGTTCGCCGATCTGCAGGCGCCGCACAAAATCTGGCACTGGCACTACGACGCCTCCGAACAACGCGGTCTGGCGGTCGCCCTGCGCGCGGGCATCACCCAGGCCTGGGAAAAGGTGCCCGGCACCCCGGTGCTGGACGTGCAGGGGCAGAGCACGCGGCAACTCACCCCGGATGCCTTCATGGCCCTGGCCCTGAAAGGCGTGAAAGCCGATGCGGTCGACAACGACAAGGGCATCGAGCTGTTCATGGACGTGCTGCGCACCAGCGTCGGGCAGACCGCGCTGTCCCTCGACCACCAGGTGCCGACCGAAGACCTGCTGGAAAAGGACGGCGCCGCGTTCTTCCTGGCCATGGAGCAGTGGGGCTCGCTGCGCGACCGGCCGTTCCATCCCCTGGCCAAGGCCAAGCAGGGCCTGGATGACGAGCAGTACCGCCAGTACCAGGCCGAGTTCGACCAGCCCCTGGCCCTCAACTGGGTCGCGGTGGCCAAAAGCTGCCTGACCTTCGGTGCCGGTATCGAGGCGCTGGCGCGCTGCCAGCCGGCCCAGTTCATTCTCGAGCCTGAGCAGCACGCGAAGCTCGACGCCGAGATGCGCACCCTGGGCATTGCCGATAGCCACGTCGCCCTGCCTGTGCACCCCTGGCAACTGGAGCAGGTGTTGCCTGCGCAGCTCGGCGCGGCTTTCGAGCGTGGTGAGTGCCGGCGCCTGAGCTTCCAGGAAGGCCGTTTCCATCCCACCTCGTCGCTGCGTTCGCTGGCCTGCGCCGCGGCGCCGGCCGATCACATAAAGCTGCCGATGGCGGTGTATTCCCTCGGCGCCTCCCGCTACCTGCCGGCGGTGAAGATGATCAACGGCGGGCTGAGCGAGGCGCTGCTGCGCCAGGGCCGCGAGCGCGACGAGGTGCTGCGCGAGACGCTGCACATCTGCGACGAGAGCAAATGGTGGGGCTACATGCCCGACGGCGGCACCTTGTTCGACGAGGCGCCGCGGCATCTCTCGGCCATGGTCCGTGGCTACCCGCCAGCGCTGCTCGCAGACCCTGCCAAGCGCCTGCTGCCCATGGCCGCGCTGGGGACGCCATTGCCCGACAGCGACCGGCATTTCTTCGACGACTGCATCCGCCAGCGCGGTCTGCCTGTCGGCCCGGCGTCTGTGCTGCAGCTGTTCGGCGAACTGTGCACCTTGTTCTTCGACGTCAATCTGCGCATGTTCCGCCTCGGCATGCTCGGCGAAGTGCACGGCCAGAACGCCGTGCTGGTGTACGACGCCGGCACGGTCAGTGGGCTGCTGCTGCGTGATCACGACTCGCTGCGCCTGTACGTGCCCTGGCTGGAGCGCAACGGCATGCTCGATCCGCAGTACCGAATCAAGAAAGGTCATGCCCAGACGCTGTACCATGAGCGCCCCGAAGACTTGCTGTTCTGGCTGCAGACCCTGGGCATCCAGGTCAACCTGCGCGGTATCATCGATACCCTGGAGCGCGTTTACGACGTACCGGCCGTGCAGGCCTGGCGGGTGTTGCGTCATGCCCTGAGCGAGCGGATCGCCGCTGTGCCGTTCGACGAAGACGCGCGCGCCGTGCTGCGTGGCCAGTTGTTCGAGTCCGACACCTGGCCGCAGAAACTCCTGCTGCGCCCGATGATCGAACGGGCCGGTGGGCCGGGCAGCATGCCGTTCGGCAAGGGGTTAGTCGTCAATCCATTACAAAGGATCGAGTTTGCAACCTAGTGGATCGTTGTCGAGGCGCACGTTGATGCGCCTTTCCCTGGGCGTTATCGCTGCCGGTGCAATGCCCCTGGCCAAGGCCGGGCCTGCACCACAGCGCGTCATCACCTTGTTTCAAGGCGCCACCGACACCGCGGTGGCGCTTGGCATTCGGCCGGCCGGCGTGGTCGATTCGTGGAGCGAGAAGCCCATGTATCGCTACCTGCGCCCGGCGCTGGAAGGCGTGCCCCATGTCGGCCTGGAAACCCAGCCGAGCCTGGAGGACATCGCCTTGCTCACCCCGGACCTGATCGTCGCCTCGCGCTTTCGCCACGAGCGGATCAAGGGGCTGCTCGAACAGCTGTGCCCGGTGGTGATGCTCGACGAGGTATTCGAATTCCGCCACACCCTGCGCGTGATGGGCGCCGCCACGGCGCGCGACGTCGAAGCGCAGGCTTTGCAAGCACGCTGGGATGCACGCATCAGCGCCTTGCGCACGCGCTTGGCCAGCAAGTTCGGCGCGCGCTGGCCGCTCAGCGTATCGGTGCTGGACGTGCGTGAAGACCACGTGCGCAGCTACCTGCCCGACAGCTTCGCCGGCAGCGTGCTGGCCGAACTGGGCTTCGTGTGGAACCGCCAGAGCCGCGATGCCACCGGGGTGTCCATCAAGCTGCGCAGCCGCGAAAGCCTGCCGGTGGCCGACGCCGACGTATTCTTCGTGTTCGGCCGTGCCGACAGCCCGGCGGTGCAGCGCCATTACCAGGCGATTACCCATCACCCGCTGTGGCAGCGCATGAGCGCGCCCAAAGCCGGGCAGGTGTGGTGGGTGGATGGTGTGGCCTGGATATTTTCCGGCGGCATCCTTGGCGCCAATCGCGTTCTCGACGATATCGAACGCACCCTGCTGCAGGACGCCACGGCATGACGGCGTGGAGCAAACTGATCATCGCTTCGCTCGTGCTGCTGGCTTGCTGCGTGCTGAGCCTGTCCACCGGCCCCAGCTGGATCGCCCCGCACACCGTGTTCAACGCCTTGCTGCATGCTGACCCGCTGAACGTCGATCACCTGCTGGTCAACACCACCCGGCTGCCGCGCACGCTGATGGCGGTGGTGGTCGGTGCCAGCCTGGCGGTGGCCGGCGCGCTGATGCAGGCCATGACCCGCAACCCGCTGGCCTCGCCGGGGTTGTTCGGCATCAACGCCGGGGCGACCTTCGCGCTGATCGTTAGCCTGTCGCTGTTCTCCCTGAATGCGCCTGAGCAATGGTTGTGGAGCGCCTTCTGCGGCGCCGCCGTGGCCGGCGCGTTGGTCTGGACGGTGGGCAACAGCGGGCAGGGCGCGCTCAACCCGTTGCGCATGGTGCTTGCCGGGGCGGCGATTACCGCGCTGTTCACGGCGTTCAGCCAGGCGCTGCTGGTGATCGACCAACAAGGTTTGGATACCGTGTTGTTCTGGCTGGCCGGTTCGCTCAGCGAGCGCAGCCTGGCCACCGCCGTGCCGCTGCTGATCTGTGCACTGGTGGCGCTGCTGGTGGCCTGCCTGCTCGGCGCTCAGGTCAACGTGCTTAATGCCGGCGTGCAGATCGCCATCGGCCTGGGCCAGCGTACCGGTCTGATCCGCCTGCAACTCGGCGTGTTGGTGGTGATGCTGGCCGGCAGCGCGGTGGCCCTGGCGGGCAGCATCGGTTTCATCGGTCTGATCGTGCCGCACATGGTGCGTCGTCTGGTCGGCATCGACCACCGGGTGATGTTGCCTGGCTGCGCGCTGCTCGGCGCCACGCTGCTGCTGGTCGCCGACATGCTCGCCCGGGTGGTGATCCTGCCCCAGGAAGTGCCGGTCGGGGTGATGACCGCGCTGTTCGGCGCGCCGTTTTTCATTGCACTAGCACGCCGTGGAGGTCGCAATGCCTAGACCTCACAGCCTGCGCTGGCGCAGTTTCTCGCGGCGTATCGAAGGCACCGGGGCGCTGCGCCTGCTGCTGGCCGTGCTGTTCAGCCTTTTCGTGCTGGTTCTCGGCCTGTGTCTGGGCAAAGTCATGCTCTCGCCGCAGCGAGTCGCTGCCGTACTGATGGGCGAGGGCGGGGCCGGGCTGAGCTTTATCGTCGAGCAGCTGCGCCTGCCGCGCCTGCTGCTCGGCGGGCTGATCGGTGGCGCCCTGGCGGTGTCCGGGTTGATCCTGCAGGCCATCGTGCGCAACCCCCTGGCCTCACCGGATCTGCTCGGCCTGTCCAGCGGCGCCAGTGCGGCGGCGGTGCTGTACCTGTCGGCCTTCGCGGCGACCTGGGGCATGGGCGGCTTGCCGCTGGCGGCGATGCTCGGTGCCGGCAGTGCCGCGCTGGCGGTCTACGGCCTGGCCTGGAAGCAAGGCACGTCACCGCTGCGGCTGGTGCTGATCGGCGTCGGTGTATCGGCCATGCTGGCTGCGGCCACGACTTTCATGCTGGTGTTCAGCCCGCTGAGCACCACCTTGTCGGCCTATGTGTGGCTGACTGGCAGCGTGTACGGCGCGGGCTGGCGAGAGGTCAAGGCGCTGGCGAGCGTGCTGCTGTGTCTGCTGCCGGTCCTGGCGCTGCTATCGCGCCACGTGGTGGTGCAGCAACTGGACGAGGGCCTGGCCCGCGGCATCGGCGTGCGCGTGCAGTGGCTGCGCGCCGCGCTGCTGGCGGTCAGCGTGGCCCTGGCCGGCTCGGCGATCGCCTGGGGCGGCGCCATGGCCTTCGTCGGCTTGATCGCCCCGCATATCGCTCGCCAGCTGATCCCCATCGGTTTCGCCGCCCAGGCCTGCATGGCAGCGCTGGTCGGTGCCAACCTGGTAATGCTCGCCGACCTCGCCGGGCGCACCCTGTTCCTGCCGCTGGACCTGCCCGCCGGCATCTTCGTCGCCGTGTTCGGCACCCCGTATTTTCTGTACCTGCTGATCAAGCAGCGGCAGTGAGGACCCTGACATGACCGCCATCGCCAGCCGTAACCTGACCCTGGCCTACCAGCGCCAGCCGATCATCGACAACCTCGACCTGGCGTTGCCGCGCGGCCAGGTGACGGTGCTGATCGGCAGCAACGGCTGTGGCAAGAGCACGCTACTGAAATCCTTCGCGCGACTGCTCAAGCCGCAGGCCGGCACGGTGATTCTCAACGGTGCCGACATCCAGCGCAAACCGACCGCCGCCGTGGCGCGGGAGCTGGCGATCCTGCCGCAGATGCCGGTGGCGCCCGAGGGCATCAGCGTGCGTCAGTTGGTCGCCCTGGGGCGCTACCCGTACCAGAGCTGGATGCAGCAGTGGTCGGCCGAGGACGAAGCCGTGGTGGCCCGCGCACTGACCCGCACCGGCCTCGATGAGCTGGCCGAGCGGCCGGTCGATGCGCTGTCCGGCGGTCAGCGGCAGCGCGCCTGGATCGCCATGACCCTGGCCCAGGAAACCGAGCTGGTGCTGCTCGACGAGCCGACCACCTTTCTCGACCTGGCCCATCAGATCGAGGTGCTTGATCTGCTGCGCGAGCTCAATCGTCAGGAGGGCAAGACCATCGTCATGGTGCTGCACGACCTCAATCTGGCCTGTCGCTACGCCGACCACATGGTCGCCGTGCACCAGCGCACCGCCTACGCCCAGGGCAAGCCGGCGGACATCCTCAGCGAAGAACTGGTCAAGACGGTGTTCGACCTGGATTGCCGGATCATCCCCGACCCGTTCTTCCACACGCCGCTGTGCATTCCCTTCGGTCGGGACATTCCACGATGAGCTTCAGCGACGCCGAGTGGGCCAGCCTGTGCGGCGCGCTGCGCCTGCGCCGTGAAAGCGAGCGCGACCTCGCGCGCAGCCTGCCGGCCAGGGAATTGCTCGACGAAGCCACCTGCACGGCGCTGTTGGACAGGCTCGGCCCGGTGATTCTCTCGCCGTCGCGGCGCATCACCGCCTCGCTGCTGGGCAAGCGCCAGTCGTTCCTGCTTACCGGTGCCTGCCTGTACGCCATGTCCGCCTACGACAAGGGGCTGGAGCTGTCGCTGGACAACACCTTCATTGAGTACGGCCACGACGACGGCCTGTGGACCTCGTCGCTGCCGCTGCGCAGCCTGGCCGTCTCGCGGCCCGAACCTAGCGCGCGCGATGCCTGGCGCGAGGCGGTGGCCGGCCAGCTGTTCGCCGGCTTGCTCCAGCCGTTATGGGAGAGTTTTTACCGGCTCACCGGCGTGTCGCGGCGCATCCTCTGGGAGAACACCGCAGTGCGCGTCTACTCGCTGTACGAGCGACGCCTGGCCAAGCTCGAATGCGCCGCGACGCGACAGCGCTGCGCCGAAGACTTTCGCTGGCTGACCGAGCAGGCTCCCGGCAGCCTGTTCGGCCTCGATTACAACCCGCTGCAGCATTTCAACCGACCGCTGACCCTGCTCGATGACGGCGCGCGCGCCGTACGGTTCCGCCGCACCTGCTGCTTCTACTACCAGGCCAGCGACCCGGTGGAATATTGCTCCACCTGCCCACTGATCCGACCCAAGGCCCCGCGATGACTACCGAATCCGTTCCCGCTGCATTGATCGACGCCTATCGCGGCATCGCCGCGTCGACCATCGGCCACGTGCTGCAGGAAGGACACATCCACGGCCTGCCGCCGCTGGTGGCCGATGTGCACATCGTCGGCCGCGTTACCACCGCGCAGATCCACGCGCCGGATGGCAGCGTGCTACGCGATGCGCTGATCGCCAGCCAACCGGGCAACGTGCTGGTGGTCGCCAACAGCGGCGAGGCGAACTGCGCCTGCTGGGGCGAGCTGCGCACCCTCGCGGCGCGCATCAAGGGCCTGGCCGGGGTGGTGATCGACGGCCCGGTGACCGACGTGCGCGTGCTGCGAACGCTCGGCCTGCCGATCTTCTGCAGCGGCGTCAGCGCCTATACCACGCGCCCGCTTGGCGAGCAGGGCACGGTTAACGTTCCGGTGACGATACGCGGCGTGCGGGTGCAGCCTGGTGATCTGCTGGTGGGCGATGACGATGGGATTTATGTGCTGTCACCTGAGCAGGCGGGTGAGTTGCTGGAGCGTCTGCAGAACAAGGAGGCGGCCGATGCGGCACGACGTGTTGAGTTGCAGGCGCGGTTGGGCCAGTTGGTGGGCAGCTAGCGCCCACCCGAACCGATCAATGAGACCGCGCGGCGGTCCTGATGAAAGATTACGAATGTGGGAGCGCGCCATGCGCGCGAAAAAATCGTGGGCATGGCTCGCTCCCACACTATTGAATTGCTGGTTCCTCAGCTAATCGCTTCAGCCCTGCGACTCGCCAGATAACTACCCGGCGGCGGGCTCGCCACGAAGTGCGTCTGCAACCCATCGAAAATCGCCTGAGCCACGCGTTTTTGGTGCAGCGGGTCGCACAGCTTGCGGCAGTCGCCGGAGTTCGAGATAAAGCCGGTCTCCACCAGAATCGACGGGATATCCGGAGACTTGAGCACCGCAAAGCCCGCCTGCTCGACGCGCTTCTGATGCACACCAGCCACCTTGCCGACGTTGTCGAGCACCGTCTTGCCCAGCCCCAGGCTGGTTGTGATGGTGGAATTCAGCGACATGTCCAGCAGCACGCCAGCGAGCATCGGGTCCTTGTTCTTGAGCGACAGCAATTCACGGGCGCCGAGGATATCGGCGCTGTTTTCCCGCTCCGCCATCCAGCGGGCGGTGGTCGAGGTGGCGCCGCTTTCCGAGAGGGCGAACACCGAAGCGCCCGAGGCGTTGCTCCGCGGCGCGGCGTCGGCATGCACAGAGATGAACAGGTCGGCGTTGTAGCGGCGGGCGACTTCCACGCGTTTGCGCAGCGGTATGAAAACGTCCTGATTGCGTACCAGCTGCGCCTTGAAGCCACGCTGGCGATTGAGCTTGTCGGCCAGCAGTCGGGCGATGGCCAGGGCCACGATCTTCTCCTGCTCGCCGTTGCCACCCACCGCCCCCGGGTCCTTGCCGCCGTGCCCGGCATCGATCACCACGACCACATCACGCTGCCCGGCTGTCTTGTTGCTAGCGGCAGCAACGGCCGCTGCTGGCGGCGCCTTGGCAATCGGCGCCACCATTGCCGCACTGTGCAGGTCGACCACCAGGCGATGGCCCTCACTGCCGGAGGGGCCAAGCAGGAAGCTTTCCACCCGAGCCGGCTGCTTCAGGTCGAGCACGATACGTGTACCGCCAGCCTGAGGGCCGCTGCGTACGGCGCCGAGCAGGCGGTTGCCAGCCGGAATTTCATTGAGGCCGGCAAAGGCGCTGGTGCCTGCCAAGTCGACGACCAGTCGATCAGGCGCTTTCAACGTGAAAATCTGATATTTCGCCGGGCCGCTCAGCTCGAACACCAGCCTAAGCTTGTCGCCGTCATCCCAGGCGCGGGCATGCACGATTTTCTGGGTGGCGGAAGCGTCGAAGGCCCAGGGCAGGGCGATACCTGCAAGGGCCAGGTGCAGGAGGTGACGTCTGTGCATGGTGCTACGCTACCGAAGCGATAGATATTGGACGTTATATTATTTCATAATATGTCGTAATGTAAGTGCCCCTATATCCGCTGGCGATCGTGCAAAATTTGCTCATGCACAAGCACGAACGCCACCCGAAGGTGGCGTTTTTCATTGGAGAGCGCGTCACAACATGCGTTTCAGCACATCGTTGCGCTTGTCCTTGTCGAAGAAACGGTGCTTCAGCGAGCCGATCACGTGCAACACGATCAAGCCAAGCAGGGTATAGGCCAGCGTTTTGTGCAGCCACTGGAAGACCACGAACCAGTCATCGTTCTTGGCCAGCAGCTCCGGCAGGTTGACGCCGAAGAAGTACACGCCGTCGCTCATGGTGTAGGTGCTCGACATCGAATAGCCCATCAGCGGCACCAGCACCAAAAGCACGTACATGGAACGTTGCACCAACTGAGCAAGAAAACGTTCGTGTCTGGCTAAGGTAAGCGGTGGCTTTGGCAGCACCGGGGTCTTCAGGCGAATGATGATCTGGATCACCACCACCAGAAAGGCCAGCACGCCGAAGGATTTGTGCCAGGGGTAATAGAGCACGAATTTGCTCTCGACATCGTCGCTCATCCCGGTCATGTGCCAGCCGGCCCACAACAGGCCTAGGATCAGCACTGCACGTACCCAGTGCAGCACCAGCAAGGATCTTGGGTAATGGTCGACTGGTTCTTTTCTTATCGTATTCATCGCAGTCTCTTTTTAATGATCATCAAGGCCTGGGAATTACGGGCGGCCCGCGAAACTACGGGTCGCCCGGGTGACACACTCAGTTGGGTAGCAAAACGGTAACCACCTTCTCCTCGGTGTAGGCGACCGCGCCACCGAAGCCGCCTTCACGGCCGATGCCGCTGGTCTTCACGCCGCCCCAGGGCAGGTTGGCATCCAGCGGGCTCCAGCAGTTGACGCCCACTGCGCCGGTTTTCAGGGCCGCCGCCACACGGTGCGCGCGCGCCAGGTTGGTGGTCCATACGGTGGCCGCCAGGCCGTAGCTGGAATCGTTGGCCAGGGCGATGGCTTCTTCTTCGGTGTCGAAGGTGATCACCGTACCGACCGGGCCGAAGATTTCGTCGCGGGCGATGGCCATTTCATTGCGGGCATTGGCGAAAATGGTCGGGCGCACGAAGAAGCCCTGGTCGGGGTTGGACACGCCGCCGGCCAGCAGCGTGGCGCCCTGGTCGATACCCAGCTGGATGTAGCGGTTGACGCGGTCGAACTGCGCCTTCTTGGCCACCGGGCCCATCTGGGTGTCCGGCTGGCGCGGGTCGCCGACCTTCACGGAGCTGGCCGCCTGAGCCAATGCCGCCGCGAATCGTTCGGCCACGCCGCGTTGCACCAGGATGCGCGAACCGGCGGCGCAGACCTGGCCCTGGTTGGCGAACAGGCCCAGCGAGCAGCCGAACAGGGCATCTTCGAAAGACGCATCGTCGAAAACGATCTGCGGGCTCTTGCCGCCCAGTTCCAGGGCCACGCGCTTGAACAGCACGCCAGCGGTGCGCTGGATCTCGCGGCCGGCTTCGGGGCTGCCGGTGAAGCTGATCTTGGCGATGTCCGGGTGTTCGCACAGGGCGCGGCCCACTTCGGCGCCGAAGCCGGTGACGATATTGATCACGCCATCAGGAAAGCCCGCTTCCTTGGCCAACGCGGCCAGGTGCAGGGCCGACTGCGGGGTTTCTTCCGACGGTTTGACCACCACGGTGCAGCCGGCGGCCAGCAGAGCGGCCAGTTTCCACACGGTGATCATCAGCGGCGAGTTCCACGGCACGATGGCGCCGACTACGCCAATCGGCTCGCGTACGGTGTAAGACAGGGTTTTGGTGCCGAAATAGCCACCGCTCGGAATGGTGCGGCCTTCGAGCTGGTTGGCCCAACCAGCGGCGGCGCGCAGGTTGGCGATGGCGTTGGGCAGATCCATGCGGCGCGGCTCCATCGGCGAGCGGCCGATGGCGTTGGCGTCCATATCGGCGAGCTGCTCGGTGTCGCGTTCGACCAGATCAGCCAGCTTGTTCAGCAGACGGCTACGCTGGGAGCCGGAAAGCTGGCTCCAGGCGCCGCCTTCGAGCTGGCTGCGCGCCGCTTCCACGGCGCGGTTGACGTCCTCGGTGGTGCCGCGTGCGGAGCTGCCGTAGACCTTCTCGGTCACCGGGTCGATGAGGTCGAAACGACGGCCATCGGAGGAGTCCGCGGCGGCGCCGGCGATGAAGTGTTGCAGATGCTGAGTCATGTACGTGTCCACCAATGAGAGAGTCTGTTAAGCCTTGAGCGACGCCAGAGCGTCACCGAAGATGTCCAGCGCCTTGAAGAACAGCGCCCGTGAAATGGTCAGCGACGGCATGATGCGCATCACGTTGCTGTAGCGCCCGCACGGGATCATCAGCACGCCGTGGTTCATCAGGTAGCCCATCAGCTGACCGATCTTGTCGCGCGACAGCGGCTCCTTGGTGACCGGATCCTCGACCAGCTCGATGCCGATCATCAGGCCACGGCCGCGTACTTCGCCCAGGAACGGGCTGTTGAAGGCGCGGATACGCTCCTGGGCTTCGAGGCCCAGGGTGTGGGCGCGGTTGAGCAGGTCCAGTTCGGGGTCCTGAAGGATGGCGATGTTGGTCAGCGCCACCACGGCGGACAGCGAGTTGGCGGCGAAGGTGTTGGGCATCGAGCCGTCGGGGATCTGCGCGGCGAGGTCCGAGCGCATCATCAGGCCGGCCATTGGCAGGTCGCTGCCGATTCCCTTGCCGAAGGTCAGCATGTCCGGCTTGACGCCAGAATGCTCGACGGCCCACATCTTGCCGGTACGCCCGGCGCCGGCCTGAACTTCGTCGACGATCAGCAGCGTGCCGCTACGGTCGCAGGCCTTGCGCAGCAGTTGCAGGAATTCGGGTGAAGGCGGCACGTAACCGCCTTCACCCTGTACGGGCTCGACGATCACCGCGGCCACGTCGTCGGCGGCGGTGTAGGGCGTGTTGAGCAGGTAGTCCACGTACTCACCGGCGATCTGCTCGGCACTCTTGTGGGTAGTGTCGAACGGAAAACGGTAGGCGTAAGGGTAGGGCGCGTGAATCACGCCACCCATCTGCGCGCCAAAGCCCTTGCGGTAGGCGTTGCCGGTAGTCAGCGCGCCCGAGGCATGCCAGACACCGTGGTAACCGCCATGAAAGGCGAGGATCTGATGGCGACCGGTGACGCGCTTGGCGAACTTGATCGCCGCTTCCAGCGCGTCACTGCCGCTCTGGGTGAAGAAGGTCACGCAGTCGCCACGCAGCCCGGGCGGCGCGATCTCGGAAAGCTTGGCGGCCAGCTCGGTGCGCCGGGTGCTGTTGATCTCCAGGGCGTGCATCAACACTTCGGATTGAGCACGAATGGCCTCGACCACCTTGGGGTGGCAGCGGCCGACGCTGCTCACGCCCACGCCGGCGGACAGGTCGATGTAGGTGTTGCCGTCCGGATCCTTGAAGGTCGCCCCGAAGGCGCGATCCATGGCGATGGGCATGCGGCCGCCACCACGGGCCATCGACTCGGTGCGCGCCGACAGGGCTAGGGCTTCGCTGGTTTTCGGGCCTGGCAGGGTGCTGGAGACGATGTGCGGGGCGTCCGCAAAGTGCAGGGATTCGAGTTTGGCTTCGCTCATGACGGCCTCTACGGGATGTCGGTTCAGGTAAGCCGATCATCTGCTCAGTGGGCGTAGAGCCGGTATCCCAAATCGGCAACCGGCGTGTCCAGGACGGGTGCAGCGATCAATCAAACCATGTATGCCACGAAAGGGGCCTGGCACCGCTGCGCCCTGCCACCCATCATTCTTTGGCATCGACAGCCCCTAAAACCGGTCATAAGCAGAACATGAACATCCCGGAAACGGCCGATGAAACGTCTGCGTATCGCCACCTTCAATATCAATGGCATCAACGCCCGCCTGCCTAACCTGCTTAGCTGGCTGGAGCGCGAGCAACCGGATGTGGTGTGTCTGCAGGAGCTGAAAACAGCGGACAAATCATTCCCGGCCCGTGATATCGAAGCGGCCGGTTATGGCGTGGTGTATCAGGGGCAGACGTCGTGGAACGGCGTGGCGATTCTCGGCCGTGATACCCAACCGCTGGAGATTCGTCGCGGCCTGCCAGGCGCTGAGTGGGACGTCCAGGCTCGCTATATCGAGGCCGCAGTGCAGGGCGTGGTGGTGGCCTGCCTGTACCTGCCCAACGGTAATCCGCAGCCCGGGCCGAAATTCGATTACAAGCTCAAATGGTTCGAGCATCTGATCGCGCACGCACAGACGTTACAGGCCAGCGAACATCCGGTGGTGCTGGCTGGCGACTTCAACGTGGTACCGACCGATTTCGACATCTACAACACCCGTTCCTGGCTCAAGGACGCATTACTGCAGCCCGAAAGCCGCGCCTGCTTTCAACGGTTGCTCGAGCAGGGCTGGGTGGACGCACTGCGCACACTTCACCCGAACGAGCAGCTGTTCACCTTCTGGGATTACTTTCGCCGCCACTGGCAGAGCAATTCCGGGCTGCGAATCGACCACCTGCTACTCAACCCGGCGCTGGCTCCTTACCTGCAGAGCGCCGGTGTGGACACCTGGGTGCGCGGCGAGGATCACCCCAGCGACCACGCGCCTGCTTGGATCGAGCTGAGTAGCCGCAAGCGCAAACGCCATTAGCGGACAGCTGCTGGCGGGATTCGCCTGATGCAGGCTACACGCAGGCTTGGCGAGCTGCGCGCGCATTGTGCCAAGCGCATCTGGATGCAGATGCTCGGCTCCTGTTTCAAACCTTTAACAGTTCATCCATTACCACGCGGCACCTGTTGCCACGCAGGTTGCGCGGCAATTGCTGTCTGACGCCGGCACGCGAAGGTGTCTCGCCAGCGTTACAAATAGCGGTGGGGGCTTGTCCGCTATAAAACTTATCCTTTTGTTTTATATGAAAAAATATCTAGTGGCACAGTGCATGCTCAAGGCTCGATAACGCTCACATGGATCGAGCCTGGGGATGTAAGTCATGAAGCGCCTGGTTATCTTCAACTACTGCATATTGGCGCTGGCCTGCGTGCTGCAGGCCAGCGTTCAGGCTGCCGATGGCGACGTGATCATCACCCGTGACGTACAACCGCGTGTCGCTACCCGGGCAGCGCTGGTACCGGATCCGAACCCACTTTCCGTGAACCCTGGTCGCTCGGTGGTCGATGCCACTGCCGAACTGGCCGATGGCGACTTCGCCAACGTTTCCAGTGGGCTGGCTTTGCCTGCGCAACTGCTTGGCAACTCGTTTGGCTACCAGGTGCAAGCGCCGCTGCAGCAATCGATGCCGGGACTCGGCGCGTCCCATAGCGGCAGCGGTGGCAACGGTGTGGCCTCGCAGGTCAACCGCAGCGTGCAGCAGGGCCTGCGGCCTCTGCAGATGCTGGGGGATCGCTGATATGCGCTCGTGCATTCTGCTCATAAGCCTGGCCCTGAGCGGGCTGGTTCAGGCTGACGATGTCGCGCGTATCGACGCAGCCGGATCCGCTTATCAGGGCAACCTCAGCGTCAACCAGGCTGCCGGCGATCTGCAGCAGCAGGCCAATGTGCGGGTCATCAGCGTGGGCGGGACAGGGGTTTCAGCCAGCACTGTGCGCCAGAGCATCGACCAGCTACCCGCTGGCAGCGCTGCCCATAACACCCAGGCAAGTATCGACGGCAACGCCTTCAGCGGCGGTAACGGCGTGGTTGGCGTCACCCAGGCAGCCGGTGTCGGCAACCAGCAGGTCAACGTACTCAGCGTGACCTTGCTAGCCGCACCGCAAAGCCTGGACGACAGCGTTCTGGCGCAGAGCGTGACTCGCGCCGACGAATCCTTTTCAGCGACACCCGTCGGCGAGCGCCGGGCGCAGATGAGCAACGAGGCCTTCTCGGGAAGCCGTGGCGTCGTGCAGCTGAACCAGAGTTCCGGGATTGGCAACCGAACCGCCAATCACCTGAGCATCAGGGTTGTGGATTGACCCTAATCGAGCAAGGCCAACACTAAACCGCATGGAGAAACACGTCATGAAACCTTCAGTACTGCTCAGCCCTCTGGCATTCGCACTGGCTGCTGTTCTGGCCACCTCCGCCCACGCAACCCAACCAAGCAGCGGTGCTTCCAGCAACGCCAGCGGCGCCACGGCAAAGATTTCCGACACCCAGCTCAACTTCGGTAACCGTGTCACCAACCACGAGACCAAGAACAACGCCAGCGTCGACGGTTCGCTGCGTAATGCCTCCGGTAACGTAGGCGTCAACGTCGCGGCCGGCGACAACAACCAGCAGGCCAACGCGGCCGCCATTGCCACCGCCGACACCGCCTTCGTATTCGGTGTCGCGGTCGCCGGCTCCGGCGCCAATGCCACCACTGGTGTCGAGCAGCGGGCGTACTCCAACAACCTGACCAACTACGGCAACCCCAACAATGCGTCGGTCAATAACAGTGCCAACGGCGCAACCGGCAACCTGGGCGTCAACGTGGCGGCGGGTAACTACAACCAGCAGAAGAACGACACCACCATCGCTTCGTCTGAAACCGCCTACGTGGCCAACGCCTCGGCCACCGTGCTGCAGGCTTCCAACGGCAACGTGACCGATAACAACCAGGGCACTGTCTTCGAAGACGAGTCTGCCCTTGCCATGCAAACCAGCAGCTACGGCGGTTCCTGGTGGCCTCAGCCACAGCAGGAGAAAACGCCAAGCGTCAACAACGCCAGCCTGAGCGGTTCGCTGGCCGGCGTATCGGGCAATGTCGGCGTCAACATCGCAGCCGGTGGCGGCAACCAGCAAAGCAACAGCCTGACCATTGCCGCTGGTTGTAATGCCTGCGTAGCACGTTAAGGCCTGAAGCAGTCGACGATGCCGGGACCACCCGGCATCGTTTTATCGGGGAACCACCATGGCTGGATTTCTTGCCAGGCGACTGCTGGGCTTGAGCTGCGTGACGCTATGTCTGGCCGCGACAGCTGCCGAGATGCGCATGGCTGTGTTGCCCGGCGGGGCGCTTGCCAGCGTGCAGGTCGAGAGCATGCGCGAGCGGCGTTTCGCCAACCTGGTCGAGCAGAAGACCGACTTCAGCTGTGGCGCCGCTGCCATGGCGACGATTCTCAACCAGGCCTATGGCATGCAGCTGCAGGAGGAAGAGGTGATTCGCGGCATGTTGGCCAGCGCCGACGCCGAACAGGTACGCACCCAGGGCTTTTCCATGCTCGACATGAAGAATTACGCCAGCACCCTGGGCCTGCGCGCGCGGGGTTACCGGGTCGATGCCGAGCAACTGCAGAACCTGAAGATTCCCAGCATCGTGTTGCTCAACGTGCGTGGCTACAAACACTTCGTGGTGCTACAGCGCATCTACCGCGGCTACGCCTATGTCGGTGATCCGGTGCTGGGGCACAAGAAGATGCCGCTCAGCGAATTCAGCCAGGGCTGGAACGGGATTGTCTTCGCACTGATCGGCCCGGGCTACAACCGCGCCAACGCGTTGCTGACACCGCCGGAGCCGCTGACCGCCAAGACGCGCATCGATGGCTTCAGCCCGGTGAAAGATGCCGAGCTGATGGAGTTCGGCTTCATCCAGAGTGATTTTTTCTAACTGCCAGGGGAAGGGTCATGAACAGCAAGCTATGGCTGGCCGCGAGCATTCTTGCTGCGAGCCTGCCGGTGAGCGCCGCCAATCCGTTCCAACCTATAGAAGTCGCCGATCAGGAGCTCGCTCAGTTGCGTGGGCGCTACATATTGCCCGACCGCATCATCAGCTTCGGCGTAGTGATGAGCTCGACCTGGCAAAACAGCGCAGGGCAGGTGATCGGTGCCGAGGTGGCGGTGAGCGTCGCTAACGGGCAGGTGCTGCCGTCGCTGCAGGTTCGCGAGATCAGTTCGCTGGGTACCGGCGCAAACGTCACGGCCGGAACCGGGGTGATTACTGGTGGCAATGGCCTGGATTCGGTCAACGGCATCGTGCAGAGCGTGCGCACCGCGGGGGACCTGAATAGTGGCCTGAACGATCTGCGTGTGCAGATCAGCACCGGTGGCAGTACTACGGCTAGTAGCGAAGGCCAGGCGTGGAGGGGTAGCGAGGCGTTCGCCAACGCCGCCGGTACGGTGAATGTCAGCAGCCGCAACGGCGGCATCAATATCGCGTTGCAGGCCGGGCAGGGGCAGGGCTTCAGTAGCCAGCAGATCGGTGGCGGGGTAGCCCAGCACGCCAACATCTCCGGCTCGCTGAACGAGGTGCGCAACCTGGCGACTCTCAACGTGGCGCTGCGTGACAACCCGCGCAACCTCAATCTGGACAGCTGTATCGAGCAACTTCGGGCCCTGCGCCCCCATGGCTATTGAGCAGTGCCAAGGTGGCACAAAGGATTACGACTATGCGCCAGATGATCAGCGTCGCCATGCTGTTCGGTGTCGGCTTCAACACGGCTTTCGCGGCTGATCCGTCTCAGGTCGAGGCGCTGCAGCAGGAGCTGCAAGCGCTCAGGACCCAATACGAAACGCAGCAGAATGCCCTCAAGGTGCTCGAACAGCGCCTGCGCCAGGTCGAAAGCCGCGCGCCACAGTCCACCAGCGGCCCGGCGCCATTGACCCGCAGTGGCAACCAGCAGGTGGCCAGCAGCGGTGGTGGCTCGTCCGCTGGCTACGGGACGGCATTGAAGGATGATGCCGCGCCACCGGCCAGCGTCGAGCATCTCTACCAAGAAGCCAGCGGTTTCTTCGGCAGTGGCACATTCAGCCTGGAGCCAGGCATCACCTACAGCCATTACGACTCGCGCCAGTTGTTCCTCAACGGTTTTCTGGCCCTGGATGCGATCTTTCTCGGCAACATCGGCGTCGATCAGATCAATGCCGATACCTTCACCTTCGACCTGACCGGGCGCTACAACTGGGCGCAACGCTGGCAGCTCGACGTCAATGCACCCTGGGTCTACCGCGAGAGCACCTACCAGTCCGCCGGTGCCGGCGGCTCCAGCACCTCGATCAGCGAGGCCAGCGTGAGCAGTGATGCGCGGCTCGGCGATGTCAGCGTGGGGCTTGCCTACAAGTTGTTCGATGAAGGCGAAGGCACACCCGATGTGGTGCTGAACATGCGCGTCAAGGCGCCTACTGGCGTCGAGCCATACGGCATCAAGCTCGACAAAGTAGCCGGCAACGACAACTTGAGCATTCCCGAGGACCTACCCACGGGCAACGGAGTATGGTCGGTCACCTCGGGCGTGGCGTTGGTCAAGACCCTTGACCCGGCGGTGGTGTTTGGCAACTTCTCCTACACCTACAACCTGGAAGACAGCTTCGACGACATCAGCCCACAGCGCGGCGTGAAGGTGCCAGGCAAGGTAGACCTGGGCAACTGGTTCCAATTCGGCCTCGGCGTCGCCTTCGCCCTCAACGAGCGGGCCAGCATGTCGATGTCGTTCAGCGAGCTGATCAGCCAGAAGAGTCGCATCAAGGCCGAGGGGCAGAGCTGGCAGACCGTCTCCGGTAGCGATGCCAACACCGCCTACTTCAATATCGGTATGACGTTCGCCGCCACCGACAAACTCACCGTGGTGCCCAACCTGTCGATCGGCCTGACGCCGGACGCGCCGGACTTCACCTTTAGCATCAAATTCCCTTACTACTTCTAGGCTCCGTACGGAGCCTAGTCGCCTTGGGCCACACGGCTATTGCGCAGATTGTGTTTCTGCAGCAGCCGGTAAAAAGTCGGCCGCGACACACCCAGGGAGCGGGCGGCGTGGCTCATGTTGCTGGCGAAGTGCAGCAGGGCGTCTTCCAGTGCCTTGCGCTCGGCGTTGAGCAGGTATTCATCGAGGGGGCGACAGAGTGGGGTAACGGGCGCTGCCAGACCGATATCGTGCAGCTCGATCTCCCGCCCTTCGGCGAGCACCTGGCCGAGGCGGACGCGATTGGCCAGCTCGCGCACGTTCCCCGGCCAGCGGTGGGCGAGCAGGGCTGCGGTGGCTTCGCGGCTGAAGCGGCGCGGGCGCCGGCCAATCTCAGCGGCATAGAGTTGCGAGAAGTGTTCGGCGAACAGGGCGATATCTTCCTTGCGCTCGCGCAGCGGCGTGGTGCGCACCTGCAGCACGTTCAGCCGATAATAGAGATCCTCTCGGAAGCGACCTTTCTCGATGGCGTCTTCCAGGTTGATATGGGTCGCAGCCAACACCCGGACATTGGCAGTAATCGGCTTGCTTGAGCCCACGCGTTCGAAGGTCATTTCCTGCATGAAACGCAGCAGATTGGCCTGCATTTCCAGGGGGAGGTCGCCAATCTCGTCGAGGAACAGCGTGCCGCCTTCGGCGGATTCTATACGGCCGATCTTGCGCTGATGCGCGCCGGTGAAAGCGCCTTTCTCATGGCCGAACAGCTCCGAGTGGATCAAGTGTTCTGAGATCGCCCCGCAGTTGATGGTCACGAAGGGGCCCTTGTTACGCCTCGATTGACGCTGGAGGCTGCGCGCCACTACTTCCTTCCCAGTGCCGCTTTCTCCGGTGATCAGTACCGGCGAGTCGCTGATTGCGAGTTTGCCGATCAGCTTGCATAGCGCCTGAGTAGCTGGGCTTTGCCCGACCATCAGCACATCGTCGATGGCGCTAGGCTTGGTGTCCGGGTGGCGCAAGCGGCCCATTCCGAACGCGCGGCCCAGGGTGCAGTGCATGCGAGCGATGTCGATGGGCAGGGTATGAAAGTCGAAAAACCATTCGTAAATGAAGTTGGCCAGCCCGGTGTTATGGCGCAGGTCTCCACTCATCACAGCGATCCATTCACTTCGGCTGTGATGAATCAGCTGTTTGATATGTTCAAGTTGGTTCAGGTGGTGAGACTGCAGGCAAATAACACAAACATCGTAACCTGGCTCGATCTTATTGTTCAGGCCGCTGCGTTCGACCAGCCAGCGTTCGCGCTGCAGTTCCTGAATAAGCGGTTCACAGTCGCTAACGGAGTCAACCATCAGCAGACGCCTGTGCGAATAATCCAGCGAACCTAGCATACGAACTCCTTGCCAGTATGGGCCGTCATGCAGTGCGTGCACCGTCGTTCCACGCTCACGGCATCGCGTCGCCGGTGGGCTGTGAGCCTGGTCGGCGATGGCGTCGAGGATTCGGTGCGGCGTACCAGCGCCAACAAGACGCCAGATTCTATCGTTATCGAACGCCCTACATAGGGCGCTTCTTGTTTTCTACGTTCTTATATATGCAGTTGTGCAGGTGTGTCGTTCAGACAAAGCTAGATTATCCGATGAGCATGAAGCTTGGAATATGTAGGCATCGCGTGTGATATTAAAATTAGTCTTTCGAAATTGTCAGTCGTCTTACCTGTTTTTTATTTGGCGCCAGTTTAAAGATTCGTTGAAGTTGGTAAGTTGATAAGTTCACCAACTTCTCGGGAGCGTTATGTTCTTGGCGGCTTTTTAATTGGCGCTACCGGATTGAGCTGCCTGATCCATCTGGATCACGGCAGCGCTCCAAGCCCGACATGCTGGTTATTTCTTTTGGAGATAAGCAAATGCATTTTGGATATTTGCAGCTATTTCGGCTGGCAAGGGAAAATGCTCGATTGCACAAATTTATTGATACAGGTCAAAGCCTTGCTTTAAAGGTGCCTTTTGAACACATCCCTCAGCGGCCAATTGGCCAGAACGCTTGCCGACAGTCAGCCCGGATCTGAGGAGCGCACGCGCGCCCGCGAGGGCGTGATCGATTACTTCGCCTGCCTGCTGCCCGTGCAGCTCGGTTTGCTGAAGGACTCGGGGCTGATGCCGGTGCGTGAAGTGTTTCCTGCAGCGCGCAGCACGGAACATCATGCCCTGCAGCTGGGTTACATGAGCCACGCGCTGGATTTCGACGACTACCATGCGACCTTCCGCGGCCACCCGACCACGGTGGTGCTGTCGACGCTGCTGGCCTTGCTCGCGAACCAGCCGTGCCTGGCGGTCGAGGATTTTCTCGATGCGTATGTCGTCGGCGTCGAGCTGGCTGGGCGTATGGGCAAGGCCATCGGTACCCGCCATTACGCCGCCGGGCTGCACAGCACCGCGACGCTGGGTGTGATCGCCGCGACCGGCGCTGCCTGCCGGCTACTGCGCCTGACGCCAGAGCAAAGCGAAATCGCCCTTGGCCTGGCCGCGACCCAGGCTTCGGGCCTGCGCGCCCAATTCGGCTCCGCGGCCAAGGCCCTGCATGCCGGCCTGGCCGCGCGGGGCGCCGTCAACAGCATCGAGTTGGCCCGGGCGGGTTTCGCCGCGCAGCGCCACGGCGTGCTGGAGGGATTTCTGGCTGCCCTGGGTTACGGCGTCGAACGCCCGGATGATCTGTTGGCCGGGTGGGGCGCCCCCTGGCGAATCATCGCGCCCGGCCTGGAATTCAAGCGCTATCCCACCTGCGGTGGAACCCACAGTGCGGCGGAGGCCGCGTTCGTGCTGCGTGAGCGGCTGGGCGCCGACCTGCATGCGGTGCAGCATATCGAGGTGAGTTTCCCGCCGGGCGCCGACACTGCGCCCAACATCATCGCGCCGGTCAATGGCGTGCAGGCGCGCTTCAGCCTCGAATACGTGATCGCCGATGCGCTGCTCAACGGCGCAATTTCCCTTGAGCGTTACGGCGAAGAACCGGTCGATACCCAGATCGCCGCGCTGGCTGCACGGGTGAGGCGCGTACCGGACCCGTGTGCGCCGGCCGATGAGCTCGATCCGGATCGCCGCTTTCACCGCGTCACGCTGTTCATGGCCGACGGCACGTCCCAAAGCCACTGCGTGACCCGCATGGAAACCGCCGCCGCACCCACCGATGTGCTGGCCAAGCTGCGCACCAATCTTCGATCCCTGCCCGAGGCGCGGCTGGCCGCGATCAGCGGGGATCTGCAACTCGCTGACGATGCCGCGCTGCATCGCCTGGCTTCACTCATCAGCTGTCAGTAAGGATTCGTTATGTCCGTGCAACCTGCTTCACCCCGTCAACTGCGCCTCGGCCTGTTCGTGCAGGCGCTGGGGCACCACGTGGGCGGCTGGCGTGCCGAGGGCGCGAAAGGCTCGCCCACCGACATCGACTGGTTCACCTGGATCGCCAAGAAGGCGGAAGAGGGCAAATTCGACATGTTCTTCGTTGGCGACGCCCTGGCCACCAGCGTGCACCGCCTGCCGTCGACCATGTCGCGCCTGGAACCGCTGACGCTGCTCTCGGCCCTGGCCGTGCAGACCAAACACATCGGCCTGGCCGCCACGGCTTCCACCACCTTCGACGAGCCGTTCCACCTGGCCCGCGCGCTGTGTTCGGTGGACCACATCAGCCGTGGCCGTGGCGCCTGGAACGTGGTCACCTCGTTCTCCCTCGACGCGGCGCGCAACTTCAGCCGTGAAGACCTGCCGTCCCACGCCGACCGCTATGAAATGGCCCGCGAGTTCCTCGATGTCGCCTTCAAACTGTGGGACGGCTGGGAAGAGGGCGCCATCGTCCGCGAGAAGGACACCGGCCGTTACTCGGACGAAAGCAAGATCCACCCGGCCAACCACAAGGGCAAGCACTTCCAGGTGCAGGGCCCGCTGAACATCGCCCGTTCGCCCCAGGGCCGCCCGGTGATCATCGAGGCAGGTTCGTCGCCGGCCGGTCAGCAGCTCGCTGCGCAAACCGCCGAAGTGGTGTTCACCGCAGCGTCGTCGCTGGAGGAGGGCCAGGCCTTCTACCAGAGCCAGAAGCAATTCGTGCGCGACGCCGGTCGCCAGCCCGACCACCTGCTGATTCTGCCGGGGGTGATGCCCATCGTCGGTCGCACCCGTGAAGAGGCCCAGGAAGTCTGGAACCAGCTCAACGAACTGGTGGACATCGACAACGGCATCGAGCAGCTGTCGGCGCGTTTCGGCGTGGACATGACCGCCTATCCGCTCGACGGCCCGGTGCCGGAAATCCCCGCTACCGAAGGCAGCCAGAGCCGCGTCAAGCTGCTTACCGAGCTGGCCGCCCGCGAGAACCTGACCCTGCGCCAACTGGCAGCAGTGGCTGCCGGCTCGCGCGGTCACCGCGTGGTGGTCGGCACCGCCGAGGATATCGCCGATGACTTCCAGCACTGGCTGGAGCAGGGCGGCGCCGATGGTTTCAACATCATGCCGGCCGTGCTGCCCGACCAGCTCGAGCTGTTCGTCGAGCTGGTGATTCCAGAGCTGCAGCGCCGCGGCCTGTTCCGCACCGATTACCAATACAGCACGCTGCGGGAAAACCTCGGCCTGCCGTCCGTCGATGAAAACTTTGCCGCCGTTGCCCCGCTGGCAACCGAGAAGGAATAAGCCCATGAAACGTTCTGCACTGACCGCTGCCGCCTTCGCGCTGTTGCCCCTGACCGGCGCCTTGGCCGCCGACAAGGGCGTGCCCTTCAACGCCACCGCCAAGCCCGAGGCCGATGCCGCGCTGCATGACAGCCTGCCCGAAGCGATCAAGAAGCGTGGCAGCATCATCGCCGGCACCAACCCGAACACGCCGCCGACCACGTTCTACCAGGCCGACAACAAGACCCTGGCCGGGCGCGAGATCGACATCATCAGCGCGGTTGCCGATCGCCTCGGCGTGAAGCTGGACCTGCGTGACACCGGCGGCTTCGACAACATCATTCCGGGTCTGAAATCCGGGCGTTACGACGCGGCGATCTCCAACATCGACGCCAATGCCAAGCGCCTGGAGCAGGTCGACTTCGTCGGCTACTACAACGCCTCCAAACTGGCCCTGGTCGGCCGTGCGGATTCCGACAAGGTGCCGTTCAACAGCTTTGCCGAGCTGTGCGGCCAGACCGTCGGCGCCGGCGCCGGCACGTCCCAGGTCACGCGCCTGCAGCAGGCCAGCGAGGCGTGCGTGGCCGATGGCAAGCCGGCCATCAAGGTGCCGATCTTCCCGGATCGCCCAGCCGGCGTGCAGGCGGTGATCAGCGGCCGCGTGCCGATGTTCTTCGGCCCGTACGAAGGTCTGCGCTACCAGGCCAGCCAGGTGAAGGCGCTGAAACTGGCCGGTGAGATCACCATCGAGGACACCATCGTGTCCATCGCCCTGGCCAAGGATTCGCCGCTGGGCAAGCCGATCCAGGCAGCGCTGAACTCGCTGATCAAGGACGGCACCTACCAGCAGATCCTCGACAAGTGGGAAATCGGCTTCGGCGCCGTCGAATCCGCCGGCCTCAACGCAGAAAACCTCAAATGAGCCAACGGCCTGACGACTACATCGCCGGGCTGCGCATCGTCAAGCACCGTCACTGGGGGCGCTGGTTCAGCGCCCTGATCGTGTTGTTGCTGCTGTCGCTGGTGGCCACTTCGATGGTCAACAACCCGCGTTTCGAATGGAACGTGGTGGCGCAGAACCTGACGGAAGAATCGATCCTCGCCGGCGTGCTGATGACCATCGAACTGACGGTCATCTCGGTGGTGTTCGGCTTCGCCGGCGGCACGCTGCTGGCCCTCATGCGGCTGTCTTCCAACCCGGTGCTGGTCAGCGTCAGCTGGGCCTACACCTGGTTCTTCCGCGCCGTGCCGATGCTGGTGCAGCTGTTTCTCTGGTACAACATCGCGGCGCTGT
Source organism: Pseudomonas sp. AG1028 (assembly GCF_007993955.1). Taxonomy (NCBI): domain Bacteria; kingdom Pseudomonadati; phylum Pseudomonadota; class Gammaproteobacteria; order Pseudomonadales; family Pseudomonadaceae; genus Pseudomonas; species Pseudomonas sp. AG1028. The sequence goes on from NZ_VIVP01000004.1 coordinate 71,147, forward strand.
ATCCGCAGCTGTCGCTGAGCCTGCCGCTGGTGGGCGAGGTGTGGAGCGCGGAAACCAACGAGATCATCAGCCCGTTCAGCGCGGCGGTACTGGCCCTGGTGATTCACCAGTCCGCGTACGCGGCGGAAATCATCCGCGCCGGCATCCAGAGCGTCGGCCAGGGCCAGCTCGAAGCGGCCAAGGCCCTGGGTTATCGGCCTGGGCAGATCTTTCGCCAGACCGTGCTGCCCCAGGCCATGCGCACCATCCTGCCGCCGGCTGGCAACGAGGTGATCGGCCAGCTGAAAACCACCGCGGTGGTGTCGGTGATCGCCCTGCAGGACGTGCTCTATTCGGCGCAGATCATTTACCAGCGCACCTATGAGGTGATCCCGCTGCTGCTGGTCGCCACCCTGTGGTACCTGGTGATGACCTCGGTGCTGTCGGTACTCCAGCATTACATCGAAGTGTGGTTCAGCCGCGGCAATGGTCCGGCGCGCAGCAGTTGGTTGCGCCGCAACAAGGTCACGCAGGAGGCCGAATCATGAGCGAGTCCGTCCGCCTGCGTGGCGTGCACAAGCAGTTTTCCGGCAACACGGTGCTGCACGGCATCGACCTGGACATCGCCGCCGGCTCGGTGACGGTGATTCTCGGGCCGTCCGGTTCGGGCAAGTCGACCTTGCTGCGCTGCATCAACCACCTGGAAAAGCTCGACGGCGGCACCATCCACGTCGGCGACACGCTGATCGGCTATTGCCGCAAGGGCCAGGCACTCTACGAACTGCCGGAGAAGGCCGTTGCCCGGCAGCGTCAGCGCATCGGCATGGTGTTCCAGCAGTTCAATCTGTTCCCGCACCGCACGGTGCTGCAGAACATCGCCGATGCACCGATCCGCATCCTCGGCCAGAAACGCGCCGAGGTGGAGGCGCGGGCCATGCAGCTGCTCGACCAGGTTGGCCTGGCGCACCGCGCCCAGGCCTGGCCGCGGGAGCTGTCCGGTGGTCAACAGCAGCGCGTGGCGATCGCCCGGGCGCTGGCGATGCAGCCCGACGTGATGCTGTTCGACGAGCCGACCTCGGCGCTGGATCCCGAGCTGGTCGGCGAAGTGCTGCAGGTGATGAAGCAATTGGCGCACTCGGGCATCACCATGGTGGTGGTCACCCATGAAATCGGCTTTGCCCGCGAGGTAGCGGACAACATCGTGTTCATGGACAACGGCAAGGTGGTGGAGGCGGGCGATGCCCGTGCCTTGCTGGACGACCCGCAGCATCCACGGCTGCGCGAGTTCCTGGCCAGCGTGCTGTGACGCGTCGCCTGGTGGTGAGCCTCTCGCTCATCACCAGGCGCATCGTCATTCCGCCCGGCCGGCGTGCACGGCCTGTAGGAATTCCGCCGCCAGGTGATGGGCCCAGGGCCTGGCGGCAAGCCCCGAGAGGTAGGCGCAATGGCTGCCGCGCGAGGTCACGGCCAGCAGCGTTCTTGGCAGGCGCGCCATGGCGTGTTCATGCTCGCGCACGTTGTCCGCCACGCAGACGGGATCGTCCTCGGCGTTGAGCACCAGCAGCGGCACACTGATCCGCTCCATCAGCGCCACCGGGTTGCAGCCGTCCAGGTAAGCCTGCCAACTGTTGTAGCCAGCACACTCGTACAGGTGCTGGTGAAACTCATCGAGGCTTTGCGCCTCCTCAAGCCGCGCCAGGCTTGGCCAGGCCGCCAGAGCCTCGCGGTTGCGCGTCACGAACTGGCGTACCAGCCTTCTCGCCATCACCCGGCTGTAGGGTGCTCGCGAGCGGGCGAACGCCACCTCGATGTCGTAACCCGGGCAATAGGCGAAGGCGCCGTGCAGCGGGGTGTCATCGCCTTGCTCGCCGAGGTAGCGCACCAGCAGGCCGGTACCGGCAGAGATACCGGCGGCGTAAAGCGGGGAGTGGGGGTGGCGTTCGCCGATCCGACGCAATTGCTCGCGCAGATCCTCGGTGTCGCCCAGGGTGTTGAAGCGCGGGCTGGTCAGCGGCAACTCGCCGTGGCCGCGACGCTCGCACAACACGATTCGCCAGCCGGTGAGGCGCTGCATGTCCCGCACGAACACACGCATGCTCTGCGGTGTACCGGTGATGGTGTGCAGCACTGCCAGGGTCGGCGTATGGGCTGGCAAGTCGGCGCCCAGCCAGTGCAACGCCGTGGTACCACCATCGCTCATGCGCAGCGTCTCGACCCGGTCGTAGGTCAAGCGAGGGGAGAGCGCTTCCTGGATACCGGCGACGAAAATCTGCAGGTGCCTGTTGACGGCCCAGGGCGTGGCCCAGAAGCGCTGCGTCAGGCGTGGCAGCCTGGCGAGCAGCTCGGCATTGTGGGCGTTGGCCTGATAGATCAGCTGAGGGCGACGCGCGACGACGCCCAGGTAGTAGGCGGCGAAGCCAATCAGAAGTACGCACAGCGCGACCATCGCGGTTGTCATTCAATGCTCCCATGAGCGTCGTCAGCCGGGCAATCTTACCGGCTGCGGCGCCGGACTGCCGCATGGTCTGGGTTAATGAAGGCGGGTGAGGGCAGTGACAGCGCGCTATCTGCCCAACCCAAAGGCCAGATCGAGCGCCCAGATGGGTCGGAATTGCTTGCCTGATGCTTTAAACTAGCCGGTTACCGTAAGAACCGTCATGGCCATAGCCATGAAGGGCTTCAAACCTTCAAATATGTGTGGTGAAGATGACCAAGCCTTTCATTTCGCTGTGCCCGGAAATAACTCGGGCACATGCGCTGAAGCTGATGGACTGGTTGGAAGATGATCGCGTTACCTGCTACCTGAGCGATTCACGCGATGTTTCCCGGTCCATCGAACACGCCATCGATCGGACGCAATTACCGATCCTGACCCATTTGTTCAACCGCGATGGCCGTTTCTTCATGGCCTATGACCGGTACGACGAGCCGGTGGGCTTCGTCCGTCTGATCAAGAATGGCCCCGAGTGCGAGATCGTCCTGGCCATCGGCGACAGCGAAAAATGGGGCCGCAACCTCGGCACCCGCACCATCCGCGAAGGCATGAAGCTGGCGTTCCTCGACATGCGCGCCGGGAAGCTCATCGCCAAGATTCACCCGGACAACCAGCGCTCGCAGAAAGCCTTTCTGCGCAGCGGCTTCGAACTCGAGAGCCAAACACCGACCATGACCTCATGGGCCATGACGGCCGGGCGCTACCTGCAGCTACTGCGCGAAGATGCCTTCCGCGATGCACCCGGGATCTACATCACCGAAATGGACAAGGCCAAGCTCGACAACCTGATCGCTCTGGAGGAAGGCCCGGTCGTCCAACTCGAACACGAGCTCGAACGCGCTATTGTCGTCGAGCCGAACCAGGTGCCCAGCACCGTCGTCACGATGAACACCAGAGCCCTGGTGCAACTGGACGACGAAGAGATCGAAGTGGCCGTGGTTTACCCCGAAGAGGCCAACAGCAGCGCCGGCAAGCATTCAGTGTGCTCCGACCTCGGCGCTGCCATCCTGGGCTATCAGGAAGGCGACGCCATCGACTGGCGCATCGCAGGCCGCACGCGGCAGATCGAGATCAGGAAAGTGCTTTATCAGCCGGAGGCGGCGGGCGACTATCACCTGTAGCGCCAGATTGAAGTCCGTGTCGCTGCATGGCGGGTGAATAGAAGAGCCACAGGGAAGTTGCTCAGCTGGGAAGCAGAGTGAGGTGCAAGTTGAATGAACGTGACCGTTCGCCATACTTAATTTAACATAATATACATTATACGAACCAATGTACTGAGCAATGCCAGCCGTTCTCCTGCCAGATTCTCGTAATCATCCGCTGCAAACTCACTGCGTAATCGTCAGCCCCTTCAAGTAGCCGCTGCTCATGCAGAACACTCTAGTTTGCGAAGATGCTCTCCATTTGCGTGCACACGGTACTTGGACGGCTTTGCAGATATGGCTGTCGAAGATGCCACGGCTGACGCTCTGCTTTCAGCTCGCGTTGTGCCTGAGAAATATCGTGGGTCGTCCGCCAGGACCTGGCGCTACGTACGGCACCAGATGAACACGTTCCAGACCCCGCATAGCGAGCTGCCGGGTTGTTCCAGATCTGGAACGGTGTGTAATCCCGCACCGATGCCGTCGCCATGACGGCATCGGCCTTTCACGCTACAGGATCAGGCTGCCAATGACCGCCAGGATGAACGCGATGCCACCGAGCAATGTTTCCATTACTGTCCAGGTCTTGAGCGTGGTCTTTTCGTCCATTTCCAGAAAGCGGCTGACCAGCCAGAAACCCGAGTCGTTGACGTGGGACAGCACGGTGGCGCCGCCGGCGATAGCAACCACGATAAAGCACAGGTCGAACTCGCTCAGCCCAGGTGTGGCGGCAACCATCGGCGCCACCAGTGCGGCCGTGGTGGTGAGTGCCACGGTTGCCGAACCCTGGGCCACGCGCAGCGCCGCGGAGATCACGAACGCCGCAAGGATGACCGGCATACCAGTGTCCGAAAGCGTGGCAGCCAGCGCGTCACCGATACCGCTGGTACGCAGCACGCCACCGAACATGCCCCCTGCCCCTGTCACCAGAATGATCGAGCAGATAGGACCGAGGGCGCCTTCGCAGACCTTCTCCAGATGCTGACGGCTGTGGCGGCCGCTGAAGGCGATCAATGCGAACAGCACGGTGATCAGCAGTGCCACCGGGGTTTTGCCGAGCATGCGCAGGAATTGCACCCAGCTGCTGCCGCCATCCACTGCGCCGATGACGGTCAGGGTATTGAGGCCGGTATCCAGGAAGATCAGCACCAGCGGCATCAACAAGATGGTCAGCACCAGCGAGAACGCCGGCGGTGCTACGTTGGTATCGCGCGGCACGTCGGTCAGGAAGCTGGCTGGCAGTTTCAGGTCATAGCGCTTGCCGGCCCACAGGCCGAACAGATAGCCGCCGAAATACCAGGTTGGCAGCGCGATGATGGTACCGACGATCACCAGCAGGCCAATGTTGGCGCCCAGCAGCTCGGCCGCGGCGACCGGGCCGGGATGCGGCGGCACCAAGGCGTGCATGGCGGCGAAGGCGCCAGCGGCTGGCAAGGCGTACTTGAGGGTCGAACCACCGAAGCGCTTGGCCACGCTGAAGATGATCGGCAGCATCACGATCAGGCCTGCATCGAAGAAGATCGGAAAGCCGAACAACAACGAAGCCACACCCAGGGCAAACGGTGCCCGGTGTTCCCCGAACTTGTTGATCAGCGTATCGGCCAGCACCTGGGCACCGCCGGTTATCTCCAGCAGCCGGCCAATCATCGCGCCGAGGCCGACCAGCAAGGCCACCGCTGCGAGCGTGGTGCCGAAGCCGCCAAGCAGCGTCGGGACGATCTTGTCGAAGGGAATCTGCGTTGCCAGTGCGGTGATGATGCTCACCAGCACCAGTGCCAGAAAGGCATGCAGGCGGAAGCGGATGATCATCAGCAACAGCAGCAGGACGGCGCCGGCGGCGATGGACAGCAGCGGCCCGGCGCCAAGGGTGGTGGTCACCTCATTCATGGTGAGCGCCCTCCTCTATGCCTGCAGCATGGGATAGGAAGTACGGTGCAGCCTGATGGTTGGTATTCATGTCGCCTCCACTTGTCTTTGTTATGGGAGATGCATGGGGTCGTTACGGTCAGCGGTCGTCGTTGGAAGTCCGCCACCAGTCAGCGGCCTTGCGGCCAAGGGTATCGATGGGTTGTGTGGCATCCAGCACCAGGGTCGAAGGCTCACCGTGAGGCGGCTCCAGGGTGGCGAACTGGCTGTCGATCAGGCTGGCGGGCATGAAGTGCCCCGGGCGATTGCCGACACGCTGCGCGGCTTCCTCACGGGACAGTTCGAGGAACACGAAGCCCAGGCCAGGCACGGCTTCGCGCAGCCGGTCGCGGTACTTGCGCTTGAGCGACGAGCAGGTCAAGACGGGATGCGGGTGGGTCTCGAGCGCGCTGATCAACTCCTGGCCGAGGCGGCTCAGCCAGTCGGCACGGTCGTCGTCGTCGAGGGGAATGCCGGCGCTCATCTTTTCGATGTTGGCAGGCGGGTGAAATTGGTCACCTTCGATCAGGTAACCGCCGACATGGTTGGCGATCGATTCGCCGACGCAGCTTTTGCCGCATCCGGATACGCCCATGACGACTACTGCGGTTATCGATTTGCTCATCGTGCAACTCCAGCAGAAGACAGCGCTATCTTTGGCGAGTGAAACAATACGCGAGACAGCGGCTTCAGATGTTGTAACTGTTATTCGCCGGTTCCTGCTGCTCAGAGGTGGCAAGCGCATCGCGCTCGATTGCCAAGCTCCTGAGACAGCGCTACCTTAACCAGCAATTCTGGCCGATGACAACCCCTGGCGATGAAATCCCCGACGCACAGCAACTCCCGCACCCTAGGTATGCCGACCCTGGCACAGGTCGCCGAACGTGCCGGCGTATCGACCATCACGGCCTCGCGGGCGCTGCGCGGCGTGGCCACGGTGGGCGCTGATCTCGCCGAGCGAGTGCGCAAGGCCGCCGATGAACTGGGTTACGTGGCCAACCCCGCGGCGCGAACCCTGGCATCGGCGCGCAGCACCTCGGTGGTGGTGCTGATTCCCTCCCTCTCCAACCAGCTGTTCATCGAACCGCTGGACGCCATTCACGAAGTGATGCGGCCACGTGGCATCGAGGTGCTGATCGGTGATTACCACTATTGCCGGGACGAGGAAGAACGACTGGTGCGCAACTACCTTCCGTATCGGCCGATGGGCATGCTGCTGACCGGCTTCGATCGCACCGAAGGCACCCGACACCTGCTCAGCGCCAGCCGTATTCCCTGCGTGCACATGATGGAATTGAGCGATGCGCCGGGTATCGCCAGCGTCGGGTTTTCCCAGCAGGCGGCCGGTGAAGCCGCGGCCAGGCATCTGTTGCAGCAAGGTCGCAAGCGGCTCGCCTATGTGGCGGCCCAGCTGGACCCGCGGGTGATGCAACGCGGCGAAGGGTTTCGCCGCGCCTTGCAGGCCGCCGGCGTCTACGACCCTGCCCTGGAGCTGTTGCATCCCCTGCCCTCGTCCATCGGCCTGGGCTGCCAGCTGTTTCGCGATTTGATGCAGCGCCATCCGGATGTCGACGGCATCTTCTTCTGCAACGACGACCTGGCCCAGGGCGCGTTGTTCGAAGCACAGCGCTGCGAGATGGCGGTGCCGGGGCGCGTGGCGATGGTCGGTTTCAACGACCTGCCGGCTTCGGCGCACACCGTGCCGCGGCTGTCGTCGATCCATACGCCGCGCACCGAGGTCGGTCGCGAAGCCGCCAACCTGCTGCTGAAAATGCTCGACGGCCGTCCTGCCACGCCCAACATCGACCTGGGTTTCGAACTGCGGGTGCGTGAGAGCAGCTAGGCGCGCGGTCATCAAATCGCAACGGATGGCCGCCATGATCGGTACCCGACACAAGGACGTGTTACCCCAGAAAAAAGCCCGGTCAGTGCCGGGCTTCTTTCGTTCAGGGGCGGATCATTCCAGCGTCAGGGCGACGCGACCACGATCGGGACAGGCTTCCATATGGCGGTGCGCGTCGGCGAATTCCTCGAAGGTGAAGGTCCGGTCGATACGCGGCTTGAGCAGGCCATCGGCGGTGAGCATGTTGATGTGATCCAGCGCGCGCTGCACCGCGGCGTGATCCTGCTCGATGCCCAGCTCCGAGTGCCCGGTGAAGTCCAGCACGCAGTGGCGGAAGAACTGCAGGTGCTTCTTGAACGCGGCGCAGGCCGGGAACGCGGTGTCGTTGCCACCGTTGAGGCCGTAGAGAATCAGCTTGCCGCGGGTGGCGGCCACGTCACCGAGCAACTTGAGCTGCTGGCCGGCGCAATGGTCGAGAATCACCTCGGCACCCTTGCCTTCGGTGTAGCGCTCGACCTCGAGCACCAGATCCTGCTCTTCGGTGAAGATGATCTTGTCGGCGCCCAGCTCGCGCAGGAATTCACGGCTGCCCGGCACGCTGGTCGAGACGATGACGTTGGCGCCCAGCGCCTTGGCCAGTTGCACCGACTGCGGCGCCAGGCAATGGCAGGCCTCGGTGATAAGCACGTGCTGGCCGGCCTTGAGCTTGGCCAGGTCGACCATCGCGAAATAGGCGAACAGCAGGCCGGTGTAATGGATGCTGGCTTCGGTCGGGCTGAGCACGTCCGGGTAGCGGGTCAGCGCATAGCGCGGCACCACCACCACGTCACCCCAGGTCGGGTAACGGTTGGGCGTGTTGGCCGGGAATGCGGCGACCGGCGTGCCGACAGGGAGGTCGTCAACGCCCTCGCCCACGGCTTCTACGATACCGGCCAGCTCGGAGCCGACACCGGAGGGTAATTTGGCTTCTTCGGACGCCAGGTTCTGGCGCCACAACACATCGCCCCAGCTGACGCCAAGCGCCTGGACACGTACCAGCACCTCCCCGGCGTTCGGAGTGGGTGTCGGCATTTCTTCGCACTGCAATACGCTGGCGTCGCCGAACTTGTGGAAACGGATCATGCGGGACATCGTCAACCTCAACTGATCGCGGACTGGGTCATTCAATGGACTCGACTTTATCTGCAGACCTTATGTCACACCACCCGGCACGAGTAATAGTCGTCATGCCTCGCAGTGATATAGGCCGCCAGAACGTGTGGTTATGCCGATATGCCGGTGTCTTTCCCAATACGCTCAAGTGCTCGTACTATTGGCGCACAAGGCTCTCACTAGCGTCCCGCTCTGGCAAGCCCGCACATTTGGAACCCGGATGAACCGCAACGACCTGCGACGTCTCGATCTCAACCTGCTGATCGTGTTCGAAACGCTGATGCATGAGCGCAGCGTGACCCGTGCGGCCGAGAAACTGTTTCTTGGCCAGCCCGCGATCAGCGCGGCGTTGTCGCGCCTGCGCAACCTGTTCGACGACCCGCTATTCGTGCGCACTGGCCGCAGCATGGAGCCCACCGCCAGGGCCCAGGAAATCTTCGCCCTGCTCTCGCCGGCGCTGGACTCGATCTCCACGGCGGTCAGCCGTGCCTCCGAATTCGACCCGGCCACCAGCAATGCGGTGTTTCGCGTCGGCCTGTCGGACGATGTCGAATTCGCCCTGCTCCCAGCCCTGCTGCGGCGCCTGCGCTCCGAGGCGCCCAACGTGGTGCTGGTGGTGCGCCGCGCCAACTACCTGCTGATGCCCAACCTGCTGGCTTCCGGCGAGATATCGGTAGGCGTCAGTTACACCGAAGAGCTGCCGGCCAACGCCAAGCGCAAGACCCTGCGGCGCAGCAAGCCCAAGCTGCTGCGCGCTGATGCCATCCCCGGCAAGCTCAGCCTCGATGAATATTGCGCCCGCCCCCACGCCATGGTGTCGTTCGCCGGCGACCTCAACGGTTTCATCGATGATCAGTTGGCGCGCTTCGACCGAACCCGCAAGGTGGTGCTCGCCGTGCCGCAGTTCAACGGCCTTGGCACCCTGCTCGCCGGTACCGATCTGATCGCCGTGGTGCCCGACTACACCGCATCCGCGCTCACCGCCGCCGGTGGCCTGCGCGCCGAGGACCTGCCTTTCGAGAGCGACAGTTTCGAAATGTCCATGGCCTGGCGCGGCGCCCAGGACAACGATCCGGCCGAGCGCTGGCTGCGCTCGCGCATTCAGATGTTCTTTGGTGATCCTGACAGCCTGGAATAAGCGAAGTCGCTCCGCCATTTGGACTAGACCAAATAGATAGCTAGCTTTCTATTTATATTCCATTGGGTAATATCATCATTGGTGATGATATTTATCTTCGTGTCGTTCGATTCGTTCAGAAATGTTGCAGCGACCAGACTCCGCCTCCATCACTTCTCTCCTCCTGGCGGATCTCAATCATGGAACAGCCCACTACAAGACTCTGGCAATTTCCCCTCGCCCTTACCGCCGCCCTGGTGCTCGCCGCCTGTGGCAAATCCCAGGAAACTGCACAGCAGATGCCGGCCCCGAAGGTCAGTGTGGCCGAGGTCATCGAGCAGCCGCTCAACGAGTGGGACGAATTCACCGGTCGCCTTGAAGCCCCGGAGTCGGTGCAGGTCCGCCCAAGGGTGTCCGGCTTCATCGACAAGGTCAGCTTTACCGAAGGCGCGCTGGTGAAGAAAGGCGACCTGCTGTTCCAGATCGACCCGCGCCCGTTCCAGGCCGAAGTCAAACGCCTCGAGGCCCAGCTGCAACAAGCCCGCTCCAATCAGGTACGGGCCAGCAGCGAAGCGCAGCGTGGTGAACGCCTGCGTGAAGGCAATGCGATTTCCACCGAGCTGGCCGATGCCCGCAAAAGCGCGGCACAGGAAGCCCAGGCCGCCGTGGCCGGCATCCAGGCCGAACTCGACAACGCCCGCCTGAACCTCAGCTTCACCCGCGTCATCGCGCCCATCGATGGCCGCGTCAGCCGTGCCGAAGTGACCGCCGGCAACCTGGTGACCGCCAGCGAATCGCTGCTCACCTCGCTGGTGTCCACCGACAAGGTGTACGCCTACTTCGACGCCGACGAGCGCGCCTTCCTCAAGTACACCGAGCTGGCTCGCAAGGCCGGCCACGACAGCCGCGGTAAGAGCCCGGTGTACCTGGGCCTGTCCAACGAAACCGGCAACCCGCACCTGGGCCAGCTGGACTTTCTCGACAACCAGGTCAACCCGCGTACCGGCACCATTCGCGGCCGCGCGGTGTTCGACAACCGTGACGGTCAGTTCACCCCAGGCCTGTATGCCCGCCTGAAGCTGGTCGGCAGCGACACCTACGACGCCATGCTGGTGCAGGACGTCGCCATCGGCACCGACCTGGGCAAGAAGTTCGTGCTGGTGCTCGCTGACAACAACACCGTGGCCTATCGCTCGGTGGAGCTGGGGCCCAAGCTCGAAGGGCTGCGCATCGTCCGCAGTGGTCTGGCCAAGGGCGACCGCGTGGTGGTCAATGGCCTGCAGCGCGCGATACCGGGCAGCACCGTGGACCCGCAGAGCGTACCGATGGCCGACGAGAAAACCCTGGCGACACTGGAAAAGCAGCGCAAGGCCGTAGCCTCGGCGCGCAATGACGAACCCCTGAAGGTCAGCCTCAAGTAACACCGGGCCTCGCCCTCTCCCACTTCCTACCCGAGAACCTGCTCGCGCCGCCCATGGCGTGGGCAGGCTGGGCTGTGCCCGCATCAAAAGGACATTAACGATGAACTTCTCGCAGTTCTTCATCCAGCGGCCGATCTTTGCCGCCGTGCTCTCGCTGATCATCCTGATCGGCGGTGCCATCTCGCTGTTCCAGCTGCCGATCAGCGAATACCCGGAAGTGGTGCCGCCCACCGTGGTGGTGCGTGCCGACTTCCCCGGCGCCAACCCCAAGGTGATCGGCGAAACCGTGGCTTCGCCGCTCGAACAGGCCATCGTCGGCGTCGAGGGGATGCTCTACATGTCGTCCCAGGCGACCAATGACGGCCGCATGACGCTGACCATCACCTTCGCCCTGGGCACCAATCTGGATACCGCCCAGGTGCAGGTGCAGAACCGCGTGACCCGCACCATGCCGACGCTGCCCACCGAAGTGCAGCGCCTCGGCGTGACGGTCGACAAGGCCTCGTCGGACATGACCATGGTCGTGCACCTGACCTCGCCCAACGACGCTTACGACATGCTCTACCTGTCCAACTACGCCTCGCTGAACATCAAGGACGAGCTGGCTCGCCTTGATGGCGTAGGCGACGTGCAGTTGTTCGGCCTCGGTGACTACTCGATGCGCGTGTGGCTGGACCCGGACAAGGTCGCCTCCCGCGGGTTGACCGCCACCGATGTGGTCAACGCCATCCGCGAGCAGAACCGCCAGGTGGCGGCCGGTTCCCTGGGCGCGCCACCGGCGGCCAGCGACAACAGCTTCCAGCTGTCGATCAATACCCAGGGCCGTCTGGTCAGCGAGGAAGAGTTCGAGAACATCGTGGTGCGCGCCGGCGAGAACGGCGAGATCACCCGCCTCAAGGACATCGCCCGCATCGAACTGGGCTCCAAGCAATACGCCCTGCGTTCGCTGCTCAACAACAAGCCCGCCGTGGCCATGCCGATCTTCCAGCGCCCGGGCTCCAACGCCATCGCCATTTCCGATGCGGTGCGCGAGCGCATGGCCGAGCTCAAGCAGAGCTTCCCGGAAGGCGTGGATTACGAAATCGTCTACGACCCGACCATCTTCGTGCGCGGCTCCATCGAAGCGGTGGTGCACACCCTGCTCGAAGCCATCGTGCTGGTAGTGCTGGTGGTGATCCTGTTCCTGCAGACCTGGCGCGCCTCGATCATTCCCCTGGCCGCCGTACCGGTGTCGCTGATCGGCACCTTCGCGGTCATGCACATGTTCGGCTTCTCGCTCAACGCCCTGTCGCTGTTCGGGCTGGTACTGGCCATCGGTATCGTGGTGGATGACGCCATCGTCGTGGTGGAGAACGTCGAACGGAACATCGGCCTCGGCAAGACGCCGCTGGAGGCGACCCGCCAGGCCATGAAGGAGGTCACCGGGCCGATCGTCGCCACCGCCCTGGTGCTCTGCGCCGTGTTCGTGCCGACCGCGTTCATCTCCGGCCTCACCGGGCAGTTCTATCAGCAGTTCGCGCTGACCATCGCCATCTCCACGGTGATCTCCGCCTTCAACTCGCTGACCCTGTCGCCAGCCTTGGCCGCCGTATTGCTCAAAGGTCATTACGAGCCCAAGGACCGCTTCTCGGTGGTGCTCGACAGGCTGTTCGGGCGCTGGCTGTTCAACCCCTTCAACCGCGTGTTCGAGCGAGCCAGCCATGGCTACGTTGGCACCGTGCGCCGGGTGGTGCGCGGCAGCGGCATCGCGCTGATTCTTTACGCGGGGCTGATGGGGCTGACCTATATGGGCTTTTCCAGCACCCCGACCGGCTTCGTACCGCCCCAGGACAAGCAGTACCTGGTGGCCTTCGCCCAGCTGCCGGACGCCGCCAGCCTGGATCGCAGCGAAGCGGTGATCAAGCGCATGTCGGACATCGCCGCCAAGCACCCCGGCGTAGAAAACACCGTGTCGTTCCCGGGTTTGTCGATCAACGGCTTCACCAACAGCCCGAACAGCGGCATCGTGTTCGTTACCCTCAAGGACTTCGACCAGCGCAAGGACGCCTCGCTGAGCGCCAACGCGATTGCCGCCGACCTCAACGGCCAGTTCTCCAGCATTCAGGAAGCCTACATCGCCATCTTCCCGCCACCGCCGGTGATGGGCCTGGGCACCATTGGCGGCTTCCGCGTGCAGCTGCAGGACCGTGGCAGCTTGGGGTACGAAGAACTGTACAAGCAGACCCAGAACATCATCGCCAAGAGCCAGAACGTGCCGGAGCTGGCCGGGCTGTTCACCAGCTACCAGGTCAACGTGCCCCAGGTGGAGGCCAACCTCGACCGCGAGAAAGCCAAGACCCACGGCGTGGCCATCGATGACATCTTCGACACAATGCAGGTCTATCTCGGCTCGCTGTACGCCAACGACTTCAACCGCTTTGGCCGGACCTATCAGGTCAACGTGCAGGCCGACCAGCGCTTCCGCCTGGATGCCGAGCAGATCGGCCAGCTGAAGGTGCGCAACAACCGTGGCGAGATGATCCCGCTGTCGACCTTCGTCAAGGTCAGCGACACCTCCGGCCCCGACCGGGTGATGCACTACAACGGTTTCATCACCGCGGAGATCAACGGTGCGGCCGCCCCCGGCTACAGTTCCGGCCAGGCCGAAGCGGCGATGGCCAAGCTGCTCAAGGAAGAGCTGCCCAACGGCATGAGCTACGAGTGGACCGAGCTGACCTACCAGCAGATCCTCGCCGGCAATACCGCGCTGTTCGTGTTCCCGCTTTGCGTACTGCTGGCCTTCCTGGTGCTGGCCGCCCAGTACGAAAGCTGGAGCCTGCCGCTGGCGGTGATCCTGATCGTACCGACGGTGCTGCTGTCGGCCATCACCGGGGTGATCCTGTCCGGCGGTGACAACAACATCTTCACCCAGATCGGCCTGATCGTACTGGTCGGCCTGGCGTGCAAGAACGCGATCCTGATCGTCGAGTTCGCCAAGGAACAGCAGGAACACGGCCTGGACCGCGTCGCCGCGGTGCTGGAAGCCTGCCGCCTGCGCTTGCGGCCGATCCTGATGACCAGCTTCGCCTTCATCATGGGTGTGGTGCCCCTGGTCATCTCCAGCGGCGCTGGTGCGGAAATGCGCCACGCCATGGGTGTTGCGGTGTTCAGCGGCATGCTTGGCGTGACCTTCTTCGGCTTGCTGCTCACCCCGGTGTTCTACGTGCTGATTCGCGGCTTCGTGGAAAAGCGCCAGGCGCGTAAACAACAGGCCCGTCTGCAGGAGGCCCAAGCATGAATTCGATGACTCACCTCGTGCCACGCACGCTGCTGATCTCCGCCCTGGCGCTAGCCATCAGCGCCTGTGCGGTCGGCCCGGACTACCAGGCGCCGCAGGACGCCACCGTGGTGTCGGCGCAAGCGGCTCAGGGCAGTTACGACACCGCCCGCTTCGAGGCGCAGTGGTGGCAGCAGTTCGATGACCCGACCCTCAACCAACTGGTCGAGCAGTCGCTGCAGGACAACCGCGAGTTGCGCGTGGCCTACGCCCGCCTGCGCGCCGCCCGGTCGATTCGCGACGACGTCGCCAACGACCGCCTGCCCAACGTGACCAGCCGGGCCAGCAGCGAGATCGGCAAGGCCCAGCAGCCCGGCATGACCGAGCAGCGGGTCAATGCCGAGCGTTATGACCTGGGCCTGGACATGGCCTGGGAACTCGACCTGTTCGGGCGCATCCAGCGGCAGCTGGAAGCCAGCGAGGCGCAGATCGAGGTGGCCCAGGCCGACTACCAGCAACTGCAGGTCAGCCTGATCGCCGAGCTGGTCGACGCCTACGGCACCTTGCGTGGCGCCCAGTTGCGCGAAAGCATCGCCCGCTCCGATCTGCAGAACCAGCAGTCGTCGCGGGACATCATCGAGCGTCGCCGTGAAGTCGGCATGGGCAGCGAGCTGGACGTACTGCGCTCCGACGCCCGCCTGGCCGCTACCGAAGCGACGATTCCGCAACTGCAGGCGCAGCAGGTACGGGCGCGCAACCGTATCGCCACCCTGCTCGGCCAACGTCCGGAGCAACTCAGCGTGGACCTGGCGCCGCGTCCGTTGCCGGCCATCGCCAAGGCGCTGCCAATCGGTGATCCGGGCGAGCTGCTGCGCCGCCGGCCGGACATACGCGCCGCCGAACGCGAGCTGGCGGCAGCCACTGCTCAGGTCGGCGTGGCCACGGCGGACCTGTTCCCGCGGGTCAGCCTGTCCGGCTTCCTCGGCTTTACCGCCGGGCGCGGCTCGCAACTCGGCTCCTCGGCAGCGCGCGCCTGGGGCGTGGCACCGACCATCAGCTGGGCCGCGTTCGACCTGGGCAGCGTCAGGGCCCGCCTGCGCGGCGCCGAAGCGGATGCGGACGGCGCCCTGGCAAGCTACGAGCAGCAGGTGCTGCTGGCCCTGGAAGAATCGGAGAACGCCTTCAGCGACTACGGCAAACGCCAGCAGCGCTTGCTGTCGTTGGTGCGCCAGTCCGAGGCCAGCCGCGCCGCTGCCGCCCAAGCCGCGTTGCAGTACCGCGAAGGTACGGCGGATTTCCTGGTGCTGCTCGACGCCGAACGTGAACGCCTGGCGGCTGAAGACATCCAGGCCCAGGCCGAGGTCGAGCTTTACCAGGGTATCGTTGCCATCTACAAGGCCCTGGGCGGCGGCTGGCAGCCGGCCACCTGAGTACCCCATTCCCTCCCGGCCGCATCGCCGGCCCCCTGCCCCACGCGGACGCCCCTCTGCGTGGGGATTTTTTTGGATGCGTGAAAGCGCGCGCACTGTTGTTGTGGGAACGGGCCATGCCCGTGATTTCCCGCGCATGGACTGGGCGTCCCCGCACGCTCACAGATAGTGGTCAGGCATGGTCTTCAACTGCCCCCCTATACATGCCTGCAAAAATGATGGTTTGCATCGGAATCCTCGATTGCCCGGCACGCTGCCTTCCGGTACAAACGGCACCTTGTCGCCGTAGGCCTTCCCTCCTGGAGAATTTCATGTCCCGCCCCGCCCCGCTGTTGCTGCTGATCGCCCTGGCCAGCGTCCTGATGCTCGCCGGTGCCCTGATTGCCCAGCATGTATTCGGCTGGGAACCCTGCACCCTGTGCGTGCAGATCCGCCTGTGGCTGTGCCTGACCGCCGCAATCGCCTTGCTGCTGAGCGCCGCCTCGGCGGCGCGCCAGACCTGGCTGGCGGTGCTGCTGTGGCCGCTGCTGCTGGCCGCCAGCGGCATGGCGCTGATCGACAACGCCCATGTCACCCTGATCGAAGTGGGCATCATGGAAAGCTTCAGCTGCTCGCCCTTCCCGTTCTATTACCAAGTGCTGCCGTTGCACGAGTACTGGCCGGGCGTGTTCATGAGCGGCGGCGTGTGCGGCATGAACGATTACAAGATTCTCGGCCTGCCTTTCACCGTATGGACGCTCGCCAGCATCGCCGCGCTGTTTGCGTTGGTGCTGACCACCCTGTGGCGCAGCATTCGCGGTAAACGCTGAAGCCCATGCGCAAGGTTTTGGTGATCGGCTATGTGTGGCCGGAGCCGCGCTCGTCCGCGGCCGGCAGCCGCATGCTGGAATTGCTCGGGGTGTTTCGCAGCCAGGGCTGGCAGGTCATCTTCGCCAGTGCCGCGGCGCTGTCCACACACCGCGCTGATCTCGCCGAGCTGGAAATCGAGGAAGTCACCGTCGCCCTGAACTGCGACAGCTTCGATCGCTACGTGGCGAGCCTGCAGCCGGATCTGGTGCTGTTCGACCGTTTCTTCACCGAAGAACAGTTCGGCTGGCGGGTAGAGCGCGCCTGGCCAGACGCCCTGCGCGTGCTCGATACCAGCGACCTGCATTGCCTTCGCGATGCCCGTCACGCCTTGCTCAAGGCCAGTCAGCAGGCTTGCGACAGCGAAGCGCAGCGCCAACAGGTCGGTCCGGTGCAGGCCTCAGCGCAGCAATTGTATGCCGCTATGGCCGGCACCGATATGGCCCAGCGCGAGGTTGCGTCGATCTACCGCTGTGACCTGACGCTGATGATTTCCGAATTCGAGATGCAGCTGCTGCAGGAACAGTTTGGCGTGCCGGCGAGCCTGCTACACGACTGCGCACTGATGCTGATCCCGCCCGCGCTGGCCGATCTGCCTTTTGCCGAGCGCGCGCATTTCCTGAGCATCGGCAACTTCCGCCACGCGCCCAACTGGGATTCCGTGCTGTGGCTCAAGCACTCCCTGTGGCCGCTGATTCGCGCGCGCCTGCCCCAGGCGCAACTGCACGTGTACGGCGCTTATCCGCCGCCCAAGGCCACGGCGCTGCACAACCCCAGGCAGGGCTTTCACGTGCTGGGCTGGGTCGACGACGCCCACCGGGTCATGGCCCAGGCTCGCGTCTGCCTGGCGCCTCTACGTTTCGGTGCGGGCATCAAGGGCAAGCTGGCTGATGCCATGGCCTGCGGTACACCGAGCATAACCACCGCCATCGGCAGCGAAGGCATGCACGGCGAGCTGCCCTGGCCGGGCGCTGTCGCGGACGATGCTACGCGGTTTGCCGATGCAGCCGTGCAGCTCCATGAGGATCCAGCTGCCTGGTCGCAAGCCCGCGCTCACGCCGCCCCTCTGCTGGCTCAGCGTTTCGATCGCCCGCGGCTCGCCGCCGAACTGCTGGCCAGGCTCGAACAGCTCATGAACAACCGCGAGCAGCACCGCCAGCTGAACTTCGTGGGCGCCATGCTGCGTCACCACCAGCACAAGAGCACTCAGTACATGTCCCAGTGGATCGCCGCCAAGAACGCCCGCGGAAGTTGACCACTAGGGTGGCATTTTGCCGGTTGTCCTGCCCCAGCTAGGAAGGCCGTCACATATCTGACGCCATGACTGCAGTAGACTTCGCCTACAATCCTTTACGGATCCTGCGGGCGTTGCCGCCAACCAGCGCCCGACCTGACAACAGTCGACAAGAATAAGGTCACCCCCATGCTGAAAAAGCTCGCTGTCGCGGCCGCCTGCGCCCTGACGCTCACCTCTTACGCCGCCGTTGCCCAGGAAAGCACGCTGGTGATCAAGCTTTCCCATGTGGTGGCGGATGACACGCCCAAGGGCCAGGGCGCCCTGATGTTCCAGCGCCTGGTCGACGAACGCCTGGAAGGCAAGGTACGCGTCGAGGTCTACCCCAACTCCTCACTGTATGGCGATGCCAACGAACTGGAAGCGCTTCGCAACAACGAGGTGCAGATGCTGGCTCCGTCGCTGGCCAAGTTCGACCAGTACACCAAGCAGCTGCAGGTGTTTGACCTGCCGTTCATGTTTGATGACCTGGAGGCCGTCAACCGCTTCCAGAAGCGCGCCAAGGGCCGCCAGCTACTGCGCTCGATGGAAGACAAGAACATCGTCGGCCTGGCCTATTGGCACAACGGCATGAAGCAGATGTCGGCGACCAAGGCCCTGCGCCTGCCCGGTGACGCCGCTGGCCTGAAATTCCGTATCCAGAATTCCAAGGTGCTCGATGCCCAGTTCGCCCAACTGGGCGCTACCGCGGTGAAGATGCCCTTCGCCGAGGTCTACAAAGGCTTGCAGAGCGGCCAGGTACAGGGCGCGGAAAACCCCTGGTCGAACATCTACAGCCAGCGCCTGCACGAGGTGCAGCCGTTCATCACCGAAACCAACCACGGCGTGCTCGACTACATGCTGATCAGCAACGCGCGCTTCTGGTACGCCATTCCTCACCAGATCCGCACCGAGCTGGAAGCGATCATCGACGAGGTCACCTATGCGGTGAACCGCCAGGCCGAAGAAGCCAACCAGGCCGATCGCCGCCGCATCGAAGCCTCCGGCAAGAGCCAGATCATCAGCCTCACCCCTGAACAGCGCCAGGCCTGGCGCGACGCGATGCAGCCGGTGTGGCAGCAGTTCGAAGCCGAGATCGGCAGCGACGTGATCAAGGCCGCTCAGGTTGTGAACCGCAAGCGCCACGATTGATCGTTCCACAAACGAAAGAGGCCCGCGTTATGCGGGCCTCTTCGTTTTTGCTCCCAGGCTCAGGCGTGCTGCGCCCCTTCGAACCAGGCCAGCTTCTCGCGTAGCAGCACCACTTCCCCGACGATCACCAGGGTTGGCGCATGCACTTCATGCCGCGCCACCAGATCCGGCAGGTTGGCCAGGGTGCCGGTGAATACCCGCTGATTTTCCGTGGTGCCCTGCTGGATCAACGCCGCTGGCGTGCTGGCAGCGCGGCCGTGGGCGACCAGTTGCTGGCAGATGGTCGGCAGGCCGACCAGGCCCATGTAGAACACCAGGGTCTGGCTGGAGGCCACCAGCTCCTGCCAAGGCAGATCGGCGCTGCCGTCCTTCAGGTGGCCGGTGACGAAACGTACCGACTGGGCATGATCACGATGCGTCAGCGGAATGCCGGCGTAGGCTGAACAGCCGCTGGCCGCGGTAATGCCCGGCACGACCTGGAAGGGAATGCCGTGGGCGGCCAGCTGTTCGATTTCCTCGCCACCACGGCCGAAGATGAACGGA
Organism: Pseudomonas sp. AG1028; assembly: GCF_007993955.1. Classification (NCBI taxonomy): domain Bacteria; kingdom Pseudomonadati; phylum Pseudomonadota; class Gammaproteobacteria; order Pseudomonadales; family Pseudomonadaceae; genus Pseudomonas; species Pseudomonas sp. AG1028. The sequence goes on from NZ_VIVP01000004.1 coordinate 90,700, forward strand.
TCGCCGCCCTTGAGGCGCAGCACGCGCTTGCCGGCCTTGGCCAGGTCGATCAAGCGCTGGTTGATCTGTTCCTGAGGCACGGCGTGATCGGCGCGGCGCTTGCCCACGTAGATGCGTTCGGCGTCACGGCGGCACAGCTCGACGATGGCCGGGGCGACCAAGCGGTCGTAGAGCACTACGTCAGCCTGCTGCATCAGGCGCAGGGCGCGAAAGGTCAAGAGATCGGGATCGCCGGGGCCGGCGCCGACCAGGTACACCTCGCCCAGCACCTGGGGCGCCGCGCCGTTTATCTTGTCTTCGAGCAGGCGTCTGGCTTCGCCGAGCTTGCCGGCGAATGCGCTCTCGGCGACCGGGCCCTGGAATACGTCTTCCCAGAACACGCGGCGCTGCTGCACGTCCGGGAACAGGCTCTTGACCTGGGCACGGAAGATTTTCGCCAACCCGGCCAACTGGCCGTAGGTGGCAGGGATCCAGGTCTCGATCTTGGCGCGAATCAGGCGAGCCAGCACCGGGGCATCGCCACCGCTGCTGACCGCGACGATCAGCGGCGAACGGTCGACGATGGCCGGGAAGATCACGCTGCACAGCGCCGGTGCATCGACCACATTGACCGGAATACCGAGGGCCTGGGCCTGCTCGGAAATCTGCGCATTGAGCGGGACGTCGTCAGTCGCCGCGATGACCAGCGAGACGCCTTGCAGGTCGCCGGCCTCATAGCCACGCAGCAGCAGCTCCCCTGCTCCTTGCGCGACCAGCTCGCGCAGCTCGCTGACCACGTCGGGCGAAACTACCCGCAGCGTACCACCGGCATCGGCCAGCAGCCGCGCCTTGCGCAGGGCGATTTCGCCGCCGCCGACCACCAGCACGCGACGGTTCTGCAATTTGTGGAACAGGGGAAGGAAGTCCATAGCGAGTCCCGCTTCAGTCGCTCACGGCAGCGACATTGAAAATGGCGACCCCGAGACGAAGCTCGGGGCCTGATTCGTAAGGTGGGCCGGGGGCGCGTAGAGACACTCTATTAGCCCACCGCTGCAATGCCCGGGCGCCCAGGAGCGCCCAAGCCTTCTCGCAGACCCGCTTCAGATGACCTCGATGCCACCCATGTACGGCTTCAGCACGTCCGGCACGCGGATGGTGCCGTCGGCCTGCTGGTAGTTCTCCAGCACGGCCACCAGGGTGCGGCCCACCGCCAGGCCGGAGCCGTTGAGGGTGTGCAGCAGCTCGGGCTTGCCGGTTTCCGGGTTGCGGTAACGCGCCTGCATGCGGCGTGCCTGGAAGTCGCCACAGTTGGAGCACGAGGAGATCTCGCGGTACTTGTCCTGGCTCGGCACCCAGACTTCCAGGTCGTAGGTCTTGGTGGCGCTGAAACCCATGTCGCCGGTGCACAGCGCGAGGACGCGGTATGGCAGCTCGAGCAGCTGCAGCACTTTCTCGGCGTGGCCGGTCAGCTCTTCCAGCGCATCGAAAGACTTGCCAGGCTCGACCACGTGAACCATCTCGACCTTGTCGAACTGGTGTTGGCGAATCATCCCGCGGGTGTCGCGACCCGACGCACCGGCCTCGCTGCGGAAGCACGGCGTATGGGCGACGAACTTGATCGGCAGCTGCTTGGCGTCGACGATCTCGCCGGCCACGATGTTGGTCAGCGACACTTCGGCGGTCGGGATGAGGTAGAAGTCTGCTTCGCCTTCACGGCTGATCTTGAACAGGTCTTCCTCGAACTTCGGCAGCTGGCCGGTACCCTGCAGCGCCGGCGCCTGTACGAGATACGGCGTGTAGGCCTCTTCGTAACCGTGTTCGGCGGTGTGCAGGTTGATCATGAACTGCGCCAGGGCGCGGTGCAGACGGGCGATCGGACCACGCAGCAAAGCGAAGCGCGCGCCGGACAGCTTGGCAGCGGTTTCGAAATCCAGCCAGCCGTGCTGCTCGCCGAGGGCGACATGGTCCTTGATCTCGAAATCGAAGGCCCGCGGCGTACCCCAGCGACGCACCTCGACGTTGTCGTCTTCATCGGCGCCCACCGGCACCGACTCATGCGGCAGGTTGGGGATGCTCAGCAGCAGGTTATCCAGCTCGGCCTGAATGGCGTCCAGTTCGCGCTTGCCCTCTTCCAGCTCGTTGCCCATGCGGTCGACATCGGCCAGCAGCGGCGCGATGTCTTCGCCGCGCTGCTTGGCCTGGCCGATGGACTTGGATCGACTGTTGCGCTCGGCCTGCAGTTGCTCGGTGCGGGTCTGAACGGACTTGCGCTGCGCCTCGAGGGCTTCGACGCGGGTCACGTCCAGTTCATAGCCACGGGTGGCCAGACGCTGGGCAATTTCGTGCAGTTGGCTGCGCACCAGTTTGGAATCGAGCATTTCAGGTTCTCGTCGATCAGAGTTTGGTTAGCGAAAGGCCTGCCCAGGTGGCGAGCAGGCCGCCCAGGACACTCACTGCCACATAGGCCAGGGCCAGTGGCGCCTGGCTGCCTTCCAGCAGGCGCAGGGTGTCCAGGGAAAACGAAGAAAATGTGGTGAAACCGCCCAGCACGCCGACGATCAGTCCTGCCCGAACGGGCAGCGGCACCTCGGGGCGCATCAGGAACAGGCCGTAGAGTACCCCGATCAGCAGGCAGCCGACGAGGTTGACGATCAAGGTGGCGCCATAAAAATGCTGTGGCCAGTTGGCGTTGACCCAGTTGCCGGTGAGAAACCGCGCCAGGGTGCCCAGGGCGCCGCCGACGGCAACCGCGACGATGGTCGTGATCATGGCTTTCTCCGCTGCCGGGGGCTGTTGGCATCCTGGTTGGCCAGATGGGCCAGCTTGTCGCGAATTTTCAGTTCCAGACCGCGCGGCACCGGTTCGTAATAGCGCCGCGGTTCGAGGTCTTCCGGAAAGTAGTCTTCGCCGGCCGCATAGGCATCGGGCTCGTCATGGGCGTAGCGGTACTCGTCGCCGTAGCCGAGCTCCTTCATCAGCTTGGTCGGTGCGTTGCGCAGGTGTAGCGGCACTTCCCGGGAGCCATTTTCGGCGATATCGCGCTTGGCGGCCTTGAAGGCCATGTAGACGGCGTTGCTCTTCGGCGCACAGGCCAGGTAGACGATGGCCTGTGCCACCGCCAGCTCGCCCTCGGGGCTGCCCAGGCGTTCCTGCACGTCCCAGGCGTTCAGGCACAGGGTCAGGGCGCGCGGGTCGGCGTTGCCGATATCCTCGCTGGCCATGCGCACCACACGGCGAGCGATGTACAGCGGATCGCAGCCGCCGTCGAGCATGCGTGCGAACCAGTACAGCGCACCGTCCGGGCTGGAGCCGCGAATCGATTTGTGCAGCGCGGAGATCTGGTCGTAGAACGCCTCGCCGCCCTTGTCGAAACGCCGCCGCGTGTCACCGAGCAGGTCGAGCAGCAGCTCGGTGCTGATGTCGCCGCCGTCATCGGCCAGGTCCGCCGCGTTCTCGAGAAAATTGAGAAACCGCCGGCCGTCACCGTCCGCGGCGCTCTTGAGAATCTCGAAGCTTTCTTCCGGCAGTGTCAGGCGGCGCTCGCCAAGCCCTTTGGGCTCGTTCAGAGCACGGTTTACCAGCTTGCGCAGCGCAGCGTCGTCGAGGCTCTTGAGCACATAGACGCGGGCGCGGGACAGCAAGGCGTTGTTGAGTTCGAAGGACGGATTTTCGGTGGTCGCGCCGATGAAGATCAGCGTGCCGTCCTCGACATAGGGCAGAAAGGCGTCCTGCTGGGACTTGTTGAAGCGATGCACTTCGTCGACGAACAGGATAGTGCGGCGCCCGTACTGAGCAGCGTGCTGCTGGGCGACCTCGACGGCCTGGCGGATTTCCTTTACCCCGGACAGCACCGCGGAAATGGTCTCGAAATGCGCGTCGGTGACCTGGGCCAGCAGGCGCGCCAGGGTGGTCTTGCCCACCCCGGGCGGGCCCCAGAAGATCATCGAATGCAGGGCGCCCTGCTCCAAGGCTTCGCGCAGCGGTTTACCGCGGGCCAGCAAGTGCTCCTGGCCGACGTATTCGTCCAGCGTGGTCGCCCGCAAACGGGCGGCCAGGGGCTGAGCGACGGGTGCGCTGCGAAACAGGTCCACGACTTACCTACTCTTGGATGACGTCCGCACCCTCAGGGATGTCGAAGCGGAACTGCTTGTCATCCAGAGGCTGGTTCATCTTCACGCTCATGAACAGGATGTTGGTGCGCTGGCCGATGCTGTCGATCAGCTGCATGTCGTTGAGCACGCCGTTGCGGAAGGACAGGCGCAGGCTGTCGAACAGGGTGTCCTTGGCCTTGGGCTTGAGGATGAAGTCCACCACGTTGCCGCCTTCCTTGAAGGTGATCTCGAAGTTCTCGCGGATCTGCGACACGTCGCCGGACAGCAGCAGCGCCGGCGTGTGAGTCAGACGCTGGTCGAGGGACTGAATGGTGACCTGCTCCAGATCCGGGTCGTACAGCCAGACCTGCTTGCCGTCAGAAACCAGCAACTGCTCCATGGGCTGGTCGGTGTGCCAGCGGAACAGGCCCGGACGCTTGAGGGCCAGCTCGCCGGCGGTTTCTTGCAGCTGGGTGCCGCTGCCATCGAGCGACAGCTGGGAAAAGCGTGCGGTGATGGTCTGCGCCTGGTTGAGCAGCTCGGTCAGGCGTTTGACCGCTGCCTCGTCGTCAGCGTGGGCGAACAGGCTGGCCGTGGTCAGCACGGCCAGCAGCATCAGGCGAATCAGGCGCATGTGAATCCTCTGTCGGAGTTAGTCGCGGCTCGAACCAGGTGCGATGACCTCGCGCGAGCCGTTGGTATTCATCGGGGTGACGACGCCGGCCATTTCCATGGCTTCGATCATGCGAGCAGCGCGGTTGTAGCCGATCTTCAGCTTGCGCTGCACCGAAGAGATCGAGGCGCGACGGCTTTCCAGTACGAAGTTGACCGCTTCGTCGTACAAAGGATCACTCTCGCTGTCTTCACCGCCCTCACCGCCGCTGCCGCCGTCGAAGCCACCGCCGCCGCCTTCTTCTGCGCCGGCGAGGATGTCTTCGTTGTAATCCGGTGCGCCGCGCAGTTTCCAGGCCTCCACCACGCGGTGCACTTCGTCATCGGACACGAAGGCGCCGTGCACGCGGATCGGCAGGCTGGTGCCCGGTGGCATGTAGAGCATGTCGCCGTGGCCGAGCAGCTGTTCGGCGCCGCCCTGGTCGATGATGGTACGCGAGTCGATCTTGCTCGATACCTGGAACGCCATACGGGTCGGGATGTTGGCCTTGATCAGGCCGGTGATCACGTCCACCGAGGGGCGCTGGGTGGCGAGAATCAGGTGGATGCCGGCGGCACGTGCCTTCTGGGCGATACGGGCGATCAGCTCTTCGACCTTCTTGCCGACGATCATCATCATGTCGGCGAACTCGTCGACTACCACGACGATGGTCGGCAGCGGCTTGAGCAGCGGTGCTTCGTCTTCCATGCTCTCGCGGCGATACAGCGGGTCGGCCAGCGGCTCGCCGGCCTCGATGGCGTCCTTGACCTTGCGGTTGAAGCCGGCCAGGTTGCGCACGCCCATCTTCGACATCAACTTGTAGCGGCGCTCCATCTCGGCAACGCTCCAGCGCAGTGCGTTAGCCGCCTCCTTCATGTCGGTGACCACCGGGCACAGCAGGTGCGGAATGCCTTCGTAGATCGACAGCTCGAGCATCTTCGGGTCGATCATGATCAGCCGCGCGTCTTCCGGGCTCGACTTGAACAGGATCGACAGGATCATCGCGTTGACGCCCACCGACTTACCGGAGCCGGTGGTACCTGCTACCAGCAGGTGCGGCATCTTCGCCAGGTCGGTGATCACCGGCTTGCCGCCGATGTCGTGGCCCAGGGCCAGAGCCACCGGCGACTTGGCGTCGTCGTATTCTGGGGTGGACAGCACTTCGGAGAAGCGCACGATCTGGCGGTTCTCGTTGGGAATCTCGATACCCACGGTGGTCTTGCCGGGAATCACTTCCACGACGCGCACGCTGGTCACCGCCAGCGAGCGCGCCAGGTCCTTGGCCAGGTTTGCGATGCGGCTGACCTTGACGCCGGCAGCCGGCTGGATTTCGTAGCGGGTGATCACCGGGCCCGGGTGGATCGAATCCACCGTGACCTCGACGCCGAACTCCTTGAGTTTGATTTCCAGCAGGTGGCCGACGCCAGCCAGGGATTCGGGCGAGTACTCGACCTTCTTGGCCTCGGCCGGGTCGAGCAGGGAAATGGGCGGCAAGGTGCCTTCCACGGCGCTGTCGACGAACAACGGCACCTGCTTTTCCTTCTGTACGCGCTTGCTCGGTTCCGGCGCCTTGGGCGCTATCGGTGCGGAAATGACTGGCGCCGGGCGGCTTTCGCGCTCGGTCATGTGCTTGTTGAGCGACTCTTCGCGCTCGATCAGGCGTTCCTTGACCTTGGCCTGCTCGCGGCGATCCTTGACCACCGGGGCGGCGACGTCATGCACGCGCTCGTCCACTTCGCGCAGCTGGGCGACGAGTTGCTTGCGATCCTGGCGCGAGCTCCACCAGCGGTTGACCACGCTCTGCACCAGTTCAAGCAGGTCGAGGGTGATCTTGCCGGTCAGGTCCATGACCTTGAACCAGGACAGGTCGGTGAACACGGTCAGGCCGAACAGGAACAGGGCGATGAACAGCAGCGTGCTGCCCTGCACGTTGAGCGCGGCGACGGTCAGTTGCCCGAGGCTTTCGCCCAGCGCGCCGCCGGCCGAGGCCGGCATGTTGGCGCCGCTCTGGAAGTGAATGTAGGCCAGCGCCGCGCCGGACAGCACCAGGAACACCAGGCCGATCAGCCGCCAGGAGAACAGCCAGCCGCTCCAGTGCCACGGTTCGTGGCGTGCGCGAAACACCTGCAGGGCCTTGATGCCCAGCAGCAGCGGAAACAAGTAAGCGAAATAGCCCAGGGCCATGAACAGCACGTCAGCGAACCAGGCGCCGGCACGCCCCGCGGCGTTGTGCACCTGCTCGACGTTGCTGGTGTGCGTCCAGCCCGGATCGGCCGGGTCATAGGTGAGCAGCGCCATCCACACGTAGAGACACAGCGCACCGAGAGCGATCAGGGCGCCCTCTTTGAGGCGATATGGCAATTGCTGACGCCAGGCCGGCGCCGGTGCTGTAGAGCTAGAGTTCTTCAAAACGCATCTGTTCCTGCGCTGCTTAGCGCGCCGAATGATCGGTGGAGGACGAAACGCCGCCATTGTACGGCATGCCGCCGGTGCATTGGGGAACCGATCGCCCGGCTGGCTCCCGCTCGTCCCGTGCTTCGGTGTAGCATAGCGGCCACTATTCGTCCGTGCGGCTCAATTTGAGCATGCATTCTCTTTTGTGACAAAGGCTTATGAGGTGTTTTTATGAGCGAAGTCAAGCATTCCCGCCTGATTATCCTGGGCTCCGGGCCGGCCGGTTACAGCGCCGCCGTATACGCCGCTCGTGCCAATCTGAAGCCTGTCATCATCACCGGTATTCAGCCTGGCGGTCAGCTGACCACCACCACCGAGGTCGACAACTGGCCGGGTGACGTGGAAGGGCTGACGGGACCGGGGCTGATGGAGCGCATGCAGAAACACGCGGAGCGCTTCGAAACCGAGATCATCTACGACCACATCCACACCGCCGAGTTGCAGAGCCGTCCGTTCACCCTCAAGGGTGACAGCGGCACCTACACTTGCGATGCGCTGATCATCGCCACCGGCGCTTCGGCGCAGTACCTGGGCCTGCCCTCCGAAGAAGCGTTCGCCGGCAAGGGCGTGTCCGCCTGCGCGACCTGCGACGGTTTCTTCTACCGCAACCAGGTGGTCGCGGTCATCGGCGGCGGCAACACCGCCGTGGAAGAAGCGCTGTACCTGTCCAACATCGCCAAGGAAGTGCACCTGGTGCATCGCCGCGACAAGCTGCGCTCGGAGAAGATCCTGCAGGACAAGATCTTCGACAAGGCGGCCAACGGCAATATCAAGCTGCACTGGAACCACACCCTGGAAGAAGTGCTGGGCGACGCCACTGGCGTGACCGGCGCGCGCCTGCGCAGCACCCAGGACGGCACCACCAGCGACCTGCCATTGGCCGGCGTGTTCATCGCCATCGGTCACAAGCCGAACACCGACCTGTTCCAAGGCCAACTGGAAATGCGTGACGGCTACCTGCTGGTCAAGGGCGGCAGCGAAGGCAACGCCACGGCCACCAGCATCGAGGGCGTGTTCGCCGCCGGTGACGTGGCCGATCACGTCTATCGCCAGGCCATCACCTCGGCCGGTGCGGGCTGCATGGCCGCCCTGGATGTCGAGAAGTTCCTCGACGACAACTGAGGCTCCGGGCGGGGTGACTCCCGCCCTCCCCCGCTGCGGTCTCGCCAATGCTTACCTGGTTGCAACGCGACTCCCTGACCTTTCCGCCGCTCGACAAGGCGCTGCGCGAACCCAATGGCCTGCTGGCCGCTGGCGGCGACCTGCGCGCCGAGCGGCTGATCGCCGCCTATCGGCACGGCTGCTTTCCCTGGTACCAGGATGGGCAGCCGCTGCTGTGGTGGTCGCCCGACCCGCGTACCGTGCTGTTTCCCAGCGAATTGCATGTGTCGCGCAGCCTGCGCAAAGTCATCCGCCAAGGTTATTTTCAGGTGACCTTCGACCAGGCGTTCACTGATGTCATACGCGCCTGCGCGGCGCCTCGCGACTACGCGGATGGCACCTGGATCACCACGCCCATGCAACAGGCCTATATCGACCTGCACGAGCGCGGCGTCGCGCATAGCGTCGAGGTCTGGCAGGACCAGCAATTGGTCGGCGGGCTTTACGGGCTAGCCATGGGCAGGCTGTTCTTCGGCGAGTCGATGTTCAGCCGGGCCGACAATGCCTCCAAGGTCGGCTTCGCCAGCCTGGTCGAGCAGCTCCTGGCCTGGCAGTTCGAACTGATCGACTGCCAGATGCCGACCCAGCACCTGCACAGCCTCGGCGCCCGCGCGATCAGCCGCCAGGCGTTCGCCGGTTATCTGGAGCGTTTTCTGGATCAGCCCAGCCTGGCCGACTGGCACGGCGCTGGCGACCGGTGACGAGCGCCGTTCTGGCTCGCAGCCCGGCACTGGCATACACTGATTCCAGGCCATTCCCGGGAGTCGATCATGACTGAGCTGGCTCGCCTGAAGTTCTACGCCACGCAACCCCATCCCTGCAGCTACCTGCTCGAGGAACAGGCCACCACGCTGTTTCTCGACCCCAGCCAGCCGATGGACGCGGACATGTATGCCGAGCTCTCCGAGCTCGGCTTCCGGCGTAGCGGCGATCACCTCTATCGCCCGCATTGTCAGCGCTGCACGGCCTGCGTGCCGGCGCGGATTCCGGCTGCCCGCTTTGCCCCCAATCGGCAGCAGCGGCGCATCCTCAAACGTAATGAGTCGCTTGAGGTTCGTGCGGTAAGGCCTTGTTTCAACGAAGAATATTATCAGCTCTACGCGCGCTACATCGAGCAGCGTCATGCCGACGGCGACATGTACCCGCCCAGCCGTGAGCAGTTCTCCACGTTTCTGGTGCGCGACCTTTCTTTCTCCTGCTTCTTCGAATTTCGCGAACAGGGCCGGCTGCTCGCCATCGCCGTGACCGACGTATTGCCCAATGGCCTGTCGGCGGTCTACACCTTCTACGATCCGGACGAAGAGCGCCGCAGCCTGGGTCGCTACGCCATTCTCTGGCAAATCGGCGAAGCGCTGCGCTTGAATCTGCAGGCCGTATATCTTGGCTACTGGATCAAGAACTGCAGGAAGATGAACTACAAGACCCAGTACCGCCCCATCGAGCTCTTCGTCAATCAGCGCTGGGTCGCTCTGACCTGAAATCGACGATTTTCCTGGCCTTTCGCTGCTGAAACAGAGGCAGCCCCTTGGCGTCAACCCTTGTTTTCAGGCACAATGCTTGCCGCTTTTGCCTGGGGCCAGTTGCGCCGGGCCATTCTCTGGATACCGAGGGCTTTACTGCATGTCGAAAGAAGACAGCTTCGAAATGGAAGGCACTGTCGTCGACACCCTGCCCAACACCATGTTTCGCGTGGAGTTGGAAAACGGGCACGTCGTTACCGCGCACATCTCCGGAAAGATGCGCAAGAATTACATCCGCATTCTGACTGGTGACAAGGTTCGCGTAGAGCTGACCCCGTACGACCTGAGCAAAGGTCGCATCACCTATCGCGCTCGCTAACAGGGCAAGAGCACGATTCACTGCTCTGCTCCAGTGACCAATAAAAAGCCCGGCATCTCTGCCGGGCTTTTTATTGGTCACCTGCCTGGAAAGACGGGGCGCGATGAGCGCCCCGCCAACCCTCAGGCCATTTCCGCAGTGGTCTCGAAATCGAACGTCAGCTCGCCGTTTTCGAGATTCACGCGCACCGTACCGCCATGCTCGGAAAGCTCCCCGAAGAGAATCTCCTCGGCCAGGGGACGTTTGATGCGGTCCTGGATCAGGCGAGCCATGGGCCGGGCGCCCATCTGCACGTCGTAACCCTGCTCGGCCAGCCAGTCGCGCGCCGCATCGCTGACTTCGAGCATGACGCGCTTGTCCTCGAGCTGCGCCTGCAGCTCGATGAGGAACTTGTCGACGATGCTCTTGATCGTTTCGTGACTGAGACGGCCGAACTGGATGATGGTATCCAGACGGTTGCGGAACTCCGGCGTAAAGCTCTTCTTGATCACTTCCATGGCGTCGGACGAGTGATCCTGATAGCTGAAGCCGATCGACGCCCGCGATGCGGTTTCCGCGCCGGCGTTGGTGGTCATGATCAGGATCACGTTGCGGAAGTCCGCCTTGCGCCCGTTGTTATCGGTCAGCGTGCCGTGATCCATGACCTGCAGCAGCAGGTTGAAGACTTCCGGGTGCGCTTTCTCGATTTCATCGAGAAGCAGTACGCAATGGGGCTGCTTGGTGATCGCTTCGGTCAGCAGCCCGCCCTGGTCGAAACCGACGTAGCCGGGTGGCGCCCCGATCAGGCGCGACACGGTGTGCCGCTCCATGTACTCGGACATGTCGAAACGCACCAGTTCCACGCCCAGCGCCTTGGACAGCTGGCGAGCCGCCTCGGTCTTGCCGACGCCGGTGGGGCCGGCGAACAGGAACGAGCCGACCGGCTTGTCCGGCGCCTTGAGGCCAGCCCGCGACAGCTTGATGGCGGTGGCCAGCGAATCGATGGCGGCGTCCTGGCCGAATACGGTCAGCTTGAGGTCGCGCTCCAGGTTGCGCAGCAGTTCCTTGTCGGAGCTGCTGACATGTTTCGGCGGAATGCGCGCGATCTTGGCCACGATGTCCTCGACCTGCGGCACGTCGATGCGCTTGACGCGCTTCTCCTGCGGCTGAAGGCGCTGGAAGGCCCCGGCTTCGTCGATCACGTCGATGGCCTTGTCGGGCATGTGGCGATCATTGATGTAGCGAGAGGCCAGCTCCGCAGCTGCGCGCAGTGCTTCGTCGCTGTACTCGATGTCGTGATGCTGCTCGAAGCGCCCCTTGAGGCCCTTGAGGATGCCGATGGTGTCCTCCACCGACGGCTCGACCACGTCGACCTTCTGGAAGCGCCGCGCCAGGGCGCGATCCTTCTCGAAGATGCCACGAAACTCCTGGAAGGTCGTCGAGCCGATGCAGCGAATCTCGCCGGACGACAACGCCGGCTTGAGCAGGTTTGAGGCATCCATCACGCCGCCCGACGCCGCACCGGCACCGATGATGGTGTGAATCTCGTCGATGAACAGGATGGCCTGCGGGCGCTTGCGCAGCTCGGTGAGCAGCGCCTTGAGGCGCTTCTCGAAATCACCGCGGTACTTGGTACCGGCCAGAAGCGCGCCGAGATCCAGGGAGTAGACCACGCTGTCAGCCAGCAGATCCGGTACCTGGTTGTCGACGATGCGCTTGGCCAGGCCTTCGGCGATGGCGGTCTTGCCGACACCGGCCTCGCCGACCAGCAGCGGGTTGTTCTTGCGGCGGCGTGCGAGAATCTGCGCAACGCGCTCGACTTCATGCTCGCGACCGACCAGTGGGTCGATGCGGCCCTGGCGAGCCAGCTCGTTGAGGTTGCTGGCGTAGGCGTCCAGCGGATTGCCCGAGGAAGATGACTCGCCGCCCTCTTCGTCCTGCATTTCCGGGTCGGCTTCGGGCGACGCGCCCTGCCCGGGCACCTTGGAGATGCCGTGAGCGATGAAATTGACCACGTCGATACGGGCCACGCTCTGCTGCTTGAGCAGGAACACGGCCTGGCTCTCCTGCTCGCTGAAGATGGCGACCAGCACGTTGGCGCCGGTGACTTCGCGCTTGCCGGAGCTCTGCACGTGGAATACCGCACGCTGCAGCACGCGCTGGAAGCCCAGCGTCGGCTGGGTTTCGCGCTCTTCGTCGTGCTGGGGGATCAGCGGCGTGGTGGAGTCGATGAATTCCTGCAGGTCACTGCGCAGCTTGTCCAGGCTGGCCCCGCAGGCGCGCAGCACGCTGGCTGCAGCTTCGTTGTCTAGAAGAGCCAGCAGGAGGTGCTCCACGGTCATGAATTCATGACGTTTCGCGCGGGCCTCCTTGAAGGCCAGGTTGAGGGTGACTTCGAGCTCTCGATTTAACATAGCTTCACCTCATGCCAAGCGGCCGGCGTTAACCGTCCTTCTCGATTTCACAGAGTAATGGGTGCTGGCTTTCACGCGCGTACTGATTGACCTGCGCGGCCTTGGTCTCGGCGATATCGCGGGTGTAGAGCCCACAAACGGCGCGACCTTCGGTGTGCACGGTCAACATGATCCTGGTTGCCACCTCGCGATTGAGGTTGAAGAAGGTCTCGAGTATCTCGACAACGAAATCCATGGGGGTGTAGTCATCATTGAACAAGACCACCTTATAGAGCGGAGGCGCCTGCAATGCCGGCTTGGATTCCTCAACGGCCAGGCCTGATGAGTCGTCCTCATGCGGTGCGGGTCGATCCTGATTGAATGTTAGTCGAATCTGGCTACTTGCATGCATGCTGGATAAAAGGTTCGTGGGGGTGGATGGAGCGGGCCGCAAAAATAAGACCCGTTTATCGTCGTTTCGTGCGATGCCTTGACTATCCGTCAAAGGGTGTTACAACCAAAGGATACCCCTACGGGGCGAAAGGGCTTGCGTTCGCCGGGCGATGTCCGCGGGCGCTGGATCTAATGTGGATGATACTCCAGCAGTGGGGTTCCTTGCAGAGGGATATCGGCATGCTAAGTGGTAAGGTCAAGTGGTTCAACAACGCCAAGGGCTACGGATTCATCCTGGCCGACGGCCGAGATGAGGACCTGTTCGCCCATTACTCGGCCATCCAGATGGATGGATACAAAACCCTGAAGGCCGGCCAGGCCGTCAGCTTCGATATCATTCAGGGCCCCAAAGGTCTCCATGCCGTTAACATCAGTGCCGCCCAGGCCAGCCAGGACAAACCAACCCCGGCAGCCAGCCCAGCACGCGCCACAGCGGTCGGCGCCTGATCTCGCTGCTTGACACAACCGGCCCATGTGGCCGGTTTTTTATAGGCGCAGCAAAAATAGTACAGCCTTCAAGTTCGTTGCCGAGCGCCAAGACCAATCTCTTCACTACGGCCATGAGCAACTTGATGCGACGGTTTGATATACTCGGGCGCTGACTGAGTAGTCATAAGGGCGCCTTTGCCTGGAGTACGGCTTCCAGCACTCGTCGCGCGTGCCCTGTCAGGCGATCCAGATACCGCCATCAGGCAGCTGCGACACCCAACATCATCGGGATGGAACTTCGAATTCACCTCATTGATGCCGCGCTGTGGCCAGAAGCCACCTCACCCGGATCAGTGCCGTGCAAGTTCAGTAAAGAGAGAGTTAAATCAAATATGACCACACGCTCGAAGATCATTTACACCCTCACCGACGAAGCCCCAGCGCTCGCGACCTACTCCCTGCTCCCCATCGTCAAAGCCTTCACCGCCTCCTCCGATATCGCCGTCGAGACCCGCGACATTTCGCTGGCCGGCCGTATCCTGGCGCTGTTCCCCGAGTTTCTGACCGATGCTCAGAAACAGGGTGATCACCTCGCCGAGCTGGGCGCCCTGGCCACCACGCCAGAAGCCAACATCATCAAGCTGCCGAACATCAGCGCCTCGGTGCCGCAGCTCAAGGCCGCCATCAAGGAGCTGCAGAGCCAGGGTTACGCCCTGCCCGACTATCCGGACGCCGACGACAGCGAGCAGGCGCGCGACATCCGCAGCCGCTACGACAAGGTCAAGGGCAGCGCCGTGAACCCGGTCCTGCGTGAAGGCAACTCCGACCGCCGCGCACCGCTGTCGGTCAAGAACTATGCCCGCAAGCACCCGCACAAGATGGGCGCCTGGACTGCCGACTCCAAATCCCATGTCGCGCACATGGAAAGCGGCGACTTCTACGGCAGCGAGAAAGCGGCCCTGATCGACGCCAAAGGCAGCGTGAAGATCGAACTGGTCGGCGCTGACGGCAGCACCACCGTGCTGAAAGAGAAAACCAGCGTGCTGGCTGACGAAGTCCTGGATTGCTCGGTGCTGAGCAAGAAGGCCCTGCGCAGCTTCATCGCCGCTCAGATCGAAGATGCCAAGAAACAAGGCGTGCTGTTCTCGGTGCACCTGAAAGCCACCATGATGAAGGTCTCCGACCCGATCATCTTCGGCCAGATCGTCGCCGAGTTCTACAAATCGGCCCTGGAGAAGCACGCTGCTGCCCTGCAGGAAGCCGGCTTCAACCTGAACAACGGCATCGGTGACCTGTACGCCAGCATCAAGAAGCTGCCGGCCGACAAGCAGGCCGAAATCGAAGCCGACATCAACGCCGTCTACGCCGATCGTCCGGCACTGGCGATGGTCAACTCCGACAAGGGCATCACCAACCTGCACGTGCCGAGCGACGTGATCGTCGACGCCTCGATGCCGGCGATGATTCGCGACTCGGGCCGCATGTGGAACACCGCGGGTGAGCTGCAAGATGCCAAGGCAGTGATCCCGGATCGCTGCTATGCCGGTATCTACCAGGCCGTGATCGAAGACTGCAAGGTCAATGGCGCCTTCAACCCGACCACCATGGGCAGCGTGCCGAACGTTGGCCTGATGGCGCAGAAAGCCGAAGAGTATGGCTCCCATGACAAGACCTTCCAGATACAGGCCGCCGGCGTGGTTCGCGTCAGCGATGCCAACGGCAAGGTACTGATGGAGCAGAAGGTCGAGGAAGGCGACATCTTCCGCATGTGCCAGACCAAGGACGCGCCGATCCAGGACTGGGTAAAGCTGGCCGTCAACCGCGCCCGTCTGAGCAACACCCCGGCGGTGTTCTGGCTGGACCCGGCCCGTGCCCACGACGCCGAGATGATCAAGAAGGTCGAGAAGTACCTGAAGGATCACGACACCAGCGATCTGGACATCCGCATCCTCGCGCCGGTCGAAGCCATCAAGTTCTCCCTGGCGCGCATCCGCGAAGGCAAGGACACCATCTCGGTGACCGGCAACGTGCTGCGCGACTACCTGACCGACCTGTTCCCGATCATGGAGCTGGGCACCAGCGCCAAGATGCTGTCGATCGTGCCACTGATGAACGGCGGTGGCCTGTTCGAAACCGGCGCTGGCGGTTCGGCGCCCAAGCACGTGCAACAGCTCGTCGAAGAGAACTTCCTGCGTTGGGATTCTCTGGGTGAGTTCCTCGCTCTGGCTGCTTCCCTGGAGCACCTGGGCAACACTTACGACAACCCGAAAGCACTGGTGCTGAGCAAGACTCTGGACCAGGCCACCGGCCAGTTCCTCGACAACGATAAGTCGCCGGCGCGCAAGGTTGGCGGTATCGATAACCGTGGCAGCCATTTCTACCTGGCGCTGTACTGGGCCCAAGCCCTGGCAGCCCAGAGCGAAGATGCCGCCCTGCAGGCGCAGTTCGCACCACTGGCCAAGACCCTGACCGACAGCGAAGCCAAGATCGTTGCCGAGCTCGGCGCGGTACAGGGCAAACCGGCAGACATCGGTGGCTACTACGCACCGGACAAGGCACTGACCGAAAAAGTCATGCGCCCGAGCGCGACCCTCAACGCTGCCCTGGCTTCCCTGGCCTGAGCAGCCTGTTGTTCTAGCGACACCGACAACCCCGGCCTCGTGCCGGGGTTGTCGTTTTCAGTATTCGAAAAGGAGTCAGCATGACCTGGCACGCACATGTCACCGTCGCCACCATCGTCGAACACGAGGGGCGTTTTCTGTTCGTCGAGGAGCTCAAGGGGGGACGCCTGGTGCTCAATCAGCCCGCCGGCCACCTGGAGCCGAAGGAGAGCCTGCAGCAGGCAGCCGTGCGCGAAACGCTCGAGGAGACCGGCTGCGACGTCGAGTTGACGGGCGTTACCGGCATCTATCTGTACACCGCGCCGAGCAACGGCGTGACCTATCAACGCATCTGCTTCGTCGCCAACATGGTAAAGCACCATGCCGAGCGTGCGCTGGACAGCGACATCAGTGGCATCCGCTGGCTCACGTACGACGAACTGCTGGCCGAGCGCGGCCGCCTGCGCAGCGAGCTGGTGCTGCGCTGCCTGGATGACTACCTGGCGGGCGCCCGCCTCCCACTCAGCTTCATCCACGACCCCATGTGAACGCCGCCCGTGCGCGGCAGACTGAAACACGTCGCGCATCCTGTTAGAATCTCGCCCCTTTGAAGCCCGTATCGATCCCGACCATGCAAGATTCAGCCACCCAGCGCGTCATCGTCGGCATGTCCGGCGGTGTCGACTCCTCCGTCTCGGCCCTGCTCCTGCTCGAAGCGGGCTATCAGGTCGAAGGCCTGTTCATGAAGAACTGGGACGAAGACGACGGCACCGAGTACTGCACCGCCATGGACGACCTGGCGGACGCCCAGGCCGTGTGCGACCGCATCGGCATCAAGCTGCACACCGCCAACTTCGCCGCCGAGTACTGGGACAACGTGTTCGAGCACTTCCTGGCCGAGTACAAGGCCGGGCGCACGCCCAACCCGGACATCCTCTGCAACCGTGAAATCAAGTTCAAGGCGTTTCTCGACTACGCCCTGATGCTCGGTGCCGACCTGATCGCCACCGGCCATTACGTGCGCCGCCGCGATATCGACGGGCGCAGCGAACTGCTCAAGGGCCTGGACCCGAACAAGGACCAGAGTTACTTCCTGCACGCCGTGGGCGGCGAGCAGATCGCCAAGACCCTGTTCCCGGTCGGCGAGCTGGAGAAGCCCGAAGTGCGGGCGATTGCCGAGAAGTACGAGCTGGCCACCGCCAAGAAGAAGGATTCCACCGGTATCTGCTTCATTGGCGAGCGCCGTTTCAGCGACTTCCTCAAGCAGTACCTGCCGGCGCAGCCAGGCAACATCGAAACTACCGAGGGTGACGTGATCGGCAAACATCACGGCCTGATGTACCACACCATCGGCCAGCGCCAGGGCCTGGGTATCGGAGGCCTCAAGGATGCCGGCGACGAGCCCTGGTACGTGCTGCACAAGGACCTGACCCGCAACGTGCTGATCGTCGGCCAGGGCAACGAGCATCCCTGGCTGTTTTCCCGCGCCCTGCATGCCTCGCAGATCTACTGGGTCAACCCCGTGGCGCTCGATGCCCCTCGGCGCCTGACCGCCAAGGTGCGTTACCGCCAAGCTGACCAGGCCTGCACCCTGGAGCGCACCGCCGATGGCTACCGCGCTACGTTCGAGCAACCCCAGCGTGCGGTCACGCCGGGGCAGTCCGTGGTGTTCTATGAAGGTGACGTCTGCCTCGGCGGCGGCGTGATCGAGAGCGCCGAACCCTGGAGCGAGGGCGCACCGCGATGAATCCCATTCAAGAGCAGCTGATCGCCCTGGGCGCGGTGTTTCAGGCCGCGGTGATGGTCGACAAGATCGCCAAGACCGGCCAGGCCGCCGAAAGCGAAGTGACCTGCCTGATCAACAGCCTGCTGGTACGCGATGCCAACGGCACGCTGGACGTGTACGGCGGTGATGACCTGAATTTGCGCGACGGTTACCGCGCCCTGGTCAGCGCCCTGGAACGTGACCCCACCAGCCTGCAGCGCGAGCCGCTGCGCTACGCCCTCGCCCTGCTCGGCCTGGAGCGACAGCTCGACAAGCGCGGCGACCTGCTGCAACTGATGGGCAATCGCCTGGACCAGATCCAGAGCCAGGCCGACCATTTCGGCATTGGCCACGAGAACGTCATTTCTTCCTGTGGCGCGCTGTACCAGGACACCATCAGCACCTTCAAGCAGCGCATTCAGGTGCAGGGCGACAGCCGCTTCCTGCAACAACCGGCCAATGCCTCGAAGATTCGCGGCCTGCTGCTCGCCGGGATTCGCTCGGCACGCCTGTGGCGCCAACTGGGCGGGCATCGCTGGCAGCTGGTGTTCAGCCGCCGCAAATTGCTGCGCGAGCTCTACCCGATGCTGCGCGGCTGATCCGCCGCACCCTTCATGCATTTCATCCGTCGATTCGCCGGGCGGCAGCGCTGATAGCCGCCCGGATTCGTGTATGATATGCGCCCTTTTCAACGCCCGACTGTCCGAGAACGCCTCCCATGCAGCTTTCCTCGCTCACCGCGGTTTCGCCCGTAGACGGCCGCTATGCCGGCAAAACCAGCGCCCTGCGCCCCATTTTCAGCGAATACGGCCTGATCCGCTTCCGCGTCCAGGTGGAAGTCCGCTGGCTGCAGCGCCTCGCCGCCCATGAGGGCATCAGCGAAGTGGCGCCCTTCTCCGCCGAGGCCAACGCCCTGCTCAACGAGCTGGCGGAAAACTTCGCCGTCGAGCACGCCGAGCGCGTCAAGGAAATCGAGCGCACCACCAACCACGACGTCAAGGCCGTGGAATACCTGCTCAAGGAGCAGGCTGCCAAGCTGCCGGAGCTGGACAAGGTCAGCGAGTTCATCCACTTCGCCTGCACCAGCGAGGACATCAACAACCTGTCCCACGCTCTGATGCTGCGCGAAGGCCGTGACGACGTGCTGCTGCCGCTGATGCGTCAGATCGCTGCCGCCATCCGCGAGCTGGCGGTCAAGTTCGCCGACGTGCCGATGCTGTCGCGCACCCACGGCCAACCGGCATCGCCGACCACCCTGGGCAAGGAGCTGGCCAACGTCGTGTACCGCCTCGAGCGGCAGATCACCCAGATCGCTGCCGTACCGCTGCTGGGCAAGATCAACGGTGCCGTGGGCAACTACAACGCTCACCTGTCGGCCTACCCGCAGGTCGACTGGGAAGCCAATGCCCGCCAGTTCATCGAAGGTGACCTGGGCCTGCAGTGGAACCCCTACACCACGCAGATCGAGCCCCACGACTACATCGCCGAACTGTTCGACGCCATTGCGCGCTTCAACACCATCCTCATCGACTTCGATCGCGATATCTGGGGCTACATTTCCCTCGGCTATTTCAAGCAGAAGACCGTCGCTGGTGAGATCGGCTCGTCGACCATGCCGCACAAGGTCAACCCGATCGACTTCGAGAACTCCGAAGGCAACCTCGGTATCGCCAATGCGCTGTTCCAGCACCTGGCCAGCAAGCTGCCGATCTCGCGCTGGCAGCGTGACCTGACCGACTCCACCGTACTGCGCAACCTCGGTGTCGGCTTCGCTCACAGCGTGATCGCCTACGAAGCAAGTCTCAAGGGAATCAGCAAGTTGGAGCTCAATACTCAACGTATTGCTGAAGACCTGAATGCCTGTTGGGAAGTGCTCGCCGAGCCGATCCAGACGGTCATGCGTCGCTACGCCATTGAGAACCCCTACGAGAAGCTCAAGGAGCTGACGCGCGGCAAGGGCATCACGCCCGAGGCGCTGCTGGCCTTCATCGACGCGCTGGACATGCCCGCTCCTGCCAAGGAAGAGCTCAAGCAGCTCACTCCGGCCAACTACATCGGCAACGCCGTGGCTCAGGCCAAGCGCATCTGACCGACGGGCACGCCCGAGAACGCCCGGCTGACGCCGGGCGTTTCTTTTTATAAGCACCGATAAATATCAAGGACTTACAGATGAATCCTGATGCTCCTCTTCAGCTATTGGGTGGCCTGAGCGCACGCGAGTTCCTGCGCGATTACTGGCAGAAGAAGCCCTTGCTGGTGCGCCAGGCCATCGCCGATTTCGAGAGCCCGATTTCTCCCGATGAACTGGCTGGCCTGGCCCTTGAGGAAGAAGTCGAGTCGCGCCTGGTGCTCGAACACGGCGAAACCCCGTGGGAGGTTCGCCGCGGCCCATTCGCCGAGGATGCGTTCGCCGATCTGCCGGAGCGTGACTGGACCCTGCTGGTGCAGGCCGTCGACCAGTTCGTGCCCGACGTCGCCGAGCTGCTGGAGCAGTTCAAGTTCCTGCCCAAGTGGCGGATCGACGACGTGATGATCAGCTTCGCCACGCCAGGTGGCGGCGTTGGCCCGCACTTCGACAACTACGACGTATTCCTGCTGCAGGCCCATGGTCGCCGCCGCTGGCAGATCGGCCAGATGTGCGACGCCCAGAGCCCGCTGCTGCCGGATCTGGACATGAAGATCCTGGCTCAATTCGATCAAACTGAAGAATGGGTGCTCGAGCCCGGCGATATGCTCTATCTGCCGCCGCTCCTGGCCCACTGTGGCACCGCCGAGGACGATTGCATGACTTATTCCGTGGGTTTCCGCGCACCCAGCGCGGCCGAAGTTCTGACCCATTTCACTGACTTCCTTGGCCAGTTCCTGCCGGACGAAACGCGCTACAGCGACGCAGGCACCGCGCCGACCAGCGACCCGCACGAGATCCAGCGTGACGCCCTCGAACGCCTCAAGGCGCTGCTCGCCGAACACATGAGCGACGAGCGCCTGCTAATGACCTGGTTCGGCCAGTTCATGACCGAGCCCAAGTATCCGGAGCTGGTCGAAGGCATCGAGATCGACGAGGACGGCTTCCTCGATCAGCTCGAGGACGGCGCCATTCTGGTTCGCAACCCGAGCGCGCGCCTGGCCTGGTCGGAAGTCGGCGATGGCCTGGTACTGTTCGCCAGCGGGCAGAGCCGCCTGGTCTCCGCCAGCCTGCGCGAATTGCTGAAGATGATCTGCTCGGCCGACGCCCTGCATCTGGAAAACCTCGGCCCATGGCTGGGCAACGACGAGGCCCGCGAGCTGGTGCTCGAATTGGCCAAGCAAGGAAGCCTGGAGTTTGCTGCCGATGAATGACCTGCACGTACGCATCGCCGACTGGCACAAGGATTACGAAGAGCTGCATCGCATCCGCGAAACCGTCTTCGTCGCTGAACAGGCCGTGCCGCCTGAACTGGAATGGGACGCCGAAGACAGTGATGCCGTGCATTTTCTCGCCTGCGAAGGCGACTACCCGATCGGTACGGCGCGCCTGCTCGCCGACGGCCAGATTGGCCGGGTAGCGGTACTCAAGGACTGGCGCGGCCTGAAGGTCGGCGAAGCCCTGCTGCAGGCGGTGATCGCCGAAGCGGAAAAACGTGGCCTGAGCCAGCAAATGCTCAGTGCCCAGGTGCAGGCGACGCCGTTCTATGAAAAGCTGGGCTTCACTGTAGTGAGCGAGGAGTACCTGGAAGCCGGTATCCCTCACGTCGACATGGTGCGCAGCAGCTGATCTCAGCCGTGGCACACCGGTGCCACAGAGGTCAGCATGAACGACGAGCACACGCCCGCCGATCTCGAGCCCATCGAGTTCGAGTCGCCCGGGCGTTTCACCCTGCACAACCCGGACAGCCCCCTGCCGCAGCCGGCCGCCTGGGAGCCGGCACCCTTCGTGCTCGGCAGCGAGTCGGCCATGCAGCGTTTCAGCCTGCCCGACCAGGCCCGCAGCCACGCCCTGGCGATGATGCAGCAGGCCAGGCGCACGCTGTGCCTCTACAGCCCCGATCTCGAACCCTGGCTCTACCACCACAGCAGCATTCACGCGGCCTGCAGCGATTTTCTGTTGCGCCATCGCCACAGCAGCCTGCGTATCCTGGTGTGCGACAGCAGCCGCGCGGTTCGTGACGGGCACCGACTCATCGCCCTGTCGCGAAAACTGCCCAGCCACCTGCACATTCGCCGCTGCCATCCGGATTACCCTGTTCCTGAGGGCGCCTTTCTGCTGGCTGACGACCAGGGCGTGCTGATGCGCCCGGAGCCGGATCAGTTCGGCGGCTATGCCAATTACCAGGACGCCGCCCGTGTTCGCCAGTTGCAGCGGCTATTCGACCAGACCTGGGATACCAGCATCACCGATCCTGACTTGCGAAGTTTTCTGCTATGAAGAGATTTCTTGCCATGAAGAGCTTTCTGCCATGAAGCGACACGTTCTCGGCGCCGCCCTGCTCGCGCTCAGCCTCTCGGCGCTGGCCGCCACCGAAGTCATTCCACTCAACTACCGCACCGCAGGCGACCTGCTGCCCGTGGTGCAATCGGCGCTCGGTAACGACGGGCGGGTGAGTGCCTACGGCAACCAGTTGATCGTCAATGCGTCGCCAGCGAAGATCGAGGAGGTGCGCGCCCTGCTCGGCCAGCTCGACACCCAGCCGCGGCGCTTGCTGATCAGCGTCGACACCAGCGAATCGACCTACCGCGACGACCGGGGTTACGGGGTCGACGGCAGCATCAGCGCCGGCAATGGCCGCGTGGAAATCGGCCGTGGCGAAGTCGACGGTCGCGACCAGGCGCGCATCATTCGCCGCAGCACCGACAGCCGCGGCGGCGGCACGCAGCAGGTGCAGACCAGCGAGGGTTACCCGGCACTGATCCAGGTTGGCCAGAGCGTGCCGGTGACCACCAGCAGCCGCGGCCCTTACGGCCAGGTGTACAACAACACCGAGTACCGCAACGTCACCCAGGGCTTTTACGTCACCGCCAGCCTGGCGGGCGAGATCGTGCACCTGGATATCAGCAGCAACCGTGACCGGGTCAGCCAGCAGCAACCCGGCGTGATCGACATCCAGCAAGCCGACACCCGGGTCAGCGGGCGGCTCGGCGAGTGGATCACCATCGGCGGCAGTAGCGAGCAGAGCCAGGCCGACCGCAGTGGCGTTCTGCGCCGCTACTCCACCGAAGGCCGCGACGACATGAGCATGCGCGTGAAAGTCGAGTTGATCGACTGAAAGCCCCGTAAAACGTGACCAGGCGGTCGATCTAAGACTTATGTAGTACTCCTAAAAAAACACTACAAAAACGATTGACGAACATTTTCGTCGGTCGCATGATGGCCTCGCTCCCGCTAATCAGGGGTTCCGGAAACGGAACCTCCGGGTCAGTCTCCGCGCACCGCAGGGATCGATTCGTGTTGTTAGCAGGCTGCTGAATAACTGGCTGCGTTGCTGCTGCTTCGCAAACGTTCTTCAGCAGTCTGCGTGCCCACAAGGCAGCTCGACGAGATGGCGACTGGAACGAGGTTGTCCTGAGGGACGGGGAAGCGTTTCACGCATCGAACGGCACAGTGCCAAGGGCGTCCACGGGCCCGCACGCACTACCGCTCGCCTACCCGGCGGCGGGCACACGATGCGCTTCGTCCACCCGGCCACGGCCCTCCTCTTTCCGGTTTCCTCTCAACGTCTGCGGTGAGCTCGCGCCGAGGCTGCGCCTGTGCGCACGACTGGTGTTCGCCCCAACACATACTTGAAGGATTGACCATGTCAGCTTACGAAAACGACATCAAAGCCGTTGCCGCCCTGAAAGAAGCCGCTGGCAGCAGCTGGAGCGCTATCAACCCGGAATCCGTCGCTCGTATGCGCGCCCAGAACCGCTTCAAGACTGGCCTGGATGTAGCCAAGTACACCGCGGCCATCATGCGCAGGGACATGGCCGAGTACGACGCCGACTCGTCCGTCTACACCCAGTCGCTGGGCTGCTGGCATGGCTTCATCGGCCAGCAGAAACTGATTTCCATCAAGAAGCACCTCAAGACCACCAACAAGCGCTACCTGTACCTGTCCGGCTGGATGATCGCCGCGCTGCGTTCCGATTTCGGCCCGCTGCCGGATCAGTCCATGCACGAGAAGACCGCGGTCGCCGCACTGATCGAAGAGCTGTACACCTTCCTGCGCCAGGCCGACGCCCGTGAGCTGGACCTGCTGTTCAGCGCCCTCGATGCGGCCCGCGAGTCGGGCGATCGTGCCAAGCAGAGCGAGATCCAGGCGCAGATCGACAATTTCGAAACCCACGTGGTGCCGATCATCGCCGACATCGATGCCGGTTTCGGCAACCCCGAGGCCACCTACCTGCTCGCCAAGAAGATGATCGAAGCCGGTGCCTGCTGCATCCAGATCGAGAATCAGGTCTCCGATGAGAAGCAGTGCGGCCACCAGGACGGCAAGGTCACCGTGCCCCATGCCGACTTCCTCGCCAAGATCAATGCGGTGCGCTACGCCTTCCTCGAGCTGGGCGTGGACGACGGTGTGATCGTCGCCCGTACTGATTCCCTGGGTGCCGGCCTCACCAAGCAGATCGCCGTGACCAGCGAGCCGGGCGACCTGGGCGACCAGTACAACTCGTTCCTGGATTGCGACGAAATCAGCCCGGCCGAACTGAAGAACGGCGACGTGGTGATCAACCGCGAAGGCAAGCTGCTGCGCCCCAAACGCCTGCCGTCCAACCTGTTCCAGTTCCGCAAGGGCACCGGCGAGGATCGCTGCGTACTGGACAGCATCACCTCGCTGCAGAACGGCGCGGACATGATCTGGATCGAAACCGAGAAACCTCACGTCGGCCAGATCAAGGCCATGGTCGATCGCGTTCGCGAAGTGATCCCCAATGCCAAGCTGGTCTACAACAACAGCCCGTCGTTCAACTGGACCCTGAGCTTCCGCCAGCAGGTGTTCGATGCGCTCGAAGCCGACGGCAAGGACGTGTCGGCCTACGATCGCGCCAAGCTGATGAGCGCCGAGTACGACGAAACCGAACTGGCCCAGATTGCCGACGAGAAGATCCGCACCTTCCAGCGTGACGGTTCGGCCAACGCCGGCATCTTCCACCACCTGATCACCCTGCCGACCTACCACACCGCTGCGCTGTCCACCGACAACCTGGCCAAGGGCTACTTCGCCGACCAGGGCATGCTGGCCTACGTCAAGGGCGTGCAGCGGCAGGAGATCCGTCAGGGCATCGCCTGCGTCAAGCACCAGAACATGGCGGGTTCGGATATCGGCGACAACCACAAGGAGTACTTCGCCGGTGAAGCGGCTCTGAAGGCTGGCGGCAAGGACAACACCATGAACCAGTTCCACTGAGAACTGACCCCGCCCGGACACTCGTTTCGAGCCTCGGCCCCGGCAGCGATGCCGGGGCTTTTTTATTGGCAACTAAGGCGCGCAGCTTTTAAGCCGCTAGTTATCGACACGAGCCGCTTGGCGAAGCGTTAAAAGAACAAATTCTCAAATGATATATGTTCCCATTGAAGCGAGTTTTACTTCCCACTACATATAACTTCCCCGCGCAGCCGAAGTTTCCGCCTTGTTTTGTAGCTCCTTGATTTGCGTGGCTTTCTGAAAATGGGCTGATTGCAGGCATGCGACGTTTTATTATTTTTTTGTGCTGAAAAATTTACTTACACCCAATACAGGCATAACATTATGCGAATTGATTCAAGGCGCTTAATGCCTTGCCATAATTTTAAATCGTGCGTTAAGCCGTTCCTTGCCTGAGGAGCCCCGGCATGCTGGAAGCAAGCAGTTCCCTGTCCCATAACTGGGCGTTGGCCGTTTTTCTGCTGGGCGTCGTTGGCCTTTGTGCCTTCATGATGGGCGTCTCCAGCCTGCTGGGCAGCAAAGCCTGGGGGCGCAGCAAGAACGAGCCCTTCGAATCGGGCATGCTTCCCACCGGTAGCGCGCGCCTGCGCCTTTCCGCCAAATTCTATCTGGTCGCGATGCTCTTCGTGATCTTCGACGTCGAAGCCCTCTTTCTCTTCGCCTGGGCCGTCTCCGTTCGCGAAAGCGGCTGGGCCGGCTTCATCGAAGCAGCCGTTTTCATAAACATTCTGTTGGCAGGTCTTGTCTACCTTTGGCGTATCGGTGCGCTGGATTGGGCACCCGAGAGTCGTAAGGCTCGGCAGGCGAAGCTGAAACAATGAGGCTTTGGCGATGCAATACAAACTCACTCGGATCGATCCGGATGCTCCCAACGAGCAATACCCGATCGGCAAGCGGGAGGTCGTTACCGACCAACAGCTAGAAGACGAAGTGCACAAGAACATCTACATGGGGAAACTCTCGGATGTTCTTAGCGGTGCGGTGAATTGGGGTCGCAAGAACTCCCTGTGGCCGTACAACTTCGGGCTTTCCTGCTGCTACGTGGAAATGACCACCGCGTTCACCGCGCCGCACGACGTCGCGCGATTCGGTGCCGAGGTAATCCGTGCATCCCCACGCCAGGCTGACTTCATGGTCATCGCCGGCACCTGCTTCATCAAGATGGCGCCGGTCATCCAGCGTCTCTATGAGCAGATGCTCGAACCCAAGTGGGTCATCTCCATGGGCTCGTGCGCCAATTCCGGCGGCATGTACGACATCTACTCGGTCGTTCAGGGTGTCGACAAGTTCCTTCCCGTCGACGTCTACATTCCCGGTTGCCCGCCCCGTCCCGAAGCGTTCCTGCAAGGCCTGATGCTGCTGCAGGAATCCATCGGTCAGGAGCGCCGCCCGCTGTCCTGGGTCGTTGGCGATCAAGGCGTTTACCGCGCCGAGATGCCTTCCCAGAAAGAACAGCGCCGCGAGCAGCGTATTGCGGTTACCAACCTGCGTTCCCCTGACGAAGTCTGAGTCCCGCTTCCTTACAAAAGCCGGACTCACTCTCACCGTTGACCGATAGCGATCGAGACCATGACTGCAGACACCATCGTGTCCATTGCGCCGTACAAGGCGGACGACCAAGACGTCGTCGTTGAGCTTCAATCCCGTTTTGGCGCCGACAGCTTCACGCTGCAGGCCACCCGCACCGGCATGCCGGTGATCTGGGTCGGCCGCGACAAGCTCGTCGAAGTGCTGCGCTTCCTGCGCCAGACCACTCGCCCCTACGTCATGCTGTACGACCTACACGGCGTCGACGAACGCCTGCGCACCCAGCGTCGCGGCCTGCCGGACGCCGATTTCACCGTGTTCTATCACCTCATGTCGCTGGAGCGTAACAGCGACGTGATGATCAAGGTGGCGCTGCGCGAGGGCGACCTCAACCTGCCGTCCGTGACCGGCATCTGGCCGAACGCCAACTGGTACGAGCGCGAAGTGTGGGATCTGTACGGCATCCACTTCACCGGCCACCCGCACCTGACCCGGATCATGATGCCGCCGACCTGGGAAGGTCACCCGCTGCGCAAGGACTATCCGGCGCGCGCCACCGAATTCGACCCGTTCAGCCTGACCCTGGCCAAGCAGCAGCTCGAGGAAGAGGCTGCGCGCTTCAACCCCGAAGACTGGGGCATGAAACGCCACAGCGAGAACGAGGACTACATGTTCCTCAACCTCGGCCCCAACCACCCGTCCGCCCACGGTGCGTTCCGCATCATCCTGCAGCTCGACGGTGAAGAGATCCTCGATTGCGTGCCGGAAATCGGCTACCACCACCGCGGTGCCGAGAAGATGGCCGAGCGCCAGAGCTGGCACAGCTTCATCCCCTACACCGACCGTATCGACTACCTCGGCGGGGTGATGAACAACCTGCCCTACGTGCTCTCGGTCGAGAAGCTGGCCGGCATTAAGGTACCGCAGAAGGTCGACACCATCCGCATCATGATGGCCGAGTTCTTCCGCATCACCAGTCACCTGCTGTTCCTGGGTACCTACATCCAGGACGTGGGCGCCATGACCCCGGTGTTCTTCACCTTCACCGACCGCCAGCGCGCCTACAAGGTGATCGAAGCCATTACCGGTTTCCGCCTGCACCCGGCCTGGTACCGCATCGGTGGTGTCGCCCACGACCTGCCGCGTGGCTGGGACAAGCTGGTCAAGGAATTCGTCGACTGGCTGCCCAAGCGCCTCGACGAATACGAAAAGGCTGCACTGAGGAACAGCATCCTCAAGGCCCGTACCATCGGCGTCGCCCAGTACAACACCAAGGAAGCCTTGGAATGGGGCACCACCGGTGCCGGGCTGCGCGCCACCGGCTGCGATTTCGACCTGCGCAAGGCGCGCCCCTATTCCGGCTACGAGAACTTCGAGTTCGAAGTGCCGCTGGCCGCCAACGGCGATGCCTATGACCGCTGCATGGTGCGTGTCGAGGAGATGCGCCAGAGCATCCGGATCATCGACCAGTGCCTGCGCAACATGCCGGAAGGCCCGTACAAGGCGGATCACCCGCTGACCACGCCGCCGCCGAAAGAGCGCACGCTGCAGCACATCGAAACCCTGATCACCCACTTCCTGCAGGTTTCCTGGGGCCCGGTCATGCCGGCCAACGAAAGCTTCCAGATGATCGAAGCGACCAAGGGTATCAACAGCTACTACCTGACCAGCGACGGCAGCACCATGAGCTACCGCACGCGCATCCGCACGCCGAGCTTCGCCCACCTGCAGCAGATCCCCTCGGTGATCCGCGGCAGCATGGTCGCCGACCTGATCGCGTACCTGGGCAGTATCGACTTCGTCATGGCCGACGTGGATCGCTGAGGAGAACACCATGAACATGATTCAGACCGACCGTTTCGCCCTCAGTGAAACCGAGCGCTCGGCCATCGAGCACGAGATGCACCACTACGAGGACCCGCGTGCGGCGTCCATCGAAGCCCTTAAGATCGTGCAGAAGGAACGCGGCTGGGTGCCGGACGGCGCCGCCGATGCCATCGGCGCGATTCTCGGCATCCCGGCCAGCGACGTCGAAGGTGTCGCCACCTTCTACAGCCAGATTTTCCGCCAGCCCGTCGGCCGTCACATCATCCGTGTGTGCGACAGCATGACCTGCTTCATCGGTGGCCACGAGAACGTGCTCGGCAGCATCAAGGCCGAACTGGGCATCGTGCCCGGCCAGACCACCGCCGACGGCCGCTTCACCCTGCTGCCGGTGTGCTGCCTGGGCAACTGCGACAAGGCGCCGGCGATGATGATCGACGACGAAACCTTTGGCGACGTGCAACCCGAAGGCGTGGCGCAACTGCTGGAGAACTTCCAATGATCAGCCGCAGCTCCAACCTGCTGACCTCCTTCGGCCCGGCCAACCGCATCGCCCGCAGCGAAGAGACTCATCCGCTGACCTGGCGCCTGCGCGACGACGCCCAGCCCGTGTGGCTCGACGAATACCAGCAGAAGAACGGTTATGCCGCCGCCCGCAAGGCCCTGGCCGAGATGGCCCAGGCCGACATCGTGCAGACGGTCAAGGATTCCGGTCTCAAGGGCCGCGGTGGTGCGGGCTTTCCCACCGGCGTGAAGTGGGGCCTGATGCCCAATGACGAATCGCTGAACATCCGTTATCTGCTGTGCAACGCGGACGAGATGGAACCCAACACCTGGAAGGACCGCATGCTGATGGAACAGCTGCCGCACCTGCTGGTGGAAGGCATGCTGATCAGCGCCCGGGCCCTGAAGGCCTACCGCGGCTACATCTTCCTGCGTGGCGAGTACATCGACGCCGCCGCCAACCTCAACCGCGCCATCGAGGAAGCCAAGGCCGCCGGCCTGCTGGGCAAGAACATCCTGGGCAGCGGTTTCGATTTCGAATTGTTCGTGCACACCGGCGCCGGGCGTTACATCTGCGGTGAAGAAACCGCACTGATCAACTCCCTGGAAGGCCGTCGCGCCAACCCGCGCGCCAAGCCGCCCTTCCCCGCTGCGGTGGGCGTGTGGGGCAAGCCGACCTGCGTCAACAACGTCGAGACCCTGTGCAACGTGCCGTCGATCATCGGCAACGGCGTGGACTGGTACAAATCCCTGGCCCGCGAAGGCAGCGAAGACCACGGCACCAAGCTGATGGGCTTCTCCGGCAAGGTCAAGAACCCGGGGATCTGGGAGCTGCCGTTCGGCATCAGTGCCCGCGAGCTGTTCGAGGACTACGCCGGCGGCATGCGCGACGGCTACACCCTCAAGGCCTGGCAGCCCGGCGGCGCCGGCACCGGTTTCCTGCTACCCGAGCACCTCGAGGCCTCGATGTACGCCGCCGGCATCGCCAAGGTCGGCACCCGCATGGGTACCGGCCTGGCCCTGGCCATCGACAACACGGTGAACATGGTTTCGCTGCTGCGCAACATGGAAGAGTTCTTCGCCCGCGAATCCTGCGGCTGGTGCACGCCATGCCGCGACGGCCTGCCGTGGAGCGTGAAGATCCTCCGCGCCCTGGAGCGCAAGCAGGGTACCCGCGAGGACATCGACACCCTGCTCGGGCTGGTCAATTTCCTCGGCCCCGGCAAGACCTTCTGTGCTCACGCACCGGGTGCCGTGGAGCCACTGGGCAGCGCGATCAAGTATTTCCGTGAAGAGTTCGAAGCCGGTGTGGGCGCCACTGCGCCGCAGCCGCCGGTAGCGGCACACGCGGTATAGGCCCGATGGTCGGACGAGTGGGCGCGATGGCGCCGTCCGGCCCAGGCAAAGACAAGAATTCCCTTAGCCCGTCCGCTTTCGAGCGGGCAAACGAAGACTGAAGAAAAATGGCCACTATCCACGTAGACGGCAAAGATCTCGAAGTCGATGGTGCGGACAACCTGCTGCAGGCCTGTCTGTCCCTTGGTCTCGACATCCCCTACTTCTGCTGGCACCCGGCGCTCGGCAGCGTTGGCGCCTGCCGCCAGTGCGCGGTGAAGCAGTACAGCGACGAAAACGACAAGCGCGGCCGCCTGGTCATGTCCTGCATGACGCCGGCCACCGACAACAGCTGGATCTCCATCGACGACGAAGAGGCCGTGGCCTTTCGCAAGAGTGTCGTCGAGTGGCTGATGACCAACCACCCGCACGACTGCCCGGTGTGCGAGGAAGGCGGCCATTGCCACCTGCAGGACATGACGGTGATGACCGGCCACAACGCCCGTCGCTATCGGTTCAGCAAGCGCACCCACCAGAACCAGGAGCTCGGCCCGTTCATAGCCCATGAGATGAACCGCTGCATCGCCTGCTACCGCTGCGTGCGTTACTACAAGGATTACGCCGGCGGCACCGACCTGGGCGTCTACGGTGCCCACGACAACGTGTACTTCGGCCGCGTCGAAGACGGCACCCTGGAAAGCGAGTTCTCCGGCAACCTGGTTGAGGTCTGCCCGACCGGTGTGTTCACCGACAAGACCCACTCCGAGCGCTACAACCGCAAGTGGGACATGCAGTTCGCCCCGAGCATCTGCCATGGCTGCTCCAGCGGCTGCAACACCAGCCCAGGCGAGCGCTACGGCGAAGTACGCCGCATCGAGAACCGCTTCAACGGCTCGGTGAACCAGTACTTCCTGTGCGACCGTGGTCGCTTCGGCTACGGCTACGTCAACCGTGAAGACCGTCCGCGTCAGCCGGTGATGATGCTCAGCAAGATGAAGATGGGCCTGGACGCCGCACTGGATCAGGCCGCTGCCCTGCTCAAGGGCCGCAAGGTGATCGGCATCGGTTCGCCACGTGCCAGCCTGGAGGGTAACTTCGCCCTGCGCGAGCTGGTCGGCGCTGGCAACTTCTACTCCGGTATCGCCGCGGCCGAGCAGGCCAACATTCGCCTGATCCGCGACGTGCTGCAGAACGGCCCGCTGCCGGTGCCGACCCTGCGCGACATCGAGAGCCACGACGCGGTGTTCGTGCTCGGTGAAGACCTTACCCAGACCGCCGCCCGCGTCGCCCTGGCTCTGCGCCAGTCGGTCAAGGGCAAAGCCACCGAGATCGCCGCCGGCGCGAAGATCCAGGATTGGCACATGGCCGCCGTGCAGAACGTCGCCCAGCACGCGCTCAATCCGCTGTTCATCGCCAGCGTCACCGCCACCCGCCTCGACGACGTCGCCGAGCAGTGCGTACACGCCGCGCCCGATGACCTGGCGCGCATCGGCTTCGCTGTGGCCCACGCCATCGACCCGAGCGCCCCGGCCGTCGAAGGTCTGGAAGCCGAGGCCGGCGAGCTGGTGCAACGCATCGCCGAGGCGCTGCTGAACGCCAAGCGCCCGCTGATCGTTTCCGGCGCCTCGCTGGGCAATCGCGCGCTGATCGAAGCCGCCGCGAACATCGCCAGCGCCCTGAAGAACCGCGAGAAGAACGGCTCCATTAGCCTGGTGGTGCCGGAAGCCAACAGCATGGGCATGGCCCTGCTGATGGGCGAGCAGTTCGCCGGCAACAGCCTGGACGACGCCTTCGAAGCGCTGACCTCCGGTCAGGCCGACGCCCTGGTGGTGCTGGAGAACGATCTCTACCACCGCGCCGATGCCGGCCGTGTGGACGCCGCCCTGGCCGCCGCCAAGGTGGTGATCGTCGCCGATCACCAGAGCACCGCCACCACCGCCAAGGCGCACCTGCTGCTGCCGGCTGCCAGCTTCGCCGAAGGCGACGGCACCCTGGTCAGCCAGGAAGGCCGCGCCCAGCGTTTCTTCCAGGTCTATGACCCGTCCTACTACGACGCCAACATCCTCGTTCGCGAAGGCTGGCGCTGGCTGCACGCGCTGCACAGCACGCTGCACAATCGCGTCGTCGACTGGACCCAGCTCGATCAGGTCACCGCTGCCTGCGCAGAAAGCTCCGCCCAGCTGGCCGGCATCCGCGACGCCGCGCCAAGCGCCTCGTTCCGCATCAAGGGCCTCAAGCTGGCCCGCGAACCGCATCGCTACAGCGGTCGTACCGCCATGCGCGCCAACATCAGCGTGCACGAGCCGCGTCAGCCTCAGGACAAGGACAGCGCCTTTGCCTTCTCCATGGAAGGCTACTCGGGCAGCAAGGAAGACCGTCAGCAGATCCCGTTCGCCTGGTCGCCAGGCTGGAACTCGCCTCAGGCCTGGAACAAGTTCCAGGATGAAGTCGGTGGTCACCTGCGTGCCGGCGACCCCGGCGTGCGCCTGATCGAAGCCAAGGGCGCAAGCCTGGGCTGGTTCAGCGCACCGACGGCCTTCAACCCCGCCCAGGGCACCTGGCAGGCCGTGCCGCTGCACCATCTGTTCGGCAGCGAGGAAATGTCCTCGCGCGCCGCGCCGATCGCCGAGCGCACACCCGAAGCCTACGTGGCGCTGGCCAAGGACGAAGCCGATCGCCTGGGCGTCAACGACGGCGCACTGCTGCAACTGAGCGTCAACGGCCAGAACCTGCGCCTGCCGCTGCGCGTCACTGAAGAGCTGGGCATCGGTCTGGTCGGCCTGCCGGTTGGCCTGGCTGGCATTCCGGCGGCCATCGCTGGCGCGGCCGTGAGCAACATTGGGGAGGCCGCGCAATGAGTTGGCTGACTCCACAGTTGCTTGACATCATCCAGGAAGTGCTCAAGGCCATCGTCATCCTGCTTGCCGTGGTGGTGTGCGGTGCGCTGCTGAGCTTCGTCGAACGCCGCCTGCTCGGCTGGTGGCAGGATCGCTACGGCCCCAACCGGGTCGGCCCGTTCGGCATGTTCCAGCTGGCTGCGGACATGCTCAAGATGTTCTTCAAGGAAGACTGGACGCCGCCGTTCGCCGACAAGCTGATCTTCACCCTGGCGCCGATCATCGCCATGGGCGCCATGCTGGTGGCCTTCGCGATCATCCCGATCACCCCCAACTGGGGCGTGGCGGACCTGAACATCGGCATCCTGTTCTTCTTCGCCATGGCTGGCCTGTCGGTGTACGCCGTGCTGTTCGCCGGCTGGTCGAGCAACAACAAGTTCGCCCTGCTCGGCAGCCTGCGTGCCTCGGCCCAGACCATCTCCTACGAGGTGTTCCTGGCCCTGGCGCTGATGGGTATCGTCGCCCAGGTCGGCTCGTTCAACATGCGCGACATCGTCGATTACCAGGCCCAGAATCTGTGGTTCATCATTCCGCAGTTCTTTGGTTTCTGTACCTTCTTCATCGCTGGCGTGGCAGTGACGCACCGTCACCCCTTCGACCAGCCGGAAGCGGAGCAGGAGCTGGCCGACGGTTACCACATCGAATACGCCGGCATGAAATGGGGCATGTTCTTCGTCGGTGAATACATCGGCATCGTGACCATCTCCGCGCTGCTGGTAACCCTGTTCTTTGGTGGCTGGCACGGTCCGTTCGGCATCATGCCGCAGATCCCGTTCTTCTGGTTCGCGATCAAGACCTGCTTCTTCATCATGATCTTCATCCTGCTGCGCGCGTCCATTCCGCGCCCGCGGTATGACCAGGTCATGGCCTTCAGCTGGAAGTTCTGCCTGCCGCTGACCCTGATCAACCTGCTGGTGACCGGCGCCGTCGTGCTGGCCACGGCCCAGTAAGGAGCGAGTGATGTTCAAATATATTTGGGACGTACTGGTCGGTACCGCGACCCAATTGCGCAGCCTGGTCATGGTCTTCGGCCATGGCTTTCGCAAGCGCGACACCCTGCAATACCCGGAAGAACAGGTCTACCTGCCACCGCGCTACCGCGGCCGCATCGTACTGACCCGCGACCCGGACGGCGAAGAACGCTGCGTAGCCTGCAACCTGTGCGCCGTGGCTTGCCCGGTGGGCTGCATTTCGCTGCAGAAGGCGGAAACCGAAGACGGCCGCTGGTACCCGGACTTCTTCCGCATCAACTTCTCGCGCTGCATCTTCTGCGGCCTGTGCGAGGAAGCCTGCCCGACCACCGCGATCCAGCTCACCCCGGATTTCGAAATGGGCGAGTTCAAGCGTCAGGACCTGGTGTACGAGAAGGAAGACCTGCTGATCTCCGGCCCCGGCAAGAACCCGGACTACAACTTCTACCGCGTGGCCGGCATGGCCATCGCCGGCAAGCCGAAAGGCGCCGCGCAGGACGAAGCCGAGCCGATCAACGTCAAGGGGTTGTTGCCATAATGGAATTCGCCTTCTACTTCTCCGCAGGGGTCGCAGTTGCCTCGACCTTCGGCGTGATCACTGGTAAGAACCCGGTGCACGCCCTGCTCTACCTGATCATCTCGCTGCTCGCCGTATCCATGGTGTTCTTCAGCCTCGGCGCGCCTTTCGCCGGTGCCCTGGAGATCATCGTCTACGCCGGCGCCATCATGGTGCTGTTCGTGTTCGTGGTGATGATGCTCAACCTCGGCCCTGCCTCGGTACAGCAGGAACGCACCTGGCTGACCCCGGGCATCTGGATCGGCCCGGCGCTGCTCTCTGCGCTCCTGCTGGGTCAGCTGCTGTACGTGCTGTTCGCCGTACCGAGCGGCGCCACCATCGGCCACACCACGGTCGATGCCAAGGCCGTGGGCATTCACCTGTTCGGCCCTTATCTGCTGGCCGTCGAGCTGGCCTCCATGCTGCTGCTGGCCGCACTGGTCGCCGCCTATCACCTGGGCCGTAACGACATCAAGGATGCTACGCCATGAACGGTATTCCAATGGAGCACGGCCTGGCGCTGGCCGGCGTGCTGTTCAGCCTCGGCCTGGTCGGCCTGATGGTGCGCCGCAACATCCTGTTCGTGCTGATGAGCTTGGAAGTGATGATGAACGCCGCCGCCCTCGCCTTCGTGGTCGCCGGTGCGCGCTGGGGGCAGGCTGACGGGCAGATCATGTTCATTCTGGTCATCGCCCTGGCCGCCGCCGAAGCGAGCATCGGCCTGGCGATCCTGCTGCAGCTGTATCGCCGCTTCCACACCCTCGATATCGACGCAGCCAGCGAGATGCGCGGATGAACCTCTTATTCCTGACACTCCTGTTCCCACTGATCGGCTGGTTCATCCTGGCCTTTTCCCGCGGCCGCCTGAGCGAAGGCGCTGCCGCCATCGTCGGTGTCGGCTCGGTCGGCCTGTCGGCTCTGACCACCGCCTCGATCATGTGGCAGTTCAACGTCGCGCCACCGGCAGACGGCGTTTACACCCAGACCCTGTGGCAGTGGATGAGCGTCGACGGCCTGGCGCCGAGCTTCACCCTGTACCTGGACGGCCTGTCGCTGACCATGCTAGGCGTGGTCACCGGCGTGGGCTTCCTGATCCACATGTTCGCCAGCTGGTACATGCGCGGTGAAGAGGGTTACTCGCGTTTCCTCTCCTACACCAACCTATTCATATTCAGCATGCTGCTGCTGGTGCTGGGCGACAACCTGATGACTCTGTTCTTCGGGTGGGAAGGCGTGGGCCTGTGCTCGTACCTGCTGATCGGCTTCTATTACAAGCACGTGCCCAACGGTAACGCGGCGCTGAAAGCGTTCATCGTCACCCGTATCGGCGACGTGTTCCTGATGATCGGCCTGTTCCTGCTGTTCCTCAACCTCGGCACCCTGAACATCCAGGAGCTGATGGTGCTGGCCCCGCAGAAGTACGCAGCCGGCGATACCTGGCTGTGGCTGGCGACCCTGATGCTGCTCGGCGGCGCGGTCGGTAAATCCGCCCAGTTGCCCTTGCAGACCTGGCTGGCCGACGCCATGGCCGGCCCGACGCCGGTTTCGGCACTGATCCACGCCGCCACCATGGTCACCGCGGGCGTCTACCTGATCGCCCGTACCAACGGCCTGTTCCTGCTGACCCCGGAGATTCTCGAGCTGGTCGGCATCGTCGGTGGTGTGACCCTGGTGCTGGCGGGTTTCGCCGCCCTGGTGCAGACCGACATCAAGCGCATCCTCGCCTACTCGACCATGAGCCAGATCGGCTACATGTTCCTGGCCCTGGGCGTCGGCGCTTGGGACGCGGCGATCTTCCACCTGATGACCCACGCCTTCTTCAAGGCGCTGCTGTTCCTCGCTTCCGGTTCGGTGATCCATGCCTGCCACCACGAGCAGAACATCTTCAAGATGGGCGGCCTATGGAAGAAGCTGCCGCTGGCCTATGCCAGCTTCGTCGTCGGCGGCTCGGCCCTGGCGGCGCTGCCGCTGATCACCGTGGGCTTCTACTCCAAGGACGAGATTCTCTGGGAAGCCTTCGCCAGCGGTAATTCTGGCCTGCTCTACGCCGGTCTGCTGGGCGCCTTCATGACCTCGATCTACACCTTCCGGTTGATCTTCATCGCCTTCCATGGCGAGCAGAA
Organism: Pseudomonas sp. AG1028; assembly: GCF_007993955.1. Classification (NCBI taxonomy): domain Bacteria; kingdom Pseudomonadati; phylum Pseudomonadota; class Gammaproteobacteria; order Pseudomonadales; family Pseudomonadaceae; genus Pseudomonas; species Pseudomonas sp. AG1028. Next base: position 127,617 of record NZ_VIVP01000004.1, read on the forward strand.
GACCGACGCCCATGCCGGTCATGGTATCGCCCACAACCTGCCGCTGATCGTGCTGATCGTGCTGTCGACCTTCATCGGCGCCTGGATCACTCCGCCGCTGGCTGGCGTGCTGCCGCAGAGCGCCGGCCATGCCGGTGGCGAGGCCAAGCACAGCCTGGAAATCGTCTCGGGCTGCATCGCCCTGGCCGGTATCCTGCTGGCCGCCATGCTGTTTCTCGGCAAGCGCAGTTTCGTCAGCGCCGTCGCCAGCAGCGCGCCGGGTCGTTTCCTGTCGGCCTGGTGGTTCGCCGCCTGGGGCTTCGACTGGCTCTACGACAAGATTTTCGTGCAGCCCTACCTGTTCTTCTGCCGGGTGCTCGCCCGTGACCCGATCGACGGTGCCATCGGCATCGTCCCGCGCCTGGCGCGTGGTGGTCATGGCGTGCTGAGCCGCAGCGAAACCGGGCATCTGCGCTGGTACGCCATCTCCATCGCCGGGGGCGCCGTACTGGTGCTCGCTGCCGTGCTGCTGGCCTGACCGATGATCCCGAATACTTTTTCTAAGGAAACTCGCCCGTCATGATTCTGCCTTGGCTAATCCTGATCCCCTTTATCGGCGGCCTGTTGTGCTGGCAGGCGGAGCGCTTCGGCGGAACCCTGCCGCGCTGGATCGCGCTGCTGACCATGTCCCTGCTGTTCGGCCTCGGCCTGTGGCTGTGGGGCACCGGTGACTTCAGCCTGGCGCCTGCGCCGGGTGCCGAGCCACGCTGGGCGCACGAATTCCAGGTGCGCTGGATCGAGCGCTTCGGCATCAGCATCCACCTGGCGATGGACGGCCTGTCGGTGCTGATGGTCACCCTCACCGGCCTGCTCGGCGTGCTGTCGGTACTGTGCTCGTGGAACGAGATCCAGAAGCGCGTGGGCTTCTTCCACCTCAACCTGATGTGGATCCTCGGCGGCGTGGTCGGCGTGTTCCTGGCCATCGACCTGTTCCTGTTCTTCTTCTTCTGGGAAATGATGCTGGTGCCGATGTATTTCCTCATCGCGCTCTGGGGTCATAGCGGCAGCCCTGGCAAGAGCCGCATCAACGCGGCCACCAAGTTCTTCATCTTCACCCAGGCCAGTGGCCTGGTGATGCTGGTGGCGATTCTTGGCCTGGTGTTCGTGCACTTCAACCAGACTGGCGTATTCACCTTCAACTATGCCGACCTGCTCAAGACCGAGCTGTCCGAAGGTACCGAATACCTGCTGATGCTGGGCTTCTTCATCGCGTTCGCGGTCAAGTTCCCGGTGGTGCCCCTGCACTCCTGGCTGCCGGACGCCCACGCCCAGGCGCCGACCGCAGGCTCGGTGGACCTCGCAGGTATCCTGCTGAAAACCGCGGCCTACGGCCTGCTGCGCTTCTCGCTGCCACTGTTCCCGAATGCCTCGGCGGAGTTCGCGCCGATCGCCATGTACCTGGGCGTGTTCGCCATCATTTACGGCGCCCTGCTGTCGTTCGCGCAGACCGACATCAAGCGCCTGGTGGCCTACTCCAGCGTGTCGCACATGGGCTTCGTGCTGATCGCCATCTACTCGGGCAGCCAGATCGCCCTGCAGGGTGCGGTGGTGCAGATGATGGCCCACGGCCTTTCGGCTGCGGCGCTGTTCATCCTCTGCGGCCAACTGTACGAGCGCCTGCACACCCGCGACATGCGCGAGATGGGCGGCATCTGGGCACGCATGTCCTGGCTGCCGGCGCTCAGCCTGTTCTTCGCGGCTGCTGCACTGGGCCTGCCGGGCACCGGCAACTTCGTCGGCGAGTTCCTGATCCTGATCGGCAGCTTCCCGACCGCACCGTGGGTCACCGTGATCGCGGCGACCGGCCTGGTACTGGGCTCCGTGTACTCGCTGATCATGATCCACCGCGCCCACTTCGGCCCGGTGAAGAACGACAGCCCGCTGCCGGGCCTGCAATTTCGTGAACTGAGCATGGTGCTGTGCCTCGCGGTGCTGCTGATCCTGCTCGGCGTTTACCCGCAGCCGGTGCTCGACACCTCTGCCGCCAGCATGCAAGGCGTGCAGCAGTGGTTCAGTGGCGCTCTCGATCAACTCGCCTCGGGCCGGTAAGGGTTAAAATTTATGGAACATCATGCTGTGCAATTCTCCACCCAACACCTGATCGCCCTGCTGCCGCTGCTGGTCACCTGCGCCACCGTGGTGGTGGTCATGCTGGCCATCGCCTGGAAACGTAGCCACTCGATGACCTTCGTGCTGTCGGTGATCGGCCTCAACGCGGCCCTACTGTCGCTGCTGCCGACCATCGGCGTCACGCCGCTGCAGGTCACCCCGCTGATGCAGATCGACACCTTCGCCTGCTATTACATGGCGCTGGTGCTGATCGCCACCCTAGCGTGCGTCACCCTCACCCACGCCTACCTGGGCGAGGCCAAGGTCAATGACGGGCAGACCAAGGGTTACCCGCGCAACCGCGAAGAAATGTACCTGCTGCTGCTGCTCTCCGCGGCCGGCGGTCTGGTGCTGGTCAGCACCGAGCACCTGGCTGGCCTGTTCATCGGCCTGGAGCTGCTCTCGGTACCGACCTACGGGATGATCGCCTACGCCTACTTCAACAAGCGTTCGCTGGAAGCCGGCATCAAGTACATGGTGCTGTCGGCCGCCGGCAGCGCCTTCCTGCTGTTCGGCATGGCGCTGCTGTATGCCGACGCCGGCAGCCTGAGCTTCGCCCAGATCGGTGCCAGCCTGGCCGATGCCAGCGGCAGCCAGCTGGTGCAGATCGGTATCGGCATGATGCTCATCGGTCTGGCGTTCAAGCTGTCCATGGTGCCCTTCCACCTGTGGACGCCGGACGTCTACGAAGGCGCCCCGGCGCCGGTGGCCGCCTTCCTGGCAACCGCCAGCAAGGTCGCGGTATTCGCCGTACTGCTGCGTCTGTATCAGCTCTCCCCGGCCACTGCTGGCGGCTGGCTGAACGATTTGCTGACGGTCATCGCCATCGCCTCGATCCTGTTCGGCAACCTGCTGGCTCTGGTGCAGAACAACCTCAAGCGTCTGCTCGGTTACTCGTCCATCGCCCACTTCGGTTACCTGCTGGTGGCGTTGATTGCCAGCAAGGGCCTGGCCGTGGAAGCCATCGGCGTGTACATGGCCACCTACGTGCTGACCAGCCTGGGCGCCTTCGGGGTGATCACCCTGATGTCGACGCCCTACAACGGCCGTGACGCCGACGCGCTGTATGAGTACCGCGGCCTGTTCTGGCGCCGCCCATACCTGACCGCGGTGCTGACCGTGATGATGCTGTCGCTGGCCGGTATTCCGCTCACTGCAGGCTTCATCGGCAAGTTCTACGTGATCGCCGCGGGTGTGCAGGCGCAATTGTGGTGGTTGATCGGCGCACTGGTTCTGGGCAGCGCCATCGCAGTGTTCTACTACCTGCGCGTGATGGTTACCCTGTTCCTCAACGAGCCGAACCTGCAGCGTCACGATGCACCGTTCAACTGGGGCCAACGTGCCGGCGGCATCATGCTGATGCTGGTGGCGGCCCTGGCCTTCGTGCTCGGCGTGTACCCGCAGCCGCTGCTGGATCTGGTCAAGCAGGCCGGCCTGGCTGCTGTCGCGCTCTGATCAGAGTCGCGTCATGAAAGAACGGCTGCCTCAGGGCAGCCGTTTTTATTTATGTGTGATGGGTGCGAGCCTCCTTAAAACGTCTGGCAGCTGCTCCCCGGGTTTCACCCAGCCTACGGATTTCGGTAATAGTGCTTTTCGTAGCCTGCTGCTGAGCGAAGCGATGCGCAGGATTGGGGACGAAAGACTTCGCAAGGCGAAGACCCCGAGTTTGCTTCGCGCTACCCAGGCTACGGGGCGTTAAGACCGTGCGTGATAACGAAAAACGGCTGCACTCGGGCAGCCGTTTAGGGTGAAGCGGGAAATTACTCGGGCAACCTGACGGTCTTCTTGCCGCCGGCGAACAGGTTCCAGCTGGCAACGAACAATGCAGCGATCAGCGGACCCAACACGAAGCCGTTGAGGCCGAACAAGGCCATGCCGCCGAGGGTGGAAATCAGGATCAGGTAATCGGGCATCCGGGTATCCTTGCCGACCAGAATCGGGCGCAGGATATTGTCCACCAGGCCGATCACCAGTACCCCGAACAGGGTCAGCACCACGCCCTGCCAGATATCGCCGCTAAGCAGCAGGTACACCGCCACCGGCGCCCAGACGATACCGGCACCGGCCGCTGGCAACAGCGACAAGAAGGCCATCAGCACGCCCCACAGCAGCGGGCTGGGAATGCCCAGTATCCAGAAAATCAAACCACCCAGCGCGCCCTGTACGGCAGCCACGACGATATTGCCTTTCACGGTGGCACGCACTACTCGGGTGAACTTGATCTGCAGGCGGCGCTTGGTGTTGTCGCCCAGCGGCACGGCCATACGAATGTCGCGTACCAGCTCCTGGCCATCGCGCAGCAGGAAAAACAGCAGGTAGAGCATGATGAAAAAGCTAACCACGAACTGAAAGGTGCCTTGGCCGATGGCGAACACCTTGGTTGCCAGGTACTGGCTACCAGCAGCGGCGCCGCTGGTGATGCTTTCCTGCAGATCATCCAGATTGCCGACGCCGATACGGTCGATCTGCTGCTGCAGGAACGGAGGTAGCATCTGCTTGGTGCTGGTCACATAGGCGCCGACGTCCAGTTCACCGGAGTCGATGCGCTGGTAGATGCTGGTGCCCTCGGCAACCATTGCCGACGTGATGAAAATCACCGGCAGAATCGCCACCAGCAGGCACACGATCAGCGTCAGCAATGCAGACAGGTTGCCACGCCCACCGAGGCGATGCGCCATGCGTCGTTGCAGCGGCGCGAACACCACGGCCAGCGCCACCGCCCAGAACACCGCGCCGTAAAACGGCAGCAGTATCCAGATGAAGGCGATGGTCACCAGGGCGAGCAGGAGGATAAAGGTTTTCTTTTCGAGGGAAGTCGTCTGCATGGTCCGGCCACACGAGGGGGTATGCCCGTTAGTCTCCCGCGCCGCCGACAAAGTGCACTCTTATTGCTAGGGTCTGTTGCCGTTTCAGCGCGAGCCGCGTTGTCGCGAGAAATCTCGCCAGGCTAGGCGGAGGACGCAGGGAATGGTTGTTCCCTTGCCAAGTCCTCCAACGACGCATGGCGAGATTTCCCGCACAACCCGAAGGGCCGGGCCCGTTTTGTCGCGATGCGGCGTTTCTCGCCGGCTCATTTAGCCCACTAAACTTCGCGGCTCGTGCCTTACCTCGCGGCAAAACGGGCTCCGGCGCGGCCGTGCGTGAAACGGCAACAGACCCTAGGGCGAGCCTCCCTGCCCGCCCCTCAGCGTCAGATACGGAACTGGCGCACCAGGCTTTGCAGGCCCTGGCCGAGTTGCGCCAAGCTGCGGGCGGTTTCGGCGCCCTGACGGGTTTCGTCGGCGACGCTGTCCACTGCGCCGGCAATCTGGTGCACGCTGCGGTTGATCTCCTCGGCCACCGCGGTCTGCTCCTCGGCGGCGCTGGCGATCTGTGCGTTCATGGCGTTGATGGTGCCGATCAGCCCGGCGATGGCATCCAGCGAGGCGCCGGCCTTGTTGGCCTGCTCGCTGGTCAGCTCGCCGGCATCGCTGGACTGGCGCATGGCATTGACCGCATCGCGGGTACCGCTCTGCAGACGGTCGATCATGCCCTGGATTTCCTGGGTGCTCTGCTGAGTGCGGCTGGCCAGGGCACGCACCTCGTCGGCGACCACCGCAAAACCACGCCCGGCCTCACCGGCACGGGCGGCTTCGATGGCCGCGTTGAGCGCCAATAGGTTGGTTTGCTCGGCGATGGAGCGAATCACGTCGAGCACGCTGACGATGGAGTGCACGTCCTTCTGCAGGCTGTCCAGCGAGGTGCCGCTGCCGCGGATATCGCCGACCAGCGAATGGATCCGTTCGATGCTGCCGTCCACCACCTGCTTGGCCACCTGCCCTTCGCGATCGGTCTGCTGCGCCGCTTCGGCAGCGCCCTGGGCGCTCTTGGCCACCTCGTGGGCAGCGGCAGACATCTCATTGATGGCCGTAGCGACCTGATCGGTTTCATGGCGTTGCCGCTCCATGGCCTGCTCGGAACGCTGCGCCTGGGCAGCCACCTGACTGACCAGTTCGGTCAGGTGTCCGGTCATTTCGCTGATCTGCCGCACCAGGCCATGAACCTTGTCGACGAAGCGGTTGAACGAGCCAGCCAGCTCGCCCAGTTCGTCACGGCTGGTGACCGGCAAGCGCTTGGTCAGGTCGCCATCGCCGGCAGCGATGTCGTCGAGGTTGGCCTTGATCTGCTGCAGCGGACGTAGAAAGGTGTTGGCCAGAATGCCGCCAACCACACCGAAGACCACCAGCAACACCGCGCCGATGACCAGAATGCTGGTAATGATGGTACTCACGCGCTGGTCGATCCCGGCGCGCACCTCGGCGATCTGCGCCTCGACGCCGTCCAAGTTCACCGCGGTGCCCAGGGCCATGTCCCACTTGGGCAGGTAATAGCTGTAGGCGAGTTTGGGCACCTGGACGGTTTCGTTGCCGGGTAACGGTGAGGAATAGTTGACGTAGTAGCTGTTGTCCTTGGCGACGCGCACCAGCTCGCGGTTCACGAACACGCCGTTGACGTCGCGTCGGTCGTTGAGGCTCTTGCCGACATCCACGGGGCTGTCGCTGCGAAACAGGCGCACCACATTGGAGTCATGGCCGAAGAAGTAGCCGTCCTTGCCGTACTTGATTTTCGACAGGATAGCGATGGCCTGCTTGCGGCTTTCCAAGTCGCCATTCGGCGCGGCGTCATACAGGCTCTGCACGGCGCCCATGGCGATGGCGCTGTAATTCTGCAGCTCGCTACGTTTCTCGTCGAGGAGTCGCTCGCGGGTTTCGCTGACTTCGTCCTCTGAAAGGCTGTATAGCACCTTTGCGGCGGCACCACTGAGCACCACGGCGAACAGCAGAACGGGAACCAGGGCCAACAAGATGACTTTGGCTTTCAAGGTCAGGCGCATTTTTGTTTTCCTTATGACCAGGCGAAGCCAGACGATGGCTTCTACTCCAGTCATCGGCAGCTACTGGAAAACCTTAAGAAAGTTCGCCCGCAGCCAGCGCATGACCGCGCCTGTTACAGCACCATAGCTGCAACCCAGCCGAATGCCAGCAGCGGCAGATTGTAGTGCAGGAAAGTGGGCACTACGGTATCCCAGATATGGTTATGCTGGCCGTCGACGTTGAGGCCCGCAGTCGGCCCCAGGGTCGAATCCGAAGCTGGCGAGCCGGCATCGCCGATGGCGCCGGCAGTGCCGACGATGCAAACCGTGGCCAGCGGACTGAAGCCCAACTGCGCGCACAGCGGCACGAAGATGGCCGCGATGATCGGCACGGTGGAAAACGACGAACCGATGCCCATGGTCACCAGTAGACCGACCAGCAACATCATCAACACACCCAGGCCCTTGCTGTCGCCGATCCAGCCGGCGCTGGCGTCCACCAGCCCCTGGATATCACCGGTTTCGCGCATCACTTCGGCAAACCCAGAGGCGGCGATCATGATGAAGCCGATCATCGCCATCATCTTCATGCCTTCGGTGAACAAGTCATCGGTTTCCTTCCAGCGCACGATGCCCGAGGCGGAAAACACCACGAAGCCAAGCAACGCACCAACGATCATGGAATCCAGCCACAGCTGGGCGCCGAAAGCGATGGCCACCGCTACGCCGGCGACGATCAGGCTGCGGCTGTTGTAGCTGATGTCCACCCGCTCGGTGCGCTCGACCCGCGCCAGATCGTAGTTACGCTTGCCGCGGTAGCTGTACAGCGCCAGCAGCAGACCGGCGACCATGCCCATGGCCGGAATCAGCATGGCGTGGCTGACGTTCACGCCAGTGACATCCACGCCGCTACGCACCACGTTGGCGAGCAGAATCTCGTTGAGAAAGATATTGCCGAAGCCCACCGGTAGAAACATGTAAGGGGTGATCAGACCGAAGGTCAGCACGCAGGCGATCAGTCGACGGTCGATCTGCAGCCGAGTGATCACGTACAGCAGCGGCGGCACCAGCAGCGGAATGAAGGCGATATGAATGGGCAGGATGTTCTGTGAAGAGATCGCCACGGCAAGCAACAGGCCTACCAGCATCCATTTCAGAGCCCCGCCACCGCGTTCATCCTGACGACCTACCAGGGTCAGTGCCTTGTCGGCCAGGGCATGGGCCAGCCCGGATTTGGCAATCGCTACCGCGAAGGCGCCGAGCAAGGCGTAGGACAGTGCCACGGTGGCGCCGCCGCCCAGGCCCTTATTGAATGCTTCAAGCGAGCCGTCCACACCCAGGCCGCCGATCATGCCACCGGCCAGCGCACCGATGATCAGCGCCACCACCACATGCACCCGGCACAGGCTGAGCACCAGCATGATGGCGACGGCTGCGATGACTGCGTTCATGAAAGGCTCCTCGAATCGCCGCCAGCGCGGCGCAATCAAAAAAGCGTCGCACTCTGCCGCAAGCTGACCCGAGTGTCAAAAACGCCGTGGGTAACAAGCGGCAATATTCTAAGCAAATCGCACAAACGTCCTTTGCGGCACTTACTGCCGATGTTAGCTTCACGTCCTTTATCAACGGAGGATGCACATGCTCGATATCGTTCTGATCGCCGGCTCAAGCCGCCCTGACAGCCAATCCGCCAAGGTCGCCCAATTCCTGCGCCAACGCCTGATCACCCTGGGCAAGACCAATGCCGAGCTCAGCCAAGTCATCGACCTCGGTACCAGCCCGCTGCCGCTGTGGCCGGCCGAAGATGCCGGCGCCTGGGCCGACTACGGCCCACGTCTGCAACGCGCCGACGCGGTGGTGGTGATCGCACCGGAGTGGAACGGCATGGCCGGCCCGGCGATCAAGAACTTCTTCATCTATGCCAGCAAGGCCGAACTGGCCCACAAGCCCGGCCTGCTGGTCGGCGTGTCGTCGGGCATCGGCGGTGGCAGCCCGATTGCCGAGCTGCGCAGCTCCAGCTACAAGAACTGCCGGATCAACTACCTGCCCGAGCACCTGATCATTCGCGCGGTGACCAAGGTGCTCAACGACGTGCAACCGGCGGACGAGGACGACAGTCGCATTCGCGCCCGTATCGATTACACGCTGGATATTCTGGCCAAGTACGGCGAAGCGCTGAAACCCGTGCGTGCCAGCATCGACCTGGGCAACCCGGCCTTTACCAACGGCATGTAAGCCGCGAGGCGGATCACCCCGGGTGGTCCGCCTTCGTAGCCGGGTAGAGCGAAGCGAAACCCGGGAATTCTATTAGGCGCAATTACCGCGCGCGCAGCGGCAGCTCGATGCGGACCTGCAAACCGCCCAATTCGCTGTCGTGCAGCGAAATGCTGCCGTCCCAGGCATCGACGATGTCGCGCACGATGCCCAGCCCCAGGCCGTGACCCGCGGTCTGCTCGTCCAGGCGAATGCCGCGGCTGAGCACTTCATCGCGGCGCTCGCTGTCGATACCCGGCCCGTCATCATCAACGCTCAACACATAGGCCTTGTCAGTGCGTTCGACAGTCAGCCGCACCTGGCTGTCCGTCCATTTGCAGGCGTTGTCCAGCAGATTGCCGAGCAACTCCAAGAGATCCTCCCGGTCACGCGGCAGCCGCAGATCGGGCGGCGAGGCCTGCCAGCTGAGTTCGATACCACTGTCGTGGATCATGCCCAGAGTGGCGAACAGCCCGGGCAGCTCCTGCTGGCAATCGAAATGCGCACCGGGCAGCGCCTCGCCAGCCAGACGCGCACGGCCCAGCTCACGCGCGATGCGCTGCTCGATCTGCTGCAGGTGTTCGAGCAGGTTGTCGCGCAGCTCGGGGTGCGCACGCAGCTCCTCCCGCGAGGCCAGGTTGACCAGCACCGCCAAGGGTGTCTTCAGCGCATGGCCCAGATTGCCGAGGGCGTTGCGCGAACGCTTTAAGGTTTCCTCGGTATGGGCCAGCAAGTGGTTGATCTGCTCCACCAGCGGCTCCAGTTCCTCGGGCACCTGCTCGTCCAGTTCCGAGCGCTGGCCTTGCTGCAGTTGGGCGATCTGCACGCGGGTCTGTTCCAGCGGGCGTAGGGCGCGACCGACCGCTATGCGCTGCAGAAACAGGATCAGCGCCAAGCTGCCCAGCCCCAAGCCCAGACCGATGCGCTGCACGCGCCGGAAGCTATCGAGCACCGGCGTGTAATCGCGGGCCACGGTGATGGTCAGGTCCTGTCCGAAGCGGCGGTACTCGCCGCGAAACGCCACCAGCACCTGACCCTGAGGGCCATCCTGCAACTCCGGCTGCAGGCCATCGACCAGGGAAGGCTGCAGTTCGCTGTCCCACAGCGAGCGCGAGCGCCAGCTCTTGTCGGAAAAATCGATGCGGAAATACAGGCCCGAATAAGGCCGGTGATAGGCTGCACCAAGTCGCGATTCGTCGAGCTGGATGCCTGACGGCCCGCGTACCAGGGCAATCAGCAGCGACTGCGCTTCCTCCTCCAGCCCGGTCTGCATGTAGCGGCGCAGGTTGCTGTCGAACAGCCACAGGCAGGTTTGCGCCAGCAACAGGCCGATGATCAGCAGCACGCTGATCAGCCCCAGGCTCAGGCGCCGCTGGATCGACCTCAAGCGGCGCTACCAGTGAAGCGATAGCCCTGCCCCCGGCGCGTTTCGATCACCTCACGACCGAGCTTGCGACGCAGGTGATTGACGTGTACCTCGATAACGTTGGAATCGCGCTCGGTCTCGCCGTCGTACAGGTGCTCGGCCAGGTGGCTCTTGGGTAGGATCTGCCCGGCATGCAGCATGAAGTAGCGCAGCAGACGGAATTCCGCAGCGGTGAGTTCGATTTGCTCATCGCCACGGCTGACGCACTGGCGGCTTTCGTCAAGCTGCAAGCCGGCGGCCTGCAGCTGCGGCTGATTGGCCAGACCGCGAGCACGGCGCAACAACGCCTGGATACGCAGCTGCAGTTCTTCGGGGTGGAAGGGTTTGGTCAGGTAATCGTCGGCACCGACCTTGAGGCCTTCGATGCGCTCGGCCCAGGAACCGCGGGCGGTGAGAATCAGCACCGGGGTGACCAGGCCACCCTGGCGCCACTCCTGCAGCACCTCGAGCCCCGGTTTGCCGGGTAAACCGAGGTCGAGAATGATCAGGTCATAGGGCTCACTGGCACCCTGGTACACGGCGTCGCGGCCATCGGCCAGCCAGTCCACGGCATAACCCTGGCGGGTCAGCGAGGCGGTCAGTTCATCGGCAAGCGGTACGTGGTCTTCAACCAGCAACAGGCGCATGTCAGTCGTCTACCTCATCCTTCAGAATCTTGCCGTCGTGGGCATGGATTTCCAGCTCTCGAACCACGCCCTCGCGGGTCAGCAGCTCCACTTCGTAGACGAAGACATCGTCCTCCTCTTCCAGCTCGGCTTCGAGCAGGGTCGCGCCGGGGTAGCGTTCCAGGGCGGCACGCATCAGCTGGTCGAGCGGCAGGATCACGCCGCTCAGACGCAGATCCCTCGCTTCGTCCTGGTCAAGATCACGAGCACTGGCCGCACAGCTCAGTGCGGCCAGCGAGACGATGCAGATGTAGCGAAAAACACCATTGCCTTTCATCAATCATCCTGGTGGTTCTTGAGGATGGCGCCATTGGTGGCATCCAGTTCGACATCCCATTTGCGGTTCTGGGCGTCGCGGATCTCTACCTGATAGAGGTAGCGGCCGTATTCTTCCTCGAGTTCGGTGTCGCCCAGTTTACCGCCGGGATGGGCAGCAAGGGCAGCCTCGTTGAGTTTCTCGAACGACTGGATGGTGCCGGCGTCACGCAGTTTCAGCGCCTCATCCGGGCCCAGGTCACGGGCTTGAGCGATACCGGCGGCGGTAGTCAGGGCGGCGATGGCGAACAGGGCAGTCAATTTCTTCATGGTGATCTCCTGAGTAATCGTATTTCGACGATGCTCAGGTTAAGGGCAACGACTTAATTCAACCTGAATTGGCCCACAGACCCACGCGCTCCACATCTCTATACTGGCGCCTCTTCTGCGGAGGTCGGCATGAGCGCCATTCAGATCAAATTCCCTGCCCTCACCCTCAAGGCCGGCCAGCGTGCGATGACGCGCATTCGCGAACGCGGCCTGCAGCCTGATGATGTTGGTACCCTACCAGGCGCAGCAGGCGGCCCCAAGGCGCTGGGCATTCAGGGCCTGGATATCGCGCTGTTCGGTGACTGGCTGGCAAGAGCGCCGAGGGAACGCTCGCTCATCGGCGCGTCCATCGGCTCCTGGCGCTTCGCCAGCGCCTGCCTGCCAGACCCTGCCGCGGCGTTGCAGCGCCTTGGCGAGCTGTATACCGGCATGCGCTTCGCCAAGGGCGTGAGCATCGCTGAGGTGAGCGCACGCTGCGTGCAGATGCTCGACGAGTTGCTGCAACAGCAGGATGCAGCCGTACTCGACAATCCGCATTACCGGCTCAACATCGTCGTGGTGAAAAGCCACGGCCGACTGGCTGAAGACGACCGCCGCTCTCTGGGTCTTGGTCTGTCGTCGGTGATCGGCAGCAACCTGCTCGGCCGCCCGCGTCTGGCTCGTCATTTCGAGAGGGTGATCCTGCATGACGCCCGCCTGGCGCCGCCGCTGCATCCGCTGACCGATTTTCCCTCACGTTGCCTGCCCCTGGATGTCGGCAACCTGCGCCACGCCTTGCTGGCTTCCGGCTCGATCCCCTTCGTGATGCAGGGCGTGCGCGACATTCCCGGCGTCGGGCCCGGCACCTACCGCGACGGCGGCCTGCTGGACTACCACCTCGACCTGCCCTACAGCGGCGATGACGTGGTGCTCTATCCTCACTTCACCGATCGCATCATTCCCGGCTGGTTCGACAAGGGCATGCCCTGGCGCCGTGGCGATGCCATGCGCCTGCAGGACGTCCTGCTGCTGGCGCCTTCGCGCGACTATCTGGCGCGCCTGCCCTACGGCAAGCTGCCGGATCGCAAGGATTTCACCCGCTTCCTGAGCGACGACGCCGGACGAGAGCGCTATTGGCGCCTGGCCATGGACGAAAGCCGGCGCATGGGCGACGAATTTCTCGAACTGACCGAGACGGGGCACCTGGCCGATCGACTGGTCGCGCTATAACGCTTCGCAGGCCATTGCCAGGCGCCCAAGACGGCAGTCAGAAAACCGCCACAGATTGTTTTAAGCAAGTTAAACGACTGTCCCTATTAATAAAAAATCTGAACTTAACGGAACTGATTAGCTGGGCCATTTTCCTATTTGGTGTTGATGCCATTTTCGGTGGTTAAACATTAAGTGCACGGCCCAACGGCGTGCCGCCACACTTGAAAACTTTGATGCCCGTCAACTTCACAAGATGATTTTCAGTTTTTTTGAAAATTAATTAATTTGGATGTGACTTGCAGGCCTCATCGAAACATCAACAGCTAGGAACGTCAGCGTTAAACAAGCTCGCTGACACTATGAATCATTGGGAAACCCTCGGAGAACCGACCCCATGAACGCTTCGCTGCGTTTCAATGATGCACTGCTGATTGCCGACCGCGCCTTTCAACCTTTCCACTGCGTGGCCTGGGCGCCACAGGACGGTACAGGCGTACTGAGCCTGACCATTGTCGACCGCACCAACACACCGTTGATCGATCGTGCGCAACTGACCAGCAGCATCTACAGCGACCCTCAGGAGCTGGCCAAGGCCCTGAAAAAATCCCGTGACGAGATCAGCAGCAAGGGCTTCGATCTCGCCCCTTGGAGCATGCCGGAATAATTCCTCGGCAGTTGTTTTGCCAGTTGCCGTACCTTCGGGTGCGGCAACTTGTCTCAACGTTATACCCCCTCCCCGCCTTTATCCGTTCGCACCGTCGCATCCGTTAAAGTCTGAACTTACCCTCGCATTCTACGGGCTAAGTCTTTAACTGTTGTCATGAGCTGACCGGCATGCAAAACCTCTTCTTGATTCTGCCGCCCCTCTTGTATCGCGTCGCCATATCCGTCGGTGGTTTTCTACTGCCTGCTCGCGGCATGATCGGGAGCGCAACGCGATGACCAGCCTGTCGATAACGCCCGAACTGCCCAACGACCTAAATTACGTCGACGACCGCACGCCCGGCATCACCCGCCGCAAGCTACGCGGCAAGTTCTGCTATTTCGAGCCCAATGGCGAACGCATCCGTGACGCCCAAGAGATCGCCCGCATCAATGCGCTGGCGATACCGCCGGCCTATGTCGACGTGTGGATCTGCACTGACCCCAAAGGCCACCTGCAGGCGACAGGCCGCGATGCTCGCGGGCGCAAACAGTACCGCTATCACCCGCGCTGGCGTGAAGTGCGTGATACCGACAAGTACGCCAACTTGCTGACGTTCGGCAAGGCCCTGCCGAAGCTGCGCCAGACCGTGGAACAGCACCTGCTGCTGCCCGAGCATGGCCGCGAAAAGGTCATGGCCACGGTGATCACCCTGCTCGACAACACGCTGATTCGTATCGGCAACGTACGTTATGCCAAGGAGAACCGCTCCTACGGGCTGACCACCCTGCGCAACCGGCATGTCGAGGTACAAGGCAGCGCCATCCGCTTCCATTTCCGCGGCAAGAGCGGCATCGAACACGAAGTAGAAGTCAGTGATCGGCGCCTGGCGCGCATCATTCGCCGATGCCTGGAGCTGCCGGGCCAGCACCTGTTCCAGTACCTAGACAGCAACGGCGAGCGCCACACGGTGACCTCGACCGACGTAAACAATTACCTGCGCGAACTCACCGGCGCCGATTTCACCGCCAAGGATTACCGCACCTGGGCCGGCAGCGCCCTGGCGCTAACACTATTGCGCGAACTGGAATGGCAGCCGGAAAGCTCGGCCAAGAAGCATGTGGTGAGCATGGTCAAACAGGTCGCCGAAGAGCTGCGTAATACGCCCGCGGTGTGCCGCAAATGCTACATCCACCCGGCGCTAATCGAAGCCTTCCATGCCGGCGCTCTGGCTGATCTGCGCCTGGCGGCTGCACGCAAAGGCCTGCGTAGCGAAGAGAGCCTGCTGATGCGTTTTCTGGAAAAGCTGCCCATCGCCTGAATAGTGGCAAGATTTGTGGGTTTTATGTCGTTGCCGCCATAACCCTTCTTCAGCACACTGGCCACCTCTTACGCCGAGGGGCCGCCATGGACGACCGCAAATGCATTGCCGCGCTGATCTACCCGGACTTCATGAGCCTGGATGTGGTCGGCCCACTGCAGGTTTTCGCTTCCGCCAACGTCGAACGTAACCGCCACGGCTTGGGCGACGCCTATCGCCTGCTGTTGCTCGCCGAGCAGCCCGGTCCCATCTCCAGCTCCGCCGGCATGTGCATCGTGGCTGACGCTGCATGGCGCGACATAGATCCTTCCAATCTGGACACCCTGCTGATTCCCGGTGGTGCCGGTGAAGCCCGGCAATGTGAAAACGAGCCGCTGCTGAGCTGGCTGCGTGCTGCCGAACCTCGGATACGCCGCCTGGGTTCGGTCTGCTCGGGTGCGCTGATTCTGGCGCGCACCGGCCTGCTCGACGGCCGACGGGTGACCACCCACTGGGCCGATATCGACACCCTGCGCCAGGATGGCAAGCTGCTGGTCGACAGCGACTGCCTGCACACCTACGCCTCAGACGCAGGCGATGGCAGCGAGCACCTGTTCACCTCCGCGGGTGTCACTGCGGGAATCGACCTGGCGCTGGCGCTTGTTGAAGCGGATCTCGGTCGCAGCATGGCGCTGGCCGTGGCGCGGCGGCTGGTGATGTTCCTGCGCCGCCCGGGCGGCCAAGCCCAGTTCAGCGCCCTGCTCGCTCCCGAGCCCAGCCGTACGCCGCGCCTGGCCGAACTGCTGGAGTGGATTCCTGCCAACCTGGGCAGCGACCTCTCCCTCGACGCCCTGGCCAACAGGGCGCGGATGACGCCGCGCACCCTGTCCCGCGTATTCGCCAGGGAACTGGGCACCGGGCCGGCGGGCTACGTGGAGCGTGTGCGTCTGGAGGCTGCCCGCACCCTGCTGCAGGACGCCCAGGCCTCGATCAGCACTGTCGCGCGCCTCACAGGCTTCGGCCATCCGGAAAACCTGCGCCGCGTCTTTCACAAACATTTGTCCATCAGCCCCCAGCAATATGCCGAACGTTTCGGTCAGGAGATGAGCCATGCTTGAGCTACGCCCCAACTGCGAATGCTGCGACCGAGATCTGCCTCCCGAGTCTCTGGACGCGCGCATCTGCTCGTTCGAATGCACCTACTGCAGCGCCTGTGCCGACACCCACCTCAACGGTCATTGCCCCAACTGCAGCGGCGAGCTTGTGCGCCGGCCAGTCCGCCCAGTTGCCAAGCTGGCGGCCAACCCGCCCTCGACCCTACGTGTGCGCAAAGTGGGAGGATGCGATGCTGCTGGTGCGTAATCGGGCGCTGCTGATTCTGTTCCTCGCCCAGGCGCTGTACTGGAGCTGCTCGCTGATCGGCATCACACTCACCGCGCTGATCGGTATGCAATTGTCTCCCTACAACAGCCTGATCACCCTGCCCCTGGCCTTGCTAGTGCTCGGCAACCTGCTGGCCACTCACCCGCTGTCGCTGTTCATGCAGCGCCATGGGCGCAGGCCCGGCCTGACCCTGGGCGCAGCAGCCGGCATTCTCGGCGGCCTGATCAGCGCCTCGGGTGTCTGGCTGGAAAACTTCGTATTGTTCTGCCTGGGCGCCCTGCCGATTGGCGTCTACCAGGCTTCCGCCATGTATTACCGCTTCGCGGCGCTGGAGACGGTGGATGACGCCCACAAGGGGCGCGCTGCCGCCTGGGTGATCGCTGGCGGCATCTGCGCAGCGCTGATCGCGCCGAGCCTAACGCTCTGGGCGCGCAACGCCGTGAGCACGCCGTTTGTCGGTGCTTACCTGTTGCTGGCTGGGCTGGCGCTGCTTGGCCTAGTGCTGCTCAGTGCACTACGCGAGGGCGCAATTCCCGTGGCGCCGCGCGGCGACCTACGCAGCCTGTTGGCCCGCCCGGCGATTCGTTGCGCGCTGGCGGTGACCGCTATTGGCCATGGCCTGATGATTCTGGTGATGAACGCGACTCCGCTGGCCATGAGTTTTTGTGGTTTGCCGTTGGCAGACGCCACCCAGGTGATCCAGTGGCACATGCTCGGCATGTTCCTACCCGCTCTGATTGCCGGCCCGTTGGTGGACCGCCTGGGCAGCAGGCCGGTAGCTTTTGTCGGTATTGGAATACTGGCGTGCAGCGCATTGGTCGGGATAAGTGGCCAGTCACAGGCCTACTTCCTGATTTCTTCGCTGCTACTGGGCATTGGCTGGCATCTGATGCTGGTGGCTGGCACCACCCTGCTCGCCAAGGCACACGAACCCGCCGAGCGCGGCAAGGCACAGGGGCTCATGGAACTGGCCAACGGCAGCGTCGCCGCCTGCGCAGCTTTCGCATCCGGTGCGCTGATCACCGGGCTGGGCTGGTTCCAGGTCAACCTGGCCATGCTGCCCTTGCTGGCCATCGCCCTGATGGTGGTGTTGCTAGCACGCCCAGCCCCCAGGCTCCCAGTGGCCGGCTAGAAGCCGAACACCGTCACCTGGTTGCGGCCATTGCGTTTGGAGTTGTAAAGCGCCTGGTCGGCCCACTGGATGACCTGCTGGTGATCGTGGCTGGGCTCGCTGAGGTCGGCCACGCCGAGGCTGATGGTGAAGGGAATCACCTGCCCGTCGTGGCTGATCTGCAGGCGCTCGACCAGCATGCGCAGGCGCTCGGCGAAGATTCGCGCGCCGGTCGCGTCGATATCCGGCAGCAGCACCACGAACTCCTCGCCGCCGTAACGCCCAGCGATATCGGTATCGCGCAACTGCTCGCGCAGCACCTGAGCCACGCTCCGGATCACCGTATCGCCGGCTTGGTGGCCGTAGGTGTCATTGACCTTCTTGAAGTGATCGATATCGAAGATCACCAACGCCGCGCTGCTGCCGTAACGGCGATGGCGGGCGTGCTCGCGCTTGAGCTCCTCCTCCCAGTGGCCCCGGTTGTTGAGGCCAGTGAGCCGGTCGGTGCGCGACAGATGTTTGAACTGGTCGCTGATGCTCTGCAACTGACGCTTGTTAACCGCGACACCCGTCACGTCATAGATGATCACGCACAGGTGCTCGATCTTGCTGTTGGTGGCCATGAGCGGAAGGATGGTGGTGTTCTGGTACATGAAGTCTTCCACGCCGGTGATCGGCTGGTAGTTCTTGAACCTCACCAGATAGGGCCGCTGCTCCCAGATGGTGAAGGCCGCCGTGCCCAGGGTGACGACGTTCTCCACCTTGTTGCGAAACCAGACTTCATCGACCTCGGGAAACAGCTCGAAGAAGGAGCGCTCGGCGGCATCCCGCGCGCTGCGCCCGGAGTGGTTCTCCATGAAGCTGTTCCACACTTCCACGTTGTACTGGCGGTCGAGCACCACCACGCCGACATCGATGCTCTGCACGATGGCCAGCAGCCAGTGGAAATCGTTTAAATCCATGCTCTCGGCCATGCGGCTTATTCCATCAGGTAGGCGAGTTTGTTGGTCAGCAACGACACCGAATCTTCGGTGAACAGCAGCAGTAGATCGAAGTGGATGTCATGGCCTTCGATGCTGTAGCTCACCTCCACCGCCAGAGTCTTGCGCCAGCGCTGGCTATTGATGCGAATCAGCTCGTCGATGGAGGCGTGTTCACCGAGTATTTGCGGGTGGCCCTGGGAGAAACTCACGTCGAGCTGCTCGGCGATACCACTCAGGCAAGCGCCGATGATGATGCTGGACATGTCCAGGAGCATTTCCATGGACGAATGGTTGTGCTGCTGCCACTGCATCAGCCGGGCCATATCGGCCACTTCCGAGTCATGGAAGATCAGCAGCGCTTCGCCAGCGATGCCCTCGCCGATATAGCCCTGGCAAACCGCGGTCAGCCCATTGCCGCGCTGGGCGTCGGCCAAGGCCATGTGCAACTCGCTGACTTCGAGGATATTGACGTTGGGAATCGGCAACTGCACGAAGACGCCGAGTACTCGGGCCAACAATGCAGCAGCGCGGCCCATGGCCACGTTGACCACCTCACGGAAGGCATCGCGAAACGATACCTTGGGCTCGGGCAGCGCGGTGGGCACCGCAGCGCTTGGCGCGGCACGCAGAAAGCCGAGCTGGTCCAGGGTCTGGCGCAGCAAATCGGGGTCGGCAGGTTTCTTCAGAAATGCCAGGGCGCCAAGTTCCTTGACGCGGCGGATGGCTTCATCCTGCACGTCACCCGACACCACGATGACCTTCTGCGCACGGCCTTCAGCTTTAAGCGCCGCGAGCACACCATAGCCATCAAGCACCGGCATTGTCAGGTCGAGCAGAAGCAGATCGAAGTGAGCGGCGCGCAGCTGTTCGAGCGCTTCTTCGCCGTTAGCGGCCTGGCTGATGGTTACGGGCCAGTCAGCAGGCAAGGCACGCAGCAGTTGCTTGCGAGCCATGTTGGAGTCATCACAGACGAGAAGAGATGCGGTGGGCATCGATACGCCTCAAGAGGTGGGCCTGATCCGGCTTGGCTGCGGCGGCTATCCGACAGCGGCGCCATCCTTGGGAGCGTTGCTGCCACTTATAGCAGAACGCCATCCGATATTTCTAACACTTGGATGAAGTGAAGCACGCCAAAGCAGACAAGGCGACCGAAGTCGCCTTGTCATTGCACACATTGCAATCAGTAATACGCGTTTTCACGATTGCTGTGGTCGGTCACGTCACGAACGCCCTTGAGCTCCGGAATGCGCTCGAGCAGAGTTTTCTCGATACCTTCCTTGAGGGTCAGGTCGGCCTGGCCGCAACCCTGACAACCACCGCCGAACTGCAGCACGGCGATGCCTTCGTCGACCACGTCGATCAACGTGACCTGGCCGCCGTGGCTGGCAAGGCCCGGGTTGATCTCGGTCTGCAGGTAGTAGTTGATTCGCTCATTGAGCGGGCTGTCTTCATTGACCATCGGCACTTTCGCGTTCGGTGCCTTGATGGTCAGCTGACCGCCCATGCGGTCGGTGGCGTAGTCGACCACAGCGTCTTCGAGAAACGGCTCGCTGACGGCGTCGATCCAGGCCGTGAAGCTGGCCAGACCAACGGCCTGGTCTTCGGGCTTTTGCTCGCCTGGCTTGCAGTAGGCGATGCAGGTTTCCGCGTACTGGGTACCGGGCTGGGTGATGAATATACGGATACCGATTCCCGGTGTGTTCTGCTTGCTCAGCAGGTCGGCCAGGTAATCATGGGCGGCATCGGTAATGGTAATGGTGCTCATGGCAACTCCTCACGGTCATGTGGCGGAGTGTACGCCAAATGACCGCCGCGAATAAAGTCCTACTATTTTACTCAGGATATGGTTTGAAGCTGCGATTTGTTCGAGCGTTCGTTGATCCAAGTCTTGGCCTGAACGAAGAAGCGCTTCTCGATCAGTTCGTAGCTGCCCCAGGACGCCAGAGCGATCAGCGGCATGCAGGCGACGATGACCACATAAGGGTTGAGATCCAGGCTGGCCTGCACGTACCAGCCCAGGGACAGAATGATCACGTGCAGCAAATATACCGAATACGAGCAGTCGCCCATGCGCGCTAGCAGGCGGTTGTCCTTGAACCAGGGCTCCATGGCAATGCAGGCGGCGACGATCAGAGCACTCGGCACGCCCCAGTGCAGCAGGCGCATGCTGGTATCGAAGTGGTAAATGGCCAGCAGTGAGCCGGCGATTACCAGCAGCGGCACCCAAAGGCCCTGGCGGATCCAGCCACGGCTATAGATCATGCCCAGCAGCACGCCGAACAGGAACTCGTAGACGATGCTGTTGCGGTAAAAATTGCTGAGCCACGGCTGGGTGGCCATGAGGCCGAAGATCATCAGCATCACCGCGACGAAGGCCAATCGCAGACGTTGCGGCACCATGAAGGCCAGGGCGAACAGCAGGTAGAAGAACATCTCGTAGTTCAGGGTCCAGCCGACGTTGAGCGTCGGGTAAAGCCCGAAACCACCCGGATTCTCGGCCGGAATGAACAGCAGCGAGAGCAACAGGTGATGCAGATCGAACTGCTGCACCGGCATCACCGGGTTGGCGTAGGCGATGATCAACGCGGCGAGCAGTGAATAAAGCCAATAGGCCGGCACGATACGCAGGATGCGGTTGAGCATGAAGCGCCACGGCGTGATGGTCTTGCCTTGGGTGGACAGATAGATAACCAGGCCGCTGATAACGAAGAAGATGTCGACGCCCACAGCGCCCTTGTCGGTGAAAAGACGGCCCATGAAACTCTCGGCCTTGAAATCGAAAAACACCTGCATGACATGGTGAAAAACCACTATCCAGGCCGCCAGAGCCCGAAGTGCCTGCACGGAAATCAGCATAGAAACGCTACGCTCCCTCTCGTTGAAATCGGTAAGCAGCAGCCCTGAATGATTGGCTGCCACAGGGTCCGACCGCAGTGGCGGGAGAAAGATCGGGTGAATTGGCGAAGCGCTGTACGGGCTTGCCGCAAGGGTCGCCGCGCCAAAGCTCTACGGCCGGCGCAGCGCCGCCTGCCTAGAGGTTCTCGTAGCGGTTCATGTCGAGCACGCCGGCCTCCACTGGCTCGTGCTCGCGGATGTGCGCCGTCAGGTCATGGAAATATTGCCAGAACTGCGGATGGGTACGGCGAATGCCCCAACGCTCGACGATCTTCTCGAAGGCTTTAGCGTCGCGGGCCTGCTCCATGGCGGTCACGAAGTCCGGCACCTGGGCCGCGGCTACCGAAAACATGAAGTTCGGGTAGCTGCTCAGCACCTCCGGGTACACCGTCAGGGTGTCCAGACGCGGCTGGTAGCGCAGCTCCTCGCCGAGCATGAAGGCCACATTGCTGTGAGCGCGATTGCGCAGCAGGCTGTAGACCTCACGGCGCCCACCCTCGCCCTCGACCCTCAGCAGCGTGGCCTCCGGCAGTTGCTCGATCACCCTGAGTTGTGCGGCCGGCTTCGATGCCAGGCGGCTCAGCGCCTGCTCTGCCTGACGCAGCTCGGCCGGCAAGCCATCGCGATAGCAGTGCTCGCCACCGCACCGATTGATCGGGTCACGCCGCGCATTCAGGCCATCGAAGCGCTGCAGCAACTGTTCGGCGAACTGATGCTTGGGATCGTCACCGCCCAAGGCCAAGCCGCTCGGCGTCTTCTTGTCCAGCGGGTAGTAATCCATCCACGCCTTGAGCTTGCCGCTGTACTGATACCAGTCGTCGAAGATCGACATGCGCGCATCGGCCGGCATCAGGCGCAGGAAGTTCTGCTCGGCGCCATTGCGGATCAGGTCGAAGTACAGGCGGGTCTGCGCCTGGTGCGAGACATTGCCGAACACGTCGAAATTGACCACCAACTGGTAATAGGTGCGTTCCAGCAGCGGGTAATCCATCCACCAGAGGGTCTGCGGAATCTCGCCGATCAGGCCTTTGCGCACCGAAGCGCTGTCATGCTGACGGAAGATCGACAGCAGCGCGTTGTCATTGCCCTGCCAGATCTGCGACCACTCTGATGGCGGTGCCTCGTGATAGCCGTCAGTGCGCAGGGCCTCGTAGGCGTTGCGCTTGTCGCGGTAGCTGCGCCACAGGCCCAGCAGATCGCCGATCTCGTCGAGCTGGCCGGGCATGGCCAACAGCGGCGTGGCTTCGCCGCGATAAGCCGGGTCGGTGATGTACAGATCGTGTTGCGGGTCCTGGAAGAAAACCCAGAAATTGTCGCGGATCACGTCGGTGGCGATCTGCCCGCGGCATACGGGCCCACGGATGAAGGTGCGCACGAAGTATTCGGCGTTATCGAGCATGAACTGATAGCGCGCCTGGGCGGGAATCGCCTCGAATGCCAGGAACGGGTTGGAGCGATGCTGCACGCCATACCCCGGCAGCGTAGCCACCTGCCAGTCGGTGCCGAAGAACAGCTCGCTCACATG
The DNA here is from genome assembly GCF_007993955.1 of Pseudomonas sp. AG1028. Lineage (NCBI taxonomy): Bacteria > Pseudomonadati > Pseudomonadota > Gammaproteobacteria > Pseudomonadales > Pseudomonadaceae > Pseudomonas > Pseudomonas sp. AG1028. The sequence goes on from NZ_VIVP01000004.1 coordinate 150,577, forward strand.
CGCAAGCTTGGCGGCGCTGAGCGGATAAGTGATGTGGGTCTTGTGAACGATCACACCCTGGATCGGCATCAACCGATAATAGATGTCGGTACCCGGATCATCGTTGGGGCGCCGCGTGGCGATGATGTCCACTGGCTGGCCGCTGGGCGTGCGCGAACGCACCAGCTGGAAAAAGTGCCCGGCCTCGCCACCTTCGAAATACAGATGGGCGAGAAACAGATGCTCATAGATCCAGCGGCTGACCAGTCGCTGTTCGTCACCGTCTGCATTGAGGAAGCGTTCCCAGTCGGCGACCTGTTTGGCTTCAGCGGGGCTGGCCTGCAGCGCCTGCGCGTCGACCGGCGCGCCCTGCTGCAGCCAGCGCTGCACCGTCTGGTAATCCTGTTCGGTAAGGCCGGTAACGGCGAACGGCATGCCGGCCATGGGGTTCTTGCTAGCGAAGTCGGCGAACTCGCCCGGCAGCGCGCACTGGTTGGCGCGCTCGATGCTGATGTCCAGATCCTTGGGCAACTTGCTGTTGGCCGGCAGCGGTGTGGCGTGGCCCAACTCGAGCATGCGCGCCATCAATGCAGCCTGGCCGCCCTGCTGCTCCAGCACCGAATGGAAATCCTTACGGCGCCAGGCCGGCGCGCCATGGGCGTCCATAAACAGCCGCGTGGTCGCTTGAGTATGGGTACGCGTGCCATCGTAAACCGCCGCCTTGCTGGCGCCGCGCTCGGCTCCCTCGCCGCTGCCCAGGTTGAGCTGACATGGCGCATCGTAGCAGGCATGGCAGGCTACGCAGTTCTGCGTAAAGATCGGCTGGATGTCGCGGCTGTAGGAAATGTCCTGGGCCATTGTCAGCGGGCTGATCAGAACGAGGCAAAGGGTCAACAGCAGCCGGCAGCGCATGGCACAAATTCCACGAAATTGGCCGCGCATTCTAGCCGTCTCGCCTGTGCCATCGCTATGCCTGCATGCCACCGGACGCCATCGGCAACATGAACATAATTCATGCAGAAGTGCGCGACGCAGAAATGCCGTCAAGGTTTGTTATCATCAGTGGCCTTGTCGTAGCCTCCCGTTCAGAGCCTTTTCCATGCCCTTGTCAGATCGCAGCGCCCGCCTACAAGCACTTCAGCAAGCCCTCAAGGAACGCATCCTGATCCTCGACGGCGGCATGGGCACCATGATCCAGAGCTACAAGCTCGAAGAAGCCGACTACCGCGGCGAACGCTTCGCCGACTGGCCGAGCGACGTCAAGGGTAACAACGACCTGCTGCTGCTGACCCAGCCGCAGATCATCGCCGCCATCGAGAAGGCTTACCTGGATGCCGGCGCCGACATCCTGGAAACCAACACCTTCAACGCCACGCAGGTGTCCCAGGCCGATTACGACATGGAGTCGATCGTCTACGAACTGAACGTCGCTGGCGCCCGCGTGGCCCGTGAAGTGGCCGACGCCAAGACCCTGGAAACCCCGGACCGGCCGCGCTTCGTCGCAGGCGTTCTCGGCCCAACGAGCCGCACCTGCTCGATCTCCCCGGACGTCAACGATCCCGGCTACCGCAACGTCACCTTCGACGAGCTGGTGGAGAACTACACCGAAGCCACTCGCGGCCTGATCGAGGGCGGCGCCGACCTGATCCTGATCGAGACCATCTTCGACACCCTCAACGCCAAGGCGGCAATCTTTGCCGTGCAACAGGTGTTCGAGGAAGACGGCGTCGAACTGCCGATCATGATCTCCGGCACCATCACCGACGCCTCCGGCCGCACCCTGTCCGGCCAGACCACCGAAGCGTTCTGGAACTCGGTGGCCCACGCCAAGCCGATTTCCGTGGGCCTGAACTGCGCCCTTGGTGCCGCCGACTTGCGCCCCTATCTGGAAGAGCTGTCGAACAAGGCTGGCACCCACGTCTCCGTGCACCCCAACGCTGGCCTGCCCAACGCCTTCGGTGAATACGACGAAACCCCAGCGCAGATGGCGGCGGTTGTCGAAGAGTTCGCCGCCAGCGGCTTCCTCAATATCATCGGTGGTTGCTGCGGCACCACGCCGGGGCATATCCATGCCATTGCCGAGGCGGTCGCCAAGTACCAACCGCGGCCGATCCCGGACATCCCCAAGGCCTGCCGTCTGTCCGGCCTGGAGCCGTTCACCATCGACCGCAAGTCGCTGTTCGTGAACGTCGGCGAGCGCACCAACATCACCGGTTCGGCCAAGTTCGCCCGGCTGATCCGTGAAGAGAATTACACAGAGGCGCTGGAAGTCGCCCTGCAGCAGGTAGAAGCCGGCGCCCAGGTGATCGACATCAACATGGACGAGGGCATGCTCGACTCCAAGGCGGCCATGGTCAGGTTCCTCAACCTGATCGCCGGCGAGCCGGACATTTCCCGCGTGCCGATCATGATCGACTCCTCCAAGTGGGAAGTGATCGAGGCGGGCCTCAAGTGCATCCAGGGCAAGGGCATCGTCAACTCGATCTCCATGAAGGAAGGCGTCGAGCAGTTCAAGCACCACGCCAAGCTGTGCAAGCGCTATGGCGCCGCCGTGGTGGTGATGGCCTTCGACGAGGTCGGCCAGGCCGATACCGCGGCGCGCAAGAAGGAAATCTGCCAGCGCAGCTACGACATTCTGGTGGACGAAGTGGGCTTCCCGCCGGAAGACATCATCTTCGACCCGAACATCTTCGCCGTGGCCACCGGCATCGAGGAGCACAACAACTACGCCGTTGACTTCATCGAAGCCTGCGCCTTCATTCGCGACAACCTGCCCTACGCCTTGAGTTCGGGCGGCGTGTCCAACGTCTCGTTCTCGTTCCGCGGCAACAACCCGGTGCGCGAAGCGATCCACTCGGTGTTCCTCTACTACGCCATCCAGAATGGCCTGACCATGGGCATCGTCAACGCCGGCCAGCTGGAAATCTACGACGAGATTTCCAAAGAGCTGCGCGACAAGGTCGAAGACGTGGTGCTCAACCGCACCCCGGGTGGCACCGATGCGCTGCTGGCGATCGCCGACAACTACCGCGGCGGTGGCGCGACCAAGGAAGTCGAGAACGAGGAGTGGCGTTCGCTGCCGGTCGACAAGCGCCTGGAACACGCCCTGGTCAAGGGCATCACCGCCTTTATCGTCGAAGACACCGAAGAGTGCCGCCAGCAATGCGCGCGCCCCATCGAGGTCATCGAAGGCCCACTGATGAGCGGCATGAACATCGTTGGCGACCTGTTCGGCTCGGGCAAGATGTTCCTGCCCCAGGTGGTCAAATCCGCTCGCGTGATGAAACAAGCGGTCGCCCACCTGATTCCCTTCATCGAAGCCGAGAAAGGCGACAAGCCGGAAGCCAAGGGCAAGATTCTCATGGCCACGGTAAAGGGCGACGTGCATGACATCGGCAAGAACATCGTCGGCGTGGTGCTCGGCTGCAACGGCTACGACATCGTCGACCTTGGCGTGATGGTGCCGGCAGAGAAGATTCTGCAGACCGCCATCGCCGAGAAGTGCGACATCATCGGCCTGTCCGGCCTGATCACTCCGTCGCTGGACGAAATGGTCCACGTCGCCAAGGAAATGCAGCGCCAGGGCTTCACCCTGCCCCTGATGATTGGCGGTGCGACCACCTCTAAGGCGCACACGGCGGTGAAGATCGACCCGCAGTACAGCAACGATGCGGTGATCTACGTCACCGACGCTTCGCGCGCCGTGGGCGTGGCCACCCAATTACTGTCCAAGGAGCTCAAGCCCGACTTCGTGCAGCGTACTCGCGATGAATACATGGTGGTGCGCGAGCGTACCTCGGCCCGCGCCTCGCGTACCGAGCGCCTGAGCTATGACAAGGCCGTCGCCAACAAGCCGACGTTCGATTGGACCAGTTACACCGCGCCGAAGCCACGCTTCACCGGCGTGAAAGTACTTGAAGATATCGACCTCAACGTGCTGGCCGAGTACATCGACTGGACGCCGTTCTTCATCTCCTGGGACCTGGCCGGCAAGTACCCGCGCATCCTCACCGACGAAGTGGTCGGCGAAGCCGCCACCAGCCTGTTCAACGACGCCAAGGTGATCCTCAGGAAGCTGATCGATGAGAAGCTGATCAAGGCCCGTGCCGTGTTCGGTTTCTGGCCGGCCAATCAGGTGCGCGACGACGACATCGAAGTCTATGGCGACGACGGCCAGCCGCTTGCCACCCTGCACCACCTGCGCCAACAGACCATCAAGCCCGACGGCAAGCCGAACCTGTCCCTGGCTGACTTCGTCGCGCCGAAGGACAGCGGCGTCAGCGATTACGTCGGCGGCTTTATCACCACCGCCGGCATCGGTGCCGAGGAAGTGGCCAAGGCTTACGAGGTCAAAGGCGACGATTACAACGCGATCATGGTCAAGGCGCTGGCCGACCGCCTCGCCGAGGCGTGCGCGGAGTGGCTGCACGAGCGCGTGCGCAAGGAGCACTGGGGTTACGCGACGGACGAGCAACTGGACAACGAGGCGCTGATCCGCGAGCAGTACAAGGGCATCCGCCCTGCCCCCGGCTACCCGGCCTGCCCGGATCACACCGAGAAAGGTACGCTGTTCAAACTGCTGGACCCCGAAGCGGACTACAACCAGGCGGGCCGCAGTGGCGTGTTCCTCACCGAGCACTACGCCATGTTCCCGGCGGCCGCGGTCTCCGGCTGGTACTTCGCCCACCCCGAGGCGCAGTACTTCGCCGTCGGCAAGGTCGACAAGGATCAGATCGAAAGCTACACCGCGCGCAAGGCACAAGACATCGCCATCAGCGAACGCTGGCTGGCGCCGAACCTCGGTTATGACGACTGAGCCAACACAAGGACCTGCGAACCCGCGCGGCGCCAGTCGCCGGGTTCTTTCTCTGCAAGGACGTACCCATGTACTACCGACTTCCCGCCCTCTTTCTGTTCGCCCTGCTGACCGGCTGCGGCACCATCGCCTTCGACCCGCCAGTGTTCGACCTGGCTGCTTCCAAGATCGCTGATTTCCCGGTCAAAGGAACGATCGCCATCGAAAATGCCCAGCCTGCGACCGAGCCGATAATTCTGCATTCGCAAAGCGGCACCCGCCTGCAGTCGAACTACCACGAAGTTACCAAGACCATGGTGACTCAGGCCCGCTTCGAACTGGCGCGCCATGGCAAGGTCAGCGCAGGAAGCGACAAGCGCATCGATCTCAAGGTCACGCACCTGGAGAGCCGCTACATCTTCTTCTACTGGAAAGGCACCATGACCTTCACCGTCAGCCTGGATGATGGGCAACGCTTCGAAATGACCATCAATCACGCTACGGGCGCCAGTGCCCAGCAGGACCTCAGCGGCTCGATCGCCGACGGCGTGGTGGCCCTTTACAAAGACCCGCGGGTACTCGCCTACCTCGCGAAATGAATCCATTGAACGACCGGACTGCCATGACCGACACAACGACCTACCTGCTCGACCAGCTGGAAACCGCCGACATGCTGGTCATCGATGACCTGCACGCCTTCGACTTCCAGCTCGACGACGCGCTACTCGATCAGGCCGATGCGGCCGCTGAGGCGAACGAGGCGTTCGCCAGCGAGGCGGTTGTATTGTCTATCGAGGCCCAAGACGGCCGCGAACGCAAACGCTGGCAGTTCAGTTACAACGCGGTGATGGAAGCGCAATACCTGGCAGCAGAAGACAGTTGGCGCATTGGCGAACACCATCTGACCTGTCTCGCTGCGGTGAGCAGCGACGCAGAAGACTGATCGCGCCACGGATGATCATCTTGCAGCGCATCGCGCCACCCCTCTGGGCGCCGGATTTCGCCCGGCACCGCATACTGCTGGATGGGCCTCAGGCCGAGAAAGCACGAAAGGCGTTTGCGCCTCTGCTGAGTTCGCTTTATGAGCAATTGCAACGGCGTCTTGATGCCTACGTCAATGACCCTGAGCAGTGCTTCCCCGAAATCGATGCTTTTCCCTGCCGCAATAATCTTGCCGGCACGTACTACATTGAGTCGGAAACCTACGAGGTCTGCGACGAGGGCTACCGGCTGTGGATTCAGGTTCGCTGCCAAGAGAAGCCCAGTCATCCTGATCAGCAAGAACGCGGCTATGACTATCTGGGCTTGGAGGCCATCTGCAGTCTGGCTCCAGGCGGCCGCGAAGCTTTTATCGACGAGGGTTTCAACAGCAGCAGTATCTGAGTCGCATCAGGACAAATCTGAAGACGAGCGGCGCACGATCTTGATCGAGTGCTTGAGGGTCGGCTTGCGCGTCACGCTGATCGCCTTGCGGGTCACGGTGTCGAGGGTAATGTTCCAGAAACCGCTGCTGGGCACGGTGATCTTGGCCGGAAACTTGTCGAACGCGCCGCCGTGATACGTATGGCGACCACCATTCTTGAAACTGCGAAAGTTCGCATCGTTCATCAGGCGGATATTGCAGGGTTGCGAGCATTCGATGATGACCAGGTCATCTTCGTTGAGGTGCTCGCGCTGGTGGATGTACTTCATCAGGCGCTCCTCGGGGTTTCAGGGCGCTAGCATGACTTACCAGCCGCCAGACAGCAAAGCCCGCGACCGCTCCAGCCCCAGATAACTGACGAGAATGCGCTGCCAGCTGCCATCGCGATGCATGTCCTCGAACGCCGCCGTCATCTTCTGCGACAGCGCCTCGGCACCTTCCAGTTTGAGGCTGCCAGCGATATGACTGCGCGTGCTGCTCAGCGGCTTGCCAGCCAGCAGCGGCGCCTGGGCATTCATTTCGCGCCATAGATAGAAAGCCCGCAAGTCGATCTCGTACCAGGCCACCACGCGGCCGCTGCGCAGCAGCTCGGCAGCTTGCAGCGGATCGGTGACCTCCACCACACGCTGGTCGCCACTTTGGATGCGTTTCAGTTCATCAGCGCGCGGGGTGCCGGCCATCACCGCCACCGGGCCGGCCCGCAGGGCATCGTTCAGGTTGTCGAAGGTGCGGTCGAGACTGACGAGCACATAGGGCGTGGGCAGCACATCAAGCAGCCAGACGAATCCATTCTCCCGCTCCGGGGTACGCCCCAGATTGAGCACGATGCCATGGGGGTCGCCTTCGGCCTCGCTCAAGACCCTGCGCCAGGGCACACTGCGAAACACGCATTGCTGGGCCGTGCGCGTACACAACTCACGCATCAGCTCACCGAACAGCCCGGAGCCCTTGGCCACGCCGTCGGCGAAGGGCATCTGGCCCTGGCCAACATAGACATTCAACGGCTCCTCCTGAGCGGCGAGAGGGCAGCTCAGGGCGCACATCAGCACCAGAAGGCCACCGATGTGACGAAAACGGGCCATGACATCTCTTGTGCGCACGCGCCAATCCCATAGTGACTAACGAAGCTCGAAACCTGGCGCAGTGTGCATCAGCGCTGGGCAAATGCCTATCAGCCCAATGCCGTATCTAAGAACATCATCACAGCAAACCCGCCCATCAGCCCGAGAGTCGCCGCCGTCTGGTGGCCGTTGCGGTGAGTCTCGGGGATGATCTCGTGGGATACCACGAACAGCATCGCACCGGCGGCCAGACCAAGGCCGATGGGATAAGCCAGCGCATAGCTGCTCGACATGCCGACACCAACCAACGCACCAAGGGGCTCCATCAGGCCACTGGCGGCTGCAATCAGTGCTGCACGCAAGACCGATACACCGATGGTGCGCAGCGCCAGGGCGACAGCCAGGCCTTCGGGAATGTCCTGAATGGCAATGGCGGTTGCCAATGGAATGCCGACCTGCATGTCATCGCCGGCAAAGCCAACGCCAATGGCCATACCTTCCGGCAGGTTATGCAGGGTGATGGCGAACACGAATAGCCATACGCGGCTTAGCCGGCTGCTTTGTGGCCCCTGCGCGCCCGCGCTTTCATGCTCGTGGGGTGTGAAGCGGTCCAGCCCGAGCATCAGCAGCACACCAAGGGCCAGCCCGAGCACCACCGTCGCAGCGCCCCGCAAACCGCTGCCGGTCAACACTTCGGCGGCTTCCAGGCCAGGCAGGATCAGCGAAAAGGAGCTGGCCGCCAGCATCATGCCGGCCGCGAAGCCGAGCATGCTGTCCTGGGTCCTGACGCTGATGTTGCCCAGCGCCAGCGCCGCAAGCGCACCCAGAGCGGTTGCTGCAAAGCCCGCGCCGCCGCCATACAGGGCATAACGAATACGCTCCGGGTGCGCCCCATCGAAGATATTGACCAGACTACTGAACAGCAACCACAACACCACCAACAGAGCAATGCCCAGCCCGGCGGCCACCCACGGAGATTCACGAACCTGGGAAACCCATGCCTGCAGCATGCCATTGCGAGCGGAAAGCGTTTGCATAGAACCTCTTCGTTCAACTCTGGGACAGGCGGCGCACGAGGCCGGCCTTATGTGTGCGACAAGCAGATTATTGTCGACGTTTCACCTGTTCGCCGCCCGGTATTGGGAGGCTGCGGGCAGTCAACGAACCATCACATTGTTGCGGATGATTCTCAATAGTCAGGCAAGGAAAATCTCACCTGCCAGGCACTTGCGCAACGATCCACCACCACAGTTATGCATGCATTCTGACTTAGCACCAAAAGTTCTTTTCTTATATTCAAACATCACTTTTGCGCATAAACCTGAACTGGTATCGTGCCCCGGCTCCGCATGAGGAGTGCGCGGCCGTGCGCGCAGATTTGCTGTAACGGGTCATCGAAGCATTATGCGTGGCGGCTTGCCAGAGCCACGGTAGACGAGCGACAAACCGCTCGCTGCCGAACCAAGCCACACTGTCGCGCCGCAATCGCTCGATCGATCTGGCAAGCAGCCTGATAACAGGATTCCCATGTACGTATACGACCAGTACGACCAGAAAATCGTCGAGGACCGCGTCAAGCAGTTCCGCGATCAAACCCGCCGTTACCTCAGTGGCGAACTGAGCGGCGAAGAATTCCGTCCGCTGCGGCTGCAGAACGGTCTGTACATCCAGCGCTTCGCACCCATGCTGCGCATCGCTGTGCCCTACGGCCTGCTGAACAGCACCCAGGTGCGCAAGCTGGCGCAAATCGCCCGCGATTACGACAAGGGCTACGCGCACATCAGCACCCGCCAGAACGTACAGTTCAACTGGCCGGAACTGGAAGACGTGCCGGAGATTCTCGCCGAGCTGGCCACCGTGCAGATGCACGCCATCCAGACCAGCGGCAACTGCATCCGCAACACCACCACCGACCAGTTCGCCGGTGTGGCCAAGGATGAAATCATCGATCCGCGCCCCTGGTGCGAAATCATCCGCCAGTGGTCGACCTTTCATCCCGAGTTCAGCCACCTGCCGCGCAAGTTCAAGATCGCCGTCAACGGCGCCGCCAGTGACCGCGCCGCCATCGAGGTGCACGACATCGGCCTGGAAGCGGTGAAGAACGCCGCGGGCGAGTTGGGCTTCCGCGTCGCCGTGGGTGGCGGCCTGGGCCGTACGCCGATCGTCGGCAGCTTCATCAATGAATTCCTGCCCTGGCAGCACCTGCTTTCCTATCTCGACGCCATTCTGCGTGTCTACAACCGCTACGGCCGTCGCGACAACAAGTACAAGGCGCGCATCAAGATCCTGGTCAAGGCGCTGACCCCGGAAGTGTTCGCCGAGCGCGTCAACGCCGAGTGGGCGCACCTCAAGGATGGCCCGACCACCCTGACCGACGCCGAAGTGGCCCGCGTCGCTGCGCATTTCGTCGATCCGGCCTACCAGGCGCTGCAGGATCAGGATGCGCAACTCGCCCAGCTCGACGCCGAGCATCCGGGTTTCGCCCGCTGGCGCCAGCGCAACACCTTCGCCCACAAGAAGCCGGGCTATGTAGCCGTCACCCTGTCGCTCAAGCCCACCGGCGTGGCTCCAGGCGATGTGACCGACAAGCAGCTCGACGCCATCGCCGACCTGGCCGATCGCTACAGCTTCGGCGAAGTGCGCAACAGCCATAACCAGAACATCATCCTCGCCGACGTCGAGCAGCAGCAGCTGTTCACCCTGTGGGGCGAACTGCGCGACAAGGGTTTCGCCACGCCGAACGTGGGCCTGCTGACCGACATCATCTGCTGCCCGGGCGGCGACTTCTGCTCGCTGGCCAACGCCAAGTCGATCCCGGTGGCCGAAGCCATCCAGCGCCGCTTCGATAACCTGGACTACCTGTTCGACATTGGCGACATCGACCTGAACATTTCCGGCTGCATGAACGCCTGCGGCCACCACCACGTGGGCCACATCGGCATTCTCGGCGTCGACAAGAAAGGCCAGGAGTTCTACCAGGTGTCCCTCGGCGGCAGCGCCGGTCGTGACGCCAGCCTGGCGCAGATCCTCGGCCCGTCCTTCGCCCAGGACGACATGCCGGACGTGATCGACAAGATCGTCAACGTCTATGTCGAGCAACGCACCGAAGAAGAAAGTTTCATCGACACCTTCCGCCGTATCGGTGTCGCCCCGTTCAAGGAGCGCGTATATGCAGCGAATCATTAAGAACGGCCAGATCGTCGACGAAAGCTGGCACCTGATGCCTAAGGAAACCAGCTTTGAAGAACTGTCCAACTGCGACGACCTGATCGTACCGCTGAACCTCTGGCTCGAACACGGCCATGCCCTCAAGGCCCGCGACGGCGGCTTGGGCGTGTGGCTGGACGCCGAAGAAGAAATCGAGTCGATCGTCGACTCGCTGGACGCCTTCCAGGTCATCGCGCTGAACTTCCCGGCCTTCACCGACGGCCGTCACTCGTCATCCGCTTACCTGCTTCGTACTCGCTACGGCTTCAAGGGCGAGCTGCGCGCCATTGGCGACGTGCTGCGCGACCAGCTGTGGGCGCTCAAACGCTGCGGCTTCGACGCCTTTGCCCTGCGCGAAGACAAGGACGCCGAAGACGCGCTGAAAGCCTTCGAGGAGTTCTCCGAGGTCTACCAGGCCTCCGCCGATCAGCCGCAACCGCTGTTCCGGCGCCGCGCCTAAGAGCCTGCTCACGATCTGCTGCGCGTCGGCCCCACTGCGTTAAAAACAGGCTGGATTGCCAGCCCAGTCAGAATGCTCATTTACATCGACTGTTTTTGCCTGTATGGCTCTAGCTCGCGAGATCGTGAACAGGCTCTAAGAATGAAAAACCCGCCAAAAGGCGGGTTTTTTATGGGCGTTTATCGAGTCTCAGTCGAGCCTGACCAGCACCCGCCCGACCTGCTCGCCCTGCAGGATGCGCTCGATGGCTGCCGGCAGCTCGTTAAGCCCCACTTCGGTCGCCAGGGCTTCCAGGTTCGGCAGTTTCCACTGCAGCGATAGCCGATCCCACATCGACGCCTTGACCACCAGGGGCAGCTCGACCGAATCGACGCCCAGCAGATTTACGCCACGCAAGATAAAGGGCAGCACGCTGGCCTGGAAATCCACGCCGGCTGTCAGCCCGCAACAGGCCACGCTGCCACCGTAACGGGTGGCCTTGAGCACATTGCACAGAATGTCGCCGCCCACGGTGTCCACCGCCCCATTCCACTGCTCGCGTAGCAGCGGTCGCTCGGCGCCACTCTGCAGCTCGAGCCGCGGCACGACCTGGGAGGCGCCCAGGCGCTTGAGCATATCGCCCTGCTGGGCCTTGCCCGTGGCGGCACTGACCTGATAGCCGAGACTGTTGAGCAGCATCACCGCGATGCTGCCCACCCCGCCGGTGGCGCCAGTGACCAGCACCGGGCCGTTCTGCGGCTCGAGGCCAGCCTGCTCCAGCTTGTCGACGCACAGTGCCGCGGTCAGGCCGGCCGTGCCGAGAATCATCGCCTCGCGCAGTGATAGCCCTTGCGGGCGCTTGATCGCCCAGCTGGCAGGCACTCGGATGTACTGACCAAACCCACCGGCGGTATTCATGCCCAGGTCGTAACCCGTGACGATCACCTCATCACCTTCGGTGAATTCGGCGGCGCTGGAATGCTCCACCACACCGGCCGCATCGATGCCCGGCGTATGCGGGTAATGCTTGCTCACGCCGCGCTGGCCGGTGGCGGACAGCGCGTCCTTGAAGTTCAGCGAGGAGTAGCGAACACGGATCAGCAGCTCGCCGGCCGGCAGATCGGCCACGTCGCGATCCACAATCTGCATCGCGAAATGACCTTGGGCGTCGGGCGCCGCTTGCAGCGCAGTGAAACTCGTCATCCAGACCTCCTTGATCCGCCAGAGCGGAGGGTGCGGGTTACCAGAAACGCTGCTGGGTCAGACGCCCCAGCCAGGTCAGGGCAAAGCGATCCAGCGCAACGCTGGCAGCCAGGCCGACACGCTCCTGCAGGGATTTCTTCTGTACATAGTGCAGCTGATAAAGGTCGGCTTCGCGAGCCCGCTCGGCCAGGTATTCGTCACTGGTCTTCAATTCGTCGACCAGCTGCTTCTCCAGCGCTGCCATGCCGAGCCAAACTTCGCCAGTGGCGATCTCGTCGATTTCCAGCTGAGGGCGGTAGCGCGCCACGAAGTTCTTGAACAGCTCGTGGGTGGTCTCCAGATCTTCCTGAAACTTCTCCCGGCCTTTTTCGGTGTTCTCGCCGAACACGGTCAGGGTGCGCTTGTATTCACCGGCGGTCAGCACTTCGAAGTCGATGTCGTGCTTCTTCAGCAGGCGGTTGACGTTGGGCAGCTGGGCGACCACGCCAATGGAGCCGAGGATGGCGAACGGCGCGGAAATGATCCTCTCGCCGATGCAGGCCATCATGTAGCCACCGCTGGCGGCGACCTTGTCGATGCACACCGTCAGCGGCACGCCAGCCTGACGAATGCGCGCCAGTTGCGACGAGGCCAGTCCATAGCTGTGCACCATGCCACCGCCGCTTTCCAGGCGCAGCACCACTTCGTCTTGGGGCGTGGCGAGGCTCAACAGTGCAGTGATCTCGTGGCGCAGGCCCTCGGTGGCCGAGGCCTTGATATCGCCGTCAAAGTCCAAGACGTACACCCGCGATTTCTGCGGCGCCTGCTTCTTCGCCGCCTTGGCGACCTTGGCTTCTTCCTTGCCCAGCGCCTTGAGCTGATCCTTGTCGAGAATCGACTGTTCCAGGCGCTGACGCAGCGCCTTGTAGAAATCATTGAGCTTGGTGACCTGCAACTGCCCACCACTGCGACGCCCGCGGCTGCGCAAAACGGCCACCGCCACCAGCACGACCAGAATGGCCACGACCAGCGTCACCGTCTTGGCCAGAAACCCTGCGTAATCAGCAAGAAACTCCACACACTTCCCCTTTATCCAATCAGCCGCCTCGCGCGGCGGCCTGCGTCGGCCAGCATACCGGCGTGGCCACACAGCCACCAGCCAGCGGCCGGTTTTCAGCCCTGCCGCAGGCAATTCAAACAAACGTATGAATTTTCGTTGACAGCTTCCGCCCATCCCTCCTACCCTCGCCTCACATTCAAGGTTCGCGGGTTGCAGCGTACGTGGGCAGCATCTACCTGATTCGACATGGCCAGGCCTCATTCGGTGCAGAGGATTACGATGTCCTCTCGTCGCTTGGTGAGCGCCAGTCGACCTTGCTCGGCCGCCATCTGGCCGAGACAGGCCTCAAGCTCGATCGCGCGGTCAGCGGCAGCCTGAAGCGTCAGGCCGATACTGGCCGACTGGTGCTCGAACAGCTTGCCGAGGCGCCTGTGCTGCAAACCGATGCAGCCTTCAACGAATTCGATGCCGAAGGGGTGATCCGCGCCCTGCTCCCGGCGCTGCTACCCCACGAGCCCCAGGCGCTGGAAGTCATGCGCAACGCCGCGCACAACCGCGCCGAATTTCAGCGTCTGTTCGTGCGCCTGCTCGATACCTGGATCGGCGGCGACTACGACGCGCCGGCGCTGCAAAGCTGGCAGGCGTTTCTCGATCAGGTGAATGGCGGCCTGCAACGGTTGCTGGATAACGCCCGGCCCCGTGAGCGCATCGCCGTGTTCACTTCCGGCGGCACCATCACCGCCCTGATCCACCTGCTGACCGGCATGCCGGTTGCCAGCGCGTTCGCCATGAACTGGCAAATCGTCAACACCTCGCTAAGCTGCCTGAAGTTCCAGGGCGAGCGGGTGACCCTAGCTTCCTTCAACAGCCATGCCCATTTGCAGCTGTTGAACACCCCATCGCTCATTACCTATCGCTGAGCGACGGTCAACGTGCCCGCGAGGGCGCAGAACAATCGGAAACTACAAGGAAACCATCATGAGCGTCGCAGACATCGTCCAAACCATGAAAGCCAAGTTCAACCCCAGCGCCGCCGAAGGCCTGGACCTGGTTTTCCAGTTCAACATCGAAGATGCCGACAACCACTACCTCATCGTCAAGGACGGCACCTGCGACGTGGGACATGGCGAGCACCCGGACGCCAACGTCACCCTGATCATGGACAAGGAAACCTTCAAAGGCATCACCACCGGTGAGACCGACGGCATGCAGGCTTTCATGGCCGGCAAGCTGCGCGCCGAAGGCGACATGATGCTGGCGCTCAAGCTGAGCGAGCTGTTCTCGGTCTGAGTGCAGATAGTCAGTTCGAATCGCGAAACCGGAATCCCAGGATTCCGGTTTTTTTTGCCCGCTATTTTGGCGGCCACCCCTAGGGTTATCGGCAGAGCCAACCTCGAAATAACTCACGGCATTCTTTGCCCTGCCGCCTGGCGTATCAGCAGGCTTGATTCGCCACCAACAGCTATATAGATAAGCCTGCGCCACGCTTGTGAGCGGCCGCCCAGCTGATTAGATTGACCCGATCATCACCGCCAATGACAACGAGAAGGGATAGGGATGACACTCACCGACCGACCCGGCGCCATCCGCCAGGGCGAAGAACTCGATGCCCGCGCCATCGACGCCTACCTCAAGGCCCATCTAAGCGATCTACAGGGTGAACCGCAGATCAGCCAGTTCCCCGGGGGCGCTTCCAACCTGACCTACCTGTTGCGCTACGCCGACCGCGAACTGGTACTGCGCCGCCCGCCTTTCGGCCGCAAGGCCAAGTCAGCCCACGACATGGGCCGTGAATTCCGTATTCTCAACCAACTCAGAGACGCTTTTCCGTACTGCCCGCAGGCGTTCGTGCACTGCACCGCCGAATCGGTGATCGGCGCCGAGTTCTACGTCATGCAGCGCCTGGACGGCATCATCCTGCGCGCCGACCTGCCGGCAGAGCTGCAGCTCACGGCCGATCAGACCACCTCCCTGTGCAAGAGCTTCATCGACCGCCTGGTCGAGCTGCACCAGGTCGATTATCAACGCTGTGGCCTGGCCGACCTGGGCAAGCCCGATGGGTACGTGGCGCGGCAGATCAGCGGCTGGAGCGAGCGCTACGACAACGCGCGCACCCCCGATGCGCCCGGCTGGCAGGCGGTCCGCAGCTGGCTGCAAGAGAAGATGCCGGCCGACCACCCGCGGCCGGCCATCGTGCACAACGACTACCGCTTCGACAACGTGATCCTCGATGCCAACGACCCGCTGCGCATCATCGGCGTGCTCGACTGGGAGCTGACCACCCTGGGCGACCCGCTGATGGACCTGGGCAACACCCTGGCCTACTGGATCGAAGCGGACGACCCCGCCCCGGTGCAACTGATGCGTCGCCAGCCGAGCAACGCGCCCGGCATGCTGACCCGCCAGGGCTTCGTGGATTACTACGCCGAGCGTGCCGGCATCGAAATCAAGTGCTTCGACTTCTACTACATCTACGGCCTGTTCCGCCTGGCCGGCATCGTCCAGCAGATCTACTACCGCTATTACCACGGGCAAACCGCCGACAAGCGCTTCGCCTCCTTCGTGCAGATGAACGCCTTGCTCGAACAGAT
This sequence comes from Pseudomonas sp. AG1028, assembly GCF_007993955.1. Taxonomy (NCBI): domain Bacteria; kingdom Pseudomonadati; phylum Pseudomonadota; class Gammaproteobacteria; order Pseudomonadales; family Pseudomonadaceae; genus Pseudomonas; species Pseudomonas sp. AG1028. Next base: position 166,314 of record NZ_VIVP01000004.1, read on the forward strand.
GGCCCTCGGGGTCATCGCGCGCTCATCGCTCTGACGCCCTTCCTCTACCGAGACTCACGCCATGTCCAAGACTCAGTTGTTCGACCTCGACGGCAAGATCGCCTTCGTGTCCGGTGCCAGCCGCGGCATCGGTGAAGCCATCGCCCACCTGCTCGCCCAACAGGGCGCCGAAGTGATCGTCGCCAGCCGCAAGCTCGACGATTGCCAGACCGTCGCCGATGCCATCGTCGCCAAGGGCGGCAAGGCCGTGGCGATGGCCTGCCATATCGGCGAGATGGAGCAGATTCAGGCGGTGTTCGCCGAGATTCGCCAGCGCTACGGGCGACTCGACATCCTGGTCAACAACGCGGCGACCAACCCGCAGTTCTGTAACGTGCTGGATACCGACCTGGGCGCGTTCCAGAAGACTGTCGATGTGAACATCCGCGGCTATTACTTCATGTCCATCGAAGGCGGCAAGCTGATGAAGGAGAACGGCGGCGGCAGCATCATCAACGTGGCGTCGATCAACGGCGTGTCACCGGGTGAATTCCAGGGCATCTATTCGGTGACCAAGGCAGCGGTAATCAGCATGACCAAGGTGTTCGCCAAGGAATGCGCGCAGTTCGGCATCCGCTGCAATGCCCTGCTACCGGGGCTGACCGACACGCGCTTCGCGTCGGCGCTGACCAAGAACGAGGCGATCCTCAACTTCGCCCTGCAGCGCATTCCGCTCAAGCGCGTCGCCGATCCGAGCGAGATGGCCGGCGCGGTGCTGTACCTGGCCAGCGAGGCGTCGAGCTACACCACGGGCGTGGCGTTGAATGTCGATGGCGGGTTTCTTTCCTGAGACCTGGCTGCGAGCCTTGAGGCTGTATTGTGTCGTTATGGGGGCGGTAAGAGGCAGAAGCGGCCGTTCGCCGCTTTTGCTTCTTGATGCTTCTCATGCACGGCAATAGCAGACGACATCAATCGCCCCTTCAGGAGGCCGAATGGAATCGTTGTGTAGGGGGACGAGCCGCATGGATGCGGCGAGAGGCCTGATGGGCCATGGATGGCCCTTCCAGGCCGGCCCCCGGAACGACGATGTAATGAGGGAATCCCAGCGCAGCTGGGGCCGGATGTCGGGGCTAGACCTTTTGGTTACTTTTGGGGCAATGCCAAAAGTAACCCGCTCGTCAGAGCGGAATTGAGCGCGCAAACAACACGGTAATGCTGGCGAACTCATTGTGGGAACGGGCGGGGACGCCTAGTCCATGCCCGTGACTTCTCGCGGGCATGGCCCGCTCCCACAGATAATCACCAGTCCATCCCACGAGAACGACCGGCTGCTCCCCTCACACTCTGCTCATTGCAAATGGGCCACATCCGAGCTGCAGCAACTCATTGCCAATCCTTGAGCGCCTGATGAGCCGCCTCGTTCATCGGCTGGGCCAACAGCCCAGTTGGTGTCAGGCTGACGTTGAACACCGCCTGATCGGCCATCGGCAGGTAGGTCACGCGGCGCGCCTGGGCATCGAACATGAACAGATCGTGCTGGCCCAGGCGCAGCCAGCGCCACAGGTCTACGCCGTACAAGCTGCTGGTCAGCTCGGCCTGTGTGTAACGCGCCTGGTTCTGCTGCTCGATGGACAGGAAGCGGCTGTTGATTTTCTCCAGCCGGTAGCCAGGCTCCAGGCCGATCAGCGCGGCCAGGCCCTTCCACTGCAGCAAACGTACATCCAGTTGCCAGAGATCGCCCTCCAGATTGACGCTGCGCTGCACACCATTCTCGAGAATATCCACCTGATAGACGTTGGCCGTACGGTGGAAGCTCAGGGTTAGCAGTGGCTTGTTGGCGGGCAACGGCTCGTAGCGGCTCAGGTCGTAGGCCACCAGGCCCACCAGCGCCGAAGCAGCGAGAAATATCAGGCCGCTGGTGCCGCGCAGCCAGGCGAGAAACCAGCGCCCGCCGAACAGAATGCGCAGGGCGATGAACAACACCAGCAATGCCAGCAGAGCCGTTGCCCAGGCGAGCGCGTCGTACTGCATCGAATCGATTCCTTGTCAGTGAAAATGTCGGCATTATGCGCAGCGCGTTGCCCGGCGAATAGCGCCGTTGCCGCACAATCGGATACAGGTCGCCTTTTATGTCCCTTCCCTTCGAGATGGCCGTCGAGCCCACGACGTTGCTACTGCTCGCCCTGGTCGCGTTCATTGCCGGTTTCATCGACGCCATCGCCGGCGGCGGTGGTCTGCTGACCATCCCTGCCCTGCTCACTACCGGCCTGCCGCCTCATCTGGTACTGGGCACCAGCAAGCTGTGCGCGACCTTCGGTTCGGCGACCGCCAGCTACACCTTCTACCGTCGCAAGCTGTTCAGCCCGGGCAAGTGGAAGAATGCGATGGTCGCCACCGCCATCGGCGCCATTGGCGGTGCGGTACTGGTGCACTGGATGCCGGCCGAATGGATCAACAAGATGCTGCCGGTGGTGGTGTTCGCCTGCGGTCTGTACCTGCTGTTCGGCAAGACACCGGACGCCCCGCTGGACGCCGACCTGCCCATCGCTAGCCGCCGGCAATGGCCGCAAGGCATCGGCCTGGGTTTCTACGATGGTGTGGCCGGCCCGGGAACCGGCGCCTTCTGGACGGTCAGCACGCTGCTCATGTACCCGCTGGACTTGGTGCGTGCCAGCGGTGTGGCGCGCTCGATGAACTTCATCAGTAACGCCTTTGCCCTGGCGGTATTCATCGCCGCCGGACAAGTGGCCTGGGTGCTGGGCCTGTGCATGGGCTTTTCGCTGATGGCCGGCGCCTTTCTCGGCGCGCGCACGGCAATTGGCGGCGGCTCGAAGTTCATCCGTCCGGTCTTCATTCTGGTGGTGCTGGGGCTGACGACGCGGCTAGTCTGGCAGCACTGGTTCAGCGCCGCCTAACAGGCCTTTGAAAAACGTAGGCGAGGAAGTCAGTGCAAGGCCTGGGCGGCCCCACAAAAACAGCCCAAACGTAGCGCAGCGGAGTAACAGCCGAAGGCTGGCCCGCAGGGCGAACGAAGTGAGTCAAGAGCGCAGTTTACGCGCTGGAAATAAGCATTTTGACTGGGCTCGCACGCGAGGCTGTTTTTAACGAAGCAATGGCAACGTAGGTAGTTTTTCAAGGGCCTGCCAGGCGGCTGGCCACGTACGAATCGATCAGGTAACGGGCGATCGAGCGCGAGGCCGGCAACGGTGGCAGCGCATGGATAGAGAACCAGCGGGCGTCCTCGATCTCCTCTTCCTGCATGACGATCTCACCGCCGGCGTAATCGGCATGAAAGCCCAACATCAGCGAATGCGGGAACGGCCAGTTCTGGCTGCCCTGGTAGCGGATATTGCAAACCTCGACGCCCACCTCTTCACGTACCTCGCGGGCGACGCACTGCTCTACGGACTCACCAGCCTCGACGAAACCGGCCAGGGTACTGTACACGCCGCTGACGAAACGCGGCGAGCGGGCCAGCAGTACCTCATCACCGCGGGTGACCAGCACGATCATGCTCGGCGACAGCCGCGGATAATGGCGCAAGCTGCATGCTGGGCACTGCATGGCGCGCTCGCCGACGACCTGCAGCATCGGCGTGGCGCAACTGCCGCAGAAGCGGTTGTCACTGGCCCAGGTGCCGATCTGCGCGGCAAAACCGAGCATCTGGAACAGCTCGGCATCACCTTCGAGCATCACTTGGCGCAACGACTGCCATTGGCAGCCCGACAGTTCGGCCTTGCCCTGCAGCTCGAGCAGATAGACCGGCTCGCCATGAAAGTGCCCCAGGCCGTGCTCGGCGATCACCGGCAGTTCCTGCTGCTTCAACCACTCGCGGGGAAACAGCAGGCCATTGGCATCGCCGAGAAAATGCTGACGGTGATGGGCCAGTACCAGCCCGCCAGGCTGATCACTATCAAGAAGCCCGGGTTGCCAATGCGCGGCCATCAAGCGGCCACCTCTTGGCCCAGGGCGCGAACGCTTTCTTCAGCCAGATCCAGCACGCTGGGCTGAGCCAGGCCGGCGTCGGCTTCCAGGTAATATTCCAGGCTACTCAAGGCATCGGCGAGCACTTCGAGACGAGCTTCAGCGGGCATCTGGTCGGTGTCGAGCATCTGCGCCTGGATATAGTCGGCGCAGGCACCCACCAGGTTCGCCGCGCGCTCCTGACCGAGGAACCACAGGCCGCCACGCACGGCCTGCAGGCTGAACGGCACATTGGACAGGTGCATACGATCGCCAGCCGATTCCAGATAGGCCGTGATCGCTCGCTTGGCCAGCGCCAGGCCCGCGCGAGCTTCGTCGAGCACCACGATGCGTGCCTCGAACAGCTGATGCTGGGCGAAGGTACACACTTCAGGCTCGGCACGCGGCGCGGTAATGCGCTCACCGCGCTCCAAGGTCGCCACCATGCCTTCGACATACAGCACGGCGTCGGCTAGGGCGATAAGTTGATTTGGCTCGACCGGCGCGCCTTCGCACCAGGCGCTGACCGTCGGCAACTGATTGGCTAGCGAATTGCCGGCCGAGCTCAGGCCGACCATGGCCAGGGTCTTGCTGAGCTTGCCGAGCAGCGCATGCAGGCTGGTCAGGCCATCGGCTTGCAGGGTGCCGCGTTCGCTCAGGTCGAGCAGGTCCTTGACGCTGGCCAGCTCTTCGCGAATCGCCGAACTCAGCGAACGCATCACCGCCTTGCCGGGGCCGGAGAGGCGCTGGTATTCCTCTTCGAGCAGGTGATCGGTGAACGGCAGCGCGGTGATCCCGAATAACTCACGCACCTCGCCCGCCAGCGGTCCGCGGCCGGCGGATAGCGCCACCAGGTAAAGCAACTCCTTGAGCAGGCTGCGCGGCGGCTCGTAGGAGCCGTTGATCAGCATCTGCCGCAGTTCGCGGTCGATGCGCGAGAACAGTTGCTTGCGCGACTTGCGCGGCAGCAGTTGGCCATCGTTCAGTGCTTCCAGAGCGGCTGCGCCGAGCCAGCACAGGCGCCCGCGCGGCTCGTTGGCGAACAGGCCGTCGAGGCGGCTCATGGCACGGCCCATCAGCTTCATGCTGCCTGCCGGATTCTGCTCGCGGATGTAACCCAACAGGCCGACCTGATACATCTGCCGCAAGCGGCGGCCTTCGCTTTCCTTGGCGGCGGCGTCCAGTGCCGGCGGCACCATGCGCGGGCGAGCCTGGTCGAGGCGCACACTGAAGAAGAAGCTTTCCGGCAGCGGCGGCTGTTTGCAGGCCTGACGCAAATCATTGATCGCCGGCAGCAGAAGCTCGGGCATTTCCTGGCGATGGGCGTCGAGGCCTTCGAGGTAGCGACGCAGCACGTGCAACGCATTGCTGAGCGCCGCCAGCTGGGCGTCGCGCTCGCTGCCGATGCCGGCCGGAATATCGGTGGCCTGGTCGAGCACTTCCTGGGCGAGCAATTCCGCACCGGTCAGCTCGATCAGGTTGAGCGTGCCACGCACCTGCTGCAGGTTGTCGACTGCCTGCTGCAGCAGGGTGCCATTGTTGCGCTCGACAATGAACTGCTCGAGACTCGCTTCGGCCTCTTCGATCGTGGCAAACAGTTCGTCGCGAACCAGGCCCAGTGACGATGCTCCAGAAACCATTCGCTAATGTGCCTCCCGCACAGGTGATGAAACCGCGCTCAATCAGCGAACTCGGGATTTTGCTTGCTCATATGGGCCATCATCGCGACACGCAGATCAGCCGATTGCAGCATGGCGGCGTTCCAGGTAGCGACGTAGTCGAGGCCATCGTCGACCCGGTGATCGCGCATGTAGCCGATCATCGCCTTGGTGCCGCGCACGGCAACCGGCGATTTTGCGGCTATGCTTCGGGCAATGTCCATCACGCCACTCAGCAATGTGTCGTGGGTCTCGAATACGCGGTTAACTAGACCGATTTCCCGCGCCTCGGCAGCCTCGATGGTACGGCCGGTGTAGGCCAGCTCGCGCAGCATGCCGTCGCCGATCAGGCGCGGCAGTCGCTGTAGGGTGCCGACGTCGGCAGCCATGCCAATGTCGATTTCCTTGATGGCGAACTGCACGTCCAAGCTGCAATAGCGCATGTCGCAGGCGCTGACCAGATCGATGGCGCCGCCCAGGCAATAACCTTGAATGGCGGCCAGCACAGGCTTGCTGCACTGGTCGACGGCATTGAACGAGGCCTGCAGTTCGAGAATCTTACGGCGCAGGGTCAGGGCATTGCGACCCACGTCCTTGCCGAGCTGGCTGCTGACCTGGGCCAGCAGGTTGAGGTCGATGCCGGAGGAGAAATGCTTGCCGGCGCCAGACAGCACCACCACGCGAACTTCGTCGGTTTCATCGGCCCAACGGAAGATATCGATGATCTCCGTCCAGAAGGCGGCGTTCATCGCGTTGATCTTGTCCGGGCGGTCAATCACCACATGGGCGATCTTTTCCTGCAGTTCGACACGAAAAGCTTGGTATTGCCCCATGAAAGTCATCCTTTTTGAAGCAGGCCGAATAGCCTGCGACACACGCCGCAAAGCAATCGCGCCACTATAGCAAGCGGCGCCGGAAAGTCGATCATGGTCGGCGTGACGCAGTGCACGTCACGCCAATTGGCGCCCTACTTCTCGATGATGCAGTCGACCGTGTAGTAACTGCCCTGCTCGCCCTCGTGACGCTGCAGGCCATGCACATCGGCATCGAAACCCGGGAAGCGTTGTTCGAAGGCCTGGGCGAAACGCAGGTAATCGATGATCGAGCGGGTGGCCGAGGTGAAACGCTCGCCCGGCATGATCAGCGGAATGCCCGGTGGATAGGGCACCAGCATCACCGCGGCGATGCGCCCCTCGACGTCGTCGACCAGCACCTCCTCCACCTCGCCGCGCACCAGCTGGTTGTAGGCATCAGCCGGTTTCAGAGCGATTTCCGGCAGCACCGTGTACATGCGTTTGAGGGATTTGGCGGTGGCGTTTTCGCGGTAGCAGTCGTGCAGCGCATCGCACAGGTCGCGCAAGCCCATGCCCTGGTAACGCAGCGCGCCTTCGCGGGCTACTGAAGGCAGCACCGAAGTCAACGGCAGGTTGGCGTCGTAGCTGCGCTTGAATTCCAGAAGCTCGGTAAGCAGCGTGCTCCACTTGCCCTTGGTGATGCCCATGGAGAACAGCACCAGGAACGAATACAGGCCAGTCTTCTCGACCACCAGGCCGCGCTCCCAGAGAAACTTGCTGACCACCGCAGCGGGAATGCCGCGCTCGTCGAGACGGCCTCCGGCGGTAAGGCCGGGCATCACCAGGGTCACCTTGATCGGGTCGAGCAGCACGTAGTCTTCGGCGACGTCACCGAAACCGTGCCAGTCGGCCTCCGGCTGCAGCAGCCAGTCTGGCGTCGCCACATCGTCGGCGCCCTCGGTCTGCGGCGGTTGCCAGATGCTGAACCACCAGTCCTCGCTGCTCAGGCTCTGCCCCAAATTGGCCAGGGCACGGCGGAAGCTCAGCGCTTCGTCGAAGGTTTCCTGGATCAGCGAGCGCCCGGCCGGGCCTTCCATCATCGCCGAGGCTACGTCCAGCGAGGCGATGATGCCGTACTGCGGCGAGGTGGAGATGTGCATCATGAAGGCTTCGTTGAAGCGGTCGCGGTCGAGCTGGCGTAGCGCACCATCCTGCACGTGGATCATCGAGGCCTGGCTAAAGGCCGCCAGCAGCTTGTGGGTCGAATGGGTGGTGAATACCATCGGGCCGCCGGCCTCGCGGCTGGTGCCCATGCCGTAGCGGCCGGCGTAGAACTCGTGGAACGCGGCGTAGGCGTACCAGGCTTCGTCGAAGTGCAGCACCTCGACCGAATCACCCAGGGTGCGCTTGATCAGCTCGGCGTTGTAGCAAAGGCCGTCGTAGGTGGAGTTGGTCACCACCGCCAGCTTGACCTTGGGCTCGCGACCGCGGGCCAGCGGGCTGGCGTCGATCTTGGCCTGGATCGACTCGCGGGTGAATTCGCTCAGCGGAATCGGGCCGATGATGCCCAGTTCGTTACGCTCCGGCGATAGGTACAGGGGAATCGCGCCGGTCATGATGATGGCGTGGAGGATCGACTTGTGGCAGTTGCGGTCGACCAGCACCAGGTCGTCACGGCCGACCATCGAATGCCAGACGATCTTGTTGGCGGTCGAGGTGCCGTTGATCACGAAATAGGTATGGTCGGCGCCGAAATTGCGCGCGGCGCGCTCCTCGGCGGCGGCCAGGGGGCCGGTGTGGTCGAGCAGCGAGCCGAGTTCCGGGACCGAGACCGACAGGTCGGAGCGCAGCGTGTTCTCGCCGAAGAACTGATGGAACGCCTGCCCGACCGGGCTCTTGCGATAGGCCACGCCACCACCATGCCCCGGCGTGTGCCAGGAGTAGTTGGATTGCGCGGTGTGCTGTACCAGCGCCTTGAAGAACGGCGGCAGCAGGCCATCGAGATAATTGCGCGCGGCGCGTGCCACCTGGCGGGCCAGGAACGGCACAGTATCTTCGAACAGGTAGAGAATGCCGCGCAGCTGATTGAGGTCGGCCATGGCCTCGGCCGGGGCGTTCTCGATGGTGACCTGCTCGCCCAGAGCGAAGATCGGCAGCTGCGGCGCGCGGCGCCGGGCAATGCGTATCAGCTCGACCATGTCCTGCAGCAGGTGGCGGTTTTCCCCGGCGCCTTCGGCGGCAACCAGAATGCAGGCCAGCCCGTGATGGGTCGAGGCGACGATATGGCCTTCCGCAGAACTCGCGGTGGACAGAATGGTGAAGCCATCCTGCTCCAGCTCGGCAGCGATGGCCCGCACCCGCTCGCCGGCCACGGTATCGGCCTTGATATCGCGATGAACGATGAGTACCGGGAACTTGAGGTCTTTGTACATCGGTTACACCTGAGGTCATGCGGGATGAACCCGCTATGTCCTCAGGGTAGAGACTCGCCGCAGAGGACGGAACCCCTCGCGCAGAGCGCTATACGAAAAGGTCGCAATTGACCGATCAGGAGGCAGATGTGCCCTGCTCGGCCGCTTCCATCTGCGCCCACAGCGCGGGCGCACCGGCGGCCTTTTCGATGACTGCCAGGCGCGCGGCATGGGCAGCCAGCTCGTCGGCGCTCGCAGTGATCACCGCGCCACGCGGGCGATCGGCGGGCAGCCGGCGAATCGGCGTGGCTTGCTGGCGGCCACTGCCATCACCGTCGGCGCCTTCACCAGCCAGCGACAGATTGGTCTGCCCACCGGTCATCGCCAGGTAGACGTCGGCGAGAATCTCCGAGTCGAGCAAGGCGCCGTGCAACTCACGGCCGGAGTTGTCGACACCGTAGCGCTTGCACAGGGCATCGAGGCTGTTGCGCTGGCCCGGGTGACGCTCGCGGGCCATCTGCAGGGTGTCGAGTACGTCGCAATAGGCCGCGATGTCCGAACGCTCGTGCTGGCCGATCAGAGCAAATTCGTTGTTCAGAAAGCCGATGTCGAACGGCGCGTTGTGGATGATCAGCTGCGCGCCCTTGATGAACTCGTAGAATTCGTCGGCGATATCCTTGAAACGCGGCTTGTCCTTGAGATCCTCGTTGGTGATGCCGTGCACCGCGATGGCGCCTTCATCGATCTCACGGTCCGGCTGCAGGTAGATGTGGAAATGCCGCCCGGTCAGGCGCCGCCCCTCGACCTCCACACAACCGATCTCGATGACCCGGTGGCCATCGTTTACCGGCATACCGGTGGTTTCAGTATCCAGTACGACTCTACGCACGCTTCATGCTCCTGATATCTTCGACGCCACGGTTAGCCAGCTGATCGGCCCGCTCGTTGCCGGGGTGGCCGATATGGCCGCGCACCCATTCCCAGGTCACATTGTGGCGGTTGACCTGCTCATCCAGCTGCTGCCAGAGGTCGGCATTCTTCACCGGCTCCTTCGAGGCAGTTTTCCAGCCGCGTTTCTTCCAGTTGGGCATCCATTCCTTGATGCCTTTCATCACGTATTGCGAGTCGGTGACCAGGCGTACGTTGCACGGCCGCTTGAGTTCCGCCAGGCCGCGAATCGCGCCCATCAGCTCCATACGGTTGTTGGTGGTCACGGCCTCGCCGCCCCACAATTCCTTCTCGACGCCCTGGAACACCAGCAATGCGCCCCAGCCACCGACGCCCGGATTGCCCTTGCAGGCACCGTCGGTGTAAAGCTCAACTTGATCGGACATGCGCCGCCTTTATCTAGGGTCTGATTTCGATCTGCGGGGCCGGATCAGGCGCCGTCGCGGTCGCGACGACTGATCTTGGCCACCGGCATGGGCACCAGTTTGCCCATGGGCTCACGGCGTGACTGACGCAACGGGCGCAGGCCGACCACCAGCTTGCGCGCCACCAGTACGTAGAACCCGCCACCCGGCGATTGCCAGGCGCCGCCCCAGCGCTCCAGAGGAGCCAACCGGGCCTGCCAGGCCGCCGAAGCAAGCGGCGGACGATAACATCCGAAGCGGCGTTTCTCCAGCGCGAAGCCCAGCAGGTTGAGCCAGTCGCCCAGGCGTTTTGGCGCGATGCAGCGGGCTTCGTGCAACACGTCGTGAGCGAACAGATGGCGCACGCCCCAGGCGCTCATCGGGTTGATGCCGACGATCAGCAAGTGACCGCCTGGGCGCACGCTGCGCGCGGCTTCGCGCAGCAACCTGTGGGGCGACTGACAGAAATCCAGACCGTGCTGCAGCACCACCACATCGGCGGCGTGCTCGACCAGTGGCCAGGATTGCTCCTCGCAGACGATCTCGGTACCGGCGAATGGCGCCCCCAGACGCACGCTGCGCTGGATCTGCTGGGTTTCCAGCGACGTCTCCGCACAGGGGCCGTAATGCACCAGATAGCCGCCAAAGAAACGCGCCAGTTCCTCGTCGAGCAAACGCTGCTCCTGCTCGAGCAGCAAGCGGCCCAGCGGGCCGTCGAACCATTGCCGGGCCGCACCGATCAGTTGCAACCAGTCGGCATCGGCCTGGGCGAAGGGATTGTCGGTCATGTTCGCGTGCTCATCGGATGCTCGTTCATGAAAGTACCTGCTGGGCCATCTCTACCAATGACACCCTGAGTCCACTGACGTTGCACGCAGAGGGAACACGGCTCGCGTTGAAGCGTCAATAGCCCCTAAGATGCATCTTTGTTCCCGGCTTGGCGACCACCTGATGATCAAGATCGAAGCCCTCAGCGCATTCTCCGACAACTACATCTGGCTGCTGCAGGATGCGCAGCACAAGCGTGTCGCGGTGGTCGACCCTGGCGACGCCTCCCCGGTGCAAGCCTGGCTGCGTGAGCATGGCGACTGGACGCTGAGCGACATCCTGATCACCCATCACCATAACGATCACGTTGGTGGCGTCGAGCAGCTGCGACGCGACACCGGCGCTCGGGTCTTTGGGCCGGCCAACGAGAACATTCCGGGCCGCGACCAGGCACTGGCCGATGGCGACCATATAGACGTGCTGGGTCTGCCCCTGCAGGTCATCGAAGTGCCTGGCCACACCCTGGGCCATATCGCCTTCTATCAGCCCGATCATCACTGGCTGTTCTGTGGCGACACCCTGTTCGCCGCCGGCTGTGGCCGCCTGTTCGAGGGCACGCCGGTGCAGATGCAGCAGTCGCTGCAGCGCCTGGCAGCCCTGCCGGACGACACACTGATCTATTGCGCTCACGAATACACACTTAGCAACCTGCGCTTCGCCAAGGCCGTCGAGCCGGGCAACGCGGACATCGCCAGACGTTTCGAGCAGGTCGAGGCATGGCGGCAGAATGGGCAGATCAGCCTGCCGTCCACCCTCAGGCTCGAGCGCGCGACCAACCCATTTCTGCGCGCTGCGGAAACATCGGTTAAAGAAATGATCGCCAGCCGCGAAGGTCGCCCCCTGGCCAGCGAAAGCGAGGTGTTTGCCGCACTACGCGCCTGGAAAGACCGCTTCTGAAGCGCCGACTGGCCCGCAAAATCCTGGTCAAAACTTGACCACTCCTGGATCGGTTTCTAGAATCGCCCGACTTTCGATCCAGGATACCCCCCACAACCAATGCCCTCCTCTCGACCTAACTCCTTGAATTCAAAGGCATTGGCATTGCGCCATCCTGCGCTCGCCCTGGCTGTTTGTGCCGTGCTCGGCGGCTGCCAGAGCCTCGATCAACAACAGGTGGAGAACGAGCCAGCGGTGGATATGAGCGGCAGAACGCCGCATCAGCCGCTGTGGATCAACGGCACGACCAAGGCCGAGCAACCCAAGGACATCTGGGAGCGCGTGCGCGGCGGCTACAAATTGCAGGACGCCATTGGCGTCAACCCGCGCATCGAGCAGCAGCGCCTGTGGTTCTCCAGCAACCCATCGTTCGTCGAAAAGGCTGGAGAACGCAGCAACCCCTACATTCATTACATCGTCGAGCGTCTCGAAGAGCGCAACATGCCGATGGAGCTGGCGCTGCTGCCAATGATCGAGAGCGCCTACAACCCCTTCGCCTACTCACAGGCCGATGCCGTCGGCCTTTGGCAGTTCATTCCCTCCACGGGGCGCAACTTCAACCTGCGCCAGACCCGCTGGTACGACGGCCGACGCGACGTGACGGCCTCTACCCAGGCAGCCATGGATTACTTGGCGCGCCTGCACGAGATGTTCAATGGCGACTGGCTGCTGGCCCTGGCGGCCTACAACGCCGGCGAGGGCCGGGTCAGCCGCGCCATCGAGCGCAACCAGAAGCTCGGTTTGCCGACCGACTACTGGAACCTGTCGCTGCCCCAGGAAACCCAGAACTACGTGCCCAAGCTGCTGGCCCTGTCCCAGGTGATCATGGCGCCGGACGCCTATGGCGTGAGCCTCGCGCCGATCGCCAACGAGCCCTACTTCGAGGAAGTGGAGCTCAAGCAGCGCATGGACCTGGCCCGCGTCGCCGCCCTGGCCGAAGTCGATGAAGACGAGCTGTACCTGCTCAACCCGGCCTTCAAGAAGCGCGTGACCGTGGACGGCCCCCAGCATCTGCTGGTACCGACCCAGAAAGTCGAACTGCTGACCGCCAACCTGTCGACGCTCAAGCCCGAAGACCGTGGCCTGCAGGAATACGTGGTGCGTGCCGGTGACAATTTGCACGGTATTGCCAATCGTTACGAACTCAGCGTGGCCACCATCAAGGAGCTCAACCAGCTCACCGGCAACACCCTGGCCGTGGGCCAGCACCTGAGCCTGCCGACCAGCCTGCAAACGGTGCCCGACGAGGCGCCGCAACGCGCCGTCAATACTGCCGTTGCCTCGCGCAACTACACCATTCGCAATGGCGACAACCTCTGGCAGATCGCCAAGGCGCATAACGTCTCGGTCAACGACATCCAGCGCTGGAATGCCCTGAAGGGCAACTCGCTACGCGTCGGCCAGACCATCAAGCTGCAGGGTGGCCACAGCTCCAGCGCGAAAGCCGTCGCCGACGTCACCTATTACAAGGTGCGCAAGGGCGACTCCCTGCACATGATCGCCAAGCGTTTCAACGTGCAGATGCAGAAGCTGCAAAGCTGGAATCCCCGCACCGGCAAGGCCCTGAAACCGGGCCAGGTGCTGACCCTGCGCCTGGCCAACTGACGCGCATTGCAACACAGTCGCAGTTCACCGCTGGGGCCGCTCTTTTTCCTGTACAGACAAGCTGTTACTGTACGGAAACCTTGCTACCCCGGATCGGATACTGCTCTTGAGACGCCCCCTCCTCTCGCTGTTTTTTGGCCTGGCCACCAGCTTTCCGGCCTGGGCAACGCTCAGCGAAAGCCACGGCTATGCGCAATTCGGCGCGCTCAAGTATCCCGCCAGCTTCGCCCATTTCGACTGGGTCAACCCGGAAGCTCCCAAAGGCGGCACCCTGCGCATCATGGCCGCCGGCAGTTTCGACACGCTCAACCCCTATACGCTCAAGGGCACCAGCCCGGTCGCCACCGCCAACTTCCTGCAATATGGCGTGACCGAGCTGAACGAGCCGTTGATGGCCGGCACCGGACAATACGATCCCTCCGGTGACGAGCCGGCCTCCAGCTACGGGCTGATCGCCAGCTCCGTGGAATACAGCGAAGACCGCAGCTGGGTGGTCTTCAACCTGCGACCCGAGGCGCGCTTTCATGATGGCAAGCCGATCACCGCCTATGACGTGGCGTTCTCCTACCGACTGCTGCTCAAGGAAGGCCACCCGCAGTACCGCACCAACCTGCAGGAAGTAAAACGGGTCGATATTCTTAATCGCCACCGCGTGCGCTTCGTGCTCAAGCGTGCCAACAATCCGCTATTGATCCTGCGCCTCGGCGAACTGCCTGTGTTGCCCCAGCACTACTGGAAGAACCGCGACTTCAAGGCCACCACCTTCGAACCGCCGCTGGGCAGCGGCCCTTACCGCATCACACGTGTCAATCCGGGGCGCAGCCTGACCTTCGAGCGGGTCAAGGACTGGTGGGGCGCCTCCTTGCCGGTCAACCGCGGCAAATACAACTTCGACCGCGTCGAAGTGGATTTCTACCGCGACAGCCATGTCGCCTTCGAAGCCTTCAAGGCCGGCGAATTCGACTTCTACATCGAGCAGCAGGCGAAGAACTGGGCCAACAACTACCGCTTTCCGGCCGTGACCCGCGGCGACGTGATCCGCGCGGAAATCCCCCACCAGATTCCCACCCAGACCCAGGCGCTGTTCATGAACACGCGCCGCGCCACCTTCGAGGACGCCCGCGTACGTGAAGCTCTGGGCCTGATGTTCGACTTCGAGTGGACCAACCGCACCCTGTTCAACAGCTCCTATACCCGAGCGGCCAGTTACTACCCGAACAGCGAGTTTTCCGCCAAAGGCAAGCCCGAGGGCGCCGAATGGCTGCTGTTGTCGCCGTTTCGCGCGCAACTGCCGGCCAAGCTGTTCACCGAGCCGTTCAAGATGCCGGTCACCGATGGGCGGGGCATTCCGCGGGAAACCATGCGCCGCGCCCTTGGTCTACTCGCCGAAGCCGGCTGGAAGCCCTCCGGCCAAAGGCTGATGAACGCCAAGGGCCAGCCGCTGCAATTCGAGATCCTGCTGGTCAACCCGAACCTCGAGCGCATTCTTCAGCCATTTACCGAGAACCTGGCCAGCATCGGCATTCAGGCCAGCCTGAGAACCGTGGATCGCGCCCAGTACAAGCAACGCCTGGATCAGTTCGACTTCGACATGATCCTGCTCACCCTGCCGCAAACCCTCAGCCCGGGCCTGGAGCAATCGCTGTACTTCCACTCCAGCCAGGCCAACGTGAAGGGCGGCAAGAACTACGCGGGCATCCACGATCCGGTCGTCGATGCCTTGCTCGAAAAACTGCTGTCTGCCCGCAGCCGCGACGAACAGGTGGCCGCGACCCGCGCCCTGGATCGCGTGATGCTCTGGCAGTACTACACCATTCCCAACTGGTACATCGACTATCACCGCCTGGCGTACCGCAACCGCTTTGCCTTCGTCGCCACGCCGCCCTACACGCTGGGGCTGCGCACGTGGTGGCTGAAACACACGGAGACCGCACAATGACGCATCCTCTGCGTTCATTTCTGATGCACGGCAGCGCCCTGCTGCTGCTTGGCCTCGCCAGCCTGGCCCAGGCCGCACCGCAACACGCCCTGACGCTGTACGGCGAAGCGCCGAAATACCCGGCCAATTTCAAGCATTTCGATTATGTGAACCCGGATGCGCCCAAGGGCGGCGTGCTGCGCCTGCCCGGCCTCAACGGCTTCGACAGCTTCAACCCGTTCATTCCCAAGGGCAACGCGGCCGACCGCATCGGGCTGATCTACGACACCCTCACCTACCACTCGCCGGATGAGCCCTTCACCGAATACGGACTGCTCGCCGAGAAGGTCGAGAAAGCTGCCGACGACAGTTACGTGCGCTTCTTTCTCAACCCCAAGGCACGCTTTCACGACGGCCACCCGGTGACCGCCGAGGACGTGATCTTCACCTTCAACACCCTGCTCGAACACGGCGACCCCATGTACCGGCACTACTACACCGACGTCGCCGAGGTGGTGGCCGAGAACGAGCGCACCGTGCGTTTCAACTTCAAGCACGCCGGCAACCGCGAGCTGCCGCTGATTCTCGGCCAGCTGCAGGTACTGCCCAAGCACTGGTGGCAAGACCGTGACTTCTCCCGCGGCAGTCTGGAGCCGCCACTGGGAAGCGGCCCTTACCGGATCGCCGACTTCTCGCCGAACAGCTCGATCCGCTTCGAGCGCGTCAAGGACTGGTGGGCCAAGGATCTGCCGGTTTCCCGCGGCCTGTACAACTTCGATCAGATCCGCATCGAGTACTTCCGCGACATGGCCGTCGCCCTGGAGGCCTTCAAGGCTGGCCAGTTCGACGTCAACCTTGAGTATTCGGCCAAGGACTGGGCCACCGGCTACAACTCACCGGCCCTGCGCGCCGGGCGTTTCGTCCAGGAAGCCTTCCCCAACCGCAACCCGGCCGGCATGCAGGGCTTCGTGTTCAACACCCGCAAGCCGATGTTCCAGGACCCGCGGGTGCGCGAAGCCATCGCCCAGCTGTTCGACTTCGAGTGGGCCAACAAGCAGCTGTTCTACGGTGCCTACAAGCGCACCCACAGCTACTTCGAAAACTCGGAAATGGCCGCCCGCGGCCTGCCCAGCCCGGCCGAACTGAAGCTGCTGGAACCGCTGCGCGGGCAGATTCCCGACCGCGTGTTCACCGAGTCCTTCACGCCACCGGTCAGCGACGGCAGCGGCATCATTCGCGACCAGGCGCGCCGCGCCTACCAGTTGCTCACCGAGGCCGGCTACCGGATCGAAAACGACAAGATGGTCGATGCCAACGGTAACCAGCTGACCTTCGAGTTCCTCAATACCCAGGCCAACCTGGAGCGGGTCATCCTGCCCTTCAAGCGCAACCTAGCCGAGCTGGGCATCGACCTGCAGATCCGCCGCGTCGATGTCTCCCAGTACATCAACCGCCTGCGCTCGCGGGATTTCGACATGACCTCGGCGATCTGGCCGCAGTCGAGCTCGCCCGGTAACGAGCAGCGTGAATTCTGGCATTCCAGCAGCGCCGACAACCCGGGCAGCCGCAACCTCATCGGGCTGCGTGACCCGGCCATCGACAAGCTGGTCGAGGGGCTGATCCAGGCCGATTCCCGCGAGTCGCTGATCACCCACACCCGGGCGCTGGACCGCGTGCTGCTGTGGGGCAATTACGTAGTGCCCAACTACTACGTGGACGCCTATCGCGTCGCCTACTGGAAGCGCTTCGGCCACCCGGAGAAATCGCCGCTCTACGATTACGGCCTGATGACCTGGTGGCAGGAAAAGCCGGTCGGCGAAGTGGTCAGCAGCGACGACAAGCCCACCCCAGAGCAGGAAGAACGCTAGATGCTGGCTTATATCCTGCGGCGCCTGCTGCTGATCATTCCGACTGTGTTCGGCATTCTGGTCATCAACTTCGCAATCATTCAGGCCGCGCCTGGTGGCCCGGTGGAGCAGATGATCGCCAAGCTGGAGGGCTTCGATGCCGCTGCCGGAGGCGCCACTGGACGTATCTCCGGTGGCGGCGGTGGCGAGGTGTCCACCGCCGGCTCCAACTACCGCGGCGCTCAGGGCCTGGACCCTGAACTGATAGCCGAGATCGAGAAGATGTATGGCTTCGACAAGTCGGCGCCCGAACGCTTCTGGATCATGATCAAGAACTATGCCCAATTGGATTTCGGCGACAGCTTCTTTCGTGATGCCAAGGTCATCGACCTGATCATGGAAAAGATGCCGGTGTCCATTTCTCTCGGGCTGTGGAGCACCCTGATCATGTATCTGGTGTCCATCCCGCTGGGTATCGCCAAGGCCACCCGGCACGGCAGCGCCTTCGACGTATGGACCAGCTCGGCGATCATCGTCGGCTACGCGATTCCCGCGTTCCTGTTCGCCATTCTGCTGATAGTGCTGTTCGCCGGCGGCAGCTACTGGGACTTCTTTCCGCTACGCGGCCTGACCTCGAGCAACTTCGACGAGCTGAGCCTGAGCGGCAAGATCTACGACTACTTCTGGCACCTGGCGCTGCCGGTGACTGCGCTGGTGATCGGTAACTTCGCCACCCTCACCCTGCTGACCAAGAACAGTTTTCTCGACGAGATCAACAAGCAGTACGTGATCACCGCCCGGGCCAAAGGCCTGAGCAACACCCGTGTGCTCTACGGTCACGTATTCCGCAACGCCATGCTGCTGATCATCGCCGGCTTTCCGGCGGCCTTCATCGGTATCTTCTTCACCGGCTCCTTGCTGATCGAGGTGATTTTCTCCCTTGACGGCCTGGGCCTCCTGAGTTTCGAGGCAGCGATCAACCGCGATTACCCGGTGGTCTTCGGCACCCTGTTCATCTTCACCTTGCTGGGCTTGGTCGTGAAACTGATTGGTGACATCACCTACACCCTGGTCGATCCACGTATCGACTTCGAAAGCAGGGAGGCCTGAACCATGGCACTTTCCCCGCTGAATCAACGCCGCTTCGATCGCTTCAAGGCCCACAAGCGCGGCTGGTGGTCGCTTTGGATCTTTCTCGCCCTGTTCTTCGTGACCCTGGGCGCCGAGCTGATCGCCAACGACAAGCCGCTGGTGGTCAGCTATGACGGCCAGTACTACTTCCCGGTGCTCAAGCGCTACCCGGAAACCACCTTCGGAGGCGAGTTCCCGCTACAGGCCAACTACAAGAGCCCCTACATCCAGGAGTTGATCGAGGAAAAGAATGGCTGGATGATCTGGCCGCCGATCCCCTTCAGCTACTCGAGCATCAACTACGACCTCAAGGTCCCTGCCCCGGCGCCGCCCTCGGCAGCCAACTGGCTGGGCACCGACGACCAGGGTCGCGACGTGCTCGCGCGGATCATCTACGGTTTTCGCATTTCCGTGCTGTTCGCCCTGGCGCTGACCCTCGCCAGCTCGGTGATCGGTGTGGCTGCCGGCGCCCTGCAGGGCTTCTACGGCGGCTGGGTGGACCTGGCAGGGCAGCGCTTTCTAGAAATCTGGTCGGGCCTGCCGGTGCTCTACCTGCTGATCATTCTGGCCAGCTTCGTGCAGCCCAACTTTTGGTGGCTACTGGGCCTGATGCTGTTGTTCTCCTGGATGAGCCTGGTCGATGTGGTGCGCGCCGAGTTCCTGCGCGGCCGCAACCTGGAGTACGTGCGCGCGGCCCGAGCGCTGGGTATGCGCAACGGCGCGATCATGTTCCGCCATATTCTGCCCAATGCCATGGTCTCGACCATGACCTTCCTGCCCTTCATCGTCACCGGCGCCATCGGCACTCTGACCGCCCTAGATTTCCTGGGCTTTGGCCTACCGGCAGGCGCACCGTCGCTCGGCGAACTGGTCGCCCAAGGCAAGTCCAATCTGCAGGCACCCTGGCTGGGCATCAGCGCCTTTGCCGTACTGGCCATCATGCTGAGCCTGCTGGTGTTTATAGGCGAGGCGGCTCGCGATGCGTTCGACCCGAGGAAATGACATGAGCCACCCTGACAACCTCGTCGAAATCCGCGACCTGTCCGTTGCCTTCGTCAGTGGCGAGCACAGCCGCAGTGTGGTCAAGCACATCAGCTTCGACATCCGCCGCGGCGAAACCCTCGCTTTAGTCGGCGAAAGCGGCTCCGGCAAATCGGTCACTGCCCACTCGATCCTGCGTCTGCTGCCCTACCCGCTGGCCCAGCATCCCAGCGGCAGCATCACCTATGCCGGCCAGGATCTGCTCAAGTTGAGCGAGAAGAAGCTGCGCGGCATCCGCGGCAATCGTATCGCCATGGTGTTTCAGGAGCCGATGACCTCGCTCAACCCGTTGCACAGCATCGAAAAGCAGGTCAACGAGGTACTCGCCCTGCACAAGGGTCTGCGCGGCAAGGCCGCTACCCAGCGCACCTTGGAGCTGCTCGAGCTGGTTGGCATCCCCGAGCCGCACAAGCGGCTAAAGGCCCTGCCCCACGAGCTGTCGGGCGGGCAACGCCAGCGCGTGATGATCGCCATGGCCCTGGCCAACGAGCCGGAGCTGCTGATCGCCGACGAGCCGACCACCGCGCTGGACGTGACAGTGCAGCTGAAGATTCTCGAACTGCTCAAGGACCTGCAGGCCCGTCTGGGCATGGCCATGCTGATCATCACCCACGATCTGAAGCTGGTACGCCGTATCGCCCAGCGGGTGTGCGTGATGCAGAACGGTGAGCTGGTCGAACAGGCCGATTGCGAAACGCTGTTCACCACGCCGCAGCATCCCTATACCTGTGAGTTGCTGGCGGCCGAGCCGGATGGCGATCCGGTCGCCTGCGAAGAAGCGCAGCCGATACTGGAGGTCGAAGACCTGCGGGTCTGGTTCCCGATCAAGAAGGGTCTGCTGCGCCGTACCGTCGATCACGTCAAGGCCGTGGATGGCATCAACTTCAGCCTGCCACGGGGCCAGACCCTGGGCATCGTCGGCGAAAGCGGCTCGGGCAAATCGACCCTGGGCCTGGCAATCCTGCGCCTGATCGGCAGCCAGGGCGGCATCCGTTTCGGCGAGCACCACCTGGGGGGACTGTCACAGCGCCAGGTGCGGCCGTTGCGCCGGGAAATGCAGGTGGTGTTCCAGGACCCCTTCGGCAGCCTCAGCCCACGCATGACAGTCGGCATGATCATCGGCGAAGGCCTGCGCATCCACCGTATCGGCAACGAGGCCGAGCAGGAACAGGCGATCATCGATGCACTGCTGGAAGTCGGCCTCGATCCCGAAAGCCGGCACCGCTACCCCCACGAGTTTTCCGGCGGCCAGCGCCAACGCATCGCCATCGCCCGGGCCTTGGTGCTCAAGCCGGCGCTGATCCTGCTCGACGAGCCGACCTCAGCCCTGGACCGCACCGTACAACGTCAAGTTGTCGACCTGTTGCGCTCGCTGCAGGCCAAGTACAACCTCAGCTACCTGTTCATCAGCCATGACCTGGCCGTGGTTCGCGCGATCAGCCAT
Source organism: Pseudomonas sp. AG1028 (assembly GCF_007993955.1). Lineage (NCBI taxonomy): Bacteria > Pseudomonadati > Pseudomonadota > Gammaproteobacteria > Pseudomonadales > Pseudomonadaceae > Pseudomonas > Pseudomonas sp. AG1028. The sequence continues at coordinate 187,221 of NZ_VIVP01000004.1, forward strand.
CAACTGATGGTGGTGAAGCAGGGCCAGGTCGTCGAGCAAGGTGACGCCAGGCAGGTCTTCGAGGCGCCGCAGCACCCGTACACCCGGCAGCTTCTGGAAGCGGCCTTCATGACCCGCGTCAAACCCGAACCAGCCATGCCCTGAACGTGCATTGCAGGTTCAGCGGCTGCACAGCTGATTCCTACAAAACCTGCAGATAAACAAAGGCCCCGAAACCGGGGCCTTTGTCATTGCGGCAGATCGGCGCTTAGAAGCGCTCGATATCAGCCTTGCTTTCCAACTGCTTGCGGTACGCGGCGAAGTCTTCCTGGCCACTGCGCGAAGCGAGGAAGCGGCGGTACATGGCTTTCTCCTCGTCGCTCAGCGCCTGCTCCGGCTCACTCACGCCCTTGAGGCGGATCATGGCGTAGTCGCCATTGGCCAGGGCAATGCCGCTGAACTCGGACTTCTCGCCGGTCGGCTTGGGCATGCGGAACAGCGCCTGCAGCACGGCCGGATCAACGCCATCCTGATTGCGGGTAGCTGCTTCGACCACCTGCCACTCGGCGCCCTCAGGCTTGGCCTTGCCGTCGCGCAGATCGCTGACCAGCTGCTCACCAGCCGCCTTGGCCGCTTCGCTGGCACGGGTCTTGGTCAGCTGGGCACGGATGCTGTCAGCCACCTGATCGAGTTCCAGCTGCTGCGGCTTGCGGTGCTCCTTGACGCGAATGACCACCAGGGTATTCGGGTCGAGTTCGATGGCACTGCTGTTGCTGCCGTCTTCCATCACTTCCTGGCTGAAAGCAGCCTGCAGCACCTGACGATTCGAGGCGATACCCTGACCGCCCTGACGACCGAACGGCTCGCTGGTCTGCACCTTCAGGCCCAGCTCCTGAGCAGGCTGTGCCAGGTCGGAGGATTCGAAGGCAGCATCTTCGAGCTGCTTGGTGGCTTCGACGAAACGCTGTTCGACGCGTTGCGCCTTGAGGTCGGTCTCAAGCTTGGCCTTCATGCTGGCGAAGGTCGGCACTTCAGGCGCCTGCACGCCCAGCAGCTTGATCAGGTGCCAGCCGAACTCGGTGCGCACCGGAGCGGAAACCTCATCCTTCTTCAAGGCATAGAGCGCATCTTCGAAGGCCGGGTCGTAAACGCCCTTGCCGGCGTAACCGAGGTCACCGCCATCACTGGCCGAGCCCGGATCCTGGGAGAATTCCTTGGCCAGTGCGGCAAAGTCTTCGCCCTTCTGCAGACGCTTCTGGATATCCTCGATCTTGGCCTTGGCCTGCTCGTCGCTGACGTCGCCGCCCACTTCGATGAGGATGTGCGCGGCGTCGCGCTGCTCGGCCAGGTTGGCGATCTCGGACTGGTAGGCGGCCTTCATCTCTTCATCGGTAACCGAGACCTGTGAGAAGAATGCATCCTTCTTCAGCTCGACATACTCGATGACCACCTGCTCCGGGCTCATGAACTGAGCCTGTTGCGCGTCGTAGTAGGCTTTGACGTCGTCATCGCTGACCTTCACCGCGCCGGCATCGGCCTTGATGGTTCGGGTGGCGAAATCACGGGTCTGCTTTTCCAGGCGTGCGAAAGCGGCCACTTCTTCGTCGGTGACGAAACCGCTGCCAGACAGGCCCGCGCGCAGCTGGCCGATGAGCATTTCCTGCTCGAGCATCTGGCGGAATTGCATACGGGTATAGCCGAGCTGACGGATCACCTGATCGAAACGATCGGCATTGAAGCGACCTTCTACCTGGAACTCAGGCGTCTGCACGATCACCTGATCGAGAGCGGCCTGGGAAAAGGCGAACTTGGAGTCCTTGGCGCCCTGCAACAGCAGTGAGCGCTCGATCAGCCCTTTAAGGGATGCATCGCGCAGCATCCTTTCGTCCAGCATGGCCGGGTCAAAATCCTTGCCCAGTTGCTGCAGCAGCTGACGGCGCTGCATCTCCACAGCCTGGTTGAGCTCGTTCAGGCTGATCTTCTCGCCATTCACCGCGGCGGCGTTCTGGCTGTTGCCCGTGCCGGTGATGATCGCGTCAACACCCGTCAACGCCATAAGAACGACGATCAGGCCGATGATGGTTTTGGCAATCCAACCCTGTGAATTGTCCCTGATATTTTGCAGCATGCATCCCCCAGAACGGTCACGAACTAAAAGTGGCCGCGCAGCGTGGGTAAAAAATCCGGATAGAAGAAAGGCGCATCCTGGGATGCGCCTTCTCGTAACGTGCGAAGCGGATCGGGATCACAACTCAAACAATCCCCGGCGTGACAGACCTTGTGGTCTTATTGCCGCCCCGCAACCGAGCCGGGGTTAGCCGACCCGGCGGGCAAAGGCCCGAAGACGCTTAGTTGACGGCGTCTTTCAGTGCTTTACCAGCTTTGAAACCTGGGATCTTGGCAGCAGCGATGCTGATCGGCTTGCCAGTCTGCGGGTTGCGGCCAGTGCGAGCAGCGCGCTCTTTGACAGCGAAAGTACCGAAACCAACCAGTACAACGGAATCACCAGCCTTCAGAGCGCCAGTTACGGATTCAATCACTGCGTCCAGCGCACGGCCAGCAACAGCTTTCGGGATATCAGCAGATGCGGCGATGGCATCGATCAGTTCCGACTTGTTCACTCTAAGTCCCCTTAATTTCGGTTTAGGTTGTTTCTTGATTTTAATGGAAGCGAATCGGGTGCTGGATGGCCTGCCGACACGGTAAGAGCCGCTTTATATCAAGGGCTCCAAAAAAGTGTCAAGGAAGGCATCCGGCTAATGCGTGCTGATTCGCTCCTTGGAATCAGACTCGCGTTTTTCATCCTTTGCAACCAACTCCGGAGCCGCGTCTGGCAAGGGCTCCGGCGCGTATTGCAGCGCAATTTGCAGGACCTCGTCAATCCATTTAACCGGTTTAATCTGCAGGTCCTGCTTGATGTTCTCGGGAATTTCCTTGAGATCGCGAACATTCTCCTGGGGAATGATCACGGTTTTGATTCCACCGCGATGCGCCGCCAGCAGTTTTTCCTTCAAGCCACCAATCGCCAGCACCTGACCACGCAGGGTGATTTCCCCGGTCATGGCGACGTCCGCGCGCACTGGAATCTGCGTCAGCGCCGACACCAGTGCAGTGCACATGCCCACGCCCGCGCTCGGGCCATCCTTGGGCGTAGCGCCTTCCGGCATGTGGATGTGGATGTCGCGCTTCTCGTAGAAATCCGGCGCCACGCCAAGGCTCTGAGCACGGCTGCGGACCACGGTTTGCGCGGCCGTGATCGATTCGACCATGACATCACCCAGCGAGCCGGTCTTGATCAGATTGCCCTTACCCGGCACCACAGCGGCCTCAATAGTTAGCAGTTCGCCGCCCACTTGAGTCCAGGCCAAACCCGTCACCTGACCGATCTGGTCCTGCTGCTCGGCAAGGCCATAGCGATGCTTGCGCACGCCCAGGAAATCCTCGAGCGAGTCGGCGGTAACGACGACATGGAAGCGTTTCTCCTTGGCGTGCTTCTTCACCGCACGCCGGCACACCTTGGCGATTTGCCGTTCAAGGCTGCGCACGCCGGCTTCACGCGTGTAGTAACGAATGATGTCACGGATCGCCGCTTCCTCGAATTCCAGCTCGGTTTTCTTCAAACCGTTAGCCTGAACCTGCTTGGGCGCGAGATATTTGGTGGCGATATTGACCTTCTCGTCCTCGGTGTAGCCTGGCAGGCGAATCACTTCCATACGGTCCAGCAGCGCGGCTGGAATGTTCATGGAGTTGGCGGTGCACAGGAACATTACGTCGGACAGATCGTAATCGACTTCCAGATAATGGTCGTTGAAGTTGTGGTTCTGCTCCGGGTCGAGCACCTCGAGCAGCGCCGAGGCCGGATCACCGCGCATGTCCTGACCCATCTTGTCGATTTCATCGAGCAGGAACAGCGGGTTGCGCACGCCGACCTTGGTCATCTTCTGAATCAGGCGGCCTGGCATGGAACCGATGTAGGTACGACGGTGACCGCGGATTTCCGCTTCGTCACGTACGCCGCCGAGCGCCATGCGCACGAACTTGCGATTGGTCGCGCTGGCGATGGACTCAGCCAGCGAGGTCTTGCCCACGCCAGGCGGGCCGACCAAGCACAGTACCGGGCCCTTGAGCTTCTTCACGCGCTTCTGCACGGCGAGATACTCGAGAATGCGTTCCTTGACCTCTTCGAGGCCGTAGTGATCGGTATCGAGGATGTTCTCGGCGCGTGCCAGGTCCAGGCGTACCTTGCTCTGCGCCTTCCACGGCACGTTCACCAGCCAGTCGATGTAGGAGCGCACCACGGTGGCCTCGGCGGACATCGGCGACATCTGCTTGAGCTTGTTCAGCTCGGCCTGGGCCTTGCCGTAGGCCTCCTTGGTCAGCCCGGCGTTTTCGATGCGGCGCTTGAGTTCGTCGAGCTCGTTGTGACCCTCCTCGCTGTCGCCCAGCTCTTTCTGAATGGCCTTCATCTGCTCATTCAGGTAGTACTCGCGCTGGCTGCGCTCCATCTGCTTCTTCACGCGACCACGGATGCGCTTCTCGACCTGCAGCAGGTCGATCTCGGCGTCCAGCAACGCCAGTACGTGTTCGACACGAGCCGGCAGGTCGACGATCTCGAGAATTTCCTGCTTCTGCTCGATCTTCAGCACCATATGGGCGGCCATGGTGTCGACCAGGCGGCTGGGCTCATCGATGCTGTTCAGCGAAGACAGCACCTCCGCCGGCACCTTCTTGCCCAACTGAACGTACTGCTCAAACTGGCTGAGCAGGCTGCGGGTGAACACTTCGCTCTCGCGCTCCGGCGCCTCGACTTCGTCGAGCAGTTGCACTTCGGCGGCGCTATAGCCATCGGCTTCGATGAACTGCTCGATCTCGCCACGCTGCTCGCCCTCGACCAGCACCTTCACGGTGCCATCGGGCAACTTGAGCAGCTGCAGCACCGTGGCAACTGTGCCGACGCGGTAGAGCCCTTCTTCACTCGGTTCATCGTCAGCAGGATCTTTCTGGGCGAGCAACAGAATCTGCTTTTCGCCATTCATCGCCGCTTCGAGCGCTTCGATGGATTTCTCGCGACCTACGAAAAGCGGGATGACCATGTGCGGATAGACCACGACATCGCGCAAAGGCAGGAGAGGCAATTCGATGGTTGTCTTCATGATTTTGAGCTCTACGGCGGCCTTGCGGCCGTAAACGGTGGGATTACCCTTGGCCCTAAGATGGGGGTAGCCCCACGAAAAAACAAGCGTTGACGTCGCTAAAAGCAAAGGGGCCCGCAGGCCCCTTGCTTACAACATATGACGAACGCGTTACGCGTCTGGCGCGGCCTTGGCAGGCGGCTCGCTGTTTTCGTAGATCAGCAGCGGCTTGGAACTGCCGTCGATCACGCTTTCATCGATGACCACCTTGCTGACGTCCGATTGCGACGGAATGTCGTACATGGTGTCAAGCAGCACGCCCTCGAGAATCGAACGAAGGCCGCGCGCACCGGTCTTGCGCTCCAGCGCTTTCTGGGCCACTGCCTTGAGCGCGTCGGGACGGAATTCCAGATCCACACCTTCCATCTCGAACAACTTGCCGTACTGCTTGGTCAGCGCGTTCTTCGGCTCGGTGAGGATCTGCACCAGCGCTGCCTCGTCGAGCTCTTCCAGGGTCGCGATAACCGGCAGGCGCCCCACGAACTCTGGAATCAGACCGAACTTGACCAGATCGTCCGGCTCGATTTCACGCAGCGACTCGCCAATCTTCTTCTCGACGTCCTTGGTGCGCACTTCTGCATTGAAACCGATACCGCCCTTGGTCGAACGGCCCTGAATCACCTTCTCGATGCCGGCAAAGGCCCCACCGCAGATGAACAGGATATTGCGGGTATCGACCTGCAGGAATTCCTGCTGCGGATGCTTACGGCCGCCCTGAGGCGGAACCGAGGCAACGGTGCCTTCGATCAGCTTCAGCAGAGCCTGCTGCACGCCCTCGCCCGACACATCACGGGTGATCGACGGGTTGTCGGACTTGCGGGAAATCTTGTCGATCTCGTCGATGTAGACGATGCCCATCTGGGCCTTCTCGACATCGTAATCGCATTTCTGCAACAGCTTCTGGATGATGTTCTCGACGTCTTCACCTACGTAGCCAGCCTCGGTAAGGGTGGTCGCATCGGCGATGGTGAACGGGACGTTGAGCAGGCGCGCCAGGGTTTCAGCCAGCAGCGTCTTGCCCGAACCAGTCGGCCCGAGCAGCAGGATGTTGCTCTTGCCGAGCTCGACGTCATCCTTCTTCTCGCGCTGATTGAGGCGCTTATAGTGGTTGTAGACCGCGACCGCCAGGATCTTCTTGGCGCGTTCCTGCCCGATCACGTACTGATCAAGGATCGCGCTGATTTCCCGGGGAGCCGGCAGCTTGTGCGCGCTGCTCTCGGCCTGGGCTTCCTGCACCTCCTCGCGGATGATGTCGTTGCACAGGTCGACGCACTCGTCGCAGATAAATACCGAGGGGCCAGCAATCAATTTGCGTACTTCGTGCTGGCTTTTGCCGCAGAAGGAGCAATAGAGCAGCTTGCCGTTGTCCTCGCCGTTGCGGGTGTCAGTCATTCGATCAATCCAATACCGTAGGCTTAAAACACAAGATGGAGCCAAACCGGGGCATTTTCAAGCCCGATGCACCGCAGGCCGACTATTGTCGGCCTGCGGCGTCACGCTTCAGCCGATTTGCTCGCGGCGGCTGTGTACCTTGTCGATCAGGCCGTAGTTGACCGCCTCTTCACCGCTCATGAAGCGGTCACGGTCGGTGTCACGGGCGATCACTTCAATCGGCTGGCCGGTGTGGTGGGCCAGCACCTGGTTCAGACGCTCGCGGATGAACAGGATTTCCTTGGCGTGGATCTCAATGTCCGAGGCCTGGCCTTGGAAGCCGCCCAGCGGCTGGTGGATCATCATGCGCGAATGCGGCAGGCAGTAACGCTTGCCCGCGGCGCCGCCAGCCAGCAGCAACGCACCCATGCTGCACGCCTGACCGATACAGGTGGTCGAGACGTCCGGCTTGATGAACTGCATGGTGTCGTAGATAGACATGCCGGCGGTTACCGAACCACCCGGCGAGTTGATGTACAGGTGTATGTCCTTGTCCGGGTTCTCGGCCTCAAGGAACAGCAACTGCGCGGCCACCAGGTTGGCCATGTAGTCTTCGACAGGGCCGATCAGGAAGATCACGCGCTCTTTGAGCAGACGCGAATAGATGTCGTAGGCGCGCTCGCCACGAGCGGACTGCTCGACGACCATAGGAACCAGACCGCCAGCGGCCTGGATATCGGACATTTGCTGCATGAAAGGATTGTGCGACATTTCCAGCATTCGCTCCCTAATAAAAGTCATATCTCGAATACGCATAAGCCAGCACTGAGGCTGGCTTATGGTGTTCTCGAACGAGGCGAAGAAATCAGGCGGCTTGTGGAGCTTCTGCCGGCTTGACTGCTTCTTCGTAAGAGACCGATTTGTCAGTCACATTGGCCTTCTGCAAAACAGTATCTACAACTTGCTCTTCCAGTACAACCGAACGGACTTCGTTCAGTTGCTGGTCGTTCTTGTAGTACCACGCTACGACCTGCTCAGGCTCTTGGTAGGCCGAGGCCATTTCCTGGATCAGCTCACGCACGCGGGCGTCATCAGGCTTGAGTTCGAACTGCTTGACCACTTCGGCGACGATCAGGCCGAGGGAGACGCGGCGCTTGGCCTGCTCTTCGAACAGCTCGGCCGGCAGTTGATCCGGCTTGATGTTGCCGCCGAACTGCTGAACGGCCTGCACGCGCAGGTTGTTCACTTCGCTGGTGATCAGGGCCTTGGGCACTTCAACCGGATTGGCGGCCAGCAGACCTTCCATAACCTGGTTCTTGATCTTGGATTTGATGGCCTGACGCAGCTCACGCTCCATGTTCTTGCGAACTTCGGCGCGGAAACCTTCCAGACCACCTTCCTTGATGCCGAACAGGGCGAAGAACTCGTCGTTCAGCTCCGGCAGTTGCGGGGCGGAAACGCTGTTGACCTTGACGGTGAATTCAGCGGTTTTGCCAGCCAGGTCGAGGTTCTGGTAGTCCTCGGGGAAGGTCGGGTTGATCACACGCTCTTCGCCGGCCTTGGCGCCGATCAGGGCATCTTCGAAACCCGGGATCATGCGGCCGGAGCCCAGTACCAGCTGAGTACCGGTGGCGGAACCGCCAGCGAAGGCCTCGCCGTCGATCTTGCCGACGAAGTCGATGTTCAGTTGATCGTCTTTCTCGGCAGCACGCTCTACGGCTTCGAAACGGGTGTTCTGCTTGCGCAGGATGTCCAGCATGTTGTCGACGTCGGAATCGGCCACTTCAGCCTGCTGACGCTCGATGGCGATGCCTTCCAGGCCGCTGACCTTGATTTCCGGAAACACTTCGAAAGTCGCAACGAACTCCAGGTCCTTGCCCTTCTCCAGCACTTTCGGCTCGACCGAAGGCTGACCAGCAGGTGCGAGTTTCTGTTCGGCAACCGCTTCATAGAAGGAAGACTGGATGACGTCGCCCACCGCTTCCTGGCGCGCATCGGCCTCGAAACGCTGACGGATCACGCTCATCGGCACCTTGCCAGGACGGAAGCCAGGGATCTTGGCTTTCTGGGCAGTCTGCTGCAGACGCTTGTTGACCTGGGTTTCGATGCGCTCGGCCGGCACAGTGATGCTCATGCGGCGCTCGAGAGCGGAAGTGCTTTCAACAGAAACTTGCATGGATATTCCTCGTTGCACAGACGTATGCCGGCCGCTTACCGGCCCCATTCAAGGGCATGCATTCTAGAGGGAGGTGTTGCAGAAGTCACCCTAGATGCAGGTGGCAAACGGGAGGGGCTAAAAGATGGTGCGGACGGAGAGACTCGAACTCTCACGCCTTGCGGCGCTGGAACCTAAATCCAGTGTGTCTACCAATTCCACCACGTCCGCGTGGTAATACATTTTCCAAACAAAAACGCCAGGCTTTTTAGGGCCTGGCGCTTTCAGAATATGGGGTGGACGAAGGGGATCGAACCCTCGACACCAGGAGCCACAATCCTGTGCTCTACCAACTGAGCTACGCCCACCATATTGCTTTACTGCTTACTTGTGCCGACACACCTAGTGGCGCACCCGGCAGGACTCGAACCTGCGACCATCCGCTTAGAAGGCGGATGCTCTATCCAGCTGAGCTACGGGCACTTATCCATCCACCAGAGCAGACTTCAAGCTTCGACCAGCGCAACCACTTTCGTCGCTGCTCTTGCCGCCTCACCCTGTGAGGTGCTGTGCTCGCCAAGTGGTGCGCATCTTATAGAGGCACCCTGAAGGCGTCAACACCCAAATCGAAAAAAATTCAGTTAGATAAAGGAGTTACACCAAATCTGCGTTCTGCCGCCTTTGCCCTTCCTTAATGCCATGCGAGAATGCGCGTCCTTTTTTCTCCCTTTCGATGGTTAACCAAGCGCAATGACCGCACAACTGATAGATGGCAAAGCGATTGCCGCCAATATCCGCCAGCAGATCGCCCAGCGCGTCGCCGAACGACGCGAGCAGGGGCTGCGCGCACCCGGCCTGGCAGTGATCCTGGTCGGCAGCGACCCCGCCTCTCAGGTTTATGTCGCGCACAAGCGCAAGGATTGCGAGGAAGTCGGCTTCATCTCCCGCGCTTATGATCTGAGCGCCGAAACCAGCCAGGACGAATTGCGCGACCTGATCGACTCGCTCAACGAAGACGCCAGCATCGACGGCATCCTGCTTCAGTTGCCGCTGCCGGCCCACCTGGATGCTTCGCTTCTGCTCGAGCGTATTCGCCCGGACAAGGACGTGGACGGCTTCCATCCCTACAACATCGGCCGCCTGGCGCAGCGCATGCCACTGCTGCGCCCCTGTACGCCGAAGGGCATCATGACCCTGCTGGCCAGCACCGGCCAGGATCTCTATGGCATGCACGCGGTGGTGGTAGGCGCCTCGAACATCGTCGGCCGCCCGATGGCCATGGAACTGCTGCTGGGCGGCTGCACGGTGACGGTCACCCATCGCTTCACCAAGGACCTGGCCGGCCACGTGGCACAGGCCGATATCGTCGTGGTCGCCGCAGGCAAGCCGGGCCTGGTCAAGGGCGAGTGGGTCAAGGAAGGCGCGATCGTCATCGACGTCGGCATCAACCGTCAGGCCGATGGCAAGCTGATCGGCGACGTGGTCTACGAGACCGCCCTGCCCCGCGCCGGCTGGATCACCCCGGTGCCCGGCGGCGTTGGCCCGATGACCCGCGCCTGCCTGCTGGAAAACACCCTGCACGCCGCGGAGCACCTGCACGCCTGACGCTCTGTGCTAGCTGCAAGAACGGCGCCCAGGTGGCGCCGTTTTCGTTTCAGCCCAGCGAACGCGTGGCGCCTTGGGGTTTGCGCACGAACCACAGCACTCGACTGACGCCTCGGGTAACGGCCACATAGCCCAGGCGCAGGCTTTCGTCCGCCATCGCCTGGTCGTAGCTGTTGGCGAAGAAGCCACAGTAGGCATATAGCGCGTTACGCAGTGGATGAGGCGTAGGCGGCAGGCAGTCGTCGACGATGATCGCCACCTCGGCCTGCAACCCCTTGGCGCGGTGGATTGTATAGGCCTTTACCGGCAACTTGCGGTCGAGCCCGGCCTGAACGTCCTTCAGGGTGTCGTTGCGGCGCCCCAGCAGCAGCACCGCGTTGCGCTCCCTGGAGCCGATGTCACGCGCATAGTCGCATTGCGCTGCGATGGCCCGCTGCAGCTCACCCATGTCACGGGCCAGGTCGAACGGCGTCATCAACTTCACACCATGGCCGCCCGCTGGTACGTGGCGGATAGGCGTGGTCACCTTGTCCTGCTTGAAGGCCACGGCATCGAGTATGGACTCGGCGTCGCGAATCACCGGCTCGATGGAGCGATAGTTGGCTTGCAGCATCAGCATCGCGCTCTTGCCCTTTCCTTTGCTCGGAAAGTGCCGATCGAAGGCCATGAACAGCTCCGGGGAACTGCCCCGCCAACCGTAGATCGACTGCCAGTCATCACCGATGGCCATCAGGCTGACAGCCTTGGCCGTGCCGGCCAGGCGCCGTTGCAGTGCCTGCAGCCATTGCACGATCTGCGGCGAGATGTCCTGGAATTCATCGATCAGCAGATGGGAGAAGCCCTGCAGCGCCTCCGCACTCAAACGCCCATCAGCCTCATCGAGCATGTGCGTAAGCTGCTGGAAGGCGCCATTGAAGGTCATCAGCCCTTGCTGGCTCAGTTGGCCACCAAAGACCTTCCAGAATGCCTGCAACGCCAGGAGAAAGGTTCGCTCGGCTGGCGAGCAGGCCAGCGCGGCTACCGTCATCCGCTCGATGGGTATGCCGATGCTCTCGATGAAACCGGCCTGGGCGTAGAACACCTCGAACAGCGGCGCGGTATGCAGCTCACCCGCAAGCCGGAACGGGTCCATGGGCGCCTTCGGCAACGCCTTTTGCGGATCGGGCAGCGGGGAGCCGAGCAGCTCGTGAACCCAGCCGCGGAAAGCCGGGTCATCGGCATAGCAGGCCTGATAAGCATCCTTGAGCATGCGTATTTGTGCAGACCCCAGACGCCCTCCCCCCAATGGGTTGTCCGGCTCGCTCGCCGAAGCGCGCTTATCACCCAACTGCTCGAACCAGGCGGGATTGCCCAGAACCTGGCGCGCCAGCACGCCCATCGCGGAATGAAAGGTACGGACGCACGGGCCGACATCCGCCGAGAACTGCCAGAAGCCGAGCACGCTCACCAGTCGTTCACGCAGCTCGGCGCAGGAGGCGTTGGTAAAGGAAATCACCGTCAATCGTTCAGGCTCGACGTTCACGTGACAGAGCATGAACACCACGCGCAGCACCAGGGTGGTCGACTTGCCCGAACCCGCCCCGGCGAAGATGCGGGTCAACGGTTGGCGACAGAGAATCATCGCCCACTGCTCGTCGGACGGCGCGCCGATAACGCCCGCCGCGACGGCCCGCGCCACGGTCTCGCGCATCGCCTGCTCCTGGGCTGCGGTTACCTTGATCGCCGCTGACGAGTAGATGCCGGCGCTAGCGCGCCTTACCGGCTTTTTTGTTGCCGGCTCTCCCTTGGTTTTGTCAGCGCTCACCCGCTTGGCACCGCGCTTTGTTGCTGCACTCTTCTTCTGCGCCAGCGGTTTCTTCGCCGCGACCTTTGCGCGCTCGGAAGCAGCCTGCTTCTCGGCCTCGAGGTAGGCGGCGGTACGCGGGAAGTAGCGAGTCAGGGCACTGGAGAGCAGCAGTTTGTAGCGGGTCAGCATGGGGTTTCCGTGGTGATGTCTGGAAATGAAAAGGCCGCGTTAGCGGCCTTTTGGGTGCTGCGGGCGATTATTCGGCGAGGCGCCAGGTGGTGCCGCCCTTGCCATCTTCGAGCACCACGCCGAGCGCAGTGATCTGGTCACGGATGCGGTCACTCTCTGCCCAGTTCTTGTCGGCACGGGCCTGCAGGCGCGCAGCGATCAGCGCCTCGACCTCGGCAGCGTCGACCTTACCTTCGGCACCGGCCTTGAGGAAGGCATCCGGCTCCATTTGCAACACACCGAGCAGGCCGGCCAGCGCCTTGAGCTGAGCCGCCAAACCGGCAGCCGCCTGCACATCCGACTCGCGCAGGCGATTGATCTCGCGAATCATCTCGAACAGCACGGCGCAGGCTTCGGGCGAGTTGAAGTCGTCGTCCATAGCCGCGGCAAAGCGCTCGACGAACACCTCGCCACCAGCAGCTTCGGCACTCGGCAACCCTTTGAGGCCATTGTAGAAACGCTCCAGAGCGCCCTTGGCTTCACGCAGGCTCTCTTCCGAGTAGTTGATCGGACTGCGGTAATGGCTGGATACCAGCAGGTAGCGCACCACCTCCGGGTGGTACTTCTCCAGCACCTCGCGAATGGTGAAGAAGTTGCCCAGGCTCTTGGACATCTTCTCGCCGTCCACGCGCACCGCACCGGCGTGCATCCACGCATTGGCGTACTGCTTGCCGGTGGCCGCCTCGCTCTGGGCGATCTCGTTCTCATGGTGCGGGAACACCAAGTCAGGGCCACCGCCGTGAATGTCGAAGGTCTCGCCCAGGCAGCAGGTGGACATCACCGAGCACTCAATGTGCCAGCCCGGCCGGCCCTTGCCCCACGGCGACTCCCAGCTCGGCTCGCCCGGCTTGGCGGCTTTCCACAGCACGAAGTCCAGCGGGTCTTCCTTGATTTCATCAACCTCGATGCGCGCACCGATCTTCAGTTCGTCGATCTTGCGACGCGACAGCTTGCCGTAGGTTTCGAACTTGGTGACGCGGTAATACACGTCGCCATTGCCCGGCGCGTAGGCGTAGCCCTTGTCGATCAGGGTCTGGATCATCTGGTGCATGCCGGTGATATGCCCGGTGGCGCGCGGCTCGATGTCCGGGCGCAGCACGTTCAGGCGGCCTTCGTCCTCGTGCATCGCCGCGATCATACGCTCGACCAGCGCCTCGAACGGCTCGCCGTTTTCGTTGGCACGCTTGATGATCTTGTCGTCGATGTCGGTGATGTTGCGCACGTAGGTCACGTCATAGCCGCGATGGCGCAGCCAGCGAGTGACCACGTCGAATGCGACCATCACCCGGGCGTGGCCGATGTGGCAGAAGTCGTACACGGTCATGCCGCACACGTACATACGCACCTGATTACCGATCAGCGGCTTGAGCGGTTCCTTGACCTTGCTCAGGGTGTTGTAGATGGAAAGCGCCATTACTGACCCCAGGAGTCACGTAGGGTGACGGTGCGGTTGAACACCAATGCGTCCGGTTTGGAGTCCTTGTCGAGGCAGAAGTAGCCTTCGCGCTCGAACTGGAAGCGGTCGTCGGCGCCGGCCTGGGCCAGCGACGGCTCGGCACGGCAGCCGGTGAGCACTACCAGGGATTCGGGGTTGATGTTGTTGAGGAAGCTGCCGCCCTCTTCGGCCTTCTCCGGGTTGGCCGAGCGGAACAGACGATCGTACAGGCGCACTTCGCACTCGACGCTCTCGGCAGCCGGCACCCAGTGGATCACGCCCTTGACCTTGCGGCCTTCCGGGTTCTTGCCCAGGGTGTTCTCGTCATAGGAGCAACGCAGCTCGACGATGTTGCCGGCGGCGTCCTTGATGGCTTCGTCGGCGCGAATCACGTAGCTGCCGCGCAGGCGCACTTCACCACCGGGAATCAGGCGCTTGTAGCCATCCGGCGGAGTTTCTTCGAAGTCGCTGGCGTCGATGTAGATCTCGCGGGAGAACGGCAGCACGCGGGTGCCCATGTCCTGCTTGGGATGACGCGGCAGCTCCAGGTTCTCGACCTGGCCCTGCGGATAGTTACTGATCACCACCTTGAGCGGCTTGAGCACGCACATGGCGCGCGAGGCGTTGGCATCCAGGTCTTCGCGGATGGCGAATTCCAGCATGCCGATATCCACCAGGCCGCCGGCGCGGTTGACGCCGATCATGTCGCAGAAGGTGCGGATCGATGCCGGCGTATAGCCGCGGCGGCGGTAGCCCGAGAGCGTCGACATGCGCGGGTCGTCCCAGCCGTTGACGTGCTTCTCGTCGACCAGCTGCTTGAGCTTGCGCTTGCTGGTGATGGTGTAGTTCAGGTTCAGCCGGGCGAACTCGTACTGACGCGGCTGCGCCGGCACCGGCAGGTTGGCCAGGAACCATTCGTACAGCGGGCGGTGATCCTCGAACTCCAGGGTGCAGATCGAGTGGGTCACGCCTTCGATGGCATCGGACTGGCCATGGGTGAAATCGTAGCTCGGGTAGATGCACCACTTGTCACCGGTCTGGTGATGGTGAGCATGGCGAATGCGATAGAGGATCGGGTCGCGCAGGTTCATGTTGCGCGAGGCCATGTCGATCTTGGCGCGTAGCGAACGGGCGCCATCCGGGAACTCGCCGGCCTTCATGCGGGCGAACAGGTCGAGGTTCTCTTCCACGCTGCGCTCGCGGTACGGGCTGTCCTTGCCGGGGGTGTTCAGGGTGCCGCGGTATTCGCGGGCCTCGTCCGGGGTCAGGTCGTCGACATAGGCTTTGCCGGCCTTGATCAGCTCGACGGCCCAGTCGTGCAACTGGTCGAAGTAGTTGGACGCGTAGCGCTCCTCACCGGCCCACTCGAAGCCCAGCCAGCGGACGTCGTCCTTGATGGCGTCGATGTATTCCTGGTCTTCCTTGGCCGGGTTGGTGTCGTCGAAACGCAGGTTGCACGCGCCACCGAATTCCTGGGCCAGGCCGAAGTTCAGGCAGATCGACTTGGCGTGACCGATGTGCAGGTAACCGTTGGGCTCCGGCGGGAAACGGGTGATGATCTTGGTGTGCTTGCCAGCGTCCAGATCGGCCTGAACGATGGGCAGCAGGAAGTTGGCGGCTTTTTCGACGGTGGGCTTGCTCATGGTGTCCTTAGCGCGTGGATTGCGGCACAGGGTAGGCCGACTAAAACAAAGCGCTTATCATAGCCCAAGCTGTCAACCCCCTGACAGGCCTTGGTGCCTGCTCACTGACCTTCGGGCAGCTTTAAAGCCCCGGTCAGCCTGAAGCGGCCCGCGTTTTTCTCGACAGAGCGATTAACCACATGATCAAGCTGCACACCAACCACGGCGTCATCACCCTCAAACTGTTCGAAGACAAGGCGCCGGAAACCGTCGCCAACTTCAAGGAATACGTGAAGAGCGGCCACTACGACGGCACCGTGTTCCACCGCGTGATCGGCAACTTCATGATCCAGGGCGGCGGTTTCGAGCCGGGCATGAAGCAGAAGCCGACTCGCTCGCCGATCAAGAACGAAGCCAACAATGGCCTCTCCAACAAGACCGGCACCGTGGCCATGGCCCGTACCATGGAACCGCACTCGGCCAGCGCGCAGTTCTTCATCAACGTCGCCGACAACACCTTCCTCGACCACAGCGCGCCGACCGTACAGGGCTGGGGCTACGCGGTGTTCGGTGAAGTGGTCGAAGGCCTGGACGTGGTCGAAGCCATCAAGGGTGTGTCCACCACCATGAAGTCCGGCCACCAGGACGTTCCAGCCGACGACGTGATCATCGAGAAGGCCGAGATCGTCGAGTGATCCTGCTGATCTCCGACCTGCATCTTGAAGAGGAGCGCCCGGACATCAGCCGGGCGTTCTTGTATTTTCTCGACACCCGGGCGCGCCAGGCCGAGGCGCTGTACATCCTGGGCGATTTTTTCGAAGTGTGGATCGGCGACGATGCCATGACACCGTTTCAGCGAGGTATCGCCGAGGCTCTGCAGCGCCTGAGCGACGGCGGCACGCGCATCTACTTGATGCACGGCAACCGCGATTTTTTGCTTGGCAAGGCGTTCTGCCGCGAGGCGGGCTGCACCCTGCTCGGCGATCCCCACATGGTGACCCTGAATGGCGAAAAGGTCCTGCTGATGCATGGCGACAGCCTGTGCACCCTGGATGTGGGCTACCAGAAGATGCGCCGCCTGCTGCGCAACCCGCTGAGCCTGTTCATCCTGCGCAATCTGCCGCTCAACAGCCGCCACAAGCTGGCGCGCAAACTGCGTTCGGAAAGCCGCTCGCAGACACGCATGAAGGCCAGCGACATCGTCGACGTCACGCCCGAGGAAGTACAGCGGGTGATGGCGCAATACGGTGTGCAGACGCTGATCCACGGCCATACCCACCGCCCTGCCGTGCATGAGCTACAGGTCGATGGTCAGCCGGCCAGGCGCATCGTGCTCGGCGACTGGGACAAGCAGGGCTGGGCGCTGCAGATCGACGAGAACGGCTTCAACCAGACCCCTTTCGCTCTGGACTGAGATCACAGGTAGCCCGGCGTTGAGCGACGCGATACCCGGGATTTTCTGCGATGAATCCCGCCTACGCCTGCGGAACACCGCTGTGGAAGCGAAACTCGCTGTCGGGCGACTCGATCAGTTCCTGTTCCACCGCCCTCACCCGCTCGATCACCTGTTCGACGTCGGCGGCATCGCCGTACTGGTAAGCCAGTTTCAAGTAACCCTGAAAATGCCGGGCCTCGCTTTTCAGCAAGCCGTAGTAGAACTTGCCCAGCTCTTCGTCCAGGTGCGGGACGATCGCCTCGAAGCGCTCGCAACTTCGCGCCTCGATGAAAGCACCGACCACCAGGGTGTCGACCAGCTTGTAAGGCTCGTGATTGCGCGTGACCTTGCGCAGGCCCGAGGCGTAGCGTGCCGCGGAGACCGGACGCAGGCCGATCTTGCGGCGCTTCATGATGCGCAGCACCTGTTCATGGTGCACCAGTTCCTCACGGGCCAGGCGCGACATCATGTTGATCAGATCGACATGGCAGCTGTACTTGGCCATCAGGCTCAGCGCCGTACTGGCCGCCTTGAATTCGCAGTTCTTGTGGTCGATCAGCATGATGTCCTGATTGGCCAGCGCGGCTTCGACCCAGGCCTGGGGCGTGCGGCAGCCGAGGAAATCATGGATTTCCGGCAGGCTCGGTGTGGCACTACGGCGGCCGGTAGCGGGTGACTGATCTGAAACTGTGACGGGAGATGACACGTGCATGGCCCATGAGCAACGAAAGGAGAAAAGCCCGAAACGCCTGCCCACCAGGAGGCGGCACAGGCAGCGCCAGACATCAAGCCGGCCATTATAAGGCCGCCGACGGCAACCACCAGCCGCCGGGTTTGATACCGATCAAGAACTTGCTGCGAAAGCACCCTCTATATTGATAACCACCGCCGCACGCAGAGGAACACGCCATGCAAGCCATCCGCAGCATTCTCGTGGTCATCGAGCCGGAACATGCCGAAACCCTGGCGCTCAAGCGCGCCAAACTGATCGCCGGGGTCACGCAATCCCACTTGCATCTGCTGATCTGCGACGAGTCGGTGGATCACAGCGGGCATCTGCGTCAGCTAGGCAACGCGCTGCAGCAGGATGGTTACAGTGTCAGCGCCCAGCAGGCCTGGCGCGGCAGCCTGCACGACACCATCGCCTATGCCCAGCAGACCGAAGGTTGTGGCCTGGTGATCAAGCAGCATCGCCCTGACAATCCCCTCAAGAAAGCGCTGCTTACGCCCGATGACTGGAAGCTGCTGCGCTATTGCCCCTGCCCGGTGCTACTGGTGAAAACCCTGACGCCCTGGAGCGGCGGCACTGTGCTGGCGGCAGTCGACGTTGGCAACATCGACGGCGAGCATCGCGCACTGCATACCCTGATCATCGAGCACGGCTACGACATCGCCAAGCTGGCCAAGGCCGAGCTGCACGTGCTCAGCGCCCACCCATCGCCCATGCTGACCGCCGCGGACCCGACCTTTCAGTTGCGCGATACCGTGGAGGAACGCTATCGCCAGGACTGCCAGGCATTTCAGAACACCTACGACATCGATGACCAGCACCTGCATATCGCCGAAGGCCCGGCCGATGTGCTGATCCCACAGCTCGCCCACGAGCTGCACGCGGCGGTGACGGTGATCGGCACGGTAGCGCGCACCGGCTTCAGCGGCGCGCTGATCGGCAACACCGCCGAGGTGATTCTCGACACGCTGGAAAGTGATGTGCTGGTGCTCAAGCCCGACAGCATCGTCGAGCACCTTGAACAGCGCCTCGGTGAAAGCTGATCAGCCCCGCGGCGGCTGGCGTGGTTTGCTGCGCAGAGGGTCGAGCAGCGCCGACAGGCCGTTGTGGTCGATCTCCTGCATCAAGGCCAACAACTGGCCGATCTCGCCTTTCGGAAAGCCTTCCCGGGCGAACCAGTTGAGGTAGTGGCCCGGCAGGTCGGCAATCAGCCGCCCCTTGTACTTGCCGAAGGGCATCTCGCGGCTCACCAGCAATTTCAGGTCTTCGGGTTTCATCGCATCGGCCGTGAGGATCAACTGGGCGCAACATTATGCCGCAAGCGCTTGCCGGTTGGGCCGCTGGCTCAACTCGGGTAAGCTGCGCGCCGTTCCCATCTGCAGGTACTCATCATGATTATCAAGGCACTGCGCCTGGGCCTCGGCCAACTGATCGTCCTCGGCGACCTCGCCACCCGACCGGCCAAGAAGAAACGCGCGCCCGAAGCGCAGGCGGCAGTCGAACAGGCCGCCGGCAACCTGGCGCTGTATCAGTTCAAGGCCTGCCCGTTCTGCGTGAAGATTCGCCGCAAGCTGCATGCCCTCAACGTGCCCGTAGCGCTGCGCGATGCCAAGAACGATGCCGCAGCCCGCAGCGAGCTGGAAAGCCAGGGTGGCAAGATCCAGGTACCTTGCTTGCGCATCGAAGAAAACGGCCAGAGCACCTGGCTGTACGAATCCAAGGCCATTGCAGCCTATCTGGAACAGCGCTTCGCAGCGTGACCCTGTAGCCCGGCGTAGAGCGAAGCGAAACCCGGGAGTAATTCTGCAGCCTCGCGAACGCTCCCTGCACATCGCTGCGCTCAGTGACAGGCTACCGATCGAATCCGCAAAGGCGCAGCCGCAAACCGCCGGCTGCGCCTTGCTCTTACTGCGTTACCGTAACCTTGCCGACCATGCCGGCCTGGTAATGCCCGGCAATCAGGCAGCCGAAGTCGAAGGTGCCCGTCCGGTCGAACGTCCAGGTCACCTCGCCCTCCTCACCCGGCTGCACGTGCAGCATGTCCATGCCGGTATGCGCCATGTTCGGCTGCTGCAACATCATGCCAGCGTGCTCGTCCAGTTGCGCCTTGTCGCCCAGCACGAACTCGTGCAGCAGTTGCCCATCGTTGTGCAGCACCAGCCGCACCGTCTCACCGGCCTTGACCTCCAGCCGATCCGGCACGAAACGCATCTGGTCGTTCATGCGGATATGCACCGTGCGCGTGGCCTTGGCAGCATCTGCAGGAACTCCCCAGGGCTTCTGTTCGGCGTCTTGGGTAGCGTGGCCGGCACCATGGCCGCCAGCATGCTCATGCTCGGCAGCGTCGAGCACTGGCGCCTGGAGCAGCGCGGCAAGCGCCAGGCTGCTGATAAGGGTTGTGGTTTTACGCATCTTGTTTGCCTCGTTGACTCGTCATCGGCGTGCACGACAGCACGCGGGCCACCTGACGGGCGTTATTGCCGCCAGGTGTCGTTTCGCAGAAATGATTCAGCCGATGAGTGCGCGAGGGGGCCGATCCGGGGTGTCGGCAATGTGCTCGAGGAAATGTTGATGCCAGGCAGCCTGCGGTCGATCCAGCGGCAACCACGTGGCCGAGAGCACGTCAGGGCTCAAGGCGACCACGCCGACGCAGAACACGCAAAGGCTGCAGGCCGCGTGCCCGGGCGCCTTCTGCTTGGCGGGCTGCTGATGGTGAGCACAGTCCGCCTCGCACGAATGCGTATCACCCGAGAAATGCATGGCATGACCGTGCCCGCCGATCGAAAGCGCCATGTCCGCCTGCATGCCGACCGCGGCGATGCCCTGAGCGGGCAAGGCCAGCGCCAGCAGGCAGAGCAGCAGGATGCGAAGCGGACGGCAAGACATCGGATACCGGACAGGCAACGACAGACAGAGGCCGATTATGCCCAACTTGCAGCCGCGCGACTAACAGGTCGTTGAAAAACGTAGGCGAGGCAAGTTTTTCAACAGCCTGCTAATGCCGATGCGCCCGGCCGACATGAGAAACATCCTTCTCGGCGTGCAGCGTATCGCTTGTACTGAGTTGCCGGATGATCTCGCACGGCGATGATTGCTGATCCGCCAGGCAACTGTTGCGCAGCTCGACCAGTTGCTCCTGCAGCGACTGCAGGCTGGCGATTCGCGCGTTGACATGCTCGATATGCTCGTCGATCAGCGTGTTGATGGCTTCGCAGTTTTCTGCCGGATGGCCGCGCAGGCTGAGCAGCTCGCGAATCTCGTCGAGCGTCATGTCCAGGGTGCGGCAATTGCGGATGAAGGTCAGCCGCTCGACGTGCTCCGGCAGGTAAAGGCGGTAATTGCCTTCGCTACGCTGGGGTGCGGGCAGCAATCCTTCACGCTCGTAATAGCGGATGGTTTCCACCTGGCAGCCAGTCACCGTCGCCAATTCACCAATTTTCATGATCACCTTCTCCCAGTGCTTGACCCTATAGTGGCTACAGGGTGTTCACTCTGCAACAGGATAGTTGGGAGAGCCCCCATGTCGAATTGCTGTGATCATGACCATGCCCCGAAACCTGCACGCCCTCAGGCGACCTGTTGCGCGAGCGATACGACGCCGTCCTGCTGCACGCCGGGCAGCCTGTTGGTCGCGGGAATCAGCGAGCCAGCCGGCAGCCAGGCGGATCCTTCCCCTGAAAGCAGTGCCCTGCGTATCGAACAGATGTGCTGCCCGACCGAGGAGAGCCTGATTCGCGGCAAGCTGCAGCCCATGTCCGAGGTGCACGGCCTGCAGTTCAATCTGCTCAACCGCAGCCTTGTCGTCGAACATCAGGCCGGCGCCGCGCCGCAGGTGATCGCGGCGATCGCCAGCCTGGGCATGCAGGCGCTCCCCCTGGCCGCCGAGACCCGCGTGCGTATCGAGCAGATGGACTGCCCGACCGAGGAACGCCTGATCAGCGACAAGCTGGCCCGCCAGCCCGGCATCGAGGCGCTGCAGTTCAACCTCATGCAGCGGGTGCTGACCATTCGCCACCGCCCGGACGCCCTGGAGCCCGCCCTGCTGGCGATCCGCGAGCTCGGCTTCACCCCGCAACTCGAAGGCGAAGGTCAGGCCGCGCCCGCCGAGCCTGTGGCCAGCGGCTTGCCGTGGCGGCTGATAGGTGCCGGCGTGGCCGCCTTCATCGCCGAACTGGTGCACTTCACCGACAGCGCGCCGGATTGGGTGGTCGCACTGATCGCCCTGGGCGCCATCCTCACAGCTGGGCTCGACGTCTACAGGAAGGGCTGGATCGCCCTGAAGAATTTCAACCTGAACATCAATGCGCTGATGAGCATCGCCGTGACCGGCGCCGTGCTGATCGGGCAGTGGCCCGAGGCGGCCATGGTCATGGTGCTGTTCGCCATCGCCGAGCGGATCGAGGCGAAATCCCTGGATCGCGCGCGCAACGCGATTCGCGGCCTGCTGGCCCTGACCCCGGAACAGGCGACGGTGCGCCAGGCCGACGGCAGCTGGCAGGCGCTCGACGTCGCCCAGGTGGCCATCGGCAGCGTGGTACGGGTGCGCCCCGGTGAGCGCATCGGCCTGGACGGCCAGGTGCTCGACGGGCATTCGACGGTGGACCAGTCGCCAATCACCGGGGAAAGCCTGCCCATCGAGAAAACCGTGGGCGATACCCTGTTCGCCGGCACCATCAACCAGGGCGGTGCACTGGAATACCAGGTCAGCGCGGCGGCCAGCAACAGCGCCCTGTCACGCATCATCAAGGCCGTCGAGGAGGCCCAGGGCGCACGCGCACCGACGCAGCGCTTCGTCGACCGTTTCGCGCGCATCTACACGCCGCTGGTGTTCCTGCTCTCCCTGGCGGTGGCCGTGGTGCCGCCATTTTTGCTAGGTGGCAGCTGGTTCGATTGGGTATATCGCGCTCTGGTTCTACTGGTCGTCGCCTGCCCCTGTGCGCTGGTGATTTCCACGCCGGTCAGCATCGTCAGCGGCCTCGCAGCAGCGGCGCGCAAGGGCATTCTGGTCAAGGGCGGCGTGTATCTGGAAAACGGACGGCACATCACGCACCTGGCGCTGGACAAGACCGGCACCCTCACCCACGGCAAGCCGGTACAGACCGACTACCAGGCGCTGGGCGAGGATGCCGCCGGTTACCACACGCTCGCCGCCAGCCTGACTGCCCGCTCCGACCACCCGGTTTCCCTGGCGGTGGCCAACGCAGCCCGGCAACAGGGTATCGAACTGCTCGAGGTGCAGGCATTCGAAGCCCTGGCCGGGCGCGGCGTGCGGGGCATGATCGATGGCCAGCGCTACCAGTTGGGCAACCATCGCCTGCTCGAGGAGCTGGGCCTGTGTTCGGCGGCGCTCGAAACCCGGCTCGATGAACTCGAGCGCCAGGGCAAGACGGTGATCGTACTCAGCGACGAAGCCCGCCCCCTCGCCCTGTTCGCCGTCGCCGACACCTTGAAGGACAGCAGCCGCGAGGCCATCGCCAGCCTCCACGCCATGGGCGTCAAGACCGTCATGCTCACCGGCGACAACCAGCACACTGCCCAGGCCATCGCCGCCCAGGTTGGCATCGACGAGGCCCGCGGCGACCTGCTGCCCACCGACAAACTGGCAACCGTCGAAACCCTGCTCGCACAGAAAGGCGTGGTGGCCATGGTCGGCGACGGCATCAACGACGCCCCGGCCCTGGCCCGCGCCGATGTCGGTTTCGCCATGGCCGCGATCGGCACCGACACGGCCATCGAAACCGCCGACGTGGCGATCATGGACGATGACCTGCGCAAGATCCCGGCGTTCATCCGCCTTTCTCAGCAGACCGCGGCGATCCTCAAGCAGAACATCCTGCTGGCCCTGGGCATCAAGGCAGTCTTCCTGGCCATGACCGTCACCGGCCACGCCACCATGTGGATGGCGGTGTTCGCCGATGTCGGCGTGAGCCTGCTGGTGGTGTTCAACGGGTTGCGGCTGTTGCGAAAGTAGTTCGCGTCTGTAGCCCGTCACTGAGCGAAGCGATGTGCGGGGAGCGGTTTCGCTATCGGCATGTGTAAGCAGCGAAAACCGATCCCTGGATTTCGCTGCGCTCTACGCCAGGCTACAAGACCGGACGCTGCTATCAGCCCAGCATGGTCACGTGTTTCGGGTGGCTGGCGATGCGATCCAGCCAGGCATTGATGGCCGGATAAGCACTAAGGTCGAAGCCGCCCTCGTGAGCCACATGGGTGTAGGCGTACAGGGCGATGTCGGCGATGGTGTAGCGATCGCCAACCAGATACGGCGTCTGCTGCAGCTGTCGCTCCATCACCCGCAGCGCCTTGTGGCCGCGAACCTGGCAGACCTTGTATTCCTCTTGGCGCTCGACGGGCATGCCCTGATACAGCTGAATGAACCGCGCCACCGCCACATAGGGCTCATGGCTGTACTGCTCGAAGAACTGCCACTGCAGCACCTGGGTACGCAGGCGTGGCTCGGTCTCGAGGAATTCGCTGCCATCGGCCAGGAAGTTGAGGATGGCGTTGGACTCCCACAGACAGGTGCCGTCTTCCAGTTCGAGCACCGGAATCTTGCCGTTGGGGTTCTTGGCCAGGAACTCGGGCCGCTGGGTATCGCCATTGAGAATATCGATAGGCACCCACTCGAACGGCTTGCCCAGCAGGCTGAGCATCAGCTTGACCTTGTAGCAGTTGCCCGAACGGTAATCGCCATACACCTTGTACATGTTCATCCCCCCTTTGCCGATAATCACGCCGCGTCCGCGGCCATTCCCTGACGCACCACGCCAGCCAACCGGCGTAGCCCTTCACCCAGGCGTTCCGGTGCCACATGGCTGAAGTTCAACCGCAGGTAGCCGGGCTCGCGATCCGGGTCGATGAAGAACGGCTCACCCGGCATGAACGCCACGTTCTGCGCCAGCGCCGCATCGAGCAGCAGGCGCGTGTCCTGGGGCTGCTTGAGCTTCAACCAGAAGAACAGGCCACCCTGGGGAACCTGCCACTCGGCCAGCTCACTGAAGTGTTCGACGAGCGCCGTCTGCATCGCATCACGGCGCAGGCGATAAAAATCTCGCAACTCGGCCAGATGCTCGCGGTATTGCTCGGTGCCCAGCCATTGCAGCGCCTGCCATTGGCCGACGCGGTTGGTGTGCAGGTCCGCCGATTGCTTGAGGCGCAGCAGATGGGGGAACAGGTCCGGCGTCGCGATCAGGTAACCGACACGCAACCCGGGCAGCAGCGTCTTGGAAACCGTGCCGGTGTAGATCCAGCTGGCCTTGCGCAGGCGGCTGACGATGGGCGTGGCACTACCAGCATCGAACACCAGCTCACGGTACGGCTCATCTTCGATCAGCGTGACCTGGTAGCGATCCAGCAGAGCTGCCACGGCGTCGCGCTTGGCTTCGCTGTAGCGCACGGCACTGGGATTCTGGAAGGTTGGAATCAGGTAGGCGAACGCCGGGCGCTGGCGCTCCAGCTGCGCTTCGAGCGCTTGCAGCTGCGGGCCGTCGGCCTCCTGGGGTACGGCCACGCAGTCGGCGCCGAACAGCTGAAACGCCTGCAGGGCCGCCAGATAGGTTGGCGCTTCGAGCAGCACCTTGGTGCCCGGATCGATGAACAGCTTGCTGGCCAGGTCCAGGGTTTGCTGCGAGCCACTGACAATCAGCACCTGGCTGGCCTCGCAGGGCACGCCCAGCAAGCGGGCCTCGGCAGCGATGGCTTCGCGCAGTGCCGGCTCACCTTCGCTCATTCCGTATTGCCCCATGCTGGTGGGCATCTGCGACCAGTCGAGCACCGGCAGCATTTCCTCGGCCGGCAGGCCGCCGGCGAACGACATCACTTCCGGGCGCTGGGCGGCTGCGAGGATTTCGCGAATCAGGGAGCTTTTCAGGCGGGTGATGCGTTCGGAGAAGGCCATGGGGTCACCAGATGATAATTCATGGAAACTAGGTCAAACTGCTTGACCGAAAGTACGACGCCCGAGATATATACGTCAACATGATTGACCTTAAAAATTCAGCCGATCAGCAAACCGCGATGGAAGCCTTCTTCTTCGGCTACCAAGCGTTCACCGCCAAGGCCGACGAAATGCTCGCCCGCCGCGGCCTGTCGCGGGTGCATCAGCGCATCCTGTTCTTCATCGCCCGACATCCGGGGCTGAGTGTCAGCGAGCTACTCGGTTACCTGGGGGTGAGCAAACAGGCGCTGAGCATCCCGCTGCGCCAGCTGATGGAAATGCACCTGACCCAGAGCGTCACCGCCGAGGACGACAAGCGCAAACGCCTGCTCGGCCTCACCGCCGAGGGTGCCAAGCTGGAGCGTGCGCTACGCCGCGAGCAGGTCAAGCTGCTGCAGCGCGCCTTCGACGAAAGCGGCAAACACGCAGTGGATGGGTGGTTGGCAGTGAACAAGGCGCTCAGCGGTACAGGTCACGCCGCCGAGTGATGTGAGCGCAACTGTACGGTTATTTATCGCGAGGGCTGTACGGCGACGAGCTGGGCCAATGCCCTTATCGTCGTCGCTCAATCAGGAGAACCTGTAATGACAACGGAACTGCTACTCGCCTTCGTCGCCTTCGCTTTCGTCACCTCGATCACGCCTGGCCCCAACAACATGATGCTGCTCGCCTCCGGGGTGAACTTCGGGTTGCGCCGCAGCCTGCCGCACATGCTGGGCATCAGCCTTGGCTTCATGGTGCTGATCATCTGCGTGGGACTGGGCCTGGGTCAGCTGTTCGAGCAGCTTCCGGTGCTGTACACCTTGCTCCGTTACCTGGGCGCCGCCTACCTGCTTTACCTGGCCTGGAAAATCGCCCGCTCCGGCGCGCCGGACAGCACCGGTGGCGAACGCGGCAAGCCCTTCACGCTTCTGCAGGCTGCGGCGTTCCAGTGGGTCAATCCCAAGGCGTGGGTCATGGCCATCGGCGCCATCGCCACCTACACCCCGCAAGAGAATTTCCTGATCAACGTGCTGCTGATCGCCGCGCTCTTCGCCGTGGTCGGCGGACCCTGCGTAGGCCTGTGGACGGTGGCTGGCAGCCTGCTGCGCAACTGGCTGCGCAATGCCACGGTGCTGCGCGTCTTCAATGTCGGCATGGCCGTGCTGCTGGTGATCTCGCTGTACCCGATTCTCGCCGACCTCAAAGGAGTGCTGTAATGCTCGAGAGCAGCCAACCGCGCCTGCGCCCGCTGGCCGATACCTCCACCGCTGCCGTGGTGGCCGGCTTCATCGGCATGCTCACTGGCTATACCAGCTCCCTAGTGCTGATGTTCCAGGCAGGCCAGGCAGCCGGGCTGAGCAGCGGGCAGATTTCCTCGTGGATCTGGGCGCTGTCGATCGGCATGGCGGTGACCTGCATCGGCCTGTCACTGCGCTACCGCGCCCCGGTGATGGTCGCCTGGTCGACGCCTGGAGCGGCGCTGCTGATCACCAGCCTGCCCGGCGTGCCGTACAGTGAAGCGATCGGCGCCTACATCGTTTGCTCGGCACTGATTCTGGTCTGCGGCCTGACCGGCAGTTTCGACCGCATCATGCGCCGCATCCCTGGTTCCATCGCTGCGGCGCTGCTGGCCGGCGTGCTGTTCAAGATCGCCCTGGAAATCTGCGTGGCCGCCGAGCAACAACCGCTGCTGGTGATCGCCATGCTGTTCACCTACCTGCTGGGCAAGCGCCTGCAGCCGCGTTACGCCGTGCTCGGTGCGCTGGTGGTCGGCTGCGTGCTGGCCGGCGCGCTGGGGCTGCTGAACTTTTCCCAGTTCGAGCTGCAACTGGCGACCCCTGAGTGGACCACGCCGAGCTTCTCCATCGCCGCGGCGATCAGCATTGGCATTCCGCTGTTCATCGTCGCCATGGCCTCGCAGAACCTGCCGGGCATGGCCGTACTGCGCGCCAACGGCTACGACGTACCGGCCTCGCCGCTGCTCAACACCACCAGCCTGGTATCGATCCTGATGGCGCCCTTCGGCTCCCACGGC
Source organism: Pseudomonas sp. AG1028 (assembly GCF_007993955.1). Taxonomy (NCBI): domain Bacteria; kingdom Pseudomonadati; phylum Pseudomonadota; class Gammaproteobacteria; order Pseudomonadales; family Pseudomonadaceae; genus Pseudomonas; species Pseudomonas sp. AG1028. The sequence continues at coordinate 214,712 of NZ_VIVP01000004.1, forward strand.
ATCCACATGGCGGCCATCAGCGCGGCGATCTGCGCCGGCCCGGAAGCCCACGAAGATCCGCGCAAACGTTACACCGCCGCGGTCTGGTGCGGGATTTTCTACGGGATCGCCGGGCTATTCGGCGCCACCCTCGCCGCCCTGTTCGCCGCCCTGCCGAAGGCGCTGATTCTTTCGGTGGCGGCGCTGGCGCTGTTCGCTTCGATCATCGGCGGCCTGACCCAGGCCATGGGCGAGCCAAGGGAACGCGAAGCGGCGCTGATCACCTTTCTGGTCACCGCGTCGGGCATGACGCTGTTCGGCGTCGGCTCGGCGTTCTGGGGTATCGTCGCCGGGTTGCTGACGCTAGTGCTGCTCAATGGCGGGAAACGTACCTGAATTGCGCTTTCACAAAATGCACGCCAACGGGGACGACTTCCTACTGGTCGACTCGAGAGACAAGCACAACCCCGTGACGAGCGATCTGGTTCGATACCTCGCTGACCGAAACCACGGAATTGGCTTCAATCAGTTGGCAGTGCTGCTCGCATGCGATGACGCCGATGCACACCTGCTGTTCTGGAACGCTGACGGCAGCGTACTCAACGCCTGCGGCAGCGCGACGCGCGGGGCGGCCGACCTGCTGATGAACGAGTCGAATGCCACTCAGGTGACCGTTCGAACCGGGCGCGGCTTGCTGACCTGCGAACGGACCAGCAGCGGTGCCATTACCGTGGACATGGGCGAACCACTGCTTGGGTGGGCGGACGTCCCCCTGGCAGAGGCGCAGGACACGCTCGCCCTGTCACTCGCGGGTAAACCCGCGGCCTGCAGCATGGGCAATCCGCATTGCACCTATTTCGTCGATGATCTGGCCCACCTCGATGTTGCAGCCCAAGGGACGGTGATCGAAACTCACCCCTTGTTCCCCCGCAAGACCAACGTCCGCTTCGTCCAGGTCATCAACCGCCGGCATATCCGGTTGCGCATCTGGGAGCGCGGTGGCGGTGTTCCCCTCGGTTCAGGCTCCTGCTCGTGCGCAGCGGCAGTCAATGGAATCAGGCGCGGCCTGCTGGACAGCACCGTCGAGGTCGAATGCGATGGGGGTATCGTGACGGTTCAGTGGGATGGCATCGGCCCGGTCTTTCTCACCGGGCCGGTAACGCGCAGCTTTTCAGGCATCGTTACAGACGGCAACTGAAGTGCCGCAGGCGATTTCAACAACGCTGCGAAATCAGGCGGGAGACTGGCCCTCGGCCTTCAATTGCTTGCCATGCGCCGCATTCACCCACCAGCCGAAGGCTGCGGCGGTAAAGAACATGATGATGCTGTAAAGCGCCGCCGGAATCGCCATGGTGCTGTTGTTGAGCAGCACCGGGCTGAGCGCCAGGGCGATGGCCAGGGTGCCGTTGTGGATGCCGATTTCCATACCGATGGCGATGGCCTGGCGCAGGCTCAGCTTGAGCAAGCGCGGCACGAAATAGCCGACCGCCAGGCTCAGCAGGTTGAAGGCCAGGGCCGCTGCGCCGACTACCGGCGCGTAGTCGAGCACCGTCTGCCAGTCCTTGACCAGCGCCAGCAAGATGATCAGCAGCAGAAACAGCGCCGAGACGATCTTCACCGGGTTTTCCATGCGCATCGCGAAACCGGGGAAGCGACTGCGCAGGAACATGCCGATGGCCACCGGCCCCAGCACGATGGCGAACACCTGCACCACCTTGGCGAACTGCAAGGGAATGGCCTGATCGCCCTCCATGAAATAGGCCAGCGACAGGTTGACGATAAAAGGCATGGTCAGCACCGCAACCACCGAATTCACCGCCGTGAGAGTGATGTTCAGCGCCACGTCGCCGTGGGCCAGGTGGCTGTAGAGATTGGCGGAGGTGCCGCCGGGCGAGGCTGCCAGCAGCATCATGCCCACCGCCAGAGCCGGCGCCAGGCCGAACGCCTGAACCATGAAGAAGCAGGCCACCGGCAAAAGCAACAGCTGGCAGAACAGGCCGACCAGCACCGGCTTGGGGTACTTCACCACGTGGGTGAAATCCGCCAGGGTCAGCGACAGGCCCAACCCAAGCATGATGATGCCCAGCGCCAGGGGGAGAAACACACTCAGCAAAGGACTTGCAGTCATCGCTACCTCGATGTGGTCAGACTTCCGTGATCGTGATCCACACTGTAGCGGGCTATCGACGCCTTGCTGGCGGGCGATGACCCCATCAGTTCAATGGATCGGCAAACATTCGGCCACTGCGACATGCTTGTCCATCGCAGGCATGAGGATTATCACCACAGCTTATTTCAACGGAGGCTCTCCATGTCCACTCAGCTCAACCGTCAGTTCCTGCTCGCCAAACGCCCCAGCGGCATGGTCAGCCGCGACACCTTCGATTACGTGGAAAAACCGGTCGGCGAACCGGCCAATGGACAGATTCTGGTCAAGAACCTCTACCTGTCGCTGGACCCGGCCATGCGCGGCTGGATGAACGAGGGCAAGTCCTACATCGCCCCGGTAGGCCTGGGCGAGGTAATGCGCGCCCTGGGCGTGGGTGAAGTCGTCGCCTCCAACCATCCGGATTACAAAGTTGGTGATCACGTCAACGGCGCCCTCGGCGTGCAGGATTATTTCCTCGGTGAGCCCCGCGGTTTCTACAAGGTCGACCCCAAGCGCGCGCCGCTGCCGGTTTACCTGTCGGCGCTGGGTATGACCGGCATGACCGCCTACTTCGCGCTGCTGGATGTCGGCGCGCCTAAAGCCGGCGACACCGTGGTGCTGTCCGGTGCGGCCGGCGCGGTGGGCAGCATCGCCGGGCAGATCGCCAAGCTCAAGGGCTGCCGCGTCATCGGCATCGCCGGCGGCAAGGAGAAATGCGCCTACCTCACTGACGAGCTGGGCTTCGATGGGGCTATCGACTACAAGAGCGAAGACCTCTCCGAAGCACTCAAGCGCGAGTGTCCCAAGGGCGTAGACGTGTACTTCGACAACGTCGGTGGCGAGACCCTCGACGCCGTGCTGGGCCGCCTGGCGCCCAAGGCACGTATCGTCATCTGCGGTGCGATCAGCCAGTACAACAACAAGGATGCGGTCAAGGGTCCGGCCAACTACCTGTCGCTGCTGGTCAACCGTGCACGCATGGAAGGCTTCGTGGTCATGGATCACGCCGCCAATTTCGCCAGCGCGGCGGCGGAAATCGGCGGCTGGCTGGCCGAAGGCAAGATCAAGTCCAAAGAGCATATCGTCGAAGGCCTGGAAACCTTCCCGGAAACTCTGCTCAAGCTGTTCAAGGGCGAGAACTTCGGCAAGCTGGTACTCAAGGTCTGAGGCTAACCGGGCGGCCTTTGGGCCGCCCATTGCGCTCCTCTGGCGACAAATTATCGCCGCCATTCAATTGCCAGCTCACAAAGATGGCCACTCGCCATTAAATTGCTTGAGCGCGCCTGACTGTTCGGTTAGTTTCGCCGCCATGCAGCCCGCCGAGGCTGAACGCCTTGATGTGCCGGAGCCAGGATGGAACTGATCTTCACTGCCACAACACTTGCCATGGTCGGCGCGATCTACTTCGTGTTCCAGCATCTGCGCAGCCCTTCGGCACAATGTCGCAAGCAGATCAGTGACTGGCTGGCACGCTTCGAAGCGGCGTCTCAAATCGAGCAACACGAGATGGCCGAAGTACTGGTGCGCCAATCGGCCGAACTGGCGTCGCAGATGGGGGTGGAGGTCTATCTCGATGAGCTGCTGGAAGGTGGCGACCCCGTCGAGTTGATCCGCACCTGGCAGGCGCAACTGCCCATCGCCATCCCTTCCCACGCGCTACCCAAGACACCCGCGCGCACCATCGGCGCCCTGCTGCTGATTCGCGACGTGCAGCCCGAAAGCTTTCGTGAGCTATTAGGCCAGGCTGTCGCCGCCTGAGCGACTGCGACAGGCGCGCTAGGGTCCGTACGAAAGGTCTCCGAGCGAAGGTCAGGCGAGGCAAAAATCGGTGAGAAACGGACTGGGCTCGCATTCGAGTTTACGAGCTGCAAATGAGCAGTACTCGCTTCGCTCGCCCTTCGGGCCGCGCTAAAGCACGTTAGCCGCAAGCGGCTTCCGACTGGGCTGGCACTCCAGCCGATTTTTAACGAAGCAACACCGAGCGCAGGTACTTTTCGTACAAAGCCTAGAAGCTGCGCATGAGGATGATCGGCAAGGCAGTGAACAACAGCGTAACCACGAACAGAATCAGCAGCAGATCAAGGCTATAGAAGGTCACGTCATTCTCCAGGCGGACAGGCTTGGTGCCCGCATCAGGGTTACCCACGCCGCATCGATTGCGGCGACAGAGGCCTGTGATCACTGCCCGGTCGCACACATCGTCATGGCAGCGCGCGCCTTCAGATCACCCGCATACATTAGCTCAGCGGCCGGCCAATAACTTGCCGGCGTGCGACAGGCTGCCGCACGCAAGCGACCAACCTGCCCTTTCCATCAGGCCATTGACCTGAACTTCTGCGTCCTGAGGCCTACAGAAAACTGTATTGGTTTTTTCGGGGGACGCATCAATGGCACAGTGGAACATCTGGCTCGAGCGCGATCTGTGGCTCGGCGTGGGCATCGTATTGGTCGCCACCACAGTGATCTATACCATCCTGCGCGCCGTGGTCGGCATCCTGCACAAGCGCCTGACCACCTGGTCCAAAGGCCAGGACGGCAACTGGCAACACTTCGTCGCGGTGGTGATCGGCCGTACCAGTCGCGTTCTGCTCCTCGCATTCTCGCTGCTGCTCGCCCTGCGTTTGCCGGATCTGCCCGGTAGCTGGCAGGCTGCACTGAGCCACACCTGGTTCGTCGCCCTGGCCCTGCAGATCGCTCTGTGGGTGGATACCGGCGTGCGCCTGTGGTCACGCAGCCTGGTGGTCGGCAAACATGGCGGCAGCGGCTATAACCCGGTGATGACCACCATCATCAGCATCATGGTGCTGATCGTCGTGTGGTCGGTGATGCTGCTGTCGATTCTCGCCAATCTGGGTGTGGACATCACTGCGCTGGTGGCCAGTCTCGGCGTCGGCGGTATCGCCGTGGCGCTGGCGGTGCAGACGGTGCTGGGTGATGTATTCGCCTCGCTGTCCATTGGTGTAGACAAGCCCTTCGAGATCGGCGACTTCGTGGTGTTCGGCGAGGTGGCCGGCAGCATCGAGCATATCGGCCTGAAGACCACGCGCATCCGCAGCCTCAGCGGCGAGCAGGTGGTCTGCGCCAACGCCGACCTGCTGCGCCAGATCGTGCACAACTACAAGCGCATGGACACCCGGCGCATCGTGTTCAAGTTCGGCATCAGCTACGACACGCCGAGCGACAAGGTGCGCCAGGTGTCGGAACGGGTCGGCGAGATCATCCGCGCCACGCCGAAAACCACCTTCGACCGCGCGCATTTTCTGGGCTTCGACGAGAGTCAGCTGACCTTCGAGGTGGTGTATATCGTGCAGAGTTCGGACTACAACCAGTACATGGACATTCAGCAGGAGATCAACCTGCAGCTGCTCGACGCGCTACGCGAGCTGGATGTGCGCTTCGCCCTGCCGCGCCGCGACCTGCGCCTGGTCGGCGAGCGCATGCCGATGCTTAAAGTTGCAGGTGTGCCGCACCAGGCCGAGCACGATGCAGACGATCAGGACCAGCGCCTGCCGCGTTTCAGCTGATGACCCTCGAGTCAGCGGCAACCGTTCAGGCGGTTGCAGTTGACCCGGTCGCGCTCGCCTTGGGAGCTGGACAGCCGACTGACCACGTTCCAGCCGATGCGCCGGCTGGAACCGAACCACACCTCGCCGTCGGCACTTACCCCGGTGAAGATCTGCAAGTGACCATAGGTGGTGCTGGTCTGCGCCCAGCTCAGCCCGCTGATCACGTCGAAGCCGCGCATCAGCGTATCGCTGCCCTGCTGGCGCATGCCGTAGTGATTGCCGAAACGATCCGAGCAGTTGAGCAGCGTTGCGCTGCGGGTACAGCGCATGGCGTCACCTGGCAGCGTAAAGGCAGCCTGTGCCGATAGGGTCAGGCAGCATAATAGTACGGCGGCGAACAGGCGTGGCATGGAGTTATTCCTTCGCATAGCAGGCGAAAAGCCTGGCGGCTCGTTCAGAATCGGCCAGTCAGTGGGTATTCGACCGCCAGGCGTAGTTGATCCGTATCCCCCTCGGCCTGGGCAGTATTGCCACGGTGCACGCTCTGCCGAAGCTGCACATTGAGGCCCTTGAAGGTGCCGGACTGCACCACGTAGCGCAGGTTGAGGTCGCGCTCCCAGTGCTTGCCGCCGTCGCCGTAACCCAACCAGGCGTAGCTGCCGTTCGGGTCCACATCGCTGCCATCGATGCCGCTGCCACGTACATAGGCGGCTCCAGCGCTGAGCCCGGGAATGCCCATACCGGCCATGTCATAGGTATAAGCCAGTTGCCAGGATTGTTCATTGGGTGCGTTGAAGTCGGATAACTGGACAGCGTTGCCCAACCAGATGGCGCCGCGCGTTACGTAATCGAAGGGGCTGTCGCCATCGACTTTCTGATAGCCCAGCGCGATCTTATGAAAACCCTCGCTATAGCTGAGCAACAAGCTGCCAGTGGTGTTGGAGACGCGCCCCGCCAGTGCCTGGCCGATGTCGTTGCTGCGGTATAGATTGAGATCGGCGCTCAGCGCTCGCTTGTCACCCAGCGCATGGACGTAGTTGACGCCCAGATAGCCCGTACGCCAACTGTCTTCCAATTCGCCGCCATAGAGGCTCAGTGATAACGCCGGCACGCCTGTGTAGGTGCCGCCCACGAAACTGAACGAATTACCCAATGGCTTGCTGGGATTTGCGTAGTTGATGATCAAAGGATTGTTATTGCTGCGCGAATTGCGATCCGCCGAGCCGGTGAAGTGCCCACCGGTCAGCACCAGATCATCGATCTCGCGGCTATCGAGGAACCAGCCGGTATGGGTTTCCGGCAACAGGCGGCTGTCGGACGAAGAAAAGATCGGCGTCTTGACCCGCTGCTCGCCGTAGCGCAACCAGGTCGATGACAACCGCGCCTTGACTGCAGCACCGCCGCGAGCAACCTCATTCTGGTCGTAACCCTCATTGTCCACCGGCATATGGCGCATCTTTCCGGCACGCCCACCGCCACCATCGAGCTTCTGCGCAACATATAGGTGACCATCGAGTCCGAAACCGACGACGCCCTGGGTAAACCCGGACTTCACCTCGCCCTGCATTCCATAGCCCCACTCCTCGGCGTAACCGTTACGCGCATCGCGCGGCTTGTAAGCGTTACGTGCACCGTTGCTGCGCCCACCATTTCGATAATCGCGATTCTCGTACACGGTACGGTTGACCATGCTCCAGGTGGCGTCGCCGATGAAACCGTTGCTCTTGACTTGCTCGTCGGCGGCGAACGCTGGTGGAGACACGCAGCATGCCGTCAATGCCAGAAGCCCCAGAGATGATCTGTTCACGATTACTCCTTGATTGAACGCATATGCAAAAAGAGACTGAATGCGGCGGCCAGGCCGATACCCAGCAACATCCACCACAAGAGTTGCGGCGGCGCCTGGTCGGCCGGCAGAAAGCGGCCGATCAGTACGTTGCTGACCAGCGCGACCAGACCGCCTACCCCAGCGAAGAAGCCGTAATAGGCAGCCAGTTGGCCACGCTTGGCGTAATGGGGCACATGGGCCGACAGCAGCGGCAACACCAGCAGGCTGCCAAGGCTGAACACCACGGCCATCACCTGCACCGCTAACTGCGCGCCTAGCAGGCTGACCAGCGGCTCGGCCAACAGGCCGTAGCTGGCTGCCATCAGCGCCAGACCAGCGCCCATCCCCTGCCCTTCGCTCAGCCAACGCTGGCGCAGGGTGCTGACTGGCATTTGCAGCAACACGCCGACCAGTGCGGTGATCACGAACACCTGGGTGATCCACTCCTGGCCGCCGCCATAGGCGTGGCTGTAGGCCGGCACAGCCAGGTACAACGGGTGAAACAGCAAGGGATAGGCGGCCGCCAGCAAGGCGAAGCGCAGAAAGGGCCACTGCTGGAGCATGTCCAGACACTGGCGCAGCATGGTCACCGGCTCTTCGCCCGATACCAGATCCTTGAGCGGTAGGAAGCGCCATTGCACCAGGGTCATCACCGCAAAAAGCGCTGCCGCTATGCTGCCGGTCACCGAAAAATCGACGCTGATGAACAACAGGCCTGCCAGCGGCCCCAGCAGCATGCCGGCGGTACTGGCCATGTTGTGCAGGGCGAACGCCTGCTTGCGCAGCTGGGCATCCTGGCACTCGTCCGCCAGGTAAGCCTGCGCACAGGGCGTGAACAACGCCCCGGCGAAACCGCTCAGGCAGGCGGCCAGCAGCAACACCGTGAGGCTTTCGGAGAAGCCGAATACCGCGAAACCAACGCAACGCACACCGCAGCCGATCAGAATGGCGCGCCGGTAGCCAATCCGGTCACCCAGCAGGCCACCGAGCAGAAACAACCCCTGCTGGCTGAACACCCGAATGCCCAGCACCAGGCCCACGGCCCAGCCGGCCAGCCCGAGGTTCTCGCTCAGGTGCCCGGCCAGATAGGGCATCAGCATGTAGAAGCCAAAATTGAACGTCAGCCCGTTGAGGATCAGTACGCGAGCAGCAGGAGATAGTGAGCTCAGGGTGGTCAGAACACGGCGCATCAGGACACGACACTCTCGAAATAATTAGTACGCCGAACTCGCCCGCTCGACAATCTGCTCGAAATGCTGCCTGGCACGCGCAGGCAAGGATGTAGGAATCTGCACATCGCCAACCGGCAACTCGCCGACCTGAATCAGCATCACCATGCCCATCGCCAGGTGCGGAATGCACTGGATGCCATAGAAGCCCGGCACGTCGAACTTCACCTCGATTTCTTCGTTGATCCTGCCCTTGAACGGCTCGGCGCCATCGGGCAGAAAACCAAGCACGCTGGCGGCATTGTGGCTTGGCTGAGTGGCAATGAACTTCACTGTGTCGCCCGGCGCGATGGCCAGATAATCCGGCTCGTAGACCATGGCACCGCCGGCGCCACGGTTGAGCATCTTCACTTCGTGCACCTCGGCCAGAGCCGTAGTGCAGAGCAGGGTGGCCAGCAAAGCGGCGGCGTAGCGAATGGGCATGGCAGTCGTCCGTGTCAGGCCGGATAGAAGCGCAGGATGCGAGCGCCGTCGTCCGGGTCGGTCAGGTAGCGGGCACGCACGCCAAAAGTGTCACGCAGGCGTTCGGTGGTCAGCACCTCGTCTGGTTCGCCCAGTGCCACCAGTCGGCCACGTTCCATGACGCCTAGGCGGTCGCATTCCAGAGCCTGGTTGAGGTCATGCAGGGCGATCAGCGTGGTGACCGGCAGCGCCCGCACCAGGTTGAGAATCGACAGTTGGTGCTGAATGTCCAGATGGTTGGTCGGCTCGTCGAGCAGCAGGATCTGCGGCTGCTGGGCCAGCGCTCGGGCGATATGCACACGCTGGCGCTCGCCGCCGGACAGGGTGCTCCAGGCATGCTCGTGCATGTGGGCCATGTCCACGTCGGCCAGAGCCTGCATGACGATGCGCTCGTCACTGGCGGACCACGGCTGCAGCGCCGATAACCAGGGCGTGCGTCCCAGCTCGACGGCATCGCGCACCGTCACCGCGTCGCTGGTATCGGCCTGCTGTTCGACGAAGGCCAGTTGCCGGGCCACGTCGCGGCGACTCAGGCTTGCCAGCGGCTTGCCATTGAGGTGCACCTGGCCACTGCCTGGCGTACGAATGCCGGAAAGCAGCTTGAGCAGGGTCGACTTGCCCGAGCCGTTGGGGCCGATCAGCCCCAGGGTTTCACCCTGACGTATTTCCAGGTCGACGCCAGCCACGATTGCCCTGCCCTTCACCGACCAGCCAAGGTCGCTGCACTGCAACACGGTGCTCATCGTACCCGCCTCCCGCGCACCAGAATCACCGCGAACGCCGGCGCGCCGACCAGCGCGGTGACCACGCCGATGGGCAGCACCTGGCCCTTGATTGCGATGCGCGACAGCACGTCGGCGGCAATCAGGAACACCGCACCGATCAGCGCCGAGACCGGCACCAGCCGGCCATGCCGCGCGCCGACCAGCAGCCGCGCGGCATGGGGAATCACCAGACCGACGAAGCCGATGGAGCCGACGATCGACACCATCACTGCCGTGACCAATGCAGTGCTGGCGATAAGCGTGGCCTGCACGCGGCGCACCGGCACGCCGAGCGATGCCGCCGACTCGGCGCCAAAGGTGAAGGCATCCAGCGCCCGCGTGTGCCAGGCGACCAGCAGCACCCCGGCCAGAGCCATCGGCACGGCCAACAGCACATCCTGCCAGTCGACCCCGCTCAGGTTGCCGAGCAGCCAGAACATGATGCCGCGCGCCTGCTCGGCGCTGGCCGACTTGGTGATCAGAAACGAGGTCAGCGCGTTGAACAGCTGGGAACCGGCGATACCGGCCAGAATGATCTGCGCACTGCCGCTGATCGCCCCGCCACCGGCTGCACGGGCCAGCAGCGCGACCAGGGCGAAGGCGGCGACCGCGCCGAGAAAGGCGCCCATGGACAGCGACAGCATGCCGGCGCCCAAGCCGAGCAAGGCGACGGACACCGCGCCGGTCGAGGCACCGGCGGAAATGCCCAGCAGGTAAGGATCGGCCAGCGGATTGCGCAGCAGCGCCTGCAGCACCACCCCGGACACCGCCAGCCCGGCGCCGCAGCTGGCGGCGACCAGGGCGCGGGTCAGGCGGTAATTCCAGACGATGCCTTCATCGATCGGGTCGAGCACGAAGCCCGCCGCGAACAGTTTGTTGGACAGCACCTGAAACACCACCGAGGGCGCAATGCGGGTTTCGCCCAAGGCGACGCCGGCGATCACCGCCACACCCAGGAGCAGCAGGCAGGCGATGGTCAGCAGGAACAGGCGAGAACTGCGCGCTATCATTGGAATTCGTCAACGGCCTTGGCGAGGGTCTCGATGCCGGTGATCATACGCAGCGAAGCCTGCATGCCATCGGCATCGATGATCACGACGCGCCCGTTCTTGACCGCATCCATGTGCTTGGCGACCGGGTCGTTGCGCAGGAACTCGAGCTTCTTCTCCACGTCGTCGGCGGGAAAACGGCGACGGTCCATGCGCGCCAGCACCAGCACCGTGGGGTTGGCCTTGGCCAGGGTTTCCCAGCCGACGCTCGGCCATTCCTCGTTGGACTCGACCACGTTGCGCAGACCCAGGGACTTCATCATGTAGTCGGCTACGCCTTTCTGACCGGCCACGTACGGATCCAGATCCATGTCCGGGCTGGAGAACCAGAACAGCGCGGAAATATCCCTGGCCTGGCGCTGCTCGGCACCAGCCACTGCCGCGGCCAGGCGCTTGCGCAGGTCGGCGACCAGGGCGTCGCCCTTGTCCTGCACGTCGAAGATCTGCGCCAGCTGATTGATGCTCTTGTACAGGCTGTCGATCTGGAACGGCTGCAGGCGGGTACCGTCGGCGCCAACCAGGTTGTCCTTGCCTTCGCAGTCGGTCGGCATGATGTAGGTGGGAATGTTCAGGTCGTGAAACTGCTTGCGCGTACCCACCACGCCCTGCTCGCCCACCATCCACTCGAACTGCACCGCAACCAGGCCTGGGCGCTTGTTGATCACCGACTCGAAGCTCGGATCGTTGTCGGCCAGGCGCGGCACCTTGGCATTCTGCGCTTCGAATTCGGGCAGCACGTGGCTGAACCATAGCGAGGTGCCGGCCAGGCGTTCTCCCAGGCCCAGGGCGTAAAGGATTTCGGTGCCCGCCTGGCCGATGGTCACGGCGTTGCCGGGGCTTTTCGCGAACGTCAGTTGCTGGCCGCAGTTTTCCAGGGTGAGCGGGTACTGGGTCGGGCCGGCGGCATGGGCCATGGAAGACAGCGCCAGGGCGGCGCCAATGACGGCAAGGCGTGACACGAACATGCGGGTGATCTCCTAATCGACAAATACGCATGACGGCAGTGCGTAGGCTGGAGAACACATCACGCTGCGCGGCCATGGCCGCACCTGTCCCTTGCGGGAAGTGATCACGGATGCCCCTCCCGGACACCCCGCCGGTGGTTCGATGACTGGCGCCTGCCCGCCCGAAAGCGAGGTCAGCCCCATGCCGGCAGGTCTCCTGACTGGTACGTCTGCACAGCGATGCGGCCTTCCCGGAAATGACTCCAGTGACACGATTGCAGCGCTGCTCTGTACCTACAGTTGCGGGGGCAGTTCCGTTTGGCCACCCGAGGTGGCGACGGATTCCCTATTAATTCCTCGCGGAAACCGGCGGCGGCATCTTAACCAATAAGTAGTCCGCCTGCAGTGTTTTGCGGCGCCGGCTCGTTCAGCCAGGGCAACGCAACGACCTGCGCGAAAGCGCGGCCATTATTGTTACAACATAACATTTTAGCAAGCTGATTCGGTCATGGCTGATAACCAACAGCTAGACGGGGAATCAATACAGGCAGGTTCAGAGCAAAAAGGCGCCGATGAATGCAATAGACCGGCACGACGATCGCCGCCCCATAGAAAAAGGCCCCTGTAGCGACTTCGCTGCAGGGGCTTACGGACTCAGTCCGGCAGTGCGTAGGCGATCACGTAGTCGCCGCGGTCCGGCGAGTTACGGCCGCCGCCCGCAGAGATCACGATGTACTGCTTACCGGTGGCCGGATCCTTGTAGCTGATCGGCGTGCCCTGGCTGCCGACCGGCAGACGACCTTTCCAGACTTCCTGGCCGGTGGCGCTGTCGTAGGCGCGCAGGTAGTAGTCCTGAGTGGCGGCGATGAACAGCAGGCCGCTCTGGGTGGACAGCGTGCCGCCGATGGTCGGCATACCGACTGGAATCGGCAGGTGCATCTTGATACCCAGCGGGCCGGTATCCTGCACGGTGCCGACCGGTACTTGCCAGGCGATCTGCCGGGTGTTCAGGTCAACGGCGGTCAGGGTGCCGAACGGCGGCTTCTGGCACGGGATATCCAACGGCGAGGTGAAACGCAGCTTGGCATTGATCGCGTACGGCGTGCCTTCCAGCGGTACCGCGGCGTTGGCGATGTTGGCCGCTTCGCCGCCGTCATTCTTCGGCACGCTGCCTTTGGCTGGCTGAGGAATCAGCTGCACTTCGAGACCGACACGCATGTCGTTGACGAACAGGTAGTTGCGCGTCGGATCGACCGACAGGCCGCCCCAGTTCATGCCGCCCAGCGAGCCTGGCAGATTCAGCGACGGGTCGGTACCCGGCGGCGTGAACAGGCCGTCATAGCGCATCGACTTGAACTTGATGCGGCACATCAGCTGGTCGAACGGCGTGGCGCCCCACATGTCGGACTCGGTCAGAGTGTCCGCACCGATCTGCGGCATACCGACGGAAACCGGCTGGGTCGGCGAATAACGCTCACCCTCGATCTGCCCCGGTTGCACCGCACGCTCCTGCACTTCGGTCAGCGGCTTGCCGGTCAGGCGGTCGAGCACGAACAGCTGGCCGGCCTTGGTGCCGAACACCAGCGCCGGAACCTTGCTGCCGTCGGGCTGGGTGAAGTCGATGAAGCTCGGCTGCATCGGCACGTCGAAGTCCCAGAGGTCGTTGTGCACGACCTGATAGACCCACTTCTCATCACCGGTGGTGGCGTCCAGCGCCAGCATAGAGGCACCGTACTTGCGGTCCAGCGCGGTGTGCTTGAGGCTCCACAGGTCGATGGCGGCGCTGCCGACCGGCATGAACACCGTGTTGGAGTCCGGATCGTAGGACATCGGCGCCCAGACATTCGGCGTGGAACGGGTATAGGTGTCGCCCACCGCTGGCGCTTCGCGATCTTCCGGCTTGCCCGGGTCGAATGCCCAGCGCATCTCACCGGTGATCACGTCGAAGCCGCGCATCACGCCGCCCGGCATATCCGTGCTGACGTTGTCGGCTACACGGCCGCCAACCACCACGGTCGTGCCGGCCAGGGTCGGCGCCGAGGTCAGTGAATACTGGCCCGCATCGGCACCCTTGCCCAATCCCGCCTTGAGGTCGACACGACCCTGTACGCCGAAGTCGGAGCAGAACTCGCCGGTGTTGGCGTCCAGGGCGATCAGCTCGGACTCGATGCTGTTCATCAGAATGCGCTGCTGGCAAGCGGCGCCGGCCGCTACGCTGGCCACCTTGATGGGCGTCGAATTCGGCTGCGTGGGCTGGGCGATCGGCCGCGTGGCATCGAAGTACGCGAGGCCGCGGCAGCGCATCCACTTCTTCTGCTGGGCATTGATCTGCCGGTTCCAGATTTCCTTGCCGGTAGCCGCTTCCAGGGCGATGACGTTGTTGTGCGGGGTGCACAGGAATACGCGGTCACCGACCTGTAGCGGCGTTTGCTGGTCTTCGGCGCCATTGCCGGTCGGGCTTTCCGGGACGTCACCGGTGCGATAGGTCCAGGCGACCTGCAGATTCTTGACGTTATCGGGGGTGATCTGGTCCAGCGCGACGAAACGCGAGCCGCCTGGCGTGTTGCCGTAGTGCTCCCAGTTTTGCTGCGCCTCGCTCGCCGGCGTCGCCACCGGCGCATTGCCACTGGCGGCCACCACCGGATGGGGCTGGAACATGCCCCATACCGCGGCGCCGAAACCCAGTAACAACACACCGGCCGCCACGAAGGCCGGCGCCGGCCTGGCGGTACGGCCGCTACCGCGCTGCAGCAGCGGATAGGACAACGCCACGCAGATCATGAAGCCGGTCAGCACCATCAACCGCGAGATCAGCGGCCAGAAATCCAGGCCGGCGTCCCACAGGGACCAGGCCAGGGAGCCGACGAACACCGCTGCGAACAGCACACCGCCAGAAGCCCGAGCACGCACGATCTGTAAGCCAGCGACCAGCATCACCACACCGGCGATCAGGAAGTAGGCACTGCCGCCAAGCGCGACCAGGCGGTACCCGTAAACGCTGAAAAACAGGCCGGTTGCCAGAATGACCAGGCCGAGCGCCGCGAGCCAAAGTCGCGCGACAGCCGAAGGTGGCGATCTATCGTTTGCCATCGAATAATCCAAGAAGTCGTTTTAGAAGAGCCCGGCGGGCGATTAACCGGCAATTATACAAGCGCAGCGGCTGTCGAAATATTCAGAAACATGGCTGAATTCATCTATATGTATCGTTTTTCACGATGCCGTTTCGCTGAGTACTCGCAACCGCCCTACTCCAACGTCCGCAAAAGCCTGACGAACGCGCTGCAGCGCAGCGGGCGCGAGCATCACATGGTGTGCTCGTAGAGAATCGCTGCGCCCACGCCAATCAGCACCAGGCCGCCGAGGATCTCAGCCTTTTGACCGATGGCGGTGCCAATCAGACGGCCGAGCATCACACCGATGGTGGCCATGGTCATGGTCGCCAGGCCGATAGCCAGTGACGCCACCCAGATGTTCACGTCGACGAAGGCCAGGCCGATGCCCACCGCCAGCGCATCGATGCTGGTAGCGAGCGCCGTGGCGGCCAGCAGCCAGAACGAATGGGACTTGGGCTTTTCCTCTTCCTCATCAGCGTCGGGTCGCAAGCCTGCGTAGATCATATGCACGCCGAGCAGCAGCAATAGCGTGAAGGCGATCCAGTGATCCCACTCTTCGGCAAAACTGGCGGCCGCCTGGCCGATGAACCAGCCGATCACCGGCGTAATAGCTTCGATCACGCCAAAGATCAGCCCGGTACGCAGCGCGTCGAGAAAACGGGGTTTATGCAGCGAAGCACCCTTGCCAACAGCCGCGGCGAAGGCATCGGTGGACATGGCGAAAGCCAGGAGAACGAGGGATAGGAAGCTCACGGTTACGTCTCGGTCGGGCTATGAGTCAATGACGGATACACGCGCCCGACCTTAGGCACGTATCTGTCATTGGTCTCACCAACCGAAAGGTGTTCGTACCACGGCTGCTGCCGAGAATGTTGATACGAACGCTGCCAAATAAAATTGGCAGCAGGCTACTCCCCAAAGAGGCCCGCACTTTACCCAAAAGTACGGGCCGAAAAAACCATTTTCTCTGGGTATCAATCGCTTGCCGAAGGCCGAAAGACAAGCAGCAGATCAGGCCGCGCTGGAAGAACCCTGGCTACGCAAACGCTTTACGTAAAGCACACCCCAGATCAACCCCAAGATTGCCGAAGCCAGCGAGCCAAGCAGCACGCCCAGCTTGGCTGCAGCCAGCAGGTTGGCATCGCTGAACGCCAGGTTGGCGATGAAGATCGACATGGTGAAGCCGATCCCGGCCAGCAGACCGATCAGCGCGACGCCGCGCCAGGACACGTCGGCCGGCAGGCGGCACAGGCCAAGCCTGACCACCAGCCAGCTGACGCTGATAACCCCGGCCGGCTTGCCGACCAGCAGCGCGATGGCCACGCCCAGCATCACCCAGTGCGAAGTTGCCGACGAAAGATCGGTTCCGCCCAGGCTCACACCGGCGTTGGCCAGGGCGAACAGCGGCATCAGGCCAAAGGTGACCCAGGGGTGCAGTGCCAGTTGCACGCGCACCACCGGTGGCAACAGCTCGCGCTGGGCCAGGCGCAATTCACGCACAGATTGGGCAGCTTCGTTGGACGCCACCGCCGTACCACTGTCGTCTTCCAGCTCACGGGCGATACGGCCCACGGCATCACGCGGCAGCTCGCGGGTTGGCAGGCAGATCACCGGCGTCATCAGGCCGAGAATCACCCCAGCCAGAGTCGGGTGCGCACCGGTCATCAGCAGCCCCCCCCACATCAGGCCGCCAGGCAGTACATAGGCGAAAGCCGAGCCAATACCAATGCGCTGCAGACCCAGCACTGCCAGTGCACCGATGCCAGCCAGGGCAAAGCCGCTGTAGTTGAGGCCGTCGGAATAGAACAGCGCGATGAGGATCACCGCGATCACGTCATCGATCACCGCCAGGGTCAGCAGAAAGATGCGCACGCCAGAAGGAATACCTTTGCCCAGCAAGGCCAGCAGGCCGACCGCGAAGGCGATATCGGTGGCGGCCGGAATCGCCCAGCCGTGCAGACCGGCGCCCTTCAAATTGAGGCTGGCGTAGATTAGCGCGGGCATGATCACCCCGCCGCAGGCTGCGGCAATGGGCAACGACGCCTGGCGCAGATCGGCCAGGGCGCCATCATGCATCTCGCGGCGAATCTCCATGCCGACGACCAGAAAGAACAGGGTCATCAGGCCATCGTTGATCCAGAAATGCAGGGACTGGCTAACGCCAAAGCTACCGAAGCCAAACGACACGGGCGCATGCCAGAGCGCGTGATAACTGTCGGCATAGGGCGAATTGGCCCAGATCAGCGCGGCGGCGGTGGCCAGCAGCAGCACCACACCGCTGAAGGCTTCACGATGAAGGAGGTTACGAACGCAGGCGAAGGCATGCTCAGCCAAACGCTGGGCACGGGGAATATCCTGAAAGGACGGGCGCGATTTCATGGACGAACGAGCTCCGCGCGGCGGCCCGACCAACGCAACAGACCTGTCTCACCGCACCATGCGGCTAACACCCGGGCGTCATCCTACACAGATGATCACTTCAGGCACCAGCCCCACCGACGATCAGATGCAAGATGAGAGAACTGTCGAAATAGCGTAACGGCGGCGCTCACAAGGCGCCGCTACGCGGGCTCAGCGCCCGGTTTTGATCCGCGTCCACTCACGGGTGATGATGCGCTGGATTGGCGCTGGAAGGTCGGCGGACACGTAGAGTTTGCCGATCACCTCATCGGCCGGGTAGATGCCCGGGTTGTCACGCACGCCCGGCTCGAGTAGCGCGGTGGCATCCTTGTTGGGGTTGGCGTAGCCCACGTAATCGCTGACCGGCGCGATCACCTCGGGGCGCAGCAGATAATTGATCAGCGCATGGGCGCCATCGGGGTTACGGGCATCGCGGGGAATGGCGAGCATGTCGAACCACAGGTTGGCGCCCTCCTTCGGAATCACATAACGGATATCCACCGACTTGCCGGCGTCCTTGGCACGACTCTGGGCCTGCATCACGTCACCCGAATAGCCGACCGCCACGCAGATATCACCGTTGGCCAAGTCCGAGATATAGCGCGAAGAGTGAAAGTAGGTCACCGACGGCGCCAGTTTCTGAAGCAGCGCCGAGGCCTTGGTGTAATCGTCGGGCTCATGGCTATTGGGGTCGAGCCCAAGATAATGCAGCGCCTGGGGAATAATCTTCACCGGCGCATCGAGAAAGGCCACGCCACAGCCCTTCAGCTTGGCCAGATTGTCGGCGTTGAACACCAGTTCCCAGGAATCAACCGGCGCGCCATCGCCCAGCACCGCCCTGACCTTCTCGGCGTTGTAGCCAATACCGACCGTCCCCCACATATACGGCACCGCGTATTTGTTTCCAGGGTCAGCGGCCTCAAGGCGCTGCATCAGACGCGGATCCAGATGCGACCAGTTGGGCAGCTTGCCGCGCTCCAGCGGCTGGTACACCTGGGCGCGAATCTGCTTGGACAGAAACTGGCTGGACGGCACCACCAGATCGTAGCCGGAGTGTCCGGACAATAGCTTGGCTTCCAGCATCTCGTTGGTTTCGAAGACATCGTAGGCCACGGCGATGCCGGTTTCCTTCTCGAAGTTCTTCAGGGTGTCGGGGCCCATGTAGTCGGACCAGTTGTAGAAATGCACCTGTTTGTCATTGGCTTGGACGGTGGTGCAGGCGATGAGGCTGAGACTGGCGAACAGCAGCTTGTTCATGGTCGTTTCTCCTGGAACAACAAGTCAGGCAGCCGTGAATGGCACTACTTGAGGCAAGCATAGGAACGAATTCGCAGAATTACCCTGAATACCCTTCAAAGACTTCGAGTCTTTTCTACACGTGCCCAACCAAAAAGCCAGCCACATTTTCACAAAATGGGAACGGCGCGCAGCGAACTCCCCCTACATGTGCACAAATAAAACGCTTTGGAGGAACTAAGGCGCGTAACCGAGCGGAGCTGGTTTCAAAGTCGACGTCAAGTGGTCACAACACCAGGACTACTCTGGCACGGCATGGCAATAGCCCTTTCATCGCTTTCCGAATCTGAATGCCAAGCGAATCACACCAAAATGACCAGCAGGTCATATAATCACCTGACAACAAATTCTCAGTTTTGAATTCATGGATGAAAATCATGCCTTATCGTCTGCTGCCACAGATAGGTAGAGCGATTGCCAGTATTGGAAGCAACCAGTTCACCATTGCTCTTCACAATCTGATCATGGAAAAACTGGGCGTGGATGCTGCCCACTTTCAGTCGATCGCTCTCCTGGCCTCGCCCAATGAGCCCGAGCAAACGCTTGACGACTTGATAACATCGAACAGCGGTCAATTACCGCCTGATAGCGCCTCGCGCCTGCGCATTCAAGAAAGCACCGAACATTTCCAGCACAGCATCGTGGTATTCCGCCAGGAGCCTCTTGGTGATGAGGAGGCAAACCAACTCAATCATCTAGCCCCATTGCTGTTTTCACTACTCGAACAACATCTGCAATGCCAACGAAGCCGTGCCGTCATTTCCACCAGTATCGAGGAGCGTTTTCAAGAGCGCTTACGCGTAACGGGCATGAAATTATCAGAGCGCGAAAAACAGGTTTGCCTGGGACTGCTTGCAGGGCATACAGCCCCGCAGCAGGCCGAGCGTCTTAAGCTTACCGTCAACACAGTCGGCAGCTACATGCGCCGCGCCACGGCAAAGCTCGGTATCAGCGGCCGGAACGCACTGATGCGCTGGCTGTATGAATCATCCGACACCATGCCGTCAGCCAACTAGGGTCTTATAACCCTTGCAAGACTCTCAATCCCGGGCTAAGGCATTGATTGGATCGAGCCGGGCAGCGTTGCGCGCCGGCACGAAACCAAACAGAACGCCTATCAGCGTCGAGCAAGCGAACGCAGTCACCACCGACAGTGGCGAAAACACCATCTCCCATTGGCTGACCACCAGGGTGAATAGGTAACCGATGGCATAGGACAAGGCGATACCAATCACTCCGCCGATCAGGCAGACCATGATCGCCTCGACCAGAAACTGCTGGCGGATGTCCGACTGTCGCGCCCCCACTGCCATGCGAATGCCGATTTCGCGAGTCCGTTCGGTTACCGAAACCAGCATGATGTTCATCACCCCAATACCACCAACCACCAGCGAGATCACCGCGATCAGCGACAGCAGCAGAGTCAGCGAGCGGCTGGTCTTATCGACGGTCTGCATCACACTGTCCAAGTTGTTGGTAAAGAAGTCCTTAGTGCCATGGCGCTGTAGCATCAATGCATTGATGCGCTCCTCAACGGCCTTGCTGGGCATACCGTCTTTGACCCTTACGCTGATACTGTCCAGATGCCGCTGGCCGAGAACGCGCCCAGCAGCCGTCTCATAGGGCATCCAGACATTCAATGTGTTGCCTGCGATGAACAGGTTCTTGTGATCGGCAGTCACGCCAATAACCGTACACGGCAATTGGCCAACCAGAATTACCTGGCCGAGCGGGTTCACATCCGGACCGAACAGCCGCTGCGCGGTGTTGTGGTCCAATACCACCACCTGGGCCTGGCGCCGAGCGTCCTCGTCGCTGAAGCTTATTCCGGCGGCGAGTTGCAGATTGCGCACCTGGAAGTAACGGCTGCTGACGCCATTGAGCTGGGCGTCAACGTCCAGGTTGCGGTAGCGCAGCAGCATGCTGCGGCCTAGCACCGACGTGGCACTGTCGACGTAATACAACTGATTGAGCGCGACCACGTCTGCTGGCAGCAGGGTTTCAATCGACTTGGCCCGACTATCACCGAAATTGCTGCCGGCGTAGATGTCGATGGTATTGCTGCCGATTGCTTGAATATCCTTGAGCACGTAGCGCTTAGCACCCTCGCCAATGGCCGAGATCGACACCACCGAGGTGATTCCAATGATGATTCCGAGCATGGTCAGCAAGGTGCGCATACGGTGTGAGATCAGCGCGATCCAGGCCATGGCGAAGGCTTCACGGAACAGCCCAAGGCCGACCCGCCAGCCGCGTTGGGGCGCAGCCTCGGCGTCAGGCTGCGACAACGCTGCTACTACAGGGACATTGCTTCGGTCGCTGACGATCTGCCCGTCACTAACCTCGATCACCCGGTCGGCATGCTCGGCGATCTTCGGGTCGTGAGTGACCAGCACCACCGTATGTCCGGCCGCGTGCAGCTCGCGCAGGATGCTCATTACCTCGCGGCCACTGGCGCTGTCCAGCGCACCAGTCGGTTCATCGGCGAGTATCACCTGGCCACCGTTCATCAACGCCCTGGCGATACTCACTCGCTGCTGTTGACCTCCGGAGAGCTGGCTGGGCCGGTGCTCCAGATGCCCGCCCAGGCCCAGCCGAACCAATAGTGCCTCGGCACGCTGGTTCCGCGCAGTCTGCGCGGTGCCGGCATAGATCGCCGGAATTTCCACATTGCTCATCGCATTCAGGTGCGGCAACAGGTGGTAGCGCTGGAAGATGAAACCAAAGTGGTCGCGGCGCAGCGCCGCCAGAGCGTCGTCATCAAGGGTGCGAGTCTCACGCCCCTTGACCCGGTAACTGCCTGCGCTGGCGTGATCCAGACAACCGAGGATGTTCATCAGCGTGGATTTGCCCGAGCCTGAAGAACCGATGATTGCCACCAGCTCTCCGGCATAAATATCCAAGTCGATGCCGCGCAAGGCGTGGAACTCACGGTCACCGGCCATGAAGCAGCGGCTCACATCACGCAGCCGCAGCAACGGTTCGTCGGTGTTCAGGGGGTGGTTATCCAACCCCTGAAGGTCAACCTTCTGATTCATGCTCAGCTCCCCGCCGCCAGCGCCTGCGGGTCGGCGATCACCACGCGCTCGCCCTCCTTGAGCCCGTCGCGGATTTCTGCCTGCACGTTGTTATTGATGCCGACTTTCACTTGGCGCGTCTGTGCGAAACCTTGCGCATCCAGCACCCGCACCTTGTGCGTGCCATCGCCATTGCTGGCCCCGAGTGCGGCAACCGGTACGTTGAGCGCATCGGTAGAGGTGTCGAGCACGATACGCACCTGAGCCGTCATGCCGATGCGCAGGCGCTGATCGGGGTTGGGCACGTCGAACAGCGCGTTGTAGAAAACTGCTGCATTCTGCCGCGTCGAGGTGCTGTTCTCGGTTTCCAGATAATCTTGGGGTGCTGGTTCGGTGCCTCGCAGTGTGGCGTAGTAGCGCTTATCGTCACCCAGAATCGTGAAATACACCGCCTGCCCTGGGCTGATATGGATCACATCGGCTTCAGATATCTGCGCCTTGATCGTCATGGTGTCCAGATCAGCCAGTTTCAGCAGCACTGGCACCATCTGTTGAGCAATGACCGTTTGGCCTTCCTGAGTCACGATGCCCACCACAGCGCCATCAATGGGGGCGACGATACGCGCGTAATCCAGATTTACCTTTGCGGTATCGATTTGTACTCGGGCACTTTTGATCTTTGCGTCTAACGATCCAAGATTGGCCTCAAGTACCTCGTAGTCTGATTCGGCCTTCTCGAAATCCTGACGCGAAACGGCCTGATCTTCCTGCAGTTGTTGATACCGCTCATACAGCCGCTTGGCCTGTTTCACCTGCGCCTGGGTCGAACGCCGCTCCGCCTGCAACTGCTCCTCGTCGACCTCGGCCTGGCGCAGGGTATTGCGCAAGACCAGTGGATCTATCTGTGCGAGCCACTGGCCCTTTTCTACCTTGTCGCCCAACTTCACCTTTAGAGACAGCAGCTGCCCGGATACCTGCGCGCCCACATCCACCTGCCTGACGCCTTCCAGCGTACCGGTGGCCAGTACAGCATCCTCGATATCAGCACGGCTAACTTCAGCAGTGATGTAATGCGGTGGTTTGGCTGGTGCACTGATGGCGTAAAGCACCACGCCTGAAAAAACGGTCAACGCCGCTACCCACCCGATAAGCCGCTTTTTTGATTTGTTCATTTTTGCCTAACTACCCTGTAAAAAGCGCTGCCCGCCTGAACCGAGCAGCGTCTGACTGTCTGTAGCGGTGCCAAACCGCGCCGGGCAGGCGCGGGTGACGAGTGACCACCGTTGTTATTACCGCTAAGGTCAATCGCTCATGGCAGGACCTTCTCGACACTGCTGGCCTGCGCCTCATACCACCAGGCAGCCAGGCTATAGACGTCAGGTGTTTTGAGGATACTGAAATGGTCACCTGGGCCATGCCAAAGCTTCAGCCCTGGCAACAATTGCCTCCAGGTCGCCGCCATGCGCGCCTGCTCCAGTCGATTCTCTTGCTCGCCGAGGCCGGCGTCGGTAACCAGCACCAGATGCGTTGAGCCGCTGTACACCCCAGACTTCGGTCGATACTCGCTGCGCAGAGCGCTGCCGAAGGTGCGCACGATGCCCTGTAATGCTTGGCCGGCCAGCCGTGGCGGTAACAGCCCAGTACGCACCATGGCTTCTTCCAGCAGGCGCATCTGCGTGCTGTCGTCCTGGCTAGCAAAGGTCTGACGATCCAGATCCAGGGATCTTCCGCTGGACAATTCGAGCGCTTCGATCAGGCGCTCCAGCACTGCCGTACCGGTATGGGACTTACCACACAGTGCCTCGCCGTTCGGCGCCTCACTGTCTATTAGGGTCAGCGAGCACACCTCTCGTCCCTTGGCGTCGAGCATCACGGCCATCGCGTGCGCTACCCAGCCGCCGAACGAATGCCCGACCAAGTGCAGCGGTCCCTGCGGATACTGGGCTTCCAGCGCCGTCACGTAGCAGCGTGCCGCGGCTTCCACCCGGCTGTGCGGAAGGCTACGTCCGTCCAGGCCTCGATGCTGCAGAGCAAAGATCGGCCAGGTGCTGCCCAGTGCTTCGGCCAAGCCGATGAAGCTGGTCACGCTGTCACCGGCGCCTGGGACACAGAACAACGGTGTCCTGTCGCCCTGGCCACTCTGGATCGCCAGAAGCGCAGCATGTACTGGAGTGGTCGGCCGTTGCAGCGATGCTCTGGACATCGCCTCGCCCAGTGCCTGAGCCAGCACCGCGACATGGGGCGCACGCATCAGGCTCATGTGATCGCCCGGTACGCTCATGCGCTGCAGGTACGGCTCGGGCAGTACCGTTTCCCAACCGTTATTGGCACTGGCCTGCGCCGGAGCCTGGCCACGCTCTTCAGCGCAGAATAAATGTACCGGCAATCCCAATGGCTGCAGCTGGTAGTTGGCCAGGGCATGACCGTGGGCCACCTCGCGTTCCAGATAGTGGCGTAGGGTCAGGTCACTGGCCTTGGCCAGCTCCTCGTAGAGCAGCCCGGCGTCGCGACACGCCTGCAGCAGCTCATCGAAGCCTGGCAAGATCGCCTGGGCCTGCCAGCTCGCCAACTGCCGCACAGCAGTGTGCCCCGCCTCGCCCTGGGTTTGCCAGTGGCTCTGGCAATGCACAAGCAGGTGACGCTGCAATACATCGGGCGCATGCCAGCGCTCCTTGCCCTGATCGGTGAGGCGCGGCGTGTAGCTGTCGATAAGACCGACGAAACCGACCGTCTCGTCCATACCCACCAGCTGCGTAGCGACCTCATAGGCCAGCACCCCGCCGAATGACCAGCCAGCCAATCGATAAGGACCGCTGGGCTGTACGCTGCGGATATGCTCGATCATGTGCGCCGCCATGCGCTCCATGGTGCTCAGCTGTGGCTCGCCGAGAGTGATACCCGGCAGGCCATAGATCGGGAAATCACCCGGCAGATGCTGCCCCAACACCGGGAAGTAAGCATCCAGGCCGGTGAAGTCGTGGAACAGGAAAAGCGCCGGCTCCTTACCCCCCGCACGCACCTCGACAATGTTTTGTGTGACGGCCTTCGCCGGACGCTGTTCAAGCAGTTCGGCCAAGGCGGCGATGCTCGGCCGCTGGAACAACTCGGCCAGGGTCACCGACAGTCCCTCGTCCTGCAGCAGACTGACTAATTGAATCGCTGACAGCGAGTGCCCGCCCAGTTCGAAGAAGCTGTCGCAGCGCCCGATTGGCCCCGTCTGCAGCACCCGCATCCAGCATTCGGCGAGGCGCTGCTCCAGCGCCGTGCGCGGTGGTTCGCTGGCCGCACTCCCCACCTCATGCGCGGCCAGATCGGGCAGCGCGCGGCGGTCGACCTTGCCGTTCTGGGTCAGTGGCATGGCATCCAGACCCATATAGAAGGCTGGCACCATGTACTCCGGCAGGCGTTCCAGCAGATTACTGCGAATCGCAGCGCCGTCCAGTGCTGGGTCACGACGGGTGAAGTAGGCGACCAGGCGCACGGACGCATCGTCCAACTGCCGGGTGACTACTACAGCCTCGCCGATACCGGGGCACTGCGCCAGGTGCTGTTCGATCTCGCCGAGTTCGATACGTACACCACGAATCTTTACCTGATCATCGTTGCGCCCCAGGTAATCCAGGGTGCCATCGTCCAGCCAGCGCACCAGGTCGCCGCTGCGGTACATCCGCGCGCCCGGCTGCGCCACGAATGGATCGGTAAGGAAACGCTCGTCAGTCAGATCCTGGCGATTCAGGTAGCCACGCGCGACCCCGTCGCCGCCGATATACAACTCGCCAGGTACACCAATCGGTACAGGCTGCTGGCGGGCATCCAGGACGTACAGGCGGGCATGCGTCACCGGTTTGCCGATGTGCAATATACCGCCAGGCTCCATCAACCCAGAGCTGGCCACCACCGTGGTTTCGGTCGGCCCGTAGTTGTTCACCACGGCAAAGCCGGGATCACACGGGAACTGCCGCAGGCGGTCGCCGCCGATCAGCAGCGTGCGCAGCGTCGGATGCTTCAGCTCGCGACTGAAGGCGTATTCGGCCACTGGGGTGGGCAAGAACGCCACTTGCAACGGCTGCGCCTGCCACCAGTCGAGCAATGTATCGAGCTGTTCGTTGCCGATATGCGCGGGCGGCAGGTGCAGGGTCGCCCCGGCGCACAGCGCTGGCCAGACTTCCCAGGCCATGGCGTCGAAGCCGAAGCCGGCGACGCTGGCGGTGTGGCTGCCGGCGCCCAGGTCAAAGGCCTGGCAGTGCCAGTCCACCAGATTATTTAGGCTCTGGTGCTCGACCATCACGCCCTTGGGCTGGCCGGTGGAGCCGGAGGTGTAGATCACGTAGGCCAGGTGACGGGCATTGAGGCCCGGCACCTGCGGGTTGTCTTCACGGGCGCTCCAGCTTGGTTGGTCGAGCAGCACAACCGGCGCAGACTGCGTTGGCACACGCTCGAGCAGATCCCGCTGGCTGATCACTACCACTGGCGCACTGTCGCTCAAGAGGTAAGCAATGCGCTCGTCCGGGTGTGCCGAATCCACCGGCACGTAGCCGGCGCCGGCCTTGAGCACTGCCAGCAGCCCGATCAGGGTGTCCAGACTACGGCGGGCCAGCACCGCCACGCGTTCGTCCGGGCGCACGCCCAGTTCGATCAGGTGGTGGGCCAGGCCGTTGGCGCGAGCGTTCAGTTCGGCGTAGCTCAGGGTGGCATCGCCTACCTGGGCGGCAATCGCGTCGGGCTGCTCAAGCGCCAGGCGCTCGACACGCTGATGGACAGGCCGGGTATCTGTTGGCATCACGTAGTTCGGGTTGAAGCGCTCCAGTAGCTCGTGGCACTCGGTTTCAGGCAAAACGCTACAGGTACTCAGCGCTTTTTCTGGCTCCTGTTCCAGGGCCAGCAACAGTTGCTGCACGGCGCATACGAGATAGCCGCAGACGCGCTGTGCATCGATCCCGTTGGCGGTCAGTGCGGTCATCGCAAAGCGGTCGCCCAAGTCATCAACGCTGACCGTCAATGGGTAGCTGCTGCGCTCCTTCGCCTGGAGCAACTCGATGCCCTCCCAAGCCTCCCCGGTGCCTTCTTGCCGGCTGCTGTGCCGATAGTTGAGCAAGGCACTGAACAGCGGTGCACCGGCCGGCAAGGCACTGGCACGCTGCGCCAGGGCCAGCGGTGCATGCTCGTGAGCCAGCAGATCAGTGAGGCGTATGTGGGTCTGGCGCAACGCTTGCTGCACGGACTGGTCAGCCAGATCGACCCGTAACGGCAGCGTATTGATGAACACACCAAGCGTGCGCTCCACGCCCTCGCCACCTTGCAGACGGCCCAGCAACACGGTGCCGAACACCACTCGCTCACGGCTGGACAACTGCCCTAGCACCTGTGCCCAGGCCAGGTGCATCAAGCTTGCTGGGCTAACGCCATAAGCCCGCACCTGTTCGCGGATGCGTGCACACAGCGCGCTATCTAGGCGCTGACTGGCCTCGCCTGGCGCCCGGCTGCTTTGCAGCGCCGTAGGCCCATAAGGCAAGGTCGGCTCGTCGATATCGCCCAGTTGCTCGCGGAAGAACGCCTCATGGGCGCCCTGCCCCGGCCCGCTCAGGGTTTGGGCGATGTAGTTGCGATACGGCACCGGCTCACGCAATGCCGCGCCCTGGTCGAGCAGCAGGGTTTGCAGCTCCTGGCCCAGCAGTTCCAGACCGAGGTGATCCATGATCAGGTGATGGAACGACAGCACCGCCAGGATGCGGCCATTTTGCGGGTCATCGGCATAGGCCAGGCCCAGCAACGGCGCGCGTTGCAGATCCAGTACCACCAGGTCGTCGAGCCTGGCCAGGGGCACTTCGTGCAGCATCAGTTCGGCATGCCGCCAGACCACCTGCACCGGCGCCTCCAGCCCTTCCCAGAAAAGCGCAGTGCGCAACGCGTCATGGCGCGCGACGACCTGGCGCAGTGCCTGGCAGAAAGCCTGCAGGCGCGAGCGGTCGGCAAATGCGAAGCGTGCCTGCAGGCGATAAGGGTCGTCGTCCGGGCGCGACAGGTAGTGGTAGAAAATACCGGCCTGCAACGGCCCCAGCGGGTAGATGTCCTGCACGTTGGCGGCACCACCGGGCACCGCGGCAACGATGCGCTCGATGGCTGGCTGCTCCAGTTGCACCAGGGTCAACATGTCCGGGGTGATGCGCTGGCAACCGGCAGGAATGCGGTTTTCCGGTAGCGCAGTCTGTACGAGCTCTGAGCCGATGCTGGCCGCCAGCGCTGCCAGGGTTGGCTGAGCGAACAGCACGCGCACGTTGGCTTCCAGCCCCAGAGCGCGCAGGCGGGCGATCAGGGTCACCGCTAGCATCGAGTGACCGCCCAGTTCGAAGAAGTCGTCATGCCGCCCCACCCGCTCGACCTGCAGCAGCTCGCACCAGATTGCCGCCAGGGTGGTTTCCAGCTCGCCCTGCGGCGCTTCGAAAGCGCGCTCCGGTAGCGCTTCACGATCCGGCACCGGCAACGCACGGCGGTCGACCTTGCCGTTGGCGGTCAGCGGCCAGGATTCCAACTGCACGAACGCACTCGGCACCATGTAGCCCGGCAGCCGCGCCAACAAGGCACTGCGCAGGCCACTAGCCGACAGCGCCTGCGGCCCGGTGAAATAGGCCACCAGGCGTGGCTGGCCGGGCATGTCTTCACGGGCCAGCACCAGCGCTTCTTCGACCCCCGGCACCTGGCCGAGCTGGCTTTCGATCTCGCCCAGCTCGATGCGCATGCCTCGGATCTTCACCTGATCATCGTTGCGCCCCAGGTAGTCCAGGGTACCGTCGGCGTTCCAACGCGCCAGGTCGCCGGTGCGGTACATCCGCGCGCCCGGTTGGGCCACAAACGGGTCATCGAGGAAACGTTCGGCAGTCAGGTCGGCGCGGTTCAGGTAACCGCGCGCCACGCCCTCACCGCCGATGTACAGCTCGCCCGCTACGCCGCTTGGCACCAGTTGCTGGTGCTCGTCGAGCAGGTACAAGCGCGTATTGGCGATTGGCTTGCCGATGTCCAGGCGCCCTTCCGGCCACAGCCGTCCAGAGCTGGCCACTACCGTGGTTTCGGTCGGCCCGTAGTTGTTCACCACAGCAAAGCCCGGATCACGCGGGAACTGGCGCAGGCGATCACCGCCGATCAGCAGGGTGCGCAGCGTCGGGTGTTTCAGTTCACGACTGAAGGCGTACTCGGCCACCGGCGTGGGCAAGAAGGCTACCTGTAGAGGCTGCGTCTGCCACCAGTCCAGCAAGGCATCGAGCTGTTCGTTGCCGATATCTGCCGGTGGCAGGTGCAGAGTCGCCCCGGCGCACAGCGCCGGCCAGACTTCCCAGGCCATGGCATCGAAGCCAAAGCCGGCGACGCTGGCGGTGTGGCTACCGGCGTGCAGGTTGAATGCCTGGCAGTGCCAATCCACCAGATTATTGAGGCTCTGGTGCTCGACCATCACGCCTTTCGGCTGACCGGTGGAGCCGGAGGTGTAGATCACGTAGGCCAGGTGACGGGCATTGAGCCCCGGCACCTGCGGGTTATCTGTACGGGCGCCCCAGCTTGGCTGGTCGAGCAGCAACAGCGGCACACTCAGCGCTGGTACGCGCTCAAGCAGATCCCCCTGGCTGAGCACCACCACCGGGGCGCTGTCGCTCAGGAGGTACGCGATGCGCTCGTCCGGGTGTGCCGGATCAACCGGCACGTAGCCAGCGCCAGCCTTGAGCACCGCCAGCAGGCCGACCAGGGTATCCAGGCCACGGCGGGCGAGCACCGCCACGCGCTCGTCCGGGCGCACGCCCAGTTCGATCAGGCGATGGGCCAGGCCATTGGCGCGGGCGTTCAGTTCGCTGTAGCAGAGGGTTGCTTCACCAGCCTGAGCGGCAATCGCGCTGGGACGTTCAAGCGCCTGGGCCTCGATGCGCCCATGCAGGGTTTGCATGATGGCGAACGGCATGGCACTGGCGTTGAAGGTGTCGAGCAAGGTTTTCCGCTCTGCATCGCTGACCAGCGGCACTGCCTGGATAGCGCATTGCTCGTCCCTGACCAGTGCCTGCAACAGAGTCTCGAAATACTGACCATAGCGGCGCACGCTGGCCTCATCGAACAGCGCCGTGGCGTAGTCCAGGGTGCCGATCAGCACATCGCCGCGCTCGCCCAGGTTCAACGACAGGTCGAACTTGGCCACCTGGCTGCTCTGCTCCACCACCGACAGTGCCAGGCCGTCCAGAGTCGGTAGCTTGGTTTCGCCGGCCAGCCAGTTAAGGGTGGTCTGGAATAACGGCGAATGCGCCAGGCTGCGGGCTGGAGCCACACTCTCGACCACCTGTTCGAACGGCAGATCCTGATGATCCTGTGCATCCAGCACCCGGCTGCGCACCTGATCCAATAAGGCTTCGCCGGTGGGCGCTGCCGACAGGTCGAGGCGAATCGCCAGGGTGTTGACGAACAGGCCGATCAGCGGCTCCAACTCGGCCCGGTTGCGCCCGGCTATCGGGCTGCCGACCACCACGTCGGCCTGGCCGGACAAGCGTGCCAGCAGGGAGGCCCAGGCGGCCATCAAGGTCATGTACAGCGTCACCCCCTGACGCTGTGCCAACGCCCGCAGGCCGGCGGTCAGCTCGGCGTCCAGGTTCAGCGCCAGGCTGGCACCAGCGAAGTCCTGATGCGCCGGCCGTGGCCGGTCGGTAGGCAGACTTAACAAGGTTGGTGCGCCCTGCAGCGTCTGACGCCAGTAGGCGGCTTGCTGCTGCAGACGTTCACCGCTCAGCCAATTTTGTTGCCAGGCGGCGAAGTCGGCGTACTGAATCGCCAGAGCCGGCAGCGGGTCGGTCTGGCCATAGTGCAATGCCGGGTACAGGGCCAGCAGTTCGCGGGTCAGCACGCCCATCGACCAACCGTCGGCGACGATATGGTGCACGTTCAGTGACAGCACGTGGTGGTCGTCGCCCAGGCACAACAGGCAGGCGCGCAGGGCCGGTTCGCGGCTCAGGTCGAAGGGTTCGACAGCCAACTGCGCAAGCCGCTCGTGCAATGCCTGCGGCTGCTCGCGCAGATCCTCCAGCGGCAGTTGCAGCGGTGTGGAAACGAACACCACCTCGGCGCCCTGCTCATTGGCGATGAAGCGGCTGCGCAGGGTTTCATGCCGCTCGACGATGCGCGACAGGCTGCGTTGCAGCGCCACCACGTCGAGAAGCCCGCACAGCTCCAGGACCAGGGGAATGTTGTAAGCCTGGCTGCCTCCGTCCATTTGGCTGAGGAACCACAGGCGCTGCTGCGCGAACGACAGCGCCGAAGCCTCGCCACGTGGCAGCGGGCGTATCGACTCGACCGGCGCGGCGTGTTGGTTGGCCAGCGCCGCCGCCACGGCTGATAGTTCACCCAGGGTGAACAGCTCACCCAGCGGCAGTTCCAAGCCCAATTGCTGGCGCACCTGGGAGACCATGCGCATGGCCAGCAGCGAATGCCCGCCCAGGTCGAAGAAGTGATCGTGACGCCCTACCCGCTCGACCTGCAGCACTTCGGCCCAGATCGCCGCCAGCGCGTTTTCCAACTCGCCTTGCGGGGGGTCGTAGGTCAGCCCGACCAGGCTCGAATGATCCGGTTTGGGCAGCGCGCGCTGGTCGAGCTTGCCATTGGCGGTCAGCGGCAGGGTTTTCAGTTCGACGAAGGCCGACGGCACCATGTAGTCCGGCAGGCTGGTCTGCAACTGCGCGCGCATCTGCTGCGCGGTCTGGGTTTCGCCCGCTTCGGTTGTGGTGAAATAAGCCACCAGGCGTACCTGCCCTGGTTCATCCTCCCGGGCCAGGGCTACGGCATCGCGAACCCCCGGCAACTGCTGCAGGGCATTGGCGATCTCGCCCAGTTCGATACGGAAACCGCGAATCTTGACCTGATCGTCGTTGCGACCCAGGCACTCCAACTGGCCGTCTTCCAACCAGCGCCCAAGGTCGCCGGTGCGATACATCATCGCCCCCGGCTGGTCGCTGAACGGGTCGGCGAGGAATTTCTCGGTGTTTAGCTCGGCGCGGTTCAGATACCCCAAGGCCACGCCATCGCCGCCGATATACATCTCCCCCACCACGCCTATTGGTGCCAGGCGCTGGCGTGCATCGAGCACATAGACACGGGTGTTGCTGATCGGTCGACCAATCGGCAGGACTTCCACATCAGCCTCGACCGCCCGCACTTCGTACGCGGTGGCGAAGGTGGTGCTTTCGGTCGGGCCATAAGCATTGAACAGCCGGGTATTCGGCGCGTGGGCCAGCAGCGCACGGTAGGTTGCCGGGTTGGCCCGCTCGCCGCCTGAGAGCAACACGCGCAAACCAGCCAAGGCTTGCGGCAGCAGTTGGGCGTACTGGTTAAACAACGCCGTGGTGAGGAACAGCACGCTGACCCCGCCCTGGCGCAGCATGCTGGCAAAGCGCTCTGGATCGATCAGGGTGGCGTGGTCGACGACCAACAATTGCGCGCCGTTGAGCAGCGCGCCCCAGACCTCCAAGGTCGCGGCATCGAAGGCCGGGTTGGACGCCAGGGCGAAGCAGTCGCGGTCGCTGAACTCGGCGTAGCCATTGTTCAGCACCAGGCGGACGATGCCGCGGTGCCCAACACGAACCCCCTTGGGCAGCCCGGTGGAGCCCGAGGTGTACATCACATAGGCCGCCGAATCAGGCGCATGTGGCAAGTCGAGATTGTGCTGTGCCTGGGTCTCGAGGGTCAGCGTATCCAGGTCGATACGCCGGATCGGCGCCGCTACTGGCAGCCCGCTCTGAGTCAGCAAGCAGACGGCGGCGCAGTCTTCGAGCATGTAGCTGTGTCGCTCGCTGGGCGCGTTGACGTCCAGGGGCACATAGGTGGCCGCGCACTTGCCGATGGCCAGTTGGGCAATCACCAGTTCGACTGAACGAGGCAGCAGAATGCCGACATGATCGCCCGCCTGGATGCCCTGCCCGCGCAGATGATGGGCCAAGGCATTGGCCCGGGCATTGAGCTGCGCATAGCTTAGCGAGTGGCGGCCATGCACCAGCGCCACGGCTTGCGGGTGCAGCGCGGCGCGCTGTTCGAACAGTTGGTGCACCGCTTGCTCGCGCGGGTAATCGAGACGGGTGTCGTTGAAGGTCGCCAGCAGCCGCTGACGCTCGTGCGGCGGAATGATCGCGCCGTCCAGGCCTCGCTCTGGGTGTTGCTCCAGCGCGTTGACCAACTCACCTAGCGCCTGCTGCAGGTACGCACAGATGCGCTGCGCATCCAGCCCCCCTTGAGTGCGGGCGGTGAGCAGGAACTCATCACCCTGGTCGTCGATGCTCATGGTCAGCGGGTAGTTGCTGTGCTCTTCGGCCTGCAAGACTTCGATGCCCTGCCAGGCGGCACCCCGCTCAGCGTCGCTCCGCGCGGCACTGCTGTGTCGGAAGTTCAGCAGCGTGCTGAACAATGGCGTGCCCGCGGGCAGCGCACTGCAGCGCTGTGCCAGAGCCAGCTGCGCCTGTTCGTGAGCGAGCAATGCGCTGAGGCGCTGGTGGGTGTCGAGTACCGCATCGCGAGCGCTGAGTTCGCCCAGATCGATACGCAACGGCAAGGTGTTGATGAACACGCCCATGGCGCGCTCGGCGCCTTCGCCACCGAGCAGGCGGCCCAGCAGCACGGTGCCGAACACCACCTGCTGGCGGCCAGAGAGCTGGCCCAGTACCTCGCCCCAGGCCAGGTGCATCAGGCTGGCGACACTGACATTCAGCTGACGGGCCTGCGCACGCAGCCGCTGGGCCAACGCCGGCTCCAGCGGCAGCACCGCCACGCCGGGTGCCTG
The DNA here is from genome assembly GCF_007993955.1 of Pseudomonas sp. AG1028. Taxonomy (NCBI): domain Bacteria; kingdom Pseudomonadati; phylum Pseudomonadota; class Gammaproteobacteria; order Pseudomonadales; family Pseudomonadaceae; genus Pseudomonas; species Pseudomonas sp. AG1028. The sequence continues at coordinate 248,236 of NZ_VIVP01000004.1, forward strand.
CACACTGTGCGATGCGCTCATGCCATACGGCAGGCTGGGTTCGTCGATATCGCCCAGTTGTTCACGGAAGAAAGCCTCGTGGGCCTGTTCGTCAGGCCCTTGCAGCACCTGGGCAATGTAGTTGCGATACGGCACGGGCTCAGGCAACCGCGCCTGTTCGCCGAGCAGCATGGCCTGCACTTCGTGGCCGAGCACCTCTAGGCCGATGTGATCCATGATCGCGTGATGGAAGCGCAGCACTGCAATGATCCGCCCAGCGCCTTCATCCCTGGCGTGCGCCAGGTGCAGTAGCGGCGCCTGGGTCAGATCCAGGCGCGCCGGACCGTCCAGTGCTGCCAGTGGCACCTCCTGCACCGGCAGGCAAGCCTCACGCCAGACCACCTGCACCGGCGTCTGCAGGCCATCCCAGCGCAGCGCGGTACGCAGGATATCGTGACGTTCGATGACCCGTTGCAGCGCTGCGCAGAAGGCGTCCAGGCGCTCGGCACTGGCGAAGGCGAAACGCGCCTCCAGCAGGTAAGGGTCGGTCTCTCCCGCCGCCAGGTGATGGTGATAGAGAATGCCGGCCTGCAGTGGCCCCAGCGGGTAGATATCCTGCACGTTGGCCGCGCCGCCGGGCACCTGGGCGACGATGCGGTCGATGTCAGCCTGCTCGAGGCTGAGCAGCGGCAGCAGCTCGGGGGTGATCTGCGTGCAGCCTGCCGCGATCAGGTTGGCCGGTACCGACGCCTGTGCCTGGCGCACCACACTGCGTGCCAGCACCGCCAGGGTCGGCTGGGCGAACAGCGCACCGACATCCACCGACAACCCGGCACGGCGCATGCGCGCGACCAGGGTGACGGCCAGCAGCGAGTGCCCACCCAGCTCGAAGAAGTTGTCCTGCCGACCGACGCGCGGCAGCTTGAGCAGCTCGGCCCACAGTTGCGCCAGCCAGATTTCGGTTTCGCCTTGCGGCGCCTCGAAGCGGCGCGCCAGCACGGCACTGTCGTCCGGCGCCGGCAGAGCCTGGCGGTCAAGCTTGCCGTTGGGGGTCAGCGGCAGGCTGTCCAGGGCGACGAACGCCGTGGGCACCATGTAGTCCGGCAACGTGCCCAGCAGATGGCTGCGCAAGGCGTCGATGCCCGGCTGCGGCCCCGCTGCGCAACTGAACCAGGCCACCAGGCGCTCGTCACGCAATAGCACGGCGGCTTCGCGCAGCGCCGGGTGTTCGAGCAGGCGTGCTTCGATCTCGCCCAGCTCGATGCGCAGGCCATGCAGCTTGACCTGGAAATCGCTGCGGCCGACAAACAGCAGGTCGCCGTTGGCCAACTGACGCACCAGGTCACCACTGCGATACAGGCGCTCACCGGCCACGAACGGGCTGGCGATGAAACGCTCGGCCTGGGCGGCCGGCAGGTTCAGGTAGCCACGCGCAACCCCGGCACCGCCGATGTGCAACTGGCCGACCACGCCTTGCGGCACCGGTTGATCCCAGGCGTCCAGCACATACAGGCGGGTGTTGCTGATCGGCCGCCCGATCGGCAAGGTTTCGGCGGGCACCGGCTGGCCGGGCTGCAGGGTCCAGACACTGCAGTCCACGGTGGTTTCCGTGGGGCCGTAGACGTTGTGCAGGCGGACATTGGGCAGGCGTTCACGCACCTGGGCAGCCAGCGCGGCGGTCAGCTCGCCGCCGCCGCAGACGATGTCGGTCAACGAACTGCAGGTGTGGCACTGCGCTGCGCCCAGGAACTGCTGCAGCAGCGCCGGCACGAACTGCACGACGCTGACCTGGCGCTGGCGGATCACCTCCACCAGATAATCCGCGTCGCGCTGCCCGTCGGGCCGCGCCAGCACCAGGCGCAGCCCGGCGCACAGCGGCCAGAACAGCTCCCATACCGAGGCATCGAAACTCACCGGCGTCTTGTGCAGCAGCGCACCGGTCGGCTGCGGCGGGCACAGCCGCGAACTCCACTGCACCAGGTTGCACAGGTTGCGGTGCTCGACCATCACGCCCTTGGGCTGCCCGGTGGAGCCGGAGGTGTAGATCACGTAGGCCAGGTCGCTGGCGCTGGCCGTCGCCAGTTGTGGATCGGTCTCGGACTGGTCCGCCCAGAGGCAGGCATCCAGGTCGATCAGCGGTGTCGCGCCGCCGGCAAAGCGCTCACGGGTGCTGCCGTCGACCAGCAGCGCCAGGGCGCCGCTGTCGTCGAGCATATAGGCCAGGCGCTCGGCCGGGTAGCCGGGGTCCAGCGGCACGTAGGCGCCGCCGGCCTTGAGAATCGCCAGCAGACCGACCACCAGCTGGGCACCGCGCTGCACGCAGATCGCCACGCGGCTATCGGCGCTCACGCCCTGGCCGATCAGGTAATGGGCCAGCCGGTTGGCCTGTTCGTTGAGCTGGCGATAGCTCAGTTGCCGTGCGTCGACGTCCAGCGCAATGGCTTCGGGAGTGCGTGCCACCTGCGCCTCGAACAGCGCAGGCAGACGCTCCTCGACCTGTGTGCTGGCATCGTTGGCGTTGAGTTCGAACAGCAGGCGCTGACGCTCTGCCGCGCTCAGCAGTTCGATACGCTCGGGCACTGCCTGGCCATCGGCTGCCATGCCGCGTAGCAGTTGCTTGAAATAACCGGCGTAGCGCTCGACCGTGGCCGAGTCGAACAGGGCGGTGGCGTAGTCGAGCATGCAGGTGAAGCCCTCGGCGCCATCGCTTACGCTGAGGGTCAGGTCGAACTTGGCGAAGGTCGGCTGTTCGCCCAGCGCTTCGAGTTGCAGATCACCTAGTTGCAGGGGCGCACCCTGGCTGCCATCCCAGGCCAGCGAAACCTGGAACAACGGACTGTGGGCCAGGCTGCGCGGCGGCCGCACATGCTCCACCACCTGCTCGAACGGCAGATCCTGGTTGGCCTGAGCTTCGATTACCCGGTTTTTCACCCGAGCCAGCAAGGTGGCGACGTCGGGCGCACCGCTGGTGTCGACGCGTACGGCCAGGGTGTTGACGAACAGGCCGATCAGCCCTTCGATCTCGGCACGCCGGCGGTTGGCCACCGGCATGCCGATCACCACTTCATGCTGGCCGGACAAACGCGCCAACAGCACCGCCCAGGCGCTCATGAACAGCATGAACGGGGTGACGCCATGGCGCTGGGCGCTGGCGCGCAGCTCGGCGCACAGTGGCGCATCCAGCGGCAGAGCCACGGTGGCGCCGCTGTAGTCCTGGCGCTCCGGGCGCGGCCGGTCGGTCGGCAGACTGAGCAGCATCGGCGCACCGTCCAGGGTGCGCTGCCAGTAATCGGCCTGCGCGTTGAGGCTCTGTGCGTCGAGCCACTGGCGTTGCCACAGGGCGTAGTCGCCGTACTGCACTACCAGCGCGGGTAGCGGATCGGCCTGGCCCTGGCTGAACGCCTGGTACAGGGCGCTCAGCTCGGTGGTGAGTACGCCCAGCGACCAGCCGTCGGCAACGATGTGATGCAGGGTCAGCAGCAGGATGTGGCGGTCTTCGGCCAGGCACAGCAGGCGCCCGCGAATCGGTAGCTCCTGCTGCAGGTCGAAGGCTTGGGCCGCTTCGGCGCGGATCACCTCGCGTACCGCTTGGCTGTCCTGGCCACGCAGATCCTGCCAGCAGAAATCCGGCCGCATGCTGGCCGGGGTCAGTGCGACGCGGGCCTCACCATCGTGTTCGACGAACAGGCTGCGCAGCGCCTCGTGACGCTCGACGATACGCTCCAGAGCCAGGCGCAGCGCGCGGCTGTCCAGCTCGCCGTTGAGGCAAAGGCCCAGCGGAATGTTATAGGCGCTGTTGGCATCGCCCATCTGCGCCATGAACCAGATGCGCTGCTGCGCGGCGGATAACGGCAGTGGCCCGCTGCGCGGCGCCGCCTCGATGGCCGGCAGATGATCGGGAGTCGCACCTTCCAGGCATTGGGCGACAGCCGCCAGGCTGCCGTCAGCGAACAGGTCGGCGAGGCTCAAAACCCGTTGCAAGCGCTGGCCGACCTGGGCCACCAGGCGCATGGCCAGCAACGAGTGACCGCCCAGTTCGAAGAAGTCGTCATGCCGCCCCACCCGCTCGAGCTGCAGCAGCTCGCACCAGATTGCCGCCAGGGTGCTTTCCAACTCGCCCTGCGGCGCTTCGAATGCGCGCTCCGGAAGGGCTTCGCGATCTGGCGCAGGCAACGCACAGCGGTCGACTTTGCCGTTGGCGGTAAGCGGCCAGGACTCTAGGTGCACGAACGCACTCGGCACCATGTAGCCCGGCAGCCGCGCCAACAAGGCACTGCGCAGGCCACTAGCCGACAGCGCCTGCGGCCCGGTGAAATAGGCCACCAGGCGTGGCTGGCCGGGCATGTCTTCACGGGCCAGCACCAGCGCTTCTTCGACCCCCGGCACCTGGCCGAGCTGGCTTTCGATCTCGCCCAGCTCGATGCGCATGCCGCGGATCTTCACCTGATCATCGTTGCGCCCCAGGTAGTCCAAGGTGCCGTCGGCGTTCCAACGTGCCAAATCGCCGGTGCGGTACATCCGCGCGCCCGGTTGGGCCACGAATGGGTCATCGAGGAAACGTTCGGCGGTCAGGTCGGCGCGGTTCAGGTAACCGCGCGCGACGCCCTCACCGCCGATGTACAGCTCACCCGCCACGCCACAGGGCACCAGTTGCTGGTGCTCGTCGAGCAGGTACAGGCGGGTGTTGGCGATTGGTTTGCCGATGTCCAGGCGCCCTTCCGGCCACAGCCGTCCAGAGCTGGCCACTACCGTGGTTTCGGTCGGCCCGTAGTTGTTCACCACAGCAAAGCCCGGATCACGCGGGAACTGGCGCAGGCGATCACCGCCGATCAGCAGGGTGCGCAGCGTCGGGTGTTTCAGTTCACGACTGAAGGCGTACTCGGCCACCGGCGTGGGCAAGAAGGCTACCTGCAGCGGCTGGGCCTGCCACCAGTCGAGCAAGGCATCCAGTTGTTCGTTGCCGATATGTGCCGGTGGCAGGTGCAGGGTCGCCCCGGCGCACAGCGCCGGCCAGACTTCCCAGGCCATGGCGTCGAAACCGAAACCCGCCACGCTGGCGGTGTGGCTACCAGCGCCCAGGTCGAAGGCCTGGCAGTGCCAATCCACCAGATGGTTGAGGCTCTGGTGCTCGACCATCACGCCTTTCGGCTGGCCGGTGGAGCCGGAGGTGTAGATCACGTAGGCCAGGTGACGGGCATTGAGACCCGCCATCTGCGGATTGTCCTCGTGGGCGCTCCAGCTTGGCTGGTCGAGCAGCAACAGCGGTGCACTCATGGTTGGTACGCGCTCGAGCAGATCCTGCTGGCTGAGCACCACCACCGGGGCGCTGTCGCTCAAGAGGTAGGCGATGCGCTCGTCCGGGTGCGCTGGATCGATCGGCACGTAGCCAGCGCCGGCCTTGAGCACCGCCAGCAGGCCAACCAGGGTATCCAGGCCGCGACGGGCGAGCACCGCCACGCGCTCGTCCGGGCGTACGCCCAGCTCGATCAGGCGATGGGCCAGGCCGTTGGCGCGGGCGTTCAGTTCGCCATAGCTGAGGGCTGCTTCACCCACCTGGGCAGCGATGGCGTCGGGGCGTTCGAGGGCCTGGCGTTCGATACGCCAGTGCACGGTGTGCAGGCTTTCATAGGCACTGCGCGAACCGGCGAAGTCCTGCAGCAGCTGGATACGCTCGTCGTCCGGCAGGATATCGAGCCGAGCGCAGCTTGCCGCGGGCGCCTGCTCCAGTGCATCGAGCATCTGCTGCATGGCGCGCTGCAGGTACAGGCAGGTGCGCAGCGGGTCGACGCCCGCAATCGTTTGCGCGGTAAAGGCAAAGGCTTCGCCCAGGTCGTCGACGCTCATCACCAGCGGGTAGTTGCTGCGCTCGGTGGCCTGCAGCACTTCGATGCCTTGCCACAGTTCACCGCTGCCATGCTCGGCCGAGCTGTGCCGGTAGTTGAGCAGCGCGTTGAACAGCGGCGTCGGCGCGGCCACGCCGCTGCAACGCTGCGCCAGAGCCAGCGGGGCATGCTCGTGGCGCATCAGCGTGGTCAGGCGCTGGTGCGTGGTGCGGATCGCCGCCACCATGTCCTGGGCTTCCAGGTTCAGGCACAGCGGCAGGGTGTTGATGAAGATGCCCAGGGCCCGCTCGGTGGCCTCGGCGCCCAGCAGGCGGCCCATCAGCACGGTGCCGAAGACCACGCGCTGACGCCCGGTCAGCCCCGCCAGCACGTGCCCCCAGCCCAGGTGGAACAGGCTGGCGACACTCACCCCGAGGCTACGGGCCTGGGCCCGCAGGCGCAGGCTCAGCGCCGTATCCAGGGTGATACTGTGCTCGCGGGTCTGTTCGCCGTCGCCGCTCAGATCCTGCAGGTCGTAGGCCAGAGTCGGCTCCACGATGTCGCCCAGCATGCCGCGGAAGAACGCCTCATGCTCGGCCTCACTGACGCCCAGCAGTGCCTGCCCGACATAGTTGCGAAACGGCACCGGCGTGCCCAGGCTCGCCCCAAGGCCCTGCAAGCAGGCATGGACTTCATGACGCACCACCTCCAGCGCACTGTGGTCGAGGGCGATATGGTGGTACAGCAGGCTGGCTTGCACCCGGCCATCGACAGTGCTGCCGCACACCAGCCGCAGCAGCGGCGCCTGGGTCAGATCCAGCCATGGTGATACCTCGGCATCGAGGCCGCTGGCGCGCTCTTCGACGCTCAGCCGGGCATGGCGCCAGACCACCTGTAGCGGCCGCTCCAGACCCTGCCAATGTACCGAGGTGCGCAGGATGTCATGCCGGTCGATGACCGTCCGCAAGGCCTGCACAAAAGCCTCCAGACGCTGCGCGTCGGCTACGGCAAAGTCCACGCGCATCACATAGGGATCGCGACCGTTGGCACTGACGTGGTGGTAGAGGATGCCTTCCTGCAACGGCGCCAGCGGATAGATGTCCTGCACGTTGGCGGCGCCACCGGGGATCTGCTCGACCACCGCGTCGATGGCCTCCTGGTCGAGTGTCACCAGGGTCAGCATGTCGGGGGTAATGCGTGTGCAACCGGCGGCGATACCATTGGCCGGTAGCGTCGGCTGGCCGCGCTTTTCGTTACGGTACAGGCCCTGCTCAAGCAGCTCGATGAGCCCCGCCTTGTGCGTACGCAGGTGCTCCACCAAACCGTTGTCGCTGAGCGCGCGGCGATTGCCCTGCACGGCCAGTTGCCCATCTTTGACGGCCAGCTGGATGTCCAGTGCCTTGAGTGTCGCCAGAAGCTCGTTGATGCTCACAGGATAATCTCCATGCTCTCTGTGATGGCGGCATAACCGGCCAGTGTCGGTTGCTCGAACAGGGCGCGAACGTCGGCCTCGATACCTTCCTGCCGCAGGCGCGCAGTCAGGCTGATGGCCAACAGCGAATGTCCGCCCAGTTCGAAGAAATTGTCATGTCGGCTCACCGCCTCGACGCCGAGCAGCTCGCGCCACAGGTCGGCGAGCAGCTCTTCCAGCTCGCCCTGCGGGGCTTCGTGAATACGCGCGGGCAAAGCCTCGCTGCTAGGTGCCGGCAGGGCCTGACGGTCGAGTTTGCCGTTGGGGCTCAGCGGCAGGCTCTGCAGGTGCAGGTAGAACGCCGGCAGCATGTAGTCCGGCAGCCGGTTGCGCAGCGCCTCGCGCAACACCTCGGCGCCGCTCGGCGTGCCGGTGTAATAGCTCACCAGGCGCTGCCCGCCCGGGCCGTCGTCACGCACCATGACCACGGCGTCCTCGACACCGTCGCACTGCGCCAGCGCCGCCTGGATTTCGCCCAACTCGATGCGCAGGCCATGCAGCTTGACCTGGTCATCGTTGCGGCCGAGGAACTCCAGGCTGCCGTCGGCATGCTGGCGCACCAGGTCACCGCTGCGGTACAGCCGCTCACCGGCCACGAACGGGCTGGCGATGAAGCGCTCGGCCTGGGCCTCTGGCAGGTTGCGATAGCCACGGGTGACGCCTGCGCCGCCGATATGCAACTGGCCGACAACACCTTGCGGCACGGGCTGGTCGTGGGCATCGAGCACATACAGATGGGTGTTGGCTACCGGCCCGCCGATCGGCAGGAAGCGCTCGGGCACCGGCTGATCCGGGGCCAGCGTCCAGACGCTGCAGTCGACGGTGGTTTCAGTCGGGCCATAGACGTTGTGCAGGCGCACCTTGGGCAGACGCTGGCGCAGCAGGCTGGCCAGCGCCGGGGTCAGTTCGCCGCCGCCGCAGACGATATCGGTCAGGCTGTCACAGGCCGCGCTTTGCGGCAGCTCGAGGAAATGCTGCAGCAGCACCGGCACGAACTGCACCACACTGACCCGCCATTCACGGATCAACTGCGCCAGGTAGGCCGGGTCACGCTGCCCGTCGGGGCGCGCCAGCAGCAAAGGCAGGCCGCTGCACAGTGGCCAGAACAGCTCCCACACGGAGGCGTCGAAGCTGATCGGGGTCTTGTGCAGCACGCGGCCCTGCTCACCCTGCGGGAACTGCCGGGCGCTCCAGTGCACGAGGTTGACCACGTTGCGGTGCTCGACCATCACCCCCTTGGGTCGCCCGGTGGAACCGGAGGTGTAGATCACATAGGCGAGGTTGCTCGCCTCCAGGCCAGGCAACTGCGGGTCGTGCGCGGCCTGTTGCCCGTGCTCGTCGGCATCCACGTCGATGCAAGGGATGCCCGGCTGGTCGAGCAGCGTACGAGTGCCAGCCTGAACCAGCAACGCCGTAGGCGCGCTGTCTTCGAGCATGTAATGCAAGCGCTCGCGCGGGTAGCTCGGGTCGAGCGGCACGTAGGCGCCACCGGCCTTGAGAATCGCCAGCAGGCCGACCACCAGCGATACGCCGCGCTCGACGCACAGCGCCACACGATCATCTGGTTTCACCCCCAGCGCGAGCAGATGGTGAGCCAGGCGGTTGGCGCGCTCGTTGAGCTGCCGGTAACTGAGCTGTTCGTGCTCGCTGAGCACGGCCATGGCATCCGGCATGCGGCGGGCCTGCGCTTCGAACAGTGAATGCAGCGTTTCATGCTCATCGAACGGCAGCGCTGAGTCGTTAAAATCAACTAGCAAACGTTTGCGCTGCGAGGCAGGCAAAACGTGCACGCGCTGCAGCAACAACTCCGGCTGGCTTTCCAGCGCATTGACCAGCCCTTCCAGCACCTCCAGCAATTGCTCGCCTACTCGCTGTGCGCCGACGCTTTGCGGTGCGGTAACACCTACGCGCAAGCGTTCGCCGAGGTCGTCGACGTTCAGACTCAGCGGGTAATTGGTGTGGTTGTCGCTGTCGAGGATTTCCAGGCCACGCCAGGCATCGCGCTGAGCATCCTGGCGCGCCTGGCCAGCGGCATGGCGGTAGTTGAGGATCGCGCTGAACAACGGCAGCGCAGCGGATACCGCGCTGCAACGCTGCGCTTGAGCCAGCGAGGCATGTTCGTGGGCCTGCAACTGGGCCAGCCGCGCATGAGTGGCACGCGCAGCGTCGCGCACGCCAACGCCGTCGAGATCCACCCGCAGCGGCAAGGTGTTGATGAACATGCCCAAGCCGCGGTCGGCCCCCTCGCCGCCCTGCAAGCGCCCAAGTAGCACGGTTCCGAACACCACCTGGCCGTTGCCGGTGGCCGCACCCAGCACTCGGCCCCAGGCCAGATGCAACAGGCTGGCAAGGCTGACGCCCAGTTGCCGGGCCTGGCTGCGCAGGCGCCGCAACAGCGCGTCAGGCAGGCGGTGCCAGGCTTCTTCCAGCGGGTGCTCGCCGCTTTGTACATCGTGCAGGTCGAACGGCAGCGTCGGCTGTTCGATATCACCCAGTTGCTCACGGAAATAGGCTTCGTGTTCCGCCTCGCTCATGCCCAGGCGTGCATGCGCCACGTAATTGCGATACGGCACGGCCGGCTGCGTCGGCGGCGCATCGCCGCGCAGGTGGGCGAGCATTTCCTCGCGCATCACCTCCAGGGCGGTGGCATCCAGCACGATATGGTGGAACAGCAAGGTGGCCGTCAGCCCTTCCCCATCGGATCGCTGGCAGAACTCCAGGCGCAGCAGCGGCGCCTGGGTCAGATCCATGCGTGACGGAGCGGCTTGGCTGTCCCGAGCCAGCACCGCCACTTCCTCGACGCACAGTTCGGCGTGGCGCCAGACCACCTGCTGCGGCGTGGTCAGACCGTCCCAAACCACCGCCGTACGCAGGCTGTCGTGCCGGGCGATGACTTTGCGCAAGGCCTCGACGACGGCCTCCAGGCGCTGGCGGCTGTCGATGTTCATGTGCAGTTGCAGCAGGTAAGGGTCTGCCTGCTCACTGGTCAGGTGGTGATAGAGAATGCCCTCCTGCAGCGGCGCCAGCGGATAGATTTCCTGCACGTTGGCGGCCCCACCGGGCACACCGGCGACGATACGGTCGATGCTCGCCTGGTCGAGTTGGGTAAGGCTCAGCAGCTCTGGAGTGATGCGCGTGCAGCCTTCCGGTACCCGACTGCTCGGCACCTGGATATCACGGCCACTGCCGACCGAGGCCGCCAGTGCGGCGACGGTGGGCTGGCCGAGCAGCACCCGCACATCGACCGGCAGGCCGGCACTGCGCAGGCGCTCGACCAGAGTCACGGCGAGCAGCGAATGGCCGCCGAGTTCGAAGAAGTTGTCCTGGCGGCCGACCTTCTCCACGTCCAGCACCTGGGCCCAGAGTGCGGCGATACGTTCTTCCACCTCGCCCTGTGGTGCCTCGTAGACACGGCTGACCAGGGCATCGCGATCCGGGTCAGGCAATGCACGGCGGTCGAGCTTGCCATGTGCGGTCAGCGGCATGCTGTCCAGGCGGGTGAATGCCAGAGGCACCATATGCGCCGGCAAGCGCACCTGCAAAGCGTCACGCAGGGCCTCGCCAGACACCTCGGCAGCCGCCGTGAACCAAGCCAGCAGGCGTTGATCGCGAACCAGCACCACAGCGCTCTGTACCTCGTCGAGGCTGACCAGGGCCGCTTCAATTTCTCCCAGTTCGATGCGCATGCCACGGATCTTCACCTGGTCGTCGTTGCGACCCAGGTAGTCCAGTGTGCCATCGGCGTTCCAGCGCACCAGATCGCCACTGCGGTACATACGCGCACCGGGGCTGTCGCTGAACGGATCGGCCAGGAAGCGCGCCTCAGTCAGCGTTGGGGCATTCAGATAGCCACGGGCCACCCCTGCTCCGCCGATGTACAGCTCACCGGCCACGCCCTCGGGCACCGGCTGGCACTGTTCGTCGAGCACGTACACACAGGTGTTGGCGATGGCTCGGCCAATGTGCAGAGCCCCGCCCGGACGCAGTTCGCCGGAAGTGGCGACCACCGTGGTCTCGGTAGGCCCGTAGTTGTTGACCACCGTGAAGCCCGGGTCGCGGTCGAACTGGCGCAGGCGGTCGCCACCGACCAGCAGGGTGCGTAACGTCGGGTGCTGACGTGGGCGGCGCAGCGCCTGCTCGGCTACCGGGGTCGGCAGGAAGCTGACCTGCAGCGGCTGCTCCAGCCACCAGTCGAGCAGTTCATCGACATGTTCGTTGCTCACCTCGGCTGGCGGCAGGTGCAACACCGCACCACTGCACAAGGCAGGCCAGACTTCCCAGGCCATGGCGTCGAAGCCGAAGCCGGCAACGCTGCTGGTATGGCTGCCCGCTGCCAGGGCGAAGGCCTGGCAATGCCAATGCACCAGGTTCTCCAGGGTGTGGTGTTCGACCATCACGCCCTTCGGCTGCCCGGTGGAGCCGGAGGTGTAGATCACATAAGCCAGGTTGTTCGCTGTCAGGCCAGGCACCTGCGGATTGCTCTCGCTGGCCTGGCGCCAGACCGGCGAATCGATATTCAGGAGCGGTCGGCCAGCGGCCAACGCCTCTGTAGCGGCCTCGGTCAGCACCACGCGTGGGTCGCTGTCGGCCAGCAGGTAGGCAATGCGCTCAGCCGGATAGGCCGGGTCAACCGGCACATAGGCGGCGCCGGCCTTGAGCACCGCGAGCATGGCGACCACGCGCTGCAGGCCGCGCTGCAGGCACAGCGCGACACGCTGTTCCGGCGTGATTCCAAGGGCGATCAGGTGATGAGCCAGGCGGTTGGCCTGGGTATTGAGTTCGGCGTAGCTGAGCACCTGCCCTGCCTGGATAAGTGCAGCAGCGTCGGGATACGCCCGCGCCTGCGCCTCGACCAGGGCTTGCACCGTGGCATGCTGGGGGAACGCTTGCACTTCGGTGCGTCCGGCCTCCAGAAGTTGGCGACGCTCGTTGACGCTGAGCATCTGCAGTTGCTGCAGGCCGGTGGCCGGCGCTGAGGCCAGAGCCTGAACCAATTGCTCCAGGCAATGCTCCACCCAGCCGACGATGCGCTGCGCGCCCAGGCCTTGCTGGGCCAGTACGTGCAGGTCGAATCCTTCACCGAGGTCGTCGACGCTGAGGGTCAGCGGGTAGTTGCTGCGCACGTCGCCGCCCAGCACCCGCACGCCCTGCCACAGGCCCTGGCCTTCGCGAGGTTTCACAGCCGCGCTGTGCCGGTAATTGAGCAAGGCGCTGAACAAGGGTGCGCCGGCCGGCACGCCACTGCAGCGCTGAGCGAGCACCAGCGAAGCCTGTTCGTGGGCAATCAGCGCCGACAGCTGGGCGTGTACAGCCTGTACCGCACTACGGGTATTCAAGGTGGTTGCGACACGCAACGGCAAGGTGTTGATGAACACCCCTAGCGAGCGGTCGCCATCATCCGCCCCCATGCGGCCCAGCAGTACGGTGCCGAACACCACATCGCTGCGATTGGCCAGGGTGCTCAGCACCCGCGCCCAGGCCACGTGCAACAGGCTCGCCGCACTCACGCCGGCGCGCCTGGCCTGCTCACGCACCCGCCGGGCGAGTTCGCCGCTCAGCGCGCGGCGGCTCTCTTCGACGGCACTGCCATCCGCTGCGACCTCCTGCAGGCCAAAGGGCAGCGTCGGCTCGTCGACATCGCCAAGCATTTCGCTGAAGAACGCGGTGTGCCGCGTATCGTATCCAGCCAGACGCACCTGGGCCACGTAGTCGCGGTATGGCAGCGGCGCTGCCAGCTCGGCCAGGCGGCCTTCGAGAACGGCGGCCATCTCACGGCTGACGATTTCCATGGCGCTGTTGTCCAGCACCAGATGGTGGAACAGGATGATCGCCACGATTTCATCGCTGTCCGGTTGGCGGGCATGCACCAGGCGAATCAGCGGGGCCTGGGTCAGGTCGAGGCGATGGTGCCGGGCATCGAACTGGCGCTGCAGGCGTTCGAGGGTCGAACCCTGGGTGTCGCTCGGATCGAGACTGATGGCCTGCACCGACAGCGGCGCCTGGCGCCATACCACCTGATGGGGAGTCTCCAGGCCCTCCCAGACCAGCGCGGTGCGCAGGATGTCATGCCGTTCGATCACCTGCTGCAACGCCGCCGCCCAAGCCTGCAATCGCGCTAGCGAGTCGAAAGTCAGACGCCACTGCAGCAGATAGGGATCGCCCTGCCCGGCACTCAGGTGGTGATAGAGAATGCCCTCCTGCAGCGGTGTCAGCGGGTAGATGTCCTGGACATTACCCGCGCCACCCGGTACACCAGCGACGATGACATCGATCTCAGCCTGGCTCAATCGGGTCAGGCTCAGCAGCTCCGGAGTGATGTGCGTGCAACCGTCCGGAATACGGTTGGCCGGAATATTGAGCGCCGCAGCGCGCCGCTCGCTGGCGGCTAGCGCGGCCACGGTCGGGTGGCTGAGCAGGGTGTGCACATCGGCTTCCAGGCCAGCGCTGCGCAGGCGCTTGACCAGCTCGATGGCCAGCAGCGAATGGCCGCCCAGTTCGAAGAAGTTGTCCTGCCGCCCGACCCGTTCGGTGCCCAGCACCTCGGCCCAGATTTCCGCCATGCGGGTTTCCACGCCACCCTGCGGAGCCTGGTAAGCGCTGAGAGCCAAGCTAGCGCTATCCGGAACAGGCAGCGCTCGACGGTCGAGCTTGCCATTGCGCGTCAGTGGCCACTGCTCCAGGCGCACGAAGGCACGCGGCACCATGTAAGCCGGCAACTGCGCGCGCAGCGCCTCGCGCAACTGGCCGATATCGACAGCCGCCGACTCGGTGAACCATGCCACCAGGTGCTCGTCACGCACCAGCACCACAGCGTCCTTGACCCCCGGCCAGGCCGCGATGGCCACCTCGATCTCGCCCGGCTCGATGCGCATGCCGCGAATCTTCACCTGATCATCGTTACGGCCCAGGTATTCCAGGGTGCCATCGGCGTTCCAACGCACCTGGTCGCCACTGCGGTACAGGCGAGCACCGGGCAGGCTACTGAACGGGTCGTCGATAAAGCGTTCGGCGGTAAGCTCTGGCCGGTTCAGGTAACCGCGCGCGACCCCTGCCCCGCCGATGTACAACTCACCGACCACGCCGACCGGTACTGATCGCAGATGGGCGTCCAGCACGTGAACCTGGGTATTGCCGATCGGCCCGCCGATGTGCAGACAGGTATCAGGCTGCACCACACCGGAGGTGGCGACCACGGTGGTTTCGGTCGGGCCGTAGTTGTTGATCACCTGATAGCGACGCGCCTGGCTGAACTGACGCAGGCGGTCACCGCCAATCAGCAGGGTGCGCAAGGTCGGGTGCTCCTGCGCGTGGCCAAAGGCGTACTCCGCCACCGGTGTGGGCAGAAAACTGACCTCTAGCGGTTGGGCTCGCCACCAGTCCAGCAGTGCTTCGACATCGTCGCCGCCCTCCTGCACCGGGGCCAGGTGCAGGGTGCCGCCGGCACACAGGGTCGGCCAGACTTCCCAGGCCATGGCATCGAAGCCGAAGCCGGCCAGACAGGAGGTCTGGGTACCCGGCTGCACATCGAAGGCAGTGCAGTGCCAGTCCACCAGGTTGGCGAGCATGCGGTGCTCGACCATCACCCCTTTCGGTTGGCCGGTCGAACCCGAGGTGTAGATGACATACGCCAGATTGTCGCCGCCCAGTTCGCTCAGCGGCGCCGTGACACCACTCGCTGCCTCGAACGCGAAGGTGTCCAACGCGACCAACGGCGCCGTCAGCGGCGGCAGGCGGTCGACCAGGGTGGTATGGGTCAGCACCACGGCCGGAGCGCTGTCGTCGAGCAGATAGGCCAGGCGCTCCTGCGGGTGCGCCGGATCGACCGGCACATAGGCGGCACCTGCCTTGAGCACCGCCAGCAGCCCCACGAGGGTATCCAGCCCGCGCTGGCAAACGACCGCTACACGGGTCTCGGGGCCGGCACCACAGTCGACCAAGTGCACAGCCAAGGTATTGGCGCGCTGCTCGAGCTGCGCGTAGGTCAGCTGCTGGTCGAGGTGTACCGCTGCAAGGGCATCCGAGCGCTGACGAGCCTGTTGCTCGATGCGTTGATGAATCAGTGGCTCGCTCGACGAGATCATCTCGGTGGCGTTCCAGCCTGCCATAAGCTGCTGCTCGGACAGTGTTGACAAGCTGAAATCGGCAATCATCCGCTCAGGGTTTTCAAGCCCCTGCTCTAGAATCTGCAGCAGGCGCTCGCCAATTGCGGCAGCGTCCTCATCCCCCAGCCACGCACGGTTATAGACCAGGTGTAACCATGTAGCACCAGTTAGGGCATTGCTGCGCAGATGGATGGCCAGGGGCGTACTTTCATGCCCATTGGAGACCTTGAACGTGCTGGCTTGGGCATCGCCATAGCGGTAGTCATGATTTTCCTGCTCGTAGGATACCGACACCTCGAACAACTGCGACCGCTCCTCGCGCGACAGTCCCAGCTGCCGATTGAGCTCGCTCAAGGGAAAACGCTGATGGCGAAAGTCACGCTTGAGGCTGTCTCGAATGGCTACGATCAGTCCGCCGAAATCGTCATGTTCAGAGCTTTGCAGACGCACCGCACTCACCTGCGCAAAATGCCCCAGAGTCGCCTTGCCGCGCGCCCCGCTGCGGTTGAGTAGCGGTACACCCACCACCCACTCTGAACGCTGCAGGGTGCGAGTGAAGTAAATGTGCGCTGCCGCAAGTAGTACATGGAAGGCAGAGGATCGGTGATGTTGTGCGAGCGCCTGCATTCGCAGGTGCAGATCCGCGGGCAGCGCCTGTACCCAAGTATTTGATGGCGTTGCCGCTGTCTCGTCAGGCCGCCGATGGCGCGCTATAAGTACCGGCTCGGGGAGGCTCTGGTACTTGTCAAGCCAGTAGCTCTGGTCGCGCATGAACGGGGCAGATTGCCGATAACGCAGGTCATCCTCAATGAACGCGCTGTAGCAAAGACCTTGATCCTCGACTTCTACACCCTCGCCTAACGCTGTGTAATGCTCGCCCAGCACCTTGACCAACTGCCCGAAGCCCCAGCCGTCGAGAATCAGATGATGGGCATGGATCGCCAGCCAATGCTCCTCTGTGGCTACACGGATCAGACAGAAAGTTATCAGAGAGCTGCTGTATAACTGGTAGGGGCGTTGCATCTGTGCATCGACTAGTCGCTGTGCAGAAAGTGACGGCTCTGGCTCGGCACTCAGATCATGTAGCGCCATATCCACCGAAGTGGGTGCTGCGAAGGATTGCACCGGTAAACCATCGCCCTCTTCCATGGGCATTATCACCGTGCGTAGCGCCGAGTGAGCGGCCACCAGGCGCTCAACTGCCAGCCTCAGCCTGCTGATGTCGAGAGCCCCTGTCAGTCTTAGGTAGCCGCCGATGTTATAGAGCGGAGAATCGCCATGGCTGATCTGGTCGAGCCAGACATCCTGTTGAGCGGCACTCAGCGGAAAGCGTTCGACAGCGCGGGCAGGCATGGCTCAAGGTCCTTCTTGGCAAAATTTAAGTGGGAATTAAACATTGCCGTTTTTGTAATGCATGACCCCTCAAACCGGGGCAACCGAAATAGTAATTATTTGTAACCGTTTGACAGGACCTCCTCACGAAGTTTGAATCTAGTCTGAGCCTTTTTAGGAGCTCACCAGCATCTCTGCCTGAGGACTTTTGAGGACTGTGAAATCATCATGATTAGTGCGAAATTCGCCGATGAAGCTGACGACCCAGTCTTTTGCCAGCGCCTCGCTCTTGTGGTAGCGAGTACTGGCGGCCCCACTTTCGCCAGCAGAGTCCTGGAACTGATTGGCGATGTAGTACCCATTCATGGCCTAGAAATAAGCGAATTGACAATAGATATATCGAGCGCCGAAATTCGAGACGTCACTGCCATAGGCTCCGCAGGCGTCGCTTATAGAGGATGCGGTACTGGTGCACTTGAGCAAGGTTTACTACCGAGCATTCTGCACATGAAGGATCCGCTTCTTATTCAAAGCAGATTGAGACCTAGCGATTCCCACTCAAAGGGTCCTGTTCATCAGTGCAATTTGGTCTCCCGCACCGGGAATCTCCGGCGCATGATTTGTTTCTACCGCCAGGCAAGCTTGCGCAGCTTCTCATTGTCAGAAATGTCAGCACTCAAGGTGCTTTCGGACACGCTTTTGATACTCCTAGAGCAGCACTCACGTAATTTGACTCGTGCAGGAGTGTCGAAAAAATCAGCCAGCAATACAGTCCATTCTATGGATAGTGCTTTCAGCAAAAAGCTTGAGCGGGAATGCATTCCACTTTCTTCCCGAGAACAAGAAGTTTGCGTAGGTTTGCTATCAGGTAAAACGGTTCCTGAGCTGGCATTGCGTCTACAGGTCAAGAACAGTTCTGTTGAAAGCTATCTCAAGCGCGCCACTGGCAAGCTCGGCATTAAAGGACGTCACGGCTTGGCACGATGGATGGCTGGCGGCTGATTTGAATTAAATCAGGAGCTGAATCGCCGCCAGAAAAGGGCGATATAAAGCAAAGCTGCCATTCTTCATTGGAGGGGTAAGCAAAATGTGGGGTAGATAATTTCAGTCGCCCCCGCCGCCTCCATCCCCACCGCCATCACCGCCCCCACAATCGCTTGCACCGCCATCACTTCCGCAAAAGTTGCCGCCGCGGTGGTCGTTATCGATCATGGTGCTGCTGGAACCGCCCGAGTCGCCAGAGTCATTTTTCTTACTTGGCTTGCGACTGGCGGAGGTGAAGAACTTGTAGAGAATGCGCGCCCCCAACGCCACCAACACCAGTACATAGATCCACTGGGTTATACCGATACCCCAAAAGCCCTGATTGATCATCGCCATATCCTGCCGACTGTCCCGCCCTGAGCCAGTGTCGTCATCGAGGCACTGGTATTTCGCTACTTACGACCCGGCCAGGCTGATGGTCGTTCAACGCTGCTCCGCATCGCTTTCCTGATAAACTGCGCGCCCGACACCTATGCCCCGGCCTAGGTGCATCAACCCGTTTACCTTACTTGACGATTTCACTTCCGGCCCTGTAGCAAACCGCCAGAATCATTACCCCTATACCCGAGATGCCCTTGCAAACTGCCTCCGCCACCGAACGCCCAATCCTCTCCCGTCGCTTCTCCGTGGCGCCCATGATGGACTGGACTGATCACCATTGCCGCTACTTCCTGCGCCAGCTGTCGCAGCATGCGCTGCTGTACACGGAAATGGTCACCACCGGGGCGCTGCTGCATGGAGATACCGCGCGTTTTCTGCATTACGACCAGAGCGAGCACCCCGTGGCGCTGCAACTGGGCGGTAGCAACCCGGCGGATCTAGCGGCCTGCGCACGCATTGCCGAGCAGGCGGGGTACGACGAGGTTAACCTCAATGTCGGCTGCCCCAGCGATCGGGTGCAGAACAACATGATCGGCGCCTGTCTGATGGCCCACCCGGCGTTGGTAGCGGAGTGCGTCAAGGCAATGCGTGACGCAGTGAGCATTCCGGTGACCGTCAAGCACCGCATCGGCATCGACGGGCGCGACAGCTACGCAGAGCTCCGCGACTTCGTCGGCCAGGTGCGGGATGCCGGCTGCGGCAGTTTCACCGTGCATGCGCGAATCGCCATCCTGTCGGGACTGTCTCCCAAGGAAAACCGTGAGATTCCGCCGCTGCGCTATGACATCGCCGCCCAGCTCAAGCAGGACTTCCCGAATCTGGAGCTGATCCTCAACGGCGGCATCAAGACCCTCGACGCCTGTCAGGAGCACCTGCAGACCTTTGACGGCGTGATGCTCGGCCGCGAGGCTTACCACAACCCGTACCTGCTGGCAGAGGTCGACCAGCAACTATTCGGCAGCGAGCGTGTGCCGGTCAGCCGCCATGCGGCGATGCTCGCGATGCGCCCCTATATCGAGCGACACATGGCCGCCGGTGGCCTGATGCACCATGTCACACGCCATATGCTCGGCCTGGCTCAAGGCTTCCCGGGCGCTCGGCGCTTCCGTCAGCTGCTGTCGGCGGACATCCACAAGAGCGATCAGCCACTGGCCATTTTCGACCAGGCGGCCGACATCCTGCAGGGCCGTTGAGCTTCTATGGCCACTCGGCGGCCTTGCCAGCAGTTGAGCGCCAACTGAGGCTCAGGTAAGGTCTTGGCACCCGAATCGACAAGGCCGTGCCATGACCTCCAAGCTGGATCAACTCAAGCAGTTCACCACCGTGGTTGCCGACACCGGCGACATCGACGCCATCGCCCGTCTCAAGCCGGTGGATGCCACCACCAACCCCTCACTACTGCTCAAGGCCGCCGCACTGCCCCGCTACGCCGAGCTGCTCAAGCAGGCGGTGGCGGCGAGCAAGGGCGACGTCGACCTGGCCAGCGACCGCTTTGGCGTGACCGTGGGTCGAGAAATCCTTCAGGTGATTCCCGGCCGTATTTCCACCGAGGTGGATGCCCGTCTGTCCTTTGACACCCAGGCCACTCTGAGCCGCGCCAAACGCTTGGTTGAGCTATACGAAGAAGCCGGCGTGAGCCGCGAGCGTATCCTGATCAAGATCGCCTCGACCTGGGAAGGCATTCGTGCCGCCGAGCAGCTGGAAAAGTCCGGCGTACAGACCAACCTGACCCTGCTGTTCTCGTTCGCCCAGGCGCGCGCCTGCGCCGATGCCGGCGCGTTCTTGATCTCGCCGTTCGTGGGCCGAATCTACGACTGGTACAAGAAGGCCGAAGGCCGTGACTACGTAGGCAGCGAAGACCCCGGCGTACAGTCGGTGACGCGCATCTACGACTACTACAAGGCCCAGGGCCACAAGACCGTTGTAATGGGCGCGAGCTTCCGCAACGTCGGTCAGATCGAACAACTGGCCGGTTGCGACCGCCTGACCATCAGCCCCGAGCTGTTGCAGCAACTGGCCGACGATAATGGCCCGCTGGAACGCAAGCTCAATACCGAAGTCTCCGGACAGAGCGAAGCACGGATCAGCGAGAGCCAGTTCCGCTGGGACATGAACGAAGACGCCATGGCCACCGAAAAGCTCGCCGAGGGCATCCGCGGGTTCGCTCGCGATCAGGAGAAACTGGAAAAGCTGCTCACTGCCAACAGCTGAGCCTGCGCAACGAAAAACGGGGCGCCAATATTATCGGCGCCCCGTTTTTTTATGGCCGGGCTTCAGGGGTGCTGTTCTAGTGCGCTGACCAGGTCATGAAAGGCCGCACGGTTCGACTCGTTCAGGCCCATCAGGATGCGATGCGCTTCCAGCACATGAGCACGCACCACATCTTCCGACTGATCCTGCGATGGCAGGTCGGACAGGCAATCCGGACACTCGTAGGGCTGGTCGATGATGTTGAACACCTGATCGAACCCCATGGACTGCAGCAGTCGGGTGATGTCGGCGTGAGTGGTCACCACCGTTGGCAACAGACCGACCTTCTGGCGCGACAGAATCGAGAGTTTGGCCAGCAGCCCCAAGGTGGTGCTGTCGATGCTGCGGGTTTCCGTCAGATCGATGACGATGGCGGAGAAATTCAGCGCAGTGAAGATCTTCTCGATTGTGGCGTCCAGAGCCGAACACAGGGTCAGGCGCACTTCGCCGATGAACTTCAGGACGAAGGTGCCATCCTGTTCGGCAAACTGGATTCTACCGGGGCTTATCCCAGGATTCATGCAAGGTTCCTGCTTAACACCAGCAAGGCGATATCATCCGGCATCTCCGCCAGATTGGCCAGTCCAAACACGCTACGCAACCCATCCAGGGTTCCACCTGCCTCGCTGACCAGCTTGGGCAGCAGGGCTTCTTTTTCCTGAAGGTTGTCACCGTCGAGCAAGTCGAGGATGCCGTCGGACAACAACGTCAGGCTGAATGATTCGGGAAGCTCGATTTCCAGGTCGTTGTAGTCGGCCTCCTTGAACAGGCCAACCGGCAGGCCGCGACCCTCCAGATAATAGGCCTTGTCACCGGTGTACATCACCGGCAGCGGCAAGTGGCCACCAATGCTGTAAGTCAAGCGGTTGGATTCTTCATCGATAACGCCGCCGAGCATAGTCACGTGCTTGCCCAGCTTGCAGTTGATCAGGCCACGGTTGATGTGGCTGAGCACGTCCGACGGTTTGAACTCGGGCAGCATGCCGTTGCGCCGAGACTCGTAGAGCAGGCGCGTGGTCATGAACTTGAGCAGTACGGTGACGAAGGCCGACGACGCGCCATGGCCGGATACGTCCGCCAGGTAGAAAGCCACACGGCGCTCGTCGACCCGGAAGTAATCGACGAAGTCACCGGAGAGATAGAGCGACGGAATGATTTGGTGGGCGAACGACAGCCCCTCGTCTTCCCAGGGCGTGACCGGCAGCATGTTCATCTGCACCTGGCGGCCAGCGTTCTGGTCTTCCTGCAACAAGTGCAGGCTGGCCTGCAGCTCGCGGTTGGCGGTTTCCAGCTTTTCGCGGTAGCGCTCGTTCTCCTGGCGCAGGTGCACCCGATCCAGCGCACGGCGCACCGAATGTTCGAGTACGGCCAGGTCTTCCAGAGGCTTGATCAGATAGTCGGCAGCGCCGAGGCGCAGGGCCTCGACCACATCGGTCATCACGCCGGCGCCGGAGACCACGATGATTGGCGCGGAATACTCCAGCGCGCTGATACGGCGGATCAGTTCGAGACCATCAACCTGCGGCATGCGTAGGTCGCAAACCACCAGATCGGGCCGCTCGCGTTCGAACACTTCGAGACCTTGCAGGCCGTTGCTGGCCAGCAGGATGTTGAAGCCGCTGTCTTCCAAGTAGGCTGCAATGCTGGCGCGCACGACTTCGTCGTCATCGATCAGCAGCAACGTGGCACTGGTTTTGTGCATGGGGTGTCCAGGCAAACTGCGCCGGGGATGGTTAGCGTAAACGCAGCCAACAACCTGCGCGGGTACACGGTTCGCGTCAAGGCGCAGACGGTACTCCCATCCTCAGCGCGATTCAACAGGCGCCGTTGCCGCTGAGCGGCTTTACACCTTAAATGGCCGAGGGTTATAAGAACTGCAACAAAAGCCCGACCTTCAATGAGGATAGCTTGATGAGCCAGAATGATCGTGATTACACGGAAAAGCGCGATTACATTCGCATGCGCCTGGAAACCCAGGTGACGCTGACTCACGACGGCCAGTCGGTTCCGGCACTGTGCCGGGACCTCTCGAGCACCGGCATGCAGCTCGAAGCGCAGTGCAAGGCGAAGGTGGGCGACAAGGTAAGCGTGCTGGTTCCGTCCACTCACGATTCACTCAAGGGGCTGGAAACCGAAGCGGAAGTCGTACGCGTAACCGATCTGGAAGATGGCCGGCAAGTGCTGGGACTGGCCGTGACCTCGATGAACTGAAACATTCAGTAACGTGATGGAGCCCACCTCCATCACGCCTCTCTCGGGCCGTTCGACCCTCGTCCTACCAACAGCGACCTAGCTGTTTTCTAGAAATCATCCTCCACCTCGCCGTCACGCACGCGGAATTCGCGGTTCTGCAGGTAGGCGTTGCGGATGAAGATGTACTTGTCGCCGCTGACCATGCGCTCGGCATCCAGCAGGCTGGCGCGGGTATCGACTACGTTGACGCCGCGCACCACATTGCGCGTCGGCACATGGTCGATATAGGGATACACCGTCAGGAAGCTATCCGGAATCTTGGCCGGCGCATCGCGCAGCGAGCTCGGACCGAGCAGTGGCAGCACCAGATACGGGCCGCTTTCCACGCCCCATACGCCCAGGGTCTGGCCAAAGTCTTCGTCGCTGCGCTGCAGGCCCATGCGAGTAGCCACGTCGAAAAAGCCCAGACCGCCAAGGGTTGTGTTGAACAGGAAACGGCTGGTATCAACGCCCGCATCGTGCACCTTGCCCTGCAGCAGGTTGTTGGCCAGGTTGCCGACCTCCCACAGGTTGCGGAACACATTGTGCACACCGGTTTCGACGAATTGCGGCGTCACCTTGCGATAACCCTGAGCCAAGGGCTTGAGGGCGTAGGTGTCGACAGCATCATTGAAGCGGAAGATGGGACGATTGACTGACTCCCAAGGGTCTTCCGTTGCCGCCTGGCCTGCCAACGGCAGCGCCATCAGACCGGCGCAGGCCAGCATCCGACCAAGGCTCGCGATCCAATCGGGTCCAATCAAACGCATCATGTTTCTCCTAGGCTATGGGCGCAGCCTGTCAGGCGGCAGCGCCGTAGTATAAAGCCGTCTGCAGGCAATAGGCAGAGCGCCGTGGCGCCTGGGACGCGCTTCACGCTACCGCATGTCTGGGGAATGGCTTGTCACGCCATCGTCACATTGGCTTGCCATGGTGGGCGCGATTACCGCCAGGGAATGACACCCATGCCTCAGCCCGCGTTCTGCGCCGCCACTTCTCCCTTCACGGCCATCCTCTTCGGCCTGTCCGGCTGCCTGGTGGACTTCGGCGCCCGCAGCGCATCGCTAAATGCCCAGCGACACCTGACACTGGTGCGTGAAGGCGGCAACCCTGCGCGCCAGCCAATCGGTAGCCTGGAGCTGGATAGCTGCGCCGAGCCGACACCAGGCGCACTCAGCACCCTGCGCAGCCTGCATGAACAGCAAGTGCCCTGCGCCTGGCTGGACGAGCTGCCGCAAAGCCTGACCGAGAAACTGGCCGCCCGCCTGCCCGACTGGCTGGCGGCCTCCCCGACTTGCACCCAGCGCATCTGGCCGGCACCGGATGCCTGCTGGCAGGCCCTCGCAGCGCTGCAGATCGAGCGCCTGGAAGGCTGCGTGCTCGTCAGCGGCGAGCCGCGTCTGGTACAAGCGGGGCTGAATGCCGGCTTGTGGACGGTCGGCCTGGCCGCCTGCGGCTCACTGGCCGGCCATACCCTGGCAGACTGGCAACTGCTTGACGGCACGCAACGCGACCGCTTGCGCGCCGAGGCAACGCTGGCCCTTTACCGCATCGGCGCGCACTCGGTGATCGACCAGCTTACCGACCTGCCAGCCTGCCTCGAGCACCTGCAGATCCGCCGCAGCAAGGGCGAAAAGCCCTGACCCGGCACCTTTCGATTGAGCTAGGCTGGATACGAAGTACTGACCTTTCGTCGCGCCGTACGGTCAATTGTCTTGCCTATCAAGAAAGGGAGAGCCCCATGCCTGCGAACCATCTGCAGCAGCAACTGGAAGAGCTGCGCAAGCAACTGGTCGAACATCCGCCGGAAAGCGAGGAGGACCGCGAATCGCTGGAACTGCTCGCCCGCGACATCGAACTGCAGCTCGCCGCACAACCGGTGTCCACCCCCGATGCCTCGCTGGTCGATGGCGTCAACCTGGCGGTGGAGCGTTTCGAAGTCAGCCACCCGACGCTCGCCGGCAGCCTGCGCAACATCATGCAGACCCTGGCCAACATGGGTATCTGAACCCGATGCCAGAAACGAAAAAACCAGCCTTACGGCTGGTTTTTTTTTGCCTTTCCATTCAGGCAGATAACGCCTATTGCCGGACCAGACGCCGGTTCGCCGACAACGCCTTCAACGTCGTGCGGTACGGATTGATATCCAGGCCACCGCGGCGCACATAGCGCGCATACACGGTCAGGTACTCCGGCTGCAGCAGCTTGTGCAGATCCAGAAAGATCCTCTCCACGCACTGTTCGTGGAAATCCGCATGCTGGCGGAAGCTCACAAGGTAAGCCAAAAGGCTGGCCGGATCCAATTTTGCCCCACGACACTCGACCACCACACTGCCCCAGTCCGGCTGGCCGGTTACCGGGCAGTTGGATTTGAGCAGGTGGCTGTGCAGGCTCTGTTCGACGACGCGCGCCGGATCGCAGCGCAGCAGCTCGGGCTGCGGCGCGGCGTAGTTGCTGATGCTTACGTCCAGCTCGTCGATGCACAGGCCCGGCAAGGCGCTCAGCCCTTCGCGCGCGGCTTCTTCCAGGCTGCGCACACGCACACTCACCGGCTTGCCCGCAGTAGCCGACAGGTCTTTCTCCAGCACAGCGACCAATTCGGCCACGCTGGCGAACACCGACTGGTTCAGCGAGTTCAGGTACAGCTTGAAGGACTTGGACTCGATGATGTTCGGCGAATCGGCGGGAATCGCGAACTCGCCGATGGCCACGACCGGTTTGCCGGATGGCAGCAGCCAGGACAGCTCGAAGCAGTTCCAGTAATCCACGCCGCTATACGGCAGCGTATCGGCGCTCAGGCCCAGTTCGGCCCACTTGGTCGCACGAGGAATAGGAAACAGCAGTTCGGGCGAATAAGTGGCGATATACTCGCTGCTCTTGCCCAGCGGCGAATGTTCCACGGAATTCATGAGGCGTTACCTGCAATGCAACGGGTGCGGCAGCGAGCGCCGCACGAAAATGAAGGGCTGATCAACCCAGCTCGGCGACCAGCTTGGCCAGGGCGGCGGCCGGATCCGCGGCCTGACTGATCGGACGGCCGATCACCAGGTAGTCGGAGCCGGCGTCCAAGGCCTGGCGCGGGGTGAGGATACGGCGCTGATCGTCCTGAGCGCTGCCGGCTGGGCGAATGCCGGGCGTCACCAGCTGCAAACCAGGTTGAGCGGCCTTGAGAGCCGGTGCTTCGAGGGCAGAACAGACCAGGCCGTCCATGCCAGCTTTCTGCGCCAGCGCGGCCAGGCGCAGCACCTGCTCCTGGGGCTCGATGTCCAGACCGATACCGGCCAGGTCCTCGCGCTCCATGCTGGTCAGCACGGTCACGCCGATCAGCAGCGGTACCGGGCCGTTGAAGGCGCTCAACACCTCACGGCAGGCGCTCATCATGCGCAGGCCGCCGGAGCAATGCACATTGACCATCCACACGCCCATCTCCGCGGCGGCCTTCACGGCCATGGCGGTGGTATTGGGGATATCGTGGAATTTCAGGTCGAGAAAGACCTCGAAGCCTCGCTCACGCAGCGTGGTGACAATGTCCGACGCGCAGCTGGTGAACAGCTCCTTGCCCACCTTGACCCGGCACAGTTTCGGATCGAGCTGATCGGCCAGCGCAAGTGCCGCCTCACGGGTCGGAAAATCCAGGGCGACGATGATGGGTGTCTGATAAACGGACATGGGCAATTCTCGAGCGGACCAAATTCGGCGCGCATTGTAGCGCAATGCCGCTGCGATGGGCGGCGGCCCGGACGAGACTCGTCGGGTGTCAGGTCTTCAGTCCGAGCATCAGCGCGCACACCAGCAGGAAGGCGGTAAACAACACGCGCAGCATGCGCTCGGGCAAGGCGTGGGCCAGGCGTACACCCCAGCTGATGCTGAGCAACCCGCCGATGGCCAGCGGAATGGCCAGCGCCCATTGCACATGGTCATGCAGCGCGTAGGTGGCCAAGGTCACTCCGGTGCTGGGCGCAGCCAACGCCAGGGCAAGCCCCT
The DNA here is from genome assembly GCF_007993955.1 of Pseudomonas sp. AG1028. NCBI lineage: Bacteria > Pseudomonadati > Pseudomonadota > Gammaproteobacteria > Pseudomonadales > Pseudomonadaceae > Pseudomonas > Pseudomonas sp. AG1028. The sequence continues at coordinate 274,833 of NZ_VIVP01000004.1, forward strand.
GGGCGACGACCTGGGAAGTACCGAATACGCTGGTCAGAATCGGCGTAGCGATCACCGCACCACCGACGCCGAACAAGCCGCCCAGAAGGCCCGAGCCGCTGCCCAACACGGTCAACCAAGGCCACGGATGACGCAACTGGCCCGACGCAGCCGGCGGGCGCAGAACCATGCGCAGCAGGTTGTAGAACGCCAATGCAACCAGGAACGCCACGAACGCCAGGCGCATTGACTCGGGGTCCAGATTGACCGCCCAGCTGGCGCCGAACAGCGCGAACACGAAGCTCGTCAGCGCCAGGGCCAGGGCGTGGCGCAGGTCGATACGGTTGCGCTGGTGATAGCGCCACAGCGCTAACAGCACGTTGGGCACCACCATGACCAGCGCCGTGCCTTGGGCAAGCTGCTGATCGAGACCGAACAGTACACCCAATGCCGGAATCGCGATCAGGCCGCCGCCAATACCGAACAGCCCGCCGAGAGTGCCGAGCGCCAGGCCAAGCAGAATATTCAGGGCAAACGCTAGCAGATCCATCATTCATCTCAATAAACAAGGTGAGCGCATGCTACCTGCGGCTGCCTAGATAGGTAACGCATAGCCCGGCATAATGGCTGTGCGATTTGCGCATAGCGAGCCTGCCATGAATCCCGATGCCCTGACTGACCAACTCAGCCTGTTTCTCGACGTGCTGGAAAGTGGCAGCTTTTCCGCCGCCGCCCGGCTGCATCCACTCACGCCGTCGGCGGTGTCGCGGCGTATCGACGCCCTGGAGCGCTCGCTGGACTGCGCCCTGTTCAGCCGCAGCACTCATGCGGTGCGCGCCACGTCGGCGGGCCTGGCGTTCGCCGAACGAGCGCGGCGGATTCTCGCCGAACTGCACCTGGCCCGCGCCGAGGCGGTATCGCTGAGCAGCGCGCCGGAGGGACTAATCCGCATAGACTCACCGGCGCCGTTCGGTCGTCGCCACCTGGCGCCAGCAATTGCCGACTTTCTCACTGCCTACCCGGGGCTGGACGTGCAGCTACGGCTGATCGACAGCTTTATTGATCTGCACGGTGCTCACTTGGGCGAAGTGGATCTGGTGCTGCGCATCGGGCCGCTCGCTGACACCCGCCTGGTGGCGACGCCGCTGTCGCCGATGGTGCGAGTGGTCTGTGCCAGCCCGGCGTACCTGGAGCGCCGCGGCGTGCCGCGAACCCCTGCCGAGCTGCTAGAGCACGATGGCCTTGACTGGGACGGCCTGGCACCCGCTTACGCCTGGCGCTTCGAGAACGCAGGCAAGCTGGCGGTCTACCGCCCTCGTCGCCTGCGCATGACCGCCAACAATGCCGAGACGCTGGTATTCAGCGTGCTGGCGGGCCTGGGCGTGGCGCATCTGCCGACCTGGCTGGTCAGCGAGTACCTGGTGCGTGGCGACCTGGTGCCGCTGTTCTGCGATAACGGCCTGCCGGCGCCCGAGCCCAGCGGCATCTACGCACTGCGCCTGGAGCGCGATACGGATTCGCGCAGCCGTCTGCTGCTGGAGTTTCTGAAAAACCGCTTTGGCCCCACGCCACCCTGGGACCTGCCACTGCAGAGCGCCCTGCAACGGGGTGCAGGCAACTAGAAAACAAAAACGCGGCCGAGGCCGCGTTTTTGTTGAGCAACCACTGAACGATCAGAAGAAGCCCAGCGGGTTGATGTCGTAGCTGATCAGCAGGTTCTTGGTCTGCTGGTAGTGGTCGAGCATCATCTTGTGGGTTTCGCGCCCGACCCCGGACTTTTTGTAGCCGCCAAAGGCAGCGTGCGCCGGGTACAGGTGGTAGCAGTTGGTCCAGACGCGCCCGGCCTTGATACCGCGGCCCATGCGGTAGGCGCGGTTGATGTCGCGCGTCCACACGCCGGCGCCCAGGCCGAACTCGGTGTCGTTGGCGATGGCCAGGGCTTCGGCTTCGTCCTTGAAAGTGGTCACGCCCACCACCGGCCCGAAGATTTCTTCCTGGAACACGCGCATCTTGTTGGTCCCCTTGAGCAGGGTCGGCTGGATGTAATAACCGCCGGCCAGGTCGCCCTCCAGCTTCTCGGTCGCGCCGCCGGTGAGCAGCTCGGCGCCTTCCTGCTGGGCGATTTCCAGGTAGCTGAGGATCTTGTCGTACTGCTGCTGCGAGGCCTGGGCGCCGACCATGGTGTCGGTGTCCAGCGGGTTGCCGCGCTTGATCGATTTGATCTTCTTCATCACCTCGTTCATGAATGGCTCGAAGATCGACTCCTGCACCAGCGCCCGCGACGGGCAGGTGCACACCTCGCCCTGGTTGAAGAAGGCCAGCACCAGGCCTTCGGCCGCCTTCTCGATGAACGCCGGCTCGGCCTGCATGATGTCTTCGAAGAAGATGTTCGGCGATTTGCCGCCCAGTTCCACGGTGCTGGGGATGATGTTGGCGGCGGCGCATTTCATGATGTGCGAGCCGACTGGGGTAGAGCCGGTAAAGGCGATCTTGGCGATGCGCGTGCTGGTGGCCAGCGCCTCGCCGGCTTCACGGCCGAAGCCCTGGATGATATTGAGCACGCCCGGCGGCAGCAGGTCGCCGGTGATCTCGGCCAGCAGGGTGATCGACAGCGGCGTTTGCTCGGCGGGTTTGAGCACCACGCAGTTGCCGGCAGCCAAGGCCGGAGCCAGCTTCCAGGCGGCCATCAGCAGCGGGAAGTTCCAGGGAATGATCTGCCCGACCACGCCCAGCGGCTCGTGGAAGTGATAGGACGCGGTGTGCTCGTTGATCTCCGCCGAGGTGCCTTCCTGGGCGCGGATGCAGCCGGCGAAGTAGCGGAAGTGATCGGCGGCCAGGGGTACGTCGGCGTTCAGGGTTTCGCGCACGGCCTTGCCGTTGTCCCAGGTCTCGGCTACGGCGAGCAGCTCGAGGTTGGCTTCGATACGGTCGGCGATCTTCAAGAGGATCAGCGCGCGGTCCTGCACCGACGTTTTGCCCCAGGCGTCGGCGGCAGCGTGGGCGGCATCCAGGGCCTTGTCGATGTCCTTGGCGTCCGAGCGCGGGAATTCGCCGATGGTCGAGGCGTCCACCGGGCTGGTATTGGTAAAGTACTGACCGCCCACCGGCGCGACGAACTCGCCGCCGATGTAGTTGCCGTAGCGCGATTTCAGGGTGACGACGGCGCCTGCGGTACCGGGTTTGGCATAAATCATGTGAGCGACCTCTTTATTGTTGGGGGCCTGCTTTCTGAGGCCAGAGACAGGCCGGGGTTCGATTCCGACTGCCAGCAACCTGCCGCCTGCCACCGAATCGCCGTAAACCGGCGTGGCAGAGCCTGCGGCTGCCGAGCTGCTATCAGGATAGACGCCTTCGTCGTTTTTGCCGCGGGGCCCAGCCAAGCCAGTTGCCGCCATACGGGGAAGATTCTCTGAACATTGCCAGAACCGGGGTAGTCACCTGATCACATGCCCACGATCAGGAGACCGACATGCACAAACTCATTGGCTCGACCCTACTGCTCGCCGCCCTGTTCAGCGCAGGTGCGCAGGCGGACGAAGATGGCCTGACCCTACAGCAACAGCGCGAAAAAATCGGCGACGAGATGGTTCAAGAACGCACCGGTACTCCGCCGGCTGACGTAAACGGTGCAGGCCAGTCGACGACCGATCCGATGCAACAGCAACAGCAGACGCCGCGCAGCACACTCAACTCCCCTGTCCGTCAGAACGGCACCGGCACCGGCACCGAGCGACAGCCTTCCACAACCGCGCCAAACATAGGTGGTGGCTCGACGGCTCCGGCCACACCAGGAACCGGCGGTGGCAGCCAAGGCGTCGGCGGTGCGGCAACTCAATAAGGCGAGAATCCGCCACATCAACGACCCTTTCAGCGGCTCGACGGCGAAAACTCGCCAGTCGTGCCGCCTCCCTACTGCCACGCAATAAGCGCAGACTACTAATTAGCTGACTAATAGTTATGCAGGCATGGATCTTGCGTTTCAGGCGGCCTGCGACGAAAGCGCGCAGATGAAGGTAAATGCCCGGTGTTTCAAAAAATCACCGGGACTGGCCGGTTTCGCAGAACGAAACCTGGCGACGAGCCGCGAACTTGACCGCCTGCTTACCGCACGTGAGTCGGCGTCAGCCTCGCCGCCATGCAATCACATCACTGAAATGGTCTGTCTAAATGAAAAAACTCCTGTTGTCCTTCCTGTGCTTGAGCGCGCTCGGCTGCGCCAAGCAGCCCGAACCGGAAAAATCCGTGGACGTCCTGCTGATCGGCGGGGGCATCATGAGTGCGAGCCTTGGCACCTACCTCAATGAACTGGAGCCGAGCTGGAAAATCGACCTGTACGAGCGTCTGCCTGCGGTCGCCAGCGAGAGCTCCAATGCCTGGAACAACGCCGGCACCGGTCACTCGGCCCTTGCGGAGCTGAACTACACCCCGGAAAAAGAAGACGGCAGCATCGACATCAGCAAGGCGGTGACGATCAACGAGTCCTTCGAGATCTCCAAGCAGTTCTGGGCCTACCAGGTCGAGCAAGGCGTTCTGAAGAACCCGACTTCCTTCATCAATAACGTGCCGCACATGAGCTTCGTGTGGGGTGACAAAAACACCGCGTTCCTCAAGAAGCGCTATGAAGCGCTGCAGCACAGTTCGCTTTTCCGCGGCATGGAGTTCTCCGAGGACCCCGAGCAGATCAAACAGTGGGTACCGCTGGTGATGGAAGGCCGCGAGCCGGGCGAGAAAATCGCTGCCACGCGCATGGAGATCGGCACCGACGTCAATTTCGGCGAGATCACCAATCAGCTGCTGAACAACCTGTCGCAGAAAAAAGACGTGTTCAACGTTCACGTGCAACATGAAGTGCGCGACATCAAGCGCGCCGACGATGGCACCTGGAACGTCGTGGTGGCGGATCTGGCCAACGGCGAGAAGCTGAGCACCGTCAACGCCAAGTTCGTATTCATCGGTGCCGGCGGCGGCGCCCTCAAGCTGCTGCAGAAATCCGGCATTCCGGAAGCCGAAGGCTATGCCGGTTTCCCGGTTGGCGGCTCCTGGTTGGTCACTCGCAATCAGGACATCGTCCAGCAGCACCAGGCCAAGGTTTACGGTATGGCTTCGGTCGGCTCGCCACCCATGTCGGTTCCTCACCTGGATACCCGCGTGATCGATGGCAAGAAGGCGCTGCTGTTCGGCCCATTCGCCACCTTCTCCACCAAGTTCCTGAAGAATGGTTCGCTGCTGGATATGTTCGGCACCATGACCACCCACAACATCTCGCCGATGGTCAATGCCGGCATCGACAACTTCTCCCTGAGCACCTACCTGATCGGCCAGCTGATGCTCAGCCAGGAAGACCGCATGGATTCGCTGCGCGAGTACTTCCCGATGGCCCGTGACGAAGACTGGGAAATGCTGCAGGCCGGCCAACGCGTACAGATCATCAAGAAGGATGCGGAGAAAGGCGGCATCCTGCAGTTCGGCACCGAAGTGGTCAGCTCCGAAGATGGCTCCATCGCCGCACTGCTGGGCGCATCGCCGGGTGCTTCCACCGCCGCGCCGATCATGCTTCACCTGATGGAGCGTACCTTCAAGGACAAGATCAAATCGCCGGAGTGGCAGGCCAAGCTGAAGGAGATCATCCCCTCCTACGGCCAGAACCTGAACAACAACCTGGAACTGACCAACCAGACCCGCGCCTGGAGCAGCGAGCGTCTGCAGTTGAAGTTCGTCGAGGTCAAGCCGGAGGCGCAAGCCGAGGATGCGCAGCAGGCAGAAGCTGCAGCGCTGTAAATCTGGCTAAGCGACGTCTCCACGCGAGGCGCCCAGCTGAAACGAAAAACGGCCCGCGAGGGCCGTTTTTTTATGGATGGTCAGCAAGCGCTCACGCCGGCTGTGCGGCCTTGCCGTTGGCCACGAAGCGCAGCATCCACTCGCCGACTGTACGCCCGTGGTGTGCCTGATCCAGCGTCTGGACCGCCGCCCGGTAAGTGGGTTCGCCGATGTGCTGCTGGCGGATGTCCAGCAACGCCCGGGAATACTCGGGCACGAATTCGGGGTGGCCCTGGAAACACAGCACCTGATCGCCGATGCGGTAGGCCGCGTGGGCGCAAAACGGGCTGGTGGCCAGCAGTGTGGCGTTTTCCGGCAAGCGGGTGACCTGGTCCTGATGGCTGATCAATAGCGTCAGCTCATCCAGTTTCGGCGTCATCCAGTCGGGCTGCTCGGTGAGCTGGTAATGATGGATGCCCACGCCCCAACCCGCGCTCGCACGCTCGGCCTTGCCACCGAGCAATAACGCCAGCAGCTGGTGACCGAAGCAGATACCCAGCAACTTGTCGCCGGCCTGGTAACGCTCGAGCAGGTACGCCTTCAACGTTTCGATCCAGGGGTCGGTGGCGAAGGAATCGGCCTTGCTGCCGGTGACCAGATACGCATCGAAGCGCGCATCGGCAGGCGGATAGTCGCCCTGCATCACATTGAACACGTGGAACTCGGCGGCGATGGCCTGGCCCGCGAAGAGACGTTCGAACATCTTGCCGTAGCCCTGATACTGGTCGACCAGCTCGGGACGCAGGATGTCGGTTTCCAGAATGCAGATCTGCAGCGACATGGCGGTACCTGAAAAGAGAAACGAAGCAGGCAAAGCCTGCCTTGGCTGCTGCATCAAGGCAAGAGGCATGCCGCTATCCGAACCATCAGCCGTTTCGATGGCCGTCATAAGCCATATTCACTTCTCCCCCAGCACGGGCGCGCCGATGATTGCGGCATCGGCCCAACGGCCCTTCACGAGCACCGCCTCATGCACAGCCAAACCATCCGCTACGCGCGCAACGGCGCTCTGGCCGCCATCGCGTTCTACCTGGCAATCGCCCTGCCCCTATTGGCGGCCAGCATGCAGCACCCGAGTCCACCAGTGCCGACACTGAGCGAAGCACCAGCGGCCGCACCAGACCAGGGCAGTTTTACCTGAACCCCAAGCGAAGCGTGGAACTCCAACGACCAGTGCCTGTTCGCAGGTACGACATTCCTATTGCGTAAAGGAGTTCCACGATGCTCAAGAAGACTCTGACTGCCCTTACCGCTGTTGTTGCCCTGAGCGCAGGCGCCGCCATGGCCGACCGCCCGGGCGCCGACTGGATCAGCATCGAGCAGGCGCTGAGCAGCGCCAAGCAGGCTGGGTATACCCAGATTCACAAGATCGAGGCCGACGATGCCGGCTATTGGGAAGGTGAAGGCACCAAGCAGGACAACCGTCTTTATGAGTTCCGTGTGGATGGCAAGACTGGCAAGGTTATCCGTGAGCAGCTGGACGACTGATCCAGCGTAGGAAGACCGGCCCCAGTGGCCGGTTTTTCATTGACTCGCGCGAGCCCGACGAACGGTTATGTCCAGTGCAACAACCATCGCAGCGTGCACAACGTCTGGCTCCACGGTTTTACGCAAGTGTAAAAGCGTTCCATATCCTTGTAGCAGGATAAAACGCCTTTTTAGCAACAAAGCGATCTAAAAAATCAAATCGCCCGCTCTACAGTCAATACATATGCCGTCGGGTTTTGCCGAGGCGCTGGGGACGAGGCGGTTTTCACGGCCCACATGACAACAATCACAAAAGGTGAATGGCCATGTTCAAGAAACCCAAATTCCGCCAAGCGGGGCTGATCCTCTTCGCCACCGCCGTTCTGCTGATTCTTCCCAACCTGAGCCGCATGATTGGCTGACGCCTATCAGCCGACTCGGGGCATCAACCAGGCCAGGATCAGCGGCAGCCAGCCAATGGCCAATAGCGTCGAACACATCACCAGGCTCGCGACTTGTTCGGGCGAGCGATTGGCGCGGATCGCGAACAGGTAGTTGAATACCGCCACCGGCATCGCCGACTGCACCACCAGCACGGCGTGAGTCAGCGGCTCCAGCCCCATCACCGCACCGATTGCCCAGCCGACGCCAGCCCCCAGCATAATGCGCAGCGCCCCCAGCACCAGGCCGGATCCCAGGTGATGCAGGCGAATGCTGGCCAGTGAGACGCCCAGGGTCAGTAGCATCAACGGAATGGTCATGCCGCCCAAAAGGCCTACGGTATTAGCGACCCAGCGTGGCAACTGCAGATCCCAGAAAATCATTGGCAAAGCCACAATCAAGCTGATCATGATCGGGTTGCGCAGCAGGTTGCCCAGTAGCTGCTTGGTAGAGGTCGCGCTGCCGGACAACGCGACGCCAACGCTGAATTGCATGATCGACAACGTCAGGAAGAACGCCACGGCAAGCGCCAAGCCATGTTCGCCAAAGGCATACAGGCTGATCGGCAGGCCCATGTTACCGGTGTTGGGAAACAGGAACGCCGGTACCAACACCTTCCACTGCTGGCGGAACAGCCGACTGAACAGCGCGCCGAACAGCCCCATGCATAGGGTCACCAGTACGCAACCCAGGGCCATGCTGGTAAACGCTTCGGGGTCGATATCGGCGCGGCTGAGGGTCGCCAGTACCAGGCTCGGCGTGCCGATGGTCAGCACCAGGCGGGCGATGAACTCGGTGGGGTATTGCTGGCCGCTACGGGCCCAGGCATAGCCGATGCCGGAAACGATGATCACCGGCGCCAGTACAGCAAACAACTCGGCCAGCATGGCCTCTCCCTTTGGGCAAAGCGCGCATGCTAGGGGCGATCAGCTGCTGATCGCAAGCACTGACGGCATGAACGAGCACAGCGATTCAGCATGGCTCGCTCGCGGCCCTCTTACCCATCACTGTGCCTGCACCTGAATCAGCGGCTCGACATCGACCCGCGCCATCATCCGCTCGCTGCCGCCGCCACGGCGCATGCCGCGTACCGGGCAGGCATCCAGGTAATCGAGGCCGATGGCCAGCTTGAGATGGCGCTCCGGGCGCGCCAGACAGTTGGTCACGTCGAAGCTGTACCAGGCGCCATCGAGCCAAGCCTCGGCCCAGGCGTGGCTGGCCAGGTGATCCTGACTGTCGGTCACCAGATAGCCAGATACGTAACGCGCCGGAATGCTGAGGCTGCGCGCGCAGGCGAGAAAGGCGTGGGCATGGTCCTGGCAGACGCCCTGACGCCCGGCGAACGCTTGGGCAGCGCTGGTTTCCACGGCAGTGGCCCCGGGCTGATAGCGAATGTGGTCGTTGAGGCCATGCATCAGGTCGATCAGCGCGTTGCGATCACGGCGCTGGGCGCACTGCTTCCAGGCGAACTCACGCAGCGCTGCATCCGCCTCTGTCAGCCGGGTGAAGCGCAGGAACGGCAGCGCCGACTGGCTCTCGTGCTCGGCATCACTGGACTCGTCGATATCTACCAGGCCTTGGGCGCCGATGACAATGGACTCGTGAGGTTCGTCCAGAGTCAGCACGTGGAGAATGTTGCCGTAGGGGTCGCGCTGCGCACGAACCGGCCGCGGCAGATCCAGCTGCCAGTCGAGGATTTGCTGGCGAGTGCTGTCATGGGGCGTAAGGCGCAGGTACTGGATGCTGGCCCGTACCTGATCGTCGTAGTGATAGCTGGTGTTGTGGCGAATGGACAGTCTCATGCGACCTCCAGATAGGACGTGTGAATGGCGCTGCCGAGTTCGTGAATCTGCTCGATGAATTCGGTCAGCCAGGCGTGCAGCCCCTCCTCCAGCACCTCATCGATGCTGGTGTAGCGCAGCCGCGCATTGAGTTCGGCCGCCAGGCGCTGCGCCGGGCGGCCGTTGTCGCCGGGCAGGCCGGCGAGCATCTGGTACAACTCGTCCATGCAGGCGCTCAGCGAGCGCGGTACCTCGCGACGCAGCAGCAGCAATTCCGACACTTTGCGCGCGCCCGGCGAGCCCCGATAGACCTCGGCGAACGCCTCGAACGAGGACAGCGCGCGCAGCAAGGCGCTCCACTGGTAATAACTGTGAGCCGGCCGGCCATCGACCTCATCGACGTCCTCGCCCATCAGTTCGTAGCGTGAATCGAGCAGGCGCAGGGTGTTGTCGGCGCGCTCGATGAAGGTGCCCAGGCGAATGAAGCGATAGGCCTCGCCACGCACGATGGTGCCAAAGGTGGCACCACGGAACAGATGCGAGCGCTCCTTGACCCACTCGCAGAAGCGGCTGATGCCATAACGGCCCAGCCCCTGCTCGGCGATGCCGCGGATTTCAAGCCAGGTGGCGTTGATGTTCTCCCACATGTCGGCCGTGATTCGCCCGCGCACGGCGTGGGCATTGCTGCGTGCCGCACCCAGGCAGCTGTAGATGCTCGCGGGGTTCTCGGCGTCCAGAGCGAAGAAATGCAGAATACGCTCGGCGTGCAGCGCGCCATGGCGTTGCTGGTAATCCTCCATGGTGCCGGTGATCAGCAGTGGCATCGCCAATTCGTCGAGGCCACCACGGCGCCCGTCCTGCGGCATCAGCGACAACGAGTAGCTGACGTCCAGCATGCGCGCCAGGTTCTCCGCGCGCTCCAGATAGCGGGACATCCAGTACAGGTCAGAGGCGGTTCTCGATAGCATGCTCAGTCCTCCACCACCCAGGTGTCCTTGGTGCCGCCGCCCTGCGACGAGTTGACCACCAGCGAGCCTTCACGCAGCGCCACGCGGGTCAGGCCGCCGGGCACGATGCGTGTTTCCTTGCCGGACAGCACGAAGGGGCGCAGGTCGATGTGCCGCGGCGCGATGCCGTTCTCCACGAATGTCGGGCAGGTCGACAGGCACAGCGTCGGTTGGGCGATATAGGCTTCCGGCCTGGCAATCAGGCGCAGGCGAAAGGCCTCGATTTCCGCGTTGCTGGCCGCGGGACCGACAAGCATCCCGTAACCGCCCGAGCCCTGGGTTTCCTTGACCACCAGATCCTTCAAGTTGGCCAGCACGTGCGACAGCTCGGCCGGCTTGCGGCACTGCCAGGTCGGCACATTCTTGAGGATCGGCTCCTCGTCCAGATAGAAACGAATCATCTCGCCAACATAGGGGTAGATCGATTTGTCGTCCGCCACGCCGGTGCCGATGGCATTGGCCAGCACCACGTTGCCCGACCGATAGGTGGAAAGCAGCCCGGGTACCCCGAGCATCGACTCCGGGTTGAAGGCCAACGGATCGAGAAAGGCGTCATCCAGGCGGCGATACACCACGTCGACCTGCTTGGCGCCAGCGGTGGTGCGCATGAACAGCTTATCGTCACGCACGAACAGGTCGGCGCCCTCCACCAGCTCGACGCCCATCTCCCGCGCCAGGAACGCGTGCTCGAAATAGGCGCTGTTGAACCGCCCTGGGGTGAGGACCACCACGGTCGGGTTGTCGAGCGGGCTGGAGCTCTTCAGGGTGTCGAGCAGCAGGCTGGGATAGTGATCGATGGGGGCGATGCGCTGGTTGGCGAACAGCTCGGGGAACAGGCGCATCATCATCTTGCGGTCTTCGAGCATGTAGCTCACGCCGCTGGGGGTACGCAGGTTGTCCTCGAGCACGTAATAGGTGCCGTCGCCATCGCGCACCAGATCGACGCCGGCGATATGCGCATACAGGTCACGGTGCAGATCGAGACCCTGCATCGCCAGTTGATAGCCTTCGTTGGCCAGCACCTGTTCGGCCGGAATCAGGCCCGCCTTGATGATGCGCTGATCGTGGTAGAGATCGGCGAGAAACATGTTCAGCGCCTGCACGCGCTGGATGCAGCCACGCTCGACGATACGCCATTCACTTGCTGGAATGCTGCGCGGAATAATATCGAAGGGAATCAGCCGCTCGGTGCCCTGAGCGTCGCCATATAGGGTAAAGGTGATGCCGGCGCGGTGAAAAAGCAGGTCCGCCTCACGGCGGCGCTGGTCGAGCAGTTCCTGAGGGGTTTCCTGCAGCCAGCGGGAAAAGGCCTGGTAATGGGGGCGGCAGGTGCCGTCCGGCAGGTGCATCTCGTCGTAAAAGGCGCGGGTCATGCTCTACTCCTTGCAACCCAGTTCGACGCAGACAGTGCAAGCGTCGAGCCACCGAATTTAGGCCTTTATAATCAAGTACTTATTTTTAAAACCGGACCGCATTGCACCATATTGGAGCACAATGAGCGCACTCAGGCAGGTCGCCTGCACAATCTGCTGACATCGGCTTTCCAGGCCGCCTGGCTAAGCTGCTCTGCCCCATGAAATCTCGGACAGGCGAGGCGGCAAAGCATTGCACTTTTATGTAGCGTGCCCTTTTGTCCAGAAATGTCAGCGCGGCGGAAACATTGCCGGCGTATAGCGTTCCCACCTGAGAGTGGTCAGGTATCGACCTGGCTGGCATGCCTCTCCGGACAAGGATTCCCACCATGAACCGCAGCCTGATCCCGCCCTACCTTCTCGACCGCATCATCGGCCACGGCTCCGAGCAGCAGCGCGATTGCGCGCGCAACACCCTGCAGCACGTTGCCTCCCTCAGGCACAACAACGGCAAGCAGCGCCCGAATAACATGCAGGCGCGCCAGCTGATGGCCGCTGGCCAACCCGAGCGCAGCATCCATGATGCGCAGCAGCGGATGCAGCTACCCGGCCAGCTCGTTCGCGGCGAAGGCCAGCCAGCCAGTGGCGACGAGGCGGCCGACGAAGCTTACGAGGCCCTGGGTGCCACCTACCGGTTCTTCCACGAGGTGCTCGGCCGGCATTCCATCGATGGTAATGGCCTGCCGCTCATCGGCACCGTGCATTACGGCCAGCGCTACGAGAACGCCTTCTGGAACGGTGAGCAGATGGTTTTCGGCGACGGTGACGGCGAGATCTTCAACCGTTTCACCATTGCCCTGGATGTGGTCGCCCACGAGCTGACCCATGGCGTGATCGACAGTGAAGCGGCGCTGGTTTACGTCAACCAGTCTGGGGCGCTCAACGAATCGCTGTCCGACGTGTTCGGCATCCTCACCAAGCAATACGCCTTGCAGCAGACTGCCCGGCAATCGGACTGGATCATCGGCGCCGGCTTGCTTACCGAGTGGGTCAACGGCAAGGGCCTGCGCTCCATGGCAGAACCTGGCAGCGCCTACGAGGATCCGCTGCTGGGCAAGGACCCGCAGCCGGCCCACATGCGCGACTTCGTGCAGACCCGCGAGGATAATGGTGGCGTTCATATCAACTCCGGCATCCCCAACCGCGCCTTCTATCTGGCCGCGACCGCGCTGGGCGGCCATGCCTGGGAAAAGGCCGGGCCGATCTGGTACGACACCTTGTGTGATGAACGGCTAGGCAACGACGCCGACTTCACCGCCTTCGCGAGACTGTGCGTGGATCGCGCCGCACAGCGCTTCGGCCAGAGCTCAAGCGAAGCCGCTGCGGTAGCCAAGGCATGGAAGGATGTGGGCGTCGAGGTGACGCAACCATGAACAAGCTGCCGCCGTTGACCGACGAGGCCCTGGTGCGCATATCGCGCCAGGGCGGTTTCGCGGCGATTGCCGCGCTCAGCCGTCCACGGGAGATCGACTTCGCTCAGTGCGACCCCGAACAGCGTGGCCAGGTGTGTTCGCTACTCGAAGCCTGCCTGCCGATAGCCAGCAGCCAGCCTGGCCAGGGCGACCGACGCTTCTATCGCATCGAGCTTCGAAGTTGCGCCGAGCGCGCGCAGGAGATGGTGCTGAACGTTCCCGAGGAGCAGGCTCCCCGGGATCTGGTGACACTTTGGGAAAAAGGGCTGTAGCGCCGAGCGGCGCTACTCGTGCGAGCTGGCGGCGCTGATCTGCTGGGTCACGCCCCAGCCGTCCAGCTCACCGCCCAGGGGGATCACCACAGACTCCAGATCCTGGGCGAAATCACCGATGCCGGCCGGCGTCACGTGCATGACCTTGCTGACCTGCAGATACCAGTCGCCCTCGTCACGCTCGGTGACCTGGGCGTGTAGGCTCTCGCCGCGAAAGTTGCGAGTGGCCTTCAGGGCCCGGTCCTGGTCGGGAAAAATAGCGTAGAACTCGATGGGATGGACGCTGGCGAAATCGAATCCGCCTTCCTTCATGCGGCGCAGAATGCCGCTACCAACATCTTCGTGCAGAATCGTGCTCATAGTTGATCTCCATCAGACGAGGATTGGATACGCCGTAAAACGGCGATCTGACTCAACATGCAACACACGGCGCACCGTGATGACGCGAAGGCCTGGGGCCTCTGGTACGAGCTGAAGTGAAGATACGTGCTCGATCAACGCAGCACGCCCTCAAAGCATAGACCGCGGGGCGCGCCGGGTCATGCAACTATCTTTTTCCACAGTTCGTCGGACCACAGCGCCAGCCCGTGGTGCCGTGTCATACCCGCAATTGAAGCCACGCCCTGCTGGCGGCGCCACTTGCATCGTGCTTGCCGCCCCGACACAGCAGGCCTCGATTACCCACGGCAAATGGCTGGTCAATCGGCATCTAGATAAAAGTCGGGATCTTTTTTGCGAAAACGTGGCCAAACGCCACGCAGCATGAGACTGCGACGAAAGCCTGCATACGCAGCGGGCCTTTTGCTCTGCACCGGCATACCCATGCCTGATTCTCCCGGTCTCATGCCTTACCGACTCGGCCGCCTCGCGCGGCCGTTCCCATTCGAGACGAAGGTTGGATTTTCATGGCGAACCGTACGCTTTCAATTTCCGCTGTTGTGATGACCAGTATTCTGGCGCTGAGCGCCTGCAGCGACGCCAGCAATACCCCCGCCAAAACCGCCTCCGCCGCCCAGAGCAGCCCGCCCAAGCTGCAGGAAAAGGAGGACCTGAGTCCCTTCGCCGGCTTTGCCAGCGCCCGGTTCGGCAGTGACGAAACGGCCGTGCGCGCAGCCTGGAAAGGCTCGCTGCGTGACGGCGGCGGCTCGGACACCTGTCGCCAACTGTTTCAGGATCCGCGTCCGGCCAACGGCTTCGGCACCTCATTCATGCTCGAGAACGGCCAATTCGTGCGTTATGACATCGACACCCGCGAGCGCAAGGCGCCCCGCGGCCTGCAGGTGGGCAGCAGTTCCCAGCAAATTCGCGCGACCTATCCGGGTCGCTTCGAGGAGCAGCCCAACAAATACGAGCCAGGTGCCACCGATTTCATCGTCACTCCTTACACCGATAGCGACGCTCGCCTGGTATTCCAAACCGATAGCAATGGTGTCGTGACCCGGTGGCGCATCGGCCTGCCGCCTGCGGTGTTCTACGTGGAAGGTTGCAGCTGACCACTCACCTGCCCCAATCAAAAACCGGCGCATAGGCGCCGGTTTTCATTTCTGCCTCAGGGCTTTGGTTTGTCAGGCGTGCCGTCCACCACGCCAGCAGTATTGTCCAGCAGGCTCTTGGTAGCGGTTTGCAGGAAGGCCTCCAGGCGTTTCTTCAGCGTCTCGTCGACCGGGCCTTCGATGCGTGTGGCTGTCGGCTTGGCACCCAACCGATAGCTATAAAAACGCGGCTCGAAGTCTTTCGGCTGCACCAGTACATAATCGGCAGTCACGATGGCAACAGTCTGATCACCGCCGGAGGGTTTGATCACACCCACCCCCATATCACCTTCAGGCAGATTGAGTAGGTCGCGGCCCCAACACTGATGGCGCGTCTCACCACCTAGGCGGCCCATGATGGTCGGCACGATATCCACTTGAGTGCCGACGGTGTGGCTGACCTTGCCGAACTTTTCCTGGATGCCGGGTGCGATCAGCAGCAGCGGCACGTTAAAACGCTGCAGGTCCATCTCGGTGACTTGGTCAAAACCACCGAAGCCATGGTCACCGACCACCACGAACAGCGTCTGGTTGAAATACGGCTCCTTGCGCGCCTTCTCGAAGAACTGCCCCAACGCCCAGTCCGAATAGCGCATGGCGGTGCGGTGCAGGTCTTCCTTGCCGTCGATCATCACCCGCTCCACCGGCAAATCCTTGGGCAGTGCATAGGGCGTATGGTTGGAAAGAGTCTGTAGCAGCGCGTAGAAGGGTTTCTGGCCGTAATTGGTTTTCAGCTCCAGGGCGCCGCGGTCGAACATGTCCTGATCGGACACGCCCCAGGTCGGGTCCATGAACACCGGGTCGACGAAATCCTCGCGGCCAATGAAATTGGTCATGCCCTGGTTGCTGAAGAAGCCGGACTGGTTGTCCCACTGGAAATTGCCGTTGTAGACGTACAGGTTGTCGTAGCCACGGGCGCTGAGCAGCTGCGGCAGGCCGGAGAACTTGTGGGCACCTTCCGGCGTGCGCATCAGGTACTCGAAGCTCGGCAGGTTCGGGAAGCACGCCATGGTGGCGAACATGCCCTGGTGGGTGTGGGTGCCGTTGGAGAAGAAACGGTCGAACAGCAGCCCCTCCTTGCTCAGCTTGTCAAAGTTCGGCGTGATATTGCCCGGTGCTCCAAGCGCGCCGACCGAATGGCCGGCGAAGCTTTCCATCAGGATCACCACCACGTTGCGAATCGGTAGGGTCTTGTCGCTCGGTGGCGTGTAGACACGGCGGATGGCGGCGCTGTCGGCGTCGACCAACTGGTCGTCCGGGGTCAGCAGCATGTCGCGAGTAATCTGCCGGGCCTGCTCATCCTCCATGGTCGACCTCCAGGTGTTGTCGCGGTGCGCGCCGAATGTTGCCTGAGCGGCACTGACCAGGGTCAGCGTGCCATTGAGGCCCAGCTGGTTGGCGAACATCGATTCGGTGGTGTAGGCATCACCCCAGCGCAGCGGCGGCCCCTGACGCAAATGACCACGGGCAGCGATCACCGCGATCAGCAGGCACAGAAAGAACGCCGAGAAGCGCCAGTACCAGGCCACCGCCGGCCTCGCGCCACCTGCGGCAACCGGCGTTTTGGCCCGACTGGCGCGGTCGAAACGGCTGAACATCCACCACAGCAGGCCGGTGATCACGGCCCAGGCGATCAGATAGCGCGCCACCGGAAAGCCGTTCCACAGCATGCTCATCACCGTGGTTTGGTCTTCCTGCAGATACTGGAACACCAGGCTGTTCAGGCGCTGGTGGAATTCCTTGTAGAAATCCAGCTCGGCCAGGCCGAGAAACAGCGTGATGCTGGCGAACAGGGTCAGCCAAACGCGCTGCCAGATGCGCGCGAGCATGACGCGGGTGCTGAGTAACGCGATCAGCAGCGGCGCACAGGCGTAAACCACCACGCGCAGGTCGAAGCGCATCCCATTGTAGAAGGCTTCCACAAAGGCGGCGCCCGGCGTGTCGCCGATCAGCTCGCGATTATAGACCAGCAAGGCGACGCGCAGCAGCGTGTACATCACCAACAGGGCCAGGCCGCTGTAGAGGGTGAAGAGCAACTGGCTGCGTAAGGGATTCGATGTTTTTTGAGGGGTGCCCTGAACTGCTGTAGGGGTCATGTTCGATCTTCCGCTTGAGACATTTACGGCAGGCCCGGCCAATTCGGCGAGCGGCGCCGCTGCAGTGTGCCCGCTCGGATGTGAAAATTTTGTCGACACTGGTCGACGGCCAGTTTGAAAGTCACTTTACCCGCAGACAAAGCCCCGCAGCGGCGTTATCGTCATCGGCATGACAGACACACTCTTTACCCTGCCTTACCGAGCGCCCTGGGACTGGCGGCAGTTTCACGGGCACTTCCAGCTGCGCGCCATCGCCGGCCAGGAATGCCTGGGTGAACGCGATTACTGCCGTAGCTTTCGCCTGGGCGAAGTTACCGGCTGGTTTCGCGTTACCGCCCTGCCTGACCAGCACGCCCTGACCCTGGAGCACAGCGCCTCGGCCAACGCCTGCCTGCCGGAATTGGTACAGCGCGTACGGCGTATGTTCGACATGGACGCTGAACCTGCGCTGATCGCCGCGCATTTCGCGGCCGACCAATATCTGGCAGAGATGCTGGCACGCAATCCAGGCCTACGCCTGCCGACCGCCTTCGATGCCTTCGAGCAAGCGGTGCGCGCCATCGTCGGCCAGCAGGTCACCGTCAAGGCCGCGGTGACTATCACCGGGCGTTTGATAACGCGGCTTGGCGAATCGCTGGAGGGAGCCCCCGACGGTATCGACCGGCTGTTTCCAACGCCGGCGGCCATCGCCGAGGCCAAACTCGATGGCATCGGCATGCCCGGCAAACGGGTGCAGACCCTGCAGCATTTCGCCGCCCAGGTTGCCAGCGGCGCGCTACGCCTGGATATCAGTCAGGGGGCGAGCGAGCTGATCGAGCAGCTGTGCGCTCTGCCCGGCATCGGCCCATGGACAGCCGAATACATCGCCCTGCGTGCTTTCGGCGACGCCGACGCCTTCCCCGCCAGTGACCTGGGCCTGCTCAAGGCGCCGATCTGGGGCCCGGCCGGCATCAGCGCCCGGCAACTGCAATTGCATGCCGAGGCCTGGCGGCCGTGGCGCGCCTATGCCGCCGCGCATCTGTGGCATAACTACTCGGGAGGCTGAGGATGTTCTATCGCTATCAGGAAAGCCCTATCGGCCGCCTGTTCATGGTCGGCGACGAGCACGGTCTGCAGCAGTTGCTGATGGACGTGGAGCGCACGCCCTGGCGGATCGGTGATGGCTGGCGCGAGGCCGGCTCACAGCTCGATGACGCCAGCCGCCAGCTCGATGAATACTTCGAAGGCCGCCGGCGACGCTTCGAGCTGCGCCTCAACCCGCAGGGTACGCCCTTCCAGCAGGCGGTTTGGCGAGCGCTGCAGCAAATTCCCTTCGGTAAGATCGACAGCTACAGCGCCCTCGCCCAGCGCATCGAGCGGCACAAGGCGGTACGCGCGGTGGGTGCGGCCAATGGCGCCAACCCGATCTGCATCATCATTCCCTGCCACCGGGTGATCGGCCGCGATGGCAGCCTGACCGGCTTTGCCGGCGGCCTGCCACGCAAACAGCTGCTGCTGGAGCTAGAAGGCGCCGTGCCACGGCCCCAGGCCAGCCTGTTCGATTAGTCTTCCAGGCGAGGAAATTCGTAGGCGATAGCATCACCACTTGGCCGCGCGGCCACGGCGTTCGCCGCAGACAGGCGGATAGCCGCACAATGCGGAAACTCGCCCAGATCGAACCAGTGACGCGTGCCGGCCGGCACGCTGATCAGCGCATTGCGCTCACCGACCAAGGCATACACGTAGTCATCGACATGCAGGCTCAGCAGGCCCTGCCCGGCTAGGAACAGGTACAGCTGCGCGCCGTCGGCCAGCACCTCGACCGGCGCCTGAACCGGTTTGTCGCCCTCGCGGGGCCAGTGGCGCTGGTCGATGCTGATCACCTCGGCGTGGCTCAGGTCGCTGTCACGCTTGAGCGGCTCTAGGATCTCGCCTAGCGCAGCCAGAATTTCCTGCTCGCTAGCGCCAGCCTGCAGGCGGTTTTCCAGCGGCAACTCGCGAAACTCGATACCGACCGCCGCCAGTGTGCTGGCGATGTCTTCGGCATGGCCCAGCACCTTGTTGGGGATCTGCGGGCTGGACTGGTGGTGAACGCTCAGGCGACTCATGGGTGATTCCTGTCTGCTGTCGGCCACCTTGCGGCGACCTGATTGGGTCATGTCGGCTCGGCCGTGCGTCGGGCCATGATAACGGCTGCGACCAACGCGGCCAGCCCCGCCAGGGCGAATGTCCACTGCGGACCAAGGCCGTTCCAGCTGTAACCGGCGTACAAGGCACCCAGCGCGCCGCCAATGCCGGCCAGCGAGGCGTACAGCGCCTGCCCCTGGCCCTGCTGGCGGGCGCCGAAACTGCGCTGCACGAAGGCGATGGATGCGGCGTGGAAACTGCCGAAAGTGGCCGCGTGCAGCACCTGGGCGAACAGCAGCACGCTCAGGTGATCGGCCAGAAAGCCCATCAGCACCCAGCGCAGTGCCGCGATGGCGAAACTGGCGATCAGCACCTGACGCAGGCTGAAGCGTTGCAGCAGGCGCGCCATGGCCATAAACATCAGCACCTCGGCCACCACCCCCAG
This sequence comes from Pseudomonas sp. AG1028, assembly GCF_007993955.1. Taxonomy (NCBI): domain Bacteria; kingdom Pseudomonadati; phylum Pseudomonadota; class Gammaproteobacteria; order Pseudomonadales; family Pseudomonadaceae; genus Pseudomonas; species Pseudomonas sp. AG1028. Next base: position 294,600 of record NZ_VIVP01000004.1, read on the forward strand.
AGCCCACAGCAGGCCGATCAACCCACGGCTGTAACCGAGCTGCTCCAGGTGGATGCTCAGAAAGGTGTAATACGGCCCGTGGGACAGCTGCATCAGCGCCACGCACAGGTAGAAGGCCAGCACCCCAGGCTGCCTGAGCTGCTTCAGGAAACCACCCTGATCTGCCACCTGCGACGACGCCAGCGGCTGCGCATCCGGCACCCAGAAGCTGCTCAGGGCGATGCCGGTGATGATCAGCAGCAGCGCCCAGGGATAGACGTCCAGGCTCAGCAGATCGAACGCCTTGCCCAGGCCGACCACGCTGAGAATGAAACCGATCGAGCCCCACAGGCGAATCTGCGCATAGCGCGCCGATTGCTCGCGCAGATGCGCCAGAGTGATGACCTCGAACTGCGGCAGCACCGCATGCCAGAAGAAGGCGTGCAAGGCCATCACCATCGCCAGCCAGGCGTAACTTTGGCTGACGAAGATCAGGCTCAGGCTGAGCAAGGTGCACAAGGCGCCCAACCGCACGATCAGCAGGCGCCGGCCGCTGTAATCGCCCAGCCAGCCCCACAGGTTAGGCGCGATGCAGCGCATCAGCATGGGAATGGCCACCAACTCGCCGATGCGCGCCGGCGAGAAACCCAGGTGCGCGAAATACAGCCCGAGAAACGGCGCCGTGGCGCCCAGCAGCGCGAAGTAAAAGAGATAGAAGCCGGACAGCCGCCAGTACGGGAGGGCCGGCGTCAAATCTGAACATCCTTGCTAGCGAAGAATTGCCGAATCATTGCACTGCTTGCGCCCGGTTCGCGCAGGGTGATCAACGTACCGTTTTCATCCACCGTGAAATGCCCTTTGAAGGCTTCCGGCATGGCTTCGTACTGTTGATTGACCTGCTCGAGGGTATCGCGCAGGCAGGCGTAGCCATAACGCTCGACCAGATACGGCAACGCATTACGCCCCCTGAGCAGCTCGTACTCCTGATAGTTGTACGGCGTGGAATGCTGCCGCTTCGCCAGGGTTTGGCGAAAACCCTCGAGCAATTGCTGCAGCTGCTTCTCTTCGGAGCGCTGCGCTAGGCCACGAAGCGCATAGATTTTCATGTCCAGGTAGCGCTCTTTTCGATAGGCCAGAGCGAAAAACCCATCGAGCGCCTGCAAATCGAAGTCATACAGCAACTTGAGTATCTGTTTGCGCACATCGAGCTGCTTGCTACTGGTGTAGAGCGCAACGAGGTAAACGGCTCCCTGCTCGTCGATCTGGGTCGACTCCAGCGCGAACAGCGCATCGCGAACGCTCGAGATGCGCTTGCCGGCCACGCTGCGCAGCACCTCGGGAAATTCGCTCATGCCGCTCTCGCTTTGCACGATGCCAGAGCGCTCGATTAAAGCTGCGGCAGCACTGGCGTATTCACGCGCACGTCGGCGTTCTGCCCACGGTGACGCAGCAGATGATCCATCAGCACCATGGCCATCATCGCCTCGGCGATGGGCGTGGCGCGGATGCCGACGCAGGGGTCATGACGGCCCTTGGTGATCACGTCAGCCGGGTTGCCATCGACATCGATGGAGCGGCCCGGCGTGGTGATGCTTGAGGTCGGCTTGAGCGCCAGGTGAGCCACGATCGGCTGGCCGCTGGAAATACCACCAAGAATGCCGCCGGCGTGATTGGACACGAAGCCTTGCGGGGTCAGCTCGTCACGGTGCTCGGTGCCGCGCTGGGCAACGGCCGCGAAACCATCACCGATTTCCACGCCCTTGACCGCGTTGATGCTCATCAACGCATGGGCCAGCTCGGCGTCCAGGCGGTCGAAGATCGGCTCGCCGAGGCCCGGCATCATGCCTTCGGCCACCACGGTGATCTTCGCGCCCACCGAATCCTGGTCGCGGCGCAGCTGGTCCATGTAGGCCTCCAGCTCCGGCACCTTGGCAGGATCAGGGCTGAAGAAGGCGTTCTCTTCCACCGAATCCCAGGTCTTGAACGGAATCTCGATAGGGCCGAGCTGGCTCATGTAGCCACGGATGACGATGCCCTGGCTGGCCAGGTACTTCTTGGCGATGGCGCCGGCCGCCACACGCATGGCGGTCTCGCGGGCCGAGCTGCGGCCGCCGCCACGGTAGTCGCGGATCCCGTACTTGTGGTGGTAGGTGTAGTCGGCATGGGCCGGGCGGAACAGGTCCTTGATCGCCGAGTAGTCCTTGGACTTCTGGTCGGTGTTGCGGATCAGCAGGCCGATGGCGCAGCCGGTGGTCTTGCCTTCGAACACCCCGGAGAGGATTTCCACCTCGTCGGCTTCCTGACGCTGGGTGGTATGGCGACTGGTGCCGGGCTTGCGGCGATCCAGGTCGCGCTGCAGGTCGTCAAGGGAAATCTCCAGGCCGGGCGGGCAGCCGTCGACGATGGCGACCAGCGCCGGGCCATGGCTCTCGCCTGCCGTGGTGACGGTGAACAGCTTGCCGAAGGTATTGCCGGACATTGCGCGAGGCTCCAGAGAAGTTCGATCCGCAGCCTGCGGCGAAAAGGCAGGCCCATGAAGAAAGCCGCTGAGTATACTCCCAGCCAACCGCCGAGATCACCCGCGCGCGAACCTTTGGCCATTGGCCAGCGTCCAACAGAGCCCATCACAGACCTGCCACCATCATGCTGCGAGCCCTGCTTTTGACCCTTTCCCTGTTTACCGGCCTGGTTCAGGCCGCTCCCATCCTGCGTGAGCCGGTCAGCCTGGATACCGGCCAGGGCGTGCTGAACGGCTCGCTGGTACTACCGCAGCGCGACGCGCCGGTACCCGTAGTGCTGCTGGTGGCCGGCTCCGGGCCGACCGACCGCAACGGCAACAACCCTGGTGGCGGCCATAACGACGCCCACCGCAAGCTGGCCATGGCCCTGGCCCAGCAAGGCATCGCCAGCGTGCGCTACGACAAGCGCGGCATCGGCGAAAGCTTTGCCGCCACGCCCCATGAGCGCGACCTCAGCGTTGAGCGTTATGCGGCCGACGTGGTCGCCTGGGTGCAGCAGCTGCGCCAGGACAAACGCTTCAGCCAGGTAATTCTGGTCGGCCACAGCGAAGGTGCGCTAATCGCCACACTGGCAGCCAATCAATCGGGTGCCGATGCTCTGGTGTCCATCGCCGGCAGTGCGCGGCCCATCGACCAGTTGCTGCGCGAGCAACTGCGCAACCGCCTGCCACCGCGCCTGCGTGGCGAAGCCGAGGCGCTGCTCGAAGCCCTGCATGAAGGACGCCAGGTGCCCCAGGTGTCGGACGAGCTGACGGTGCTGTTTCGTACCAGCGTGCAGCCTTACCTGATTTCCCTGTTCCGCCAGGATCCCGCGGCCGCCTTCGCCCAGGTCAAGGCGCCGGCGCTGATCTTGCAGGGCGATCACGACATTCAGGTCAGCGTGCAGGACGCCGAGGCGCTGCATGCTGCCAACCCAAGGGCGGAGCTGCAAATCGTCAACGGCATGAACCATGTGCTGCGTATCGTGCCAATGGACATGGAGGCGCAACTGGCGTCCTATGACAACCCGGATCTGCCGCTTGCCCGCGGCCTGACCACCCGCCTGGCAAGCTTCATCAAGGCACTGCCGCCTACAGATAACGGCAAGGCTGCCGATAACGGCTAGAACCGATCATGAGCCCGCCCTGCCAGGCGGCTCCCCAAGGAGCGCCAGATGACCGACAGCGAAACCACCGCCGTCGCCCCGCCGGAAAGCGAACAGCCCGCCCCTTCCCATCCCTGGGACGGCCTTGGGCCGGAGCATTTTCGCCTGCTGCGTCTGTCGCCCCTGCCCGTCGACCGCCACACCGGCGTCCGCCCGCTGCGTTTCGTGCAGTTCGGTCGTGTGGAGCGACACAGCAAGGAACAGAGCCTGCTGCGCCTGAGCCTGCAGCTGCCCGGCCAGAAGGTGCGCAAAGAGCAGAACGTACTGGAGCTTTGGCTTGATCACCGCAACAAGGAAGCCCGCTTCGGCCCTGACAGCGGCCTGAGCCTGGAGCCCCAGAACCGAGGTCTGGGGCGTTTCCTGCTGGCCCAGGCGGCAGCCTGGGCGAAACAGCACTGCGCCCACTACACCCTGGAAAGCGGCCCGCTGCCGAGCCGCGATGCGCTCAACGACGAAGCCCGCGCGCGCCGCGATCACTGCCTCAAGGCCCAGGGTTTCAGCGTCGACTACCAGGAAAATCAGCTCAAGGCCCAGTACAGCGCCTCGCGCCTAAGCGCTCTGCACAGTGACTGGAATGGCGAGAAGGTGCAGTTCATCGAACAGCTGGACGCCGCGCAGATGCTGCAACAGGCCGACCAGAACCTGCAGGAACAGGACGTGCAGTTGCGCAAGCAGCGCGAGCGCCTGGAGCAACTCAAGCGTGAGGATGGCGGCCTGCGCTTCACCATCGGCTGCCTGGTGGCCTTCTGTCTGTTCCAGGCCGGTTTGCTGATCTGGATTGCCACGCACTGACGAGTTTCCAGAGGTGATAAACAAGGGTCTTCGCACGGTTTGGGGAACGTGCTGGGATACCGGACTGGCAACTTAGTGTGTCATCTCGTTAGGCGTTTGGACGCCGCTGCGTTGTGTGCAGAAACTCCCTGTTTCGCCCCCTCGGGCGACTCACTTTTCTTTGAAGTGCGCAAAGAAAAGTAAGCAAAAGAAAGCGCCCCCCCATCATCTGGCCCCGACTGCGTCGGGGTTCGTTCGCTCCATCGTTGCTCCGAGGGTCCGCTTAAAGGGGACATTCGCGCACCTGCACGACCGGGCATGCTTTTTCGGATGCACGGGATAGCACCCAGGTCAGCCTATGGCTGACCTCACCTTCAAGCACACAAAGCTCCGTGAATTACCTCCGGTTCAATGGGGCGCGTGCAGAGCCCGTCCAGGAGGGCGAACGCAATCGTTGCGTAAGAGGTTGAGCGGCATGGATGCCGCGAGAGCCGTGATGGGCCATGGATGGCCCTTCGCGGCGGGCCTCTGGAACGGCGATAGAGTGAGCGAACCCCGGCGTAGCCGGGGCCAGATGATCGGGCGGAGGGTTTTGGTTACTTTTGCCCGCAAAAGTGACTCGCCCGACAGGGCGAAACGGGAGATGTCAGCAAAACGACGCAAGCAGCTTGAGCGCCAAAACCACTCGCGTACTCACACTAACTTGCCAATCCGGTGTCAGGACTGGCTTTCCCGAGACTCCGCGAAAAACCCAAAAATGCCGTTGCTCATCGAGCAACAGCCTTTTCGTCTCAGCTCACCGCCGCGATCAGACGCGGAAGTGGCTGACCATCTGCTGCAACTGGCTACCAAGGCGGGCCAGCTCGACGCTGGAGGCAGCGGTTTCCTCGCTGGCGGCTGCGGTCTGCTCGGAGATGTCGCGCACGTTGATCACGCTGCGGCTGATCTCCTCGGCGACCGCGCTCTGCTGCTCGGCAGCGGCGGCAATCTGCTGGTTCATCGACTGGATGTTGGACACCGTGCGGGTGATGCTTTCCAGCGAACCACCGGCCTTGCGGGTCAGCTCCACGGTGCTGTCGGTCAGCTCGCGGCTGCTGTGCATGATGTTGGCGACCTGCTGGGTACCATGCTGCAGGCCAGCGACCAGCTCCTCGATCTCCTCGGTGGATTTCTGCGTGCGCTGGGCCAGGCCACGCACCTCGTCGGCGACCACGGCGAAACCACGGCCGGCTTCACCAGCGCGGGCGGCTTCGATGGCGGCGTTGAGGGCCAGCAGGTTGGTCTGCTCGGCCACCGCCTTGATCACGTCCATCACACTGCCGATCTTGTTGCTCTCCTGCTGCAGGTGGCTCATCGCTTCGGTAGAACGAGTCACTTCGGCAGCCAGGCGCTCGATCTGCGCGATTGCCTCGCCGACCACGCGATCACCCTGATTGGCTTCGCGGTCGGCATCGGAGGCGGCGCGCGAGGCGTCGGCGGCGTTGCGCGCGACTTCCTGAACAGTGGCAGACATCTCGTGCATGGCGGTGGCTACCTGGTCGGTTTCCACTTTCTGGCTGTTCACCCCGGCGCTGGTCTGCTCGGTCACGGCCGACAGCTCTTCGGCGGCGCTAGCGATCTGGGTGACGCCGTCGCGGATGCCGCCAATCAGGTCACGCAAGGTACTGCCCATGCGCTGGATGCCCAGCTGCAGCACGCCCATCTCGTCGCGACGGGTCACCTGCAGGGTCTGGCTCAGGTCGCCACCGGCGATACGCTCCACGGCGACCAGGGTTTCCTGCAGCGGGCGGGTGATCTGCCGGGTGATTAGCCAGGCCGCCAGCACACCGACCAGCAGCGCAACCAGCGTGGTGGTCAGCTGCAGCGTACGGGCCGATGCGGTTTCGCTGTTGCGACGCTCCATCTGGATGGCGGTCAGCTCCTTGCTGATGCGCACGATCTCGTAGCCTTCGTCGGTCAGTTCCTTGCGCGCCACGGCGATGGTGTCGATAGCGGTCTTGAAGGCCATGACCGCGTCACGGTACTTGTCCAGCGCCGCGGTAACCTGGTTGACGCGCTGCGAGTGCTCGGCAGCGAAGGCCTGGCGGAAGGCGTCCATGTCCTTGATGGTGGCGTCGATCTGGGCGACGGCCACGCGCTCGGCATCGGCATTCGGGCTGCCGGTATAGCCGCGCACCTGGTAACGCACCAGCTGCCAGTCTTCCTTGGCCTTGGTGATGGCCTGGAACTGGGCGGCGCGGCTGTCATCGTAGGACAGCAGGTTCATCACCGCAGCGTTGATCTCATCGATCGCTTCGCCCGCACTGACCGCATTGCGGGTCATCTCCTGGCGCGCGTCGTTGCTGGCACGAAAGCCACCGCGCATCTTGTTCAGCGACAGCTGATAGGCATCGATCTGCGCACCCTGGGCCTGCAGCAGGCGTACGTTCTCGGGGCTCTTGAACTTGGCCAGTACCTGGCCGTGCTGGGCCTTGAAGCCGTCGAGAGACTTCTGCACGGTTTCGGCGATGGTTTCGTCGCCGTTGGCCAGCATGTACTGCAGGCGGGTGATACGCAGGTCGGTCAGGGTGTCGTTCAGGTGAGCGATATCCGCCGTCCAGTCGCTGCGCTGCACCAGGCTACCCAGGCTGGTCCAGCCGACCAGGGCGAGAATGCAGGTGAGCGCGAGCACGAGGCCGAAGCCCAAGGCAAGTTTCAGGGTGACGCTGATGTTCGAAAACCAGCTGTTCATTCAATAGTTCTCCGACTTTTTTAACCGAGTTAGAGCAGCTGGAGAATTGTTGTTGGACCAGTCTGATTTTTTTGCGGCAGGCATTCTATCGACCGGGAGGCAAATAACTAGAGGAAGGTGAAACGTTTCATTCGACCGACGGCGATGCCTGGCGGGAGTTACTACCGAGACTGTGAAGCGAATCACGATTGCTCAACGATTTACAGCGGATAAGAGGCTGATCGTCAGTTTTCCGTCTGACCGAACTGTGGCGATATGCCACACCATGATCAGGCCAATCGCCACACTGCTCCATCCAGGGCGCCATAAATGGCCCGCCCTGGCATCGACTCGATGGCCATGCCGCCAGTGAACTCGCCGAACGCCGGTAGCAGTGTCGCCGCCGGCTCGATGCAGAAGCACGGCATGCGCAACCGGTCCCGCCCTCGCCCACGCAGCACGAACACCGGATGCAGGTGCCCGGCCAGCACATGGCGGCCCGGGCACTCCAGTACCTCGTGACACAGAGCGAACGGCCCCATCGGCCAGGGCTCGCCCACCACGTCGATACCCAGCTCGGCCGGGGGATCGCCGGCGCTGCGATCATGGTTGCCGCGTACCAGCAGGATCTGCAGCTCGGCATTACGGGCTCGCCAGGCCTGCAGGGCGGCCAGGGTGCTGCCACTGCGCGCCGGCCTCGCGTGTAGGAAATCGCCGAGAAAGATCAGTTGCCGGGTGGGATAGTCCTGCAGCAGCCGGTCGAGGCGCTGTAGGTTGCGCGCCGTGGTGCCCTGGGGCACCGGCTGACCGAGTACCCTACAGGTGGCCGCCTTGCCGAAATGCGCATCGGCGATCAGCAGGCCCCGGCGGGCCGGCCAGTACAGCGCCTTGTCGGCCAGCAGCCAGAGGATTTCCCCGGCCAGCTCCACTGCCAGATGAGGTGCGCTCATGCAGATCCGGCCTTGGCCTTGCCTCGCGGGCGTCCATCCTTACGCTTGCGCTCGCGGCGGCGGCTCGCCGGTTCGGCCTCGACCAGCGGTGCGTCCGCCACTTGCGGGCCAGGCCCGGCGGCACGCTCCAGTTCGCCGAGCATGCGGGCGATGCGGTCGGCGAGCTTTTCCGAGCTGAGCCGCTCGCGAAAGCGCTCGACCATCAACGGGAACGCCAGCGGCGTGGCGCGGCGCAAGGCGTGCAGGTTCAGCCGTGCGGCGCGCATGTCGGCCAGGGTATGGCGCAGCAACTGCACGTCCAGCTCCTGGCTCAGCACTTCGTCATGGGCCTGGGCGAGCAACAGATTGCCGGGGTCGTACTGGCGGAACACGTCGAAGAACAGGCCGCTGGAGGCCTGCACCTGGCGCAGGCTCTTGCCTGCTCCGGGGTAGCCGCCGAACACCAGCCCGGCGATCCGTGCGATCTCACGGAAACGCCGTTGTGCGAGTTCACCCGCATTGAGGCTGGCGAGCACGTCATGCAGCAGATCCTGTTCGCCGAACAGGTCATCGTCGAGCAGTTGCTGCCACTGCACTTCACTGGCGCACAGCAGCTCCAGGCCGTAGTCGTTGACCGCGATGGAAAAACTCAACGGCCGCCGCTGGCCCAGTCGCCAGGCCAGCAGGCTGGCCAGCCCAAGATGCACGTTGCGCCCGGCGAAGGGATAGAGAAACAGGTGCCAGCCTTCGCGCGAATGCAGGGTTTCGGCCAGCAACGTGCCGGGCGACGGCAATGCCGACCAGTTGGCCTGCACCTCGAGCAGCGGCTGCAGCAGGCACATTTCCGGGCCCTCGAAACGGCCTTGAGCAGCCTGGCCGAAGCGCGCCACCAGCGCTTCGGCCAGGGTGTTGGAAAGCGGCATGCGCCCGCCATTCCAGCGCGGTACGCTGGCTTTGCCGGCAGCGCTGCGCTTGACGTAGGCGGTCATGTTCTCGACCCGCACCAGCTCCAATGGGCGGCCGCCGAACAGGAACACGTCGCCGGGCCGCAGGCGGGCGATGAAACCCTCTTCCACACTGCCCAGGGAACCGCCACCGCCGCCCTTGCTCCACCATTTCACGGTCAGGCTGGCATCACTGACGATGGTGCCCACGCTCATCCGGTGGCGCCGCGCCAGGCGCGGGCTGGGCACCCGCCACACGCCCTCTGCGTCCGGCTCGACACGCTGGTAATCTGGGTAGGCACTCAGGGACTCGCCGCCCTGGCGCACGAAGGCCAGTGCCCAGCGCCACTGCGCCTCGTCGAGGTCGCGATAGGCCCAGGTGCTGCGTATTTCGCGCAGCAGCTCGTCAGGCCGGAAGCCACCGCCGAGGGCCATGCTGACCAGGTGCTGGACCAGCACGTCCAGCGGCTGATGGGGGGATTCACGGGCCTCGATCCGCCCTGCCGCTACCGCATCCTGCAGGGCCGCCGCCTCGAGCAGTTCCACGGCGTGGGTCGGCACCAGGGTGGCGCGCGAGGTACGCCCGGGCGCATGACCAGAGCGCCCGGCGCGCTGCAACAGGCGTGCGACGCCCTTGGCCGAGCCGATCTGCAACACCCGCTCGACCGGCAGGAAGTCGACCCCCAGATCCAGGCTGGAGGTGCACACCACCGCCTTGAGCTTGCCCTGCTTGAGCCCGTTCTCGACCCAGTCGCGCACTTCTCGGGCCAGCGAGCCGTGATGAAGGGCGATCAGCCCGGCCCAGTCCGGCCGGGCCTCGAGCAATGCCTGATACCAGAGCTCCGACTGCGAGCGGGTATTTGTGAACACCAGGCTCACGCTGCTGCTCTCCAGCTCTTTGACCACTTGGGGCAGCAACCGCAAACCCAGGTGACCGGCCCAGGGAAAGCGCTCCACCGCCGGCGGCAACAGGGTGTCGATCAGCGGTTTGCCGCCCTGCTCGCCTTGCACCAGACGCCCGTTGCCGTCGGGCAGCAAGACCTCCAGAGCGTGAGGCTGATTACCCAGCGTCGCCGACAGCCCCCAGACGACCAATTGCGGATTCCACCGGCGCAGCCGCGCCAGGGCCAGCTGCAACTGCACACCGCGCTTGTTGCCGAGCAGCTCGTGCCACTCGTCCACGACCAGCATGCCGACATGGGCGAACTGGTTTTTCGCGTCGGCGCCAGTCAGCAGCAGCGTCAAGCTTTCGGGGGTGGTGACCAGCGCCGTGGGCAGGCGCCGCGTCTGGCGCTGGCGCTCGGCGCTGCCGGTGTCGCCGGTACGCATGCCCACCGTCCAGGGCAGTTCCAGGCCGTCGACCGGCGCCTGCAAGGCGCGCTGCGTATCGGCAGCCAGGGCGCGCATCGGGGTGATCCACAGCACCGTCAACGGCGCCGCTGGCGGCGCTCGTTTGCTGCCTTCGGCCTTTTTCGGCGGCGCCTTACCAGCGAAACGATTGAGCGCGGCCAGCCATACCGCGTAGGTCTTGCCGGCGCCGGTGGAGGCATGCAGCAAGCCGCTCTGCCCATCGGCGACGGCCTGCCAGACCTCCTTCTGGAAATCGAAAGCCTTCCAGCCGTTACGCTGCAGCCAGGTGCTGGCCAGGCTCATGGCAGCAATTCCTGCAGCAGCTCCAGGGTATCGGCCTCCTCCACGCCTTTGTCATGACGCCAGCGCAGCATCCGCGGAAAGCGCACGGCGATGCCGCTTTTGTGCCGGGGCGAACGGGCGATGCCTTCGAAGCCCAGCTCGAAAACCAGGCTGGGGGTGACGCTGCGCACCGGGCCGAATTTCTCCACCGTGGTCTTGCGCACGATGGCATCGACCTTGCGCATTTCCTCGTCGGTCAGGCCCGAATAAGCCTTGGCGAACGGCACCAGGCGCCGCTCCGGGTCGCCCGGCGCGCCATCCCACACGGCAAAGGTGTAATCGCTGTACAAACTGGCGCGCCGGCCATGACCGCGCTGGGCGTAGATCAGCACGGCGTCGACGCTCAATGGGTCGATCTTCCACTTCCACCACACGCCGACGTCCTTGCTGCGCCCCACGCCGTAGGCCGACTCACGGGCCTTGAGCATCATGCCCTCGACGCCCAGCGAGCGTGAGGCTTCGCGCTGCTCGGCCAGCGCCTGCCAGGTGTCGCCGTGCAGCAGCGGCGACGGCATCAGCCGAGGGCTGGCACAGCTGGCCACCACCTGTTCCATCTGCGCACGGCGCTGGTGCTGCGGGTGGCTGCGCCAGTCCTCGCCCTGCCACTCCAGCAGGTCGTAAGCGAGCACCGCCACCGGCACTTCCTCGAGCAGCTTGCGGCTGAGGGTCTTGCGGCCGATGCGCTGCTGCAGCAAGGCGAACGGCTGAATGCCGAAGCGTTCGAGCTGCTCCTCGACCTGATCGTTGAGGCGCTCGGCAGGCTCGTCCGCCGCCGCGGCCATCAACTCGCCCTGCCTGGCGGTCGCTTCCGGCGCGTGCCGCCAGACCACCAGTTCGCCATCGATCACCGTACCGTCGGGCAGCAGCGGCGCCAATTCCTGCAGTTCGGGAAAGCGCTCGCTGATCAACTCCTCACCCCGCGACCAGACCCACAGCTGGCCGTCGCGCTTGACCAGCTGCGCGCGAATGCCATCCCACTTCCACTCGATCAGCCAGTCGCCGGGCGAACCCAGGCTGGCGTCGAATTCCTCCAGCGGGCGCTGCAGCGGATGGGCGAGAAAGAACGGATAGGGCTGGCCGCCGCGCTGGGCGTGCTCGTCTTCGGACTCAGCGGCGATAAGCCGTTGGTAGGACGCCGCCGTGGGTCGGTTCGACAGGTCGGTATAGCCGACCAGACGCTGAGCGACGCGCTTGGCATCGACCTCGGCGATGGCCGCCAGAGCGCGGGTGACCAAGAGCTTGGAAACCCCGACTCGGAACGCGCCGGTGATCAGCTTGATGCTGACCATCAGCGATTGCCGGTCGAGCTGCGCCCACAGGGCGTCTAGGCGCATCGCCAGTTCATCGGGCGGCAGGCCGCGCAACGGCAGCAGCTTCTGCTCGACCCACACCGCCAGACCGTCCGCAGAGGTCGAGGTGGCCTCGGGCAACAACAGCGCGATGGTCTCCGCCAGGTCGCCCACCGCCGAGTAGCTTTCCTCGAACAGCCAGTCGGACAGCCCGGCGCGCTGCATCGCCAGTTCGCGCAGTTGCCGCGAAGGCACCAGTTGCCGCGGCCGGCCACCGGCCAGAAAGTACACGGCCCAGGCGGCATCGGCCGGCTCGGCATCGCGCAGGTAATCCTGCAGGGCAGCAAGCTTGGCGTTGCTCGAAGTGGTGGCGTCAAGGCGCGCATACAGTTGCGCGAAGGCGATCATGAACTTGGCTCCACGGCCGCGTCGTCTTCCTCGCCGTATTCGGTGGCGAACGCCTGGGCATCCAGGCCGTGTTCGCGCAGATGGCGAACGAGAATGTTCACCGAACCGTGGGTGACCATCACCCGCTCGGCGCCGGTCTGCTCGATGGCCCACAGCAGGCCCGGCCAGTCGGCGTGGTCGGACAACACGAAACCCCGATCCACGCCGCGGCGCCGGCGCGTGCCGCGCAGTAACATCCAGCCACTGGCGAAGGCATCGCTGTAATCGCCGAAACGGCGTATCCAGGTGCTGCCGCCAGCCGACGGCGGTGCCAGGACCAGCGCCTGGCGCAGCAGCGGGTCGCCCTTTGGCACATCACCGGCATAGCGCGTTTCGGGCAGGTAAACGCCAGCATCGCGATACACCTGATGCAGCGGTTCCATGGAGCCATGACCGAGGATCGGCCCGATGCTTTCGTCGATGCCATGCAGGATGCGCTGCGCCTTGCCAAAGGCGTAGCAGAACAGCACGCTGGCGCGCCCGGCCTGCTGGTTCTGGCGCCACCAGTCGTTGATGCCGGCGAAGATCTGCGCCTGGGGCTGCCAGCGGTAGATCGGCAGACCGAAAGTCGACTCGGTGATGAAGGTATGGCAACGCACCGGCTCGAACGGGTCGCAGGTGCCGTCCGGCTCGACCTTGTAGTCGCCCGAGGCGACCCAGACTTCGCCCCGGTACTCCAGGCGCACCTGGGCCGATCCCAGCACGTGCCCGGCGGGATGGAAGCTCAGGGTCACGCCATGGTGGTCGATGGTTTCGCCGTAGGCCAGGGTCTGCAAATTGATGTCGCGACCCAGGCGCGTGCGCAGAATACCCTCACCCGGCGCTGCGGCCAGATAATGGGCGCTGCCGGTGCGCGCATGGTCACCATGGCCGTGGGTGATGACGGCGCGCTCGACGGGGCGCCAGGGGTCGATATAGAAATCTCCGGGAGGACAGTACAGGCCTTCGGGCCGTGCAATCACCAGATCCAAGCAGGCAGCCTCCGCAAATAACAATGAGGGGGGGGTAAAGCGAGTATTGCCTGAGTCGAGCCGCCGCCAGCGGTGTTTGCCGCTGGCGGCGGCGCCTGCATCAGCGATGCAGGCGCTGGCTCATATGTAGCCCAGTAGTAACAGCACCAGCACGATGACCAGCACCAGACCGAGGCCGCCGGTCGGGCCGTAGCCCCAGCTGCGGCTGTGCGGCCATGCCGGGATGGCACCAATCAGCATTAGGATCAGAATGATCAGCAGTATGGTTCCCAAGCCCATGGCTATCTCCTTGCTCGTCTGTCGGCGGCCGCCGGTTAGCGACGCACCTGGCTTCGGAAGCCTGGATAAGGCGTTCCGTTCGGATTGCAGGGCATGGCGCTACGGCGAAGCCAGCGTCTGGCAGAGCGCTCGACGCAGCGCCATGCCCTACACCTTTTACGACTTGGCCGGGAAACGGAAAGTGCAAACTTTTAATGACCGGGCCCAGAAGCCCGGTCAGAACACGGTAGGAGACGGGCGTTGCTAATCGGCCAGGGCGAAGCACGCGGCCCGCTCGATCAGCTCGTTATCAGGGCGCACGCCGGTGTACAGCACGAACTGCTCGACGGCCTGCAGCACGATCACTTCGCCGCCGGTGATCACTGGCTTGCCGAGAGAACGGGCCAGGCGGATCAGCGGGGTTTCCACCGGTACCGCGACCACGTCGAAAACCCACTGCGCCGCCGCCACCGCCTGCTCGCTGAAGGCCAACTGTTCGGCCTCGGCGCCACGCATGCCCAGTGGCGTGACGTTGACCAGCAACTGCGCCGGTTCGTCGTCCAACGCCTCGCGCCAGTGCACACCGCACTGCTCGGCCAGCGCCCTGCCCGCCGCCTCGTTTCGGGCGACGATGCAACCGTCGGCGAAGCCGCTGTCGCGCAATGCGCAGGCCACGGCCTTGGCCATGCCGCCGCTACCACGCAAGGCATAGCGGCTGGCCGCAGGCACGCCGTGTTTCTGGAGCAGTTTCACCACCGCGCTGTAGTCGGTGTTGTAGCCGGTCAGCCGGCCATCATCGGCAACGATGGTGTTGACCGACTGCAGGGTCGCCGCCGAGTCGTGCAAGCCATCGAGGTGCTCGATGCAGGCCTCCTTGAACGGCATCGACACCGCACAGCCGCGTACGCCAAGGGCACGGATGCCGCCGATGGCCGCCGGCAGATCGCTGGTGGTGAACGCTTTGTACAGGTAATCCAGCTCCAGCTCGCGGTACAGGTAGTTCTGAAAACGCGTGCCGAAGTTACCGGGCCGCCCGGACAGCGACATGCACAGGCGAGTGTCTTTGCTGATGCGCAGGGTCATTCGGAACCTCGGAAATAGAGACGCCGGCGCGACGGAGGCATCGAGCCGGCGACAGAAATGGTCATGCAGGCCCGCACGTGGCGGGCCGTGATTCAGCCCAGCAGCGCCAGGGCGTCGGCACTGGCCTGGCGTACGGCGTCCCAGCCTTTGCTGCTGTCGAGCATCCAGCTGCCGCCCACGCACATCACGTTCGCCAGCGCCATGTACTTTTGCACGTTGGCCGGGCCGACACCACCGGTCGGGCAGAAGCGGATATCGCCAAACGGTCCGCCCAGCGCCTTGAGTGCGGCGGTACCGCCACAGACCTCGGCCGGGAACAGCTTGAAGCGGCGATAGCCCAGGGCATAGCCGACCATGATCTCCGAGGCACTGGCCACGCCCGGCAGCATCGGCACCTGGCTCTGCAGCGCGGCGCGCAGCAGCTCGTCAGTAGAACCGGGGCTGACGATGAACTGGGCGCCGGCCTCCTCCACCGCTTCGAGCACGTGGCGATCGAGCACCGTGCCGGCGCCCACGCACAGGTGCGGGCGTTCTTCACGCAGGCGGCGAATGGCGGTCAGGCCATGGGGCGAGCGCAGGGTGATTTCCAGCACCTGCAGGCCGCCGGCATCCAGGGCGTCGGCCAGCGGCAGGATGTCTTCCTCACGAGCGATGGTGATCACCGGCATGATCCGCGCACGGGCGCAGAGCGCGTCGATGCTTTCGATCTTTTCCGCCATGGTCGGGGCTGGACGGCTGATGGCTTGTGTCATGGTCGTGTTCCTTTCGGGCCTAAGGGCACCAGTAGATTTCGAGCGGCGCGCGCAGGAACGCGCTGATCGGCATGTTCTTGTGATTGTCTTGCTGCAGGGCCTGTTCGAGTACCGCGAGCTTGCCCGGCCCCTCGATCGCCAGCAGCGGCAGGCGGGCCGCCCTGAGTAGCGGCAGGGTCAGGGTCAGGCGCTGGTGCGGCACGCTGGGTGCCAGCATCGGCAGGCAGCGGCGCGGGCAGTTTTCGCTGAGCGCCTCTTCCAGGTTCGGGCTATTGGGGAACAGTGAGGCGGTATGCCCGTCGGTGCCCATGCCCAGTACCAGCACGTCGATGACTGGCAAGTCACGCAGCGCCTGCTCGGTGAGTTCGGCCGCCTCCTCGAGGCTGCCAGCACTGTGATACAGCCCCAGCAACCGAGCCTCGGCAGCTGGCCCCTGCAGCAGATGGCGGCGTACCAGCGCCTCGTTGCTGTCCTCGTGACTGGTTGGCACCCAGCGCTCGTCGGCCAGGCTTACCAGCACCTTGTTCCAGGGCAAGGATTGCTGCGACAGCGCCTTGAAGAAAGCGATCGGGCTGCGCCCACCGGACACCACCAGGGTCGCCTGGCCGTGGCTGTCGATGGCAGCGCGCAGCGCGCCGGCCACGTTCTCGGCCAGCGCGCTCGCCAGATGCTGCGCATCGCTGTGACTGCGGGCGACCACGCCCACGGGAAATTCGAGGTCAGAGATCACCATACCAGGCCCTCCCATCGCGAGTGATCAGGGCGATGGAACTCATCGGCCCCCAGGTGCCGGCGACATATGGCTTGGGCGGGTCGCCGAGTTTCTTCCAGCCGGCGATCAGCTGATCGCACCACTGCCAGGCGTGCTCGATCTCGTCCTTGCGCACGAACAGGTTCTGGTTGCCGCGCATCACTTCCAGCAGCAGCCGCTCGTAGGCATCGGGAATCCGCGCGCTCTTGTAGGCGGTGGAGAAATTCAGCTGCAGCGGGCCGCTGCGCAGCTGCATGCCCTTGTCCAGGCCCTGATCCTTGGTCATCACCTGCAGGGAAATGCTCTCGTCCGGCTGCAGGCGGATGATCAGCTTGTTGCCGATCAACTGGCGCTGCTCCGGCGCGAAGATGTAGTGCGGCGGTTCCTTGAAATGGATGACGATCTGCGACAGCTTCTGCGCCATGCGCTTGCCGGTACGCAGGTAGAACGGCACGCCGGCCCAGCGCCAATTGCGGATGTCGGCGCGCAGGGCGACGAAGGTTTCGGTGTCACTCTGGGCGTTGGAATTCTCTTCTTCCAGATAACCGGGCACCGGCTTGCCATCGCTGGTGCCGGCCACGTACTGGCCACGCACCACATGACGCGACAGCTGCTCGGCGGTCATCGGCTCCAGAGCCTTGAGCACCTTGACCTTCTCGTCACGGATGGCATCGGCCGACAGGTCGCCCGGCGGGTCCATGGCGATCAGGCAAAGCAGCTGCAGCAGGTGATTCTGGATCATGTCACGCAGCTGGCCGGCCTTGTCGAAGTAGCCCCAGCGGCCTTCGATACCAACCTTCTCGGCCACGGTGATTTCCACGTGGGTGATGTGGTTCTGGTTCCACTGGGTCTCGAACAGGCTGTTGGCGAAGCGCAGGGCAATGAGGTTTTGCACCGTTTCCTTGCCCAGGTAGTGATCGATCCGGTAGACCTGGCTTTCCGGGAAATAGGCCGCCACCGCATCGTTGACCGCGCGCGAAGAATCGAGGTCATGGCCGATGGGTTTCTCCAGCACCACCCGGGTGTTCTCGGCCAGGCCGACCGCTGCCAGGTTGGCGCAGATGCCGCCGTACACCGAGGCCGGTGTGGCGAAATAGGCGATCAGCTGGCGACCGCTGCCGACCATTTCGGCCAGCTGCGGGTAGCTGTCGGCGGGCAGGAATTCCATGCTCAGATAACGCATGCGCCCCTGAAAGCGCTGCATCACCGTCTCGTCCAGCTCGGAAGCTGGTAGGTAACGGCGAAGATGCGCGTCGATAGTACTCAGGTGCTTGTCAGGGTCGCCGCTGTCGCGCGCCAGGGCGAGCAACTGGGTATCCTCGTGCAGCAGCCCGGCACGGTCGAGCTGATAGAGGGCGGGAAACAGCTTGCGCAATGCCAGATCGCCCAGGGCGCCAAACAGTGCGAGGGTACAAGGCTCAACGGGAATCATCGACATGATCTTTGTTCTTCTATCAAGTTGCCCTATTGATAGCGAGTAAATCGCCATTTCGCAACCGAAAATGTAGTAATAACCACAACATATTCGTAGAGTGCGTGGAAGCCGGTAGCCAGTAGACCAGCCCCGGCTTAGGATTAACCCGGCATTTCATCGAACAAGGACAATAATGGATCGCGTGCGCAACCTTCTCGAACAGATCCAGGGCCGCCTCGAGAGCCTGAACAAGGCTGAGCGTAAGGTCGCCGAAGTGATACTGCTCAATCCGCAGCAGGCCACCCGCCTGAGCATCGCCGCCCTCGCCCAGGCCGCCCAGGTCAGCGAGCCAACGGTCAACCGTTTCTGCCGCTCGTTCGGCGTAAACGGTTACCCGGAACTGAAGATGCAGCTAGCTCAGAGCCTGGCCAGCGGCGCCGCGTACGTGAGCCGCGCGGTGGAAGCCGACGACGAGCCCGAGGCCTATACCCGCAAGATTTTCGGCAGCGCCATCGCCTCACTGGACAGCGCCTGCCAGAGCCTGGACCCGCATCTGATCAGTCGCGCCGTCGACCTGCTGATCCAGGCCCGGCAGATCCACTTCTTCGGCCTTGGCGCCTCGGCGCCGGTGGCGCTGGACGCCCAACACAAGTTCTTCCGCTTCAACCTCGCAGTATCCGCCCACGCCGACGTGCTGATGCAGCGCATGCTCGCCTCGGTGGCGCACACCGGTGACCTGTTCGTGATCATTTCCTATACCGGCCGCACCCGCGAGCTGGTCGAGGTGGCGCGCCTGGCGCGGGAGAATGGCGCCTCGGTACTAGGCCTGACCGCCGCCGGCTCACCGCTGGCCCAGGCCTGCAGCCTGAGCGTGCATATTCCGCTGCCCGAAGACACCGACATCTACATGCCGATGACCTCGCGCATCATTCAATTGACGGTATTGGACGTACTGGCAACCGGCATGACGCTGCGCCGCGGCGCGGATTTCCAGCCGCACCTGCGCAAGATCAAGGAAAGCCTCAATGCCAGCCGTTACCCAGCCAGCGAAGAGCCGGGTTGATACGCGATACCAATGGTGGGTTGCGGCGCACAAAGATCGATGCCGGCTCGACAATAGCGACCAGCGCCTCCACCCACCCTACAGGATGGGGTCCGTAGAGTGGGTGGAGCGGCGCCGGAACGCTAACAACGACTCAACACGATCCCGGAGCGCTGCGTAACCCACCGCGCGGGCCACGCCGATCTCAATGGTGGGTTACGGCGCACGAAGACCGAGCCAAGGCCAACACCAGCGATCAGCGCCTCCACCCACCTCACGGGATGGGGTCCGTAGGGTGGGTGTGGAACTGCGCCAGAACGCCAACGGCGGCTCAGCACGGTACCGGAGCGCCGCGTAACCCACCACTGGAGCCACGCAAGCGCAAAGGTATCAGCGCCCTACTTCCACCAGTACTCGACCTGCACACCGAAGTTCGAGCCGTTGCGCGCGCTACCGAAAGCACCGGTATCCGACAGGGCCGAGCCTTCAGCGAGCAGGTTCGCGGCTTCCTGCGCCGCCTTGTTCCAGGTGGCGTAGGTGTAATACAGGCGAATTTCCGGACGTTCGAAGAAGCCGGGGCCGTTCGGCGACCAGGTTGGTGCGACGGTGAACTTGCTCAGTTTGCGGGTGCCGCCACTAGCGTCCACCTGATCATGACCAATCTCGCCGACCAGCTTGAACTGCTGGGTGAAGGCATAGCTGGTACGCCCGCCCACCGACCACCAGTCCTGGTCGCCGCCATCTTCACGTTTGTCTTTCTGATAAACGGCCTGTACCTGGCCGCCCAGACGCGGAGTCATCTGGAAGTCGAAGAACTCCACCACACGCCAGCTTTTGGCGCTGCGATCCAGGGTAGGGTCGCCGGTGTAACCCAGGCCGGTGCCCGGCCCCTCGCCGTATTGCAGGGCGAACTTGTTGTCGCCGCCCAGGCCAAGGAAGTTCTTCTGCACGTGCTGGCCGGTCACCGCCCAGCCACTGTTCGAATCGTCAACGGAAGAAGGCTTGTCGATATAGCTGACGCCCACTTCGACCTCGCCACCCGGGTTAGTGATGAAGCCACCGACGTTGAAGTCGTGACGGTTGATGTATTCCTTCTGGTCGTAGCTGTCCTTGCGCGAGAACACATAGCTGTACTTGTAATCACCGATCTTCATCTCGTCGATACCGAAACCGGTGGCGCTCTGGTTCCAGTAGTAGAAGTCGGAGATGTGGATGTCGTTACGTTTGTAGAAACGTCGCCCGGCCCACAGCGAGCCGCCGTTGAGCGCCGGCATCTTGCTCCACTCGGCGTACATCTGGTTCATCCGCGCGGTGCCGCGGTCGCCGGTGAATTTCGGCGTGTGGCCGTATTCGTTGAACAGCTGGGCCATGCCCTCGATGCTCAGCACCGAACCGTCGTCGAGCGTGAACAGATCCTGACGCAGATCCAGCTCGGCGTAGTGTTCGCACTCGTTACCCAGACGGTACTTGGAGCGTGCGCCCGGCAGTTGGAAGCATGATTGCCGGCCGTTGCCGTCGGCCGTGCCGGCACCACTGCGCACGTAGCCGGAAAATTCCGTCGCCATGCCCGTAACCGGCAGTGTCAGGGAGCCCAGCGCCAAGGCCAGGCCGATACCTGCTGATCGTTTCATATCCTCTCCTGCAGTTTTTTATTGTTGTTACCGCTTTGCTTTACCAGCCTCAGGACTGCGAGGCCGGCTCCTTCTCAACGATTCGTTAGCGAGGTGACATTGCTTGGCTGCGCGGCGCGGGCCAGGGGCCGCACGCGCTCACCGCTGTTGGCGTCGAACAGCAGGGCGCGCGCCGCGTCGATGGACAGTTGCAGAGGCTGGCCGACCGCCGGTGCCTGATCCGGCGCCAGGCGACAGCACAGCTTGCTGTCATTGACCGTGACGAAAACCAGGGTGTCCGGCCCGGTCGGCTCGGTGACTTCCACCTGCGCAGGCAGGCCGTGGCCTTGCTCCGCGCCCGCCAGCTGCACCTGCTCGGGGCGCACGCCGAGCAGCATGTCACGCTGCTCGGCGCCTTCGGGCAGCTCACCCATGGGCAGTTCGCAGCGCCCGGCCGAAGAGGTGAGCACGGCCCACACCTGGCCGTCGCGGCGCTGCAGTTGTACCGGGATGAAGTTCATCGGTGGCGAGCCGATAAAGCTCGCCACGAACTGGTTGGCCGGGTCGTTATAGATCTGCTGCGGCGTGCCGAACTGCTGGATCACGCCCTCCTTCATCACCGCCACCTTGTCGCCCAGGGTCATGGCCTCGATCTGGTCATGGGTGACGTACACCGTGGTGGTTTTCAGGCGCTGGTGCATCAGCTTGATTTCGGTGCGCATCTCCACGCGCAGCTTGGCGTCGAGGTTGGACAGCGGCTCGTCGAACAGGTAGATCTTCGGCCGTCGTGCCAGGGCCCGCCCCATGGCCACGCGCTGCTGCTGGCCGCCGGACAGCTGGCCAGGCTTGCGCGCCAGCAGGTGCTCGATCTGCAAAAGCTTGGCGACCCGCGCCACTTCCTCGTCGATGGCCGCCGGGGCCATCTTGCGCATCTTCAGCCCGAAGGCGATGTTGTCGCGCACATTCATGGTCGGGTACAGCGCGTAGGACTGGAACACCATGGCGATGTCGCGATCCTTGGGGCTCATGCCACTGATGTCGGCATCGTCGACCAGAATGGCGCCGTTGCTGATGTTCTCCAGGCCGGCGATGCAGTTCATCAGGGTGGATTTGCCGCAACCCGAGGGGCCGACCAGGATCAGGAATTCGCCATCGTCGATCTTCAGATCGATGCTTTTCAGGGTGTCCGCCAGGCCGCTGCCGTAGGACTTGTTGACGTTGCGCAGTTCGAGCGTTGCCATCTACTTCTCCACTCTGAAAGCAGGGCTTTCAGCCCTTTACCGCGCCAGCCGTAAGGCCGCGCAGGAAATACTTGCCCGCCAGGATGTACACCAGCAGGGTCGGCAGCCCGGCGATCATCGCCGCAGCCATGTCCACGTTGTATTCCTTGGCCCCGGTGCTGGTGTTGACCAGGTTGTTGAGGGCCACGGTGATCGGCTGGGCGTCGCCACTGGCGAACACCACGCCGAACAGGAAATCGTTCCAGATCTGGGTGAACTGCCAGATCAGACAGACCATGATGATCGGCACCGACATCGGCAGCAGGATGCGCCCGAAGATGGTGAAGAACCCCGCGCCATCCAGGCGCGCGGCCTTGACCAGAGCATCCGGCACGCTGACGTAGAAATTGCGGAAGAACAGCGTGGTGAAGGCGATGCCGTACACCACGTGCACCAGCACCAGGCCGACGGTGGTGTTGGCCAGGCCGAACTTGCCGAGGGTGAACGAGGCCGGCAGCAGGATGGTCTGGAACGGCAGGAAGCAGCCGAACAGCAGCAGGCCGAAGAACAGCTGCGAGCCGCGGAAGCGCCACATCGACAGCACGTAGCCGTTGAGCGCGCCAATGGCCGTGGAGATCAGCACCGCCGGAATGGCCATCTTCGCCGAGTTCCAGAAATGCCCGCCAACCACGTCCCAGGCCTTCACCCAGCCGATCAGGGTGAACACATCGGGTAGCGAAAGCAGGTTGCCGGCGCGCACGTCTTCGGGAGTCTTGAAGCTGGTCAGCAGCATCACCACCAGCGGCACCAGGTACAGCGCGGCGGCGAACAACAGGGTGGCGTGAATCGCCAGGCGGCTTGGACTGAAGGCTTTAGTCATGGCGCTTGCCTCGCAATTCCGAGTAGAGATACGGCACCAGAATGGCCAGGATCGCGCCGAGCATCAGCATCGCACTGGCCGAGCCGATGCCCATCTGGCCGCGGCTGAAGGTGAAGTTGTACATGAACATCGCCGGCAGATCGGAGGCGTAGCCAGGGCCGCCTGCGGTCATCGCCGCCACCAGGTCGAAACTCTTGATGGCGATGTGAGCGAGGATCATCACCGCGCTGAAGAACACCGGGCGCAGGCTTGGCAGCACGATGCGCAGGTAGATGGTCGGCAAGCTCGCGCCATCGACCTGGGCGGCGCGGATGATCGACTGATCGACGCCGCGCAGCCCGGCCAAAAACAGCGCCATAACGAAGCCTGAGGCCTGCCACACCGCGGCGATCACCAGGCAGTAGACGACTCGGTCGGGGTCGACCAGCCAGTCCAGGCGAAAGCCTTCCCAGCCCCAGTCACGCAACAGTTTGTCCAGGCCCAGGCCGGGGTTGAGCAACCATTTCCAGGCGGTGCCGGTGACGATCATCGACAGCGCCATGGGGTACAGGTAGATGGTGCGGATCACGCCTTCGCGGCGGATGCGCTGATCGAGCAACACAGCCAGGAGCACGCCGATGACCAGGCTGATGGCGATGAACAGGCCGCCAAAGACCATCAGGTTCTTGCTGGCGACCCACCAGCGGTCGTTGTCCATCAGCCGCATGTATTGCTGCAGGCCCACCCACTTGTAACTGGGCATGAAGCTGGAATTGGTGAACGACAGCACTGCCGTCCACAGGATGTAGCCGTAGAACCCCACCAGCACCACCAGCATGGTGGGCGCCAGCACCAGCTTGGGCAGCCAGCGCTGCAGCGCATCGAAGGGTGAAGCCTTGCCGATTACCGTCGTGACACTCATCGGGCCTACCGTGATTGCAGAAACTCGGAACGAACTCCACCAGGGGCGAGCCAAATGCCCGTCACGCAGTGGAAGGTGAAATCAGGCGGGCCGCCGGACGGCGGCCCGCTTCAGGTTACTGAGCGGATTTGATCGCCGCGGCCATTTGCGCGCCGGCCTTGCTCGGGTCGGCGTTCTTATCGGCCATGAAGTTGGTGACCACATCGAAGATCGCGCCCTGCACCGCCAGGTTGGTAGCCATGCTGTGGGCCATGCTCGGCTCCAGCTTGCCGGCCTTGTCGGCTTCCTGGAAATCCTTCATGGAGGCCTGGGCGCAGCTGTCGAACTTGCTCATGTCGAGGTCCGAACGTACCGGGATCGAGCCCTTGTTCTCGTTGAACACGTACTGGAACTCGGGCTCCAGAGCGATGCGCGCCAGGTCGTGCTGAGCGGCAATGTCGCCCTCGTTCTTGAGCTTGAACATGGCCATGGAGTCGATGTTGTAGGTGTAGCTGCCGGCGGTGCCCGGCATCGGCACGCACTGGTAGTCCTTGCCCGCGACCTTGCCGGCGGCGGTCCATTCGCTCTTGGCCCAGTCGCCCATGATCTGCATGCCGGCCTTGCCGTCGATGACTTCGGCAGTGGCCAGGTTCCAGTCGCGGCCGGCGCGGTTGTCGTCCATGTAGGTGGAGAGCTTTTTCAGCGCGGTGAACACTTCGGTCATTTTCGGGCTGGTCAAGGTCGCCTCGTCGTTCTCGACGAACGCCTTGTGATAGCCCTCGGCGCCCATGATGCCGAGCACCAGGCCTTCGAACACGGTGCTGTCCTGCCACGGCTGGCCACCGTGGGCGAGCGGCGTGAAGCCGGCAGCCTTGAGCTTGTCGCCAGCGGCGTAGAGTTCGTCCAGGGTGGTCGGCGCCTTGTCGATGCCGGCCTTCTTGAAGACTGCCGGGTTGATCCACAGCCAGTTGACGCGGTGGATGTTCACCGGCACGGCGACGTAGTGGCCGTCGTACTTCATGGTGTTGGCGACGGTTTTCGACAGCAGGCCATCCCAGTTGTTGGCCTTGGCCACGTCATCCAGCGGTGCGAGCAGATCCAGTGCGCCCCACTCCTGCAGGTCCGGGCCCTTGATCTGCGCGGCGCCCGGCGGGTTGCCGGAGACCACACGGGTCTTCAGCACGGTCATGGCGGCCGAGCCGGCACCACCGGCTACGGCGCTGTCCTTCCAGGTGTAGCCGTCCTTCTCGACCAGCTCACGCAGGACCTTGACGGCTGCCGCTTCGCCACCAGAGGTCCACCAATGCACGACCTCGACCGTACCTTTGGAGTCGGCCGCCAGCGCGGTGAGGGGAAACAGGGAGGCGAGAGAAACGGCAGTAGCGAGACGGGTGATCGCGTTCATCGAAGTACCTTTCTTTATTGTTAGCGGCAAGTCATGGTGCTTGCGTTGCAGGGAGTTTAATCAGGGTTTCCAGAGAGCCAGGTAACGAAGGGATGCGTGAATGTCACCACCCAGTTACATGGCCGAAAGTGCCGTGGCCAGGCTCGGCGCCAGCGGCAGACGCGGCAGCAGCACGGCCTGGTAGGCGTGATACAGATCGGGTTTACCAGGCCAGATGCTGGCCGCCGGGCGATTCTCGGTATCCAGTTCGTGATGCCAGCTGCCCTGGCACAGGTCGATGAAATGCCGGCCGGTGAATTCCCAGAAGCATCGGTACCACTGCTCGTAATCCGACTCCCCGGTGCGTCGCAGCAGCGCCGCGGTCGCAGCACTGGCTTCGGCCTGCACCCAGTGCAGGCGCGCCCGCACCACCGGCTGGGCGTGCCAGTCTAGGGTGTAGACCAGCCCTGGCGCGCCATCGGCGTGCCAGGCGTCGCGGCAGGCGCTGTCGAACAGGCCGCGGGCATCATCCAGCAGCCAGCCGGGCGCCTCCAGCCCCGCGCGCTGCAGAGCGGCTTCCAGGTGCAGCAGCAGGCGCGCCCACTCGAAGCTATGGCCGGGCGTGCTGCCGTAAGGGCGAAACGGATCGGCGCGGTTGTCTGCGTTGTACTCGGGCAACGCCTGCCACTGGCGGTCGAAATGCTCGACCACCGCATGGCCGCGGGCGGCGGCATGCCCGTGAATCAGCCGCTCGGCAATGCGCAGCGCACGCTGCAGCCAGACGCTGTCGCCAGTTACATCGGCCAGGGCGAGAAAGGCTTCCACGCCGTGCATGTTGCTGTTGGCGCCACGGTAGGCTTCTTCCTGGGACCAGTCGCGGCTGAAGCTCTCGCGTAGCGCGCCCTCCTCCTCGCTCCAGAAATGCCGTTCGAGGATGCCGATCGCCTCCTCCAATAGCAGATCAGCACCGGGTCGCGCAGCCGCCTGGGCGGAACTGGCCGCCAGCGCCACGAAGGCATGCAGATAGGCTGTCTTGTCGCTCTTGCGGGTGGCATCGGCGAACCAGCCGCCGACCACCTCGTCACGCAGCCGGCCTTGCAGCGCAGCGACGCCGTGATCGACCAGTGCGCCATAGCCAGGAATGCCCTGCAGATGAGCCAGGGCGAAGCAATGGGTCATGCGTGTGGTGTGAATCAATTCAGCGATGGCATCGGGCGGCAGCGCGCCTCTTTCATCGAGGGCCGCGAAGCCATCTTCGACCTTGGATGCGCGCGCGAACGGCAGCAGGCGCAGGCCTTCGGCATTCAGCCAGGCCTGGTGGGCAGGCTTTACCAGCCAGCTGTCGGCGGGTAATGGGGGTACGATCATTGTTGTTATTCCATGCAAGCGAGCGGGCGGTTCAGGGGCAAGTTGCCCGTCCGGCTCGTGGGCTGTGGTTGCCCGAGTCTACTGGCGCGCCGGGGCTGCTCAGGTAACGAAGGCCGGCGGCTTTGTCACAGGGCTGTGACATTCAATCGGGCATCCGCGGCAGGCGCAGGGTCACCCGCAGGCCGCCTTCGCGCAGGTTCTGCAGGCTCACTTCGCCGCCATGGCTGTGGGCGATGTTGCGCGCGATGCCGAGCCCAAGGCCGTAGCCCTGCTGCTGCCCGGCCAGACGAAAATGTGGCTCGAACACCTGCTCCAGGCGCTGCTCCGGCACGCCCGGCCCTTCGTCATCGACGTGCAGCACGTAGGCTTCGTCGTCATCTTCGACATGCAGATGGGCGCGGTGGCCGTACTTGAGCGCGTTGTCGATCAGGTTGCCGATGCAGCGGCGCAGCGCCAGGGGTTTGCCGAGATAGGCCGCGCCGGCCTCGCCATGCAGGGTCACCCGGCCATTGCCGGTCGGCGCCAGGTAAGGCTCGACCAGGCAGTGCAGCAGCTGGTTGAGGTCTACCGATTCGATGTTCTCGTGGATGTCGGTGTCCTTGACGCACTGCAGCGCGCCCTTGACCAGCAGCTCCAGCTCGTCGAGATCGCGGCCGAACTTGGTCTGCAGCGCTTCGTCGTCGAGCAGCTCGACGCGCAGGCGCAGCCGGGTGATCGGCGTGCGCAGATCATGGGAAATGGCGCTGAACAGCTGGGCGCGCTCGGTCAGGTAACGGCTGATGCGCTCGCGCATGGCGTTGAAGGCCCGCGCCACTTCGACCACCTCCTTACCGCCAGCCTCCTCCACCGGCTGGATGTCGGCGCCCAGCGACAGGTGCCGCGCGGCCCGCGCCAGGCGCTTGAGTGGCCGGCTCTGCCAGCGCACCAGAATGCCGATGAACAGCAGCAGAAAACCGCTGCTCAGCAGGATGAACCACAGCTGCTGGGTCGGCAGCACCGGCTCTTCCAGGCTGGTGTAGGGTTCGGGCAACAGCGAGGCGATATACAGCCATTCGCCGGGCGCCAGCTGGATCTGGGTGACCAGTACCGGTGGATTGACCGGCTCCAGGGTCAGGGCGTAATGGGCCCAGGAACGGGGGAGCTCGTCGAGCTTCACACCACCGTTGAAGATGCGCAGGTCATCGGGGCTGACGAAGCTCACGGAGATGTCCGCATTCTTGCCCAAGGACGCATGCAGCACATCGCTCACCGCCTCGGTCACCGCCAGCTTGCGCGGCGTGGCGGGCAGCAGCTGCATGGCCAGCGGCCGGTCGTTGAGGCTGACCACGAAACGGGTGCCGCCCATGCTGCGCAGCTGATCGAGCACCATGGGCCGGTAGGCCACCGGCAGCGAGCGGAAGTAGCGCACACTGGCCGACATCGAATGGGCCAGGCTGCGCGCCGAGGTCACCAGGCCTTCGAGCTGAGTGGCGCGCAGTTGCGACAGCCAGATGGCGCTGGACAGCGTCTGCGCCACCAGCACCGAGAGCAGCGTCAGCAGCAGCATGCGGCCCAGCAGCGAGCGTGGAATCGGCAGCAGCCGACGCCAGTCAGCGCGCATTGCCGGCCTGGGCGCTGACGCTGGCGGCCAGCTGGTAACCGCTGCCGCGAACGGTGCGGATCAGTCGTGGCGGCTTGCTGGTATCGCGCAGGCGCTGGCGCAGGCGGCTCACCGCCATGTCGACGACGCGCTCGAGGGGCATCATCTCGCGGCCGCGGGTGGCGTTGCCAATGGTGTCGCGGTCGAGAATCTCCTGCGGGTGATCGAGAAACAGCTTGAGCAACGCAAAGTCGGCGCCGGACAAGAGCACTTCCTCGCCGTCGAGGTGAAACAGCCGATGACTGACCATGTCCAGGCGCCAGTCGTCGAACACCAGCACGTCGGCGCTACGCTCATGGGCGAAATTGACCCGGCGCAGCAGCGCCTTGATACGCGCCAGCAGTTCACGGGGGCTGAAGGGTTTGCCGATGTAATCGTCGGCGCCCAGTTCCAGGCCGACGACGCGGTCGGCCTCGTCGGAGCTGGCGGTCAGCATGATGATCGGCACCTGGGCGAAGCGCTGGTGCTCGCGGGTCCAGCGGCACAGGCTGAAGCCGTCCTCATCGGGCAGCATCACGTCGAGGATGACCAGGTCGGCGCCACCCTCGCACAAGGTCTCACGAAACCCCGCACCGTCGGCCACGGTGCGTACCTGAAGGCCGGCGCGGCCGAGATAGGTTTGCAGCAGTTCACGAATATCCTGGTCGTCATCGACCAGCAGGATCGATTTTCCGGTTGGGCTCACATCGATAATCCTTGTTGTTATTGGCGATGCTAGACAGAGCGTTCGGGTTGCTAGTTCCTGTGCAGGTGCTGCTCCACCGCCACGCCCGCGCCGACCAGCCCCGGATAAGGCGCGGTTACCAGCCATACCGGCAGGCCGTCGAAGTAATCGCTCATGCAACCCTTGTCGCGCAGGCTACGGGAGAAACCGCTGGCCATGAAGAAATCGGCGAAGCGCGGCACCATACCGCCGGCGATATACACGCCGCCGCGCCCGCCTACGGTCAGCACATTATTGCCGGCGACGCGGCCCAGCAGGCAGCAGAACTGCTCCAGCACGCCAACCGCCAGCGGTTCGCCTTCCAGCGCCGCGCGGGTGACCTGAGCGGCGCTCTGCAGCGAAGCCTGCTGACCATCCACTGCGCAGGTGGCGCGGTACAAGGCCAGCAGCCCGTTGCCGCTGAGCGCACCAGCCTCGGCGCTGACGTGGCCGAGCTGGCGATGCAGCGCCTGCCAGATCAACGCCTCGCGATTGCTGCCCACCGGCAGGTCGACATGGCCACCCTCGCCCGGCAAGGCGTGCCAGCTGCCATCGGGCAGGCTCAGCAAGGTGCCGACGCCCAGACCGGTGCCGGCACCGATCACCACGGCCGGGCGCCCCGGCTGCGCCACACCCGGGCAGACGGTGACGTACTCGTCGTCCTGCAGGCAGGTCATGCCTAGGGCCATGGCGGAAAAATCGTTGATCAGCAGCAGCTCGCGCACCTGCAGCTCGGCGCAGAACGCCTGGCGGTCGATGCGCCAGGCGTTGTTGGTGAAGCGGAACGGATCGATTTCCACCGGCCCGGCGCAGGCCAGGCAGATGGTTTGCACTTGGCCGAGCGCCAGACCTTCGGCGGCCAGGTAGGCGACGATGGCCTGTTCGACAGTGGCGTGATCGGCAGTCGCCGATACCCGCACCCCGTGCAGGCCGCCATCACGCCACAGGGCGAAACGTGCATTGGTGCCGCCGATGTCGCCAACCAGCGCCAGGCTCATCGCAGCGAATCCAGTTCGGCGGTGAAGGCGCTGGCGCCCTCTTCCGCGGGACTGAATGCGGCGCGCATGAAGGCGAACAGCTCGCGGCCACAACCGACGCCGGTGCCTTGCGGGCGCGGCGCGATCTCGCGGGCGTTCCAGGCGATGTCGTCGACCAGCACCTGCAGGTGCCCGGTCACGCCATCGACGCGAATCAGATCGCCGTCGCGCACCCGCGCCAGCGGGCCTCCATCCCAGGCCTCGGGGCTGACGTGAATGGCCGCCGGCACCTTGCCCGACGCGCCGGACATCCGCCCATCGGTAACCAGCGCCACCTTGAAGCCGCGATCCTGGAGAATGCCCAGGTACGGCGTGAGTTTGTGCAGCTCGGGCATGCCATTGGCCTTCGGCCCCTGGAAGCGCACCACGGCGACGAAATCGCGCTCCAGCTCACCGGCCTTGAAGGCTTCGGCCAGCTCGACCTGGGTTTCGAACACGCGGGCCGGCGCTTCGACCACCTGATGCTCCGGCGCCACGGCCGACACCTTGGCCACGCCGTTACCGAGGTTGCCGGTCAGCACCCGCAATCCGCCCTCGGGAGAAAAGGCTTCCGGCACGCTGCGCAGGATGTTGCGATCCAGGCTCTGCTCGGGGCCCTGGCGCCAGACCAGGCGCTCGCCATCGAGGAACGGCTCCTGGGTATAGCGCGACAGACCCTGGCCGGCGACGGTATAGACATCCTCGTGCAGCAGGCCGGCTTCGAGCAGCGTGCGCACCATGAAGGGCACGCCGCCGCAGGCATGGAAGTGGTTCACGTCAGCCTGGCCGTTGGGGTAGACCTTGGCCAGGGTCGGGGTGACGGCGGACAGGTCGGCCATGTCCTGCCAGGTCAGCTGGATGCCGGCGGCGCGGGCGAAGGCCGGGATGTGCAGCGTGTGATTGGTCGAACCGCCGGTGGCGTTGAGCGCCACCACCGAGTTGACGATGGCTTTCTCGTCGATGATCCGGCACAGCGGCGTGTATTCGCCGCCTTGCCGCGTGAGACGCACCACCTGGTGGGCGGCCTCGGCGGTCAACGCGTCACGCAGCGGTGTGTACGGGTTGACGAACGACGAGCCCGGCAGATGCAGGCCCATGATTTCCATCACCACCTGATTGGTGTTGGCGGTGCCGTAGAAGGTGCAGGTACCGGGGCTGTGGTAGGACTTCATCTCCGATTCGAGCAGTTGCTCGCGGGTCGCCTTACCTTCGGCATAAAGCTGGCGAACCTCGGCCTTTTCCTTGTTGGGAATGCCCGAAGGCATCGGCCCGCCCGGCACGAAGATCATCGGCAGGTGGCCGAAACGCAGGGCGCCGATCATCAGACCCGGGACGATCTTGTCGCAGATGCCCAGCAGCATCGCCGCATCGAACATGTTGTGCGACAGCGCCACGGCGGTAGACATGGCGATCACCTCGCGGCTGGCCAGGCTCAGTTCCATGCCCGGTTCACCCTGGGTCACGCCGTCGCACATCGCCGGTACGCCGCCGGCCACCTGGCCCACCGAGCCGACCTGGCGCAGGGCCTGTTTGATCAGTTCCGGATAGTGTTCATAAGGCTGGTGGGCGGACAGCATGTCGTTATAGGCGGTGACGATGCCGACGTTGGCCTCGTTCATCAGCCGCAGGCGCTGCTTGTCTTCGGCCGAGCCGCAACCGGCCACGCCATGGGCGAAGTTGGCACATTGCAGCGCGCCGCGGTGCGGGCCCTGGCTGTCGGCAGCGGCCATCTGCGCCAGGTAACGCTCGCGGGTGGCGCGGCTGCGGGCGATAAGGCGGTCGGTTACCTCGAGAATGCGGGGGTGCATGGTGTCGACTCCGGGCTAACAGGTAGCACTTCGAATTGTATTTTTATCAAAATATTGACAGCTAAAACGCTTGATTTCTACTTTCATGAGAATAATCTTGTTTTTAAAACAACATATAAGGATCGACGCTCATGACATTGCGAATTGCCATCAATGGTTTCGGTCGTATCGGCCGTAACGTGCTCCGGGCACTCTATACCCAGAACTATCGCGAAAAGCTGCAAGTCGTCGCCATCAATGACCTGGGCGACAGCGCCATCAACGCTCATCTGCTCAAGTACGACAGCGTACACGGCATTTTCGACGCGTCCGTCGAAGTCGATGGACAAAACCTGCTCGTCAATGGTGACCGCATCGCCGTCAGCGCGATCCGTAATCCTGCCGAGCTGCCCTGGAAGGATCTGGACGTCGACGTGGTGTTCGAATGCACCGGCCTTTTCACCGATCGCGACAAGGCAGCCGCCCACCTGAGCGCCGGCGCCCGCAAGGTGATCATCTCCGCGCCAGCCAAGGGCGCCGATGCGACCATCGTCTACGGCGTCAACGAAGGCAGCCTGCGCGCCGACCAGCCGATCATCTCCAATGCCTCCTGCACCACCAACTGCCTGGCGCCGGTGGCCCAGGTGCTGCAGCGCGAGCTGGGCATCGAAAGTGGGCTGATGACGACCATCCACGCCTACACCAACGACCAGAACCTCTCCGACGTGTATCACAGCGACCTGTTCCGGGCGCGCTCGGCCACCCAATCGATGATCCCGACCAAGACCGGCGCTGCCGAAGCGGTGGGCCTGGTGCTGCCGGAACTGGCCGGGCGCCTGACCGGCATGGCGGTGCGCGTGCCGGTGATCAACGTGTCGCTGGTCGACCTGACCATTCAGGTGCAACGCGACACCAGCGCCGAGGAAATCAACGCACTGATGAAGGCTGCTGCCGAGAAATCCCCTGTACTGGGTTACAACACCCTGCCGCTGGTGTCGTGCGACTTCAACCACAATCCGCTGTCGTCGATCTTCGACGCTAACCACACCAAGGTGAATGGCCGCCTGGTGAAAGTGCTGGCCTGGTACGACAACGAATGGGGCTTCTCCAACCGCATGCTCGACACCTGCCTGGCAGCTAACGCCGCCAAATGAACCTGCGCTGAGAACCTGTTCAAAGCCTGCTGCGCGTCGGCACTGCGGCGTTAAAAACAGGCTCGGACTGCTCATTTACAGCTCGTAAACTCCGCGTCCTCGCCTGTTTTCGCCTTGCATTGCTCTAGCTCGCGAGGCTTTGAACAGGTTCTGACAGATGCAGCGAGGCACCGAGCGGCATAAAGGCTCGGTAAATCGCTGCGAGCGGATTACAATTGCTGCCCGCCTCGCCCACTAGGCCAAGCTTGACCCCGCGCCAAACGTGCTGGCGTTGGCGCCAGGCAGCCGCTAATCGATATCCGCAAACCACTGGAAGCCGCATGGACTCTAGCCGCAACACCCTCGAACAGCATTACACCGCCATCCTCGGCCAGCTCGGCGAAGACGTTTCCCGCGAAGGCCTGCTCGACACGCCCAAGCGCGCCGCCAAGGCCATGCAGTACCTGTGCAATGGCTACCAGAAGACCCTGGAAGAAGTTACCAACGGTGCGCTGTTTAGCTCCGACGCCAGCGAGATGGTGGTGGTCAAGGATATCGAGCTGTATTCGCTGTGCGAGCACCACCTGCTGCCCTTCATCGGCAAGGCCCACGTTGCCTACATTCCCAACGGCAAGGTGCTGGGCCTGTCCAAGGTCGCGCGCATCGTCGACATGTACGCCCGCCGCCTGCAGATCCAGGAAAGCCTGAGCCGACAGATCGCCGAAGCCGTCCAGCAGGTCACCGGCGCTCTGGGCGTGGCGGTGGTCATCGAAGCCAAGCACATGTGCATGATGATGCGCGGCGTGGAGAAGCAGAACTCCTCCATGGTCACCTCGGTGATGCTCGGTGAATTTCGCGAGAACGCCGCCACCCGCAGCGAGTTTCTGAGCCTGGTTAGCGGCTGAGATGTATTTGCTCGCGGTGTAACAAACATCACGAGCTGATCGCAGGCTTGCATGTGGGAACGGGCCATGCCCGTGAATCGCGCGCATGGCGCGCTCCCACAGAACCACCGCACGCCGACAGCCCATAGGGTGGGTCACGCTTCACCGACCCACCTCACAGCCAACGCCAATACTAGCGCCCTACCCCTTAACTCTTTTCGACGAACTGCAACTCGGCCAACCGCGCATACAGCGGGTTGCTGGCGACCAGTTCGGCGTGTTTACCCAGTGCCACCAACCGTCCATGATCGAAGACCGCGATGCGGTCGGCGCTCTTCACCGTGGCCAGGCGGTGGGCGATCACCAGGGTGGTGCGGCCACGCATCAGCTCCGGCAGCGCCTGCTGGATCAGGTGTTCGCTCTCGGCATCCAGGGCGCTGGTGGCTTCGTCGAGCAGCAGAATCGGGGCATCCACCAGCAAGGCGCGGGCAATCGCCAGGCGCTGCCGTTGGCCGCCTGAAAGCCCCAGGCCGGCATCGCCGAGATGGGTCTGATAACCCTGGGGCAAGCGCGCGATGAATTCATGGGCATGGGCCGCGCGGGCGGCGGCTTCCACGTCGGCATCGCCGGCGTCCGGATGCCCGTAGCGGATGTTGTCGGCTACGCTGCCGAAGAACAGCGCCGGGTGCTGGGAAACCAGCGCGAAGTTCTCGCGCAGGGCGTGCGGGTCGAGGCGCTCGATGGGCAGGCCGTCGATCAGGATGCGCCCCTGTAGCGGGTCGTAGAAGCGCAGCAGCAGGTCGAACAGCGTCGACTTGCCCGCGCCGGACGGGCCGACGATGGCCAGGGTTTCGCCCGGATCCACCGCCAGCGTGATGTCTTGTAACGCCAGGCTGTCGGGGCGCGTCGGGTAGGCGAAGGACAAATCCTGCACCTCGATACGGCCCTCCGCGGGCCGGACCGGAACCAGCGCGCCGTCGAGCGGCGCATGGATTTCGTTGCGCGCACTGAGCAGTTCGCTGATGCGCTCGGCAGCGCCCGCGGCGCGTTGCAACTCGCCGATCACCTCACTGAGGGTGCCGAACGACGAGCCGACGATCAGGCTGTAGAACACGAATGCCGCCAGCTCGCCGCCACTGATGCGCCCGGCGATCACGTCCATGCCGCCGACCCAGAGCATCACGCCCACGGCGCCGAGCACCAGCACGATCACCACGGTGATCAGCCAGGCGCGCTGGGCGACGCGCTTGCGGGCAGTGTCGAACGCCGCCTCGGCGGACAGGCCGAATCGCCGGCGGTCTTCGGCCTGATGGTTGTAGGCCTGCACTGTCTTGATCTGCCCGAGCACTTCGCTGACGTAGCTGCCGACATCGGCGATGCGATCCTGGCTCTGCCGCGACAGCTCACGCACACGGCGGCCGAACAGCAGGATCGGCGCCACCACCAGCGGCAGCGCGGCGAGCACGATGGCGCTGAGCTTGGGATTGGTGACCACCAGCAGGATCATGCCGCCGACCAGCATGATCAGGTTGCGCAGCGCCATCGACAGCGACGAGCCGATCACCGACTGCAGCAAGGTGGTATCGGCGGTCAGCCGCGACTGGATCTCCGAGGCGCGGTTGTGGGCGTAGAAGCCGGGGTGCAGGCCGACCAGATGATCGAACACGCGCTTGCGGATGTCCGCCACCACCCGCTCGCCCAGCCAGGAAACCAGGTAGAAGCGCGTGTAGGTCCCCACCGCCAGGGCCAGCACCAGCACGAAGAACAGCAGGATCGAATGGCGCAGCGCTTCCGGCGACTGAGTGGCCAGGCCCTGATCGACCAGCAGCTTGATGCCCTGCCCCATGGACAAGGTAATGGCGGCGGTGAACAGCAGCGCCAGCAGCGCACCGACCACGCGACCGCGATAAGGGGCGATAAACGCCCAGGATGTGCGCAGGGCACCGCGCTGGCGACCGGACAAAAGCGATTTCATGATGGGCTCGAAGGCTGATGGCGAGAGGGTTACAGCCCTTCAGATGGGGTCAGCCCGGGTAAACATCAAGCGCGGGCCCTGCGCTTGGCGGCGATCAGGGCTCCATTTAATATATGGAACTCGATTCCAAAAAAAATCATAAGCTACCAGGAGCGCCCATGCCCGCCGCCACCACCACTCCGCTTCCTCAACACTGCGACCTGCTGGTGGTCGGCTCGGGTGCCGCCGGGCTGGCTGCCGCGGTGACTGCCGCGTGGCATGGCCAGCGCGTCGTGCTGGTGGAAAAGGACGCCGTGTTCGGCGGCGCCACCGCCTGGTCCGGTGGTTGGGCCTGGGTTCCGCGCAACCCGCTGGCGCAGCGCGCCGGCATCCAGGAAGACATCGAGCAGCCGCTCACCTATCTGCGCCACGAGCTGGGCGAGCATTTTGACGAAGCGCGGGTCAGGGCCTTTCTCGACGACTGCCCGCAGATGGTGGCGTTCTTCGAACGGCACACCGCCCTGCAGTTCGCCGACGGCAACGGCATTCCCGACATGCATGGCGACACGCCCGGCGCCGCCACAGGTGGCCATCAGGTGATCGCCGCGCCCTATGACGGCCGCGAAGTACTCGACCTGCTGCCGCGCCTGCGCAGGACGCTGCGCGAAACCTCGTTCATGGGCATGCCGATCATGGCCGGCGCCGACCTGGCCGCCTTCCTGAGCATGACCCGCTCACCGAGAGCGCTGTGGCACGTGACCCGTCGCTTCGCCACCCACCTCTATCACCTGGCCCGTTATGGCCGCGCCATGCACCTGGTTAACGGCGTTGCGCTGGTCGCCCGGCTGGCCCGCTCGGCCGCCGACCTGGGCGTGACGATGATCGAGTCGGCACCGGTGATCAGCCTGCATCAGCAAGATGGTCGTATCAGCGGCGCCACGTTGCGCCGTGCGGACGGCGAGCACTTCATCGGTGCCCGTGCCGTGGTGCTGGCGGCCGGCGGTTTCCCCAACGATCCGCGGCGGCGCCAGCAGCTGTTTCCCCGCGATGCCAGCGGCGCAGACAATCTGGCCCTGCCGCCAACCGCCTGCTCCGGCGATGGCCTGCGCCTGGGCGAAGCGCTGGGTGCCCAGGTCGATACCCGGCTGAAATCGCCGGTAGCCTGGGCACCGGTGTCCCGGGTGCCACACCGCGACGGCAGCATCGGCCACTTCCCGCACATCATCGAGCGCGGCAAGCCTGGCATCATCGGCGTACTGGCCAACGGCAAGCGCTTCGTCAATGAAGCCCACGGCTATTACGACTACGTGGCGGCGATGGTCGAACAGGTGCCCGAGGACCAGCCGGTGTGTTCCTGGCTGATCTGCGATCACCGTTTCCAGCGCCGCTACGGTCTGGGCTTCGCCCGCCCGGCGCCCGTGCCGCTATGGCCAGTGCTGCGTAGCGGCTATCTGCAACGTGCGGCGACCATCGAGCAGTTGGCCCTCGACTGCGGCATCGACCCGGAGGGCCTGGCGAGCACAGTGGCCACGTTCAACCAACATGCCCGCAATGGCGAAGACCCACAGTTCGGGCGCGGCAGCACCGCCTTCAACCGCAAGCAGGGCGACCCGCTGCACCCTGGCGCCAACCCCTGCGTGGCGCCCATCGAGCATGGCCCGTTCTACGCGGTGAAGGTGCAGCCCGGCTGTTTCGGCACCTTCGCCGGGCTCAAGACCGACGGCAGCGCCCGGGTGCTGGATGCCGATGGCCAGCCGATCCCCGGCCTCTATGCCGCCGGCAGCGACATGGCCAGCGTGTTCGGCGGCCATTACCCCTCCGGCGGCATCAACCTGGGCCCGGCACTGACCTTCGGCTACGTTGCGGCCCGGCATGCGGCGGGCGCCAGTCAGAGCGAGTGATCGTCGGGCAATAAAAAGCCCCGCTTGGGCGGGGCTCTGCAGATCGTTGCGACGTCAGGCCTTGTTCAGTGACTCGACGCCGACTTCGTCCCACAGCTCTTCGGCCAGGTGGAAGGTGGCGTTGGCAGCCGGAATACCGCAGTAGATCGCGCTCTGCATGATCACTTCCTTGATTTCCTCGCGGGTCACGCCGTTGTTCTTGGCGGCCTTGAGGTGCAGCTTCAATTCACCCTCGCGGTTCATGCCGATCAGCATGGCGATGGTGATCAGACTGCGGGTGTGGCGCGGCAGGCCCGGGCGCGTCCAGATATCGCCCCAGGCATGACGGGTGATCATCTCCTGGAATTCCTCGTTGAACGGCGTCAGTTTTTCCAGGCTGCGGTCGACGTGGGCATCGCCCAGCACGGCGCGGCGTACTTGCATGCCGGCGTCGTAGCGTTGTTTCTCGTCCATCGGTGGCTCCATTTCTCTTCAGGGCGCGGGCGTCAAACGACGCCCACGCAAAGCTCGCTCAATTGGTTTGCAGAAAGCTCAGCACGCGCCCGGTGAACAGCTCACCAGCCTGCACGTTGGACAAGTGCGCAGCATCGAACTCGACCAGCTCGGCGCCGGCAATGCGCTCCTGCATGAAGCGGCCGTGCTCCGGTGTGGTCACCGCATCACCGGTGCCGCAAACGATCAGGGTCGGCGCATTGATGGCAGCGATCTGCTCGCGGTAATCGGCATCGCGCACCGCTGCGCAATTGCCGGCATAGCCTTGTGGCGAGGTCTGCGCCAGCATGGTAACGATGGGCTCGACCTTGCCCGGTTCGGCCTTGGCGAACGCCGGGGTGAACCAGCGCTCGATGGAGGCATCACGCAGATCGCGCATGGCCTTCTCGCCGCCCTTGAGCACCGTGTCGATACGGGTGTTCCACACCTCATCATTGCCGATCTTGGCGGCGGTGTTGCACAGCACCAGGCGATCCACGCGAGAAGGCGCGTTGATCGCCAGCCACTGGCCAATCAGGCCGCCCATGGACAGACCGCAGAAATGCGCCTTGTCGATGTTCAGGGCATCGAGCAGTGCCAGAACGTCGCGGCCGTTCTGCTCGATGCTGTAGAAGCCGGGCGTGACCAGCGACTGACCGTGGCCACGGGTGTCATAACGCAGCACCCGGAAGTATTTAGTGAACGCCGCAATCTGCGCATCCCACATATGCAGGTTGGTGCCCAGGGAGTTGGACAGCACCAGCACCGGGGCGTCGGCCGGGCCTTCGAGCAGGTAGTTCAGGTCGCCATCGGCGAGGGAAACGACAGGCATGACAATCTCCTAACGGGAAAACGGTTCAGTGATTCGCGCTGCGGTGCAGGGCTACGGCGCGGTCGACCCAGCGCTGCGCCTGGCCCAGGTAATGGGCCGGATCGAGCAGGCGGTCCAGCTCATCGGCGGACAGTTGGGCGCTGACCTCGGCGTTGGCGCCGAGCACGGCGCGCAAGTGTGCACCCTCCTTCACCGCCTGCTTGCAGCATTGCTCGACCAGATGGTGGGCAGCGTCACGACCGATGCGTTGCGCCAGGGCGATGCTCACCGCCTCGGCCAGCACCAGGCCGCGGGTCAATTCGAGGTTGGTGGCCATGCGCTCGGCGTCCACTTCCAGGCCCGGCACCAGGATCAGCGCCTGCTGCAGGGCGCCGGAGACTAGGCAGCAAAGCTCCGGCAGCGTCTCCCACTCGGCGTGCCACAACCCCAGGCTGCGCTCGTGCTCCTGGGGCATGGCCGCGAACATGGTGGCGACCAGCCCGGGCGCGCGGGTGGCGGCGCCGATCAACACCGCCGCGCCCACCGGGTTGCGCTTGTGCGGCATGGTCGAGGAGCCGCCCTTGCCCGGCGCCGAGGGCTCGAACAGCTCGCCGGCTTCGGTCTGCATCAATAGGCTCAGGTCGCGGCCCAGCTTGCCGAGACTGCCGGCGATCAGGCCGAGCAGGCTGGCGAACTCGACCAGGCGATCACGCTGGGTGTGCCAGGGCTGCTCGGGCAGTTGCAGGTCCAGTTCGGCGGCCAGTGCGCCGGCCACCGCCCAGGCCTTGTCGCCGAGCGCCGCCAGGCTGCCAGAGGCGCCGCCGAACTGCAGGCACAGCAGGCGCGGTTTGATTTCGTCGAGGCGCTGACGATGACGATCGATGGCGCCCAGCCAGCCGGCGATCTTCATGCCCAGGGTCACCGGCGTGGCATGCTGCAGCCAGGTACGCCCGGCCATCGGCGTTGCCGCATGGCGCTGGGCCTGCTCGGCCAGTTGCCGGCTCAAGGTCTCGAGGTCACGCTCCAACAGTTCGATGGCGGTGCGCAGCTGCAGCACCAGGCCGCTGTCCATGGCGTCCTGGCTGGTGGCGCCCAGATGCACGTAGCGCTCGGCCTCGGGGTTGCTCGCCGCGATGCGTTTGCCGAGGGCCTTGACCAGCGGAATCGCCGAGTTGCCGGCACTGCCGATGGCGATGGCCAAAGCCTCGAAGTCATAGAGTTCAGCGCGGCAGGCGGCCTGAATATCGGCCACAACCGCATGCGGAATCACGCCCGCTGCCGCTTCGGCCCGGGCCAGCGCTGCCTCGAAGTCGAGCATGCCTTGCACACGCCCCTGGTCGCTGAACACCTCGCGCATCGGCGCACTGGTGAAGTAGGCATCGAACAGCTGGCTAGCGGGCCTGGAACTCATACAGCGGACACTCCGTGGTCAATGATCGTGGTGCAGGTAGCTGGCCTGGCGCGGCAGGCGCAGGCTGACCAGAAAGGCCAGCACCATCATGCCTGATACATACCAGTAGAAGGTCTGTTCCATGCCGATAGATTTCAGTCCCAGGGCAACGTATTCCGCCGAGCCGCCGAACAATGCGTTGGCCACCGCGTAAGCCAGGCCGACGCCCAGGGCGCGCACCTCCGGCGGGAACATCTCGGCCTTCACCAGACCGCTGATCGAGGTATACAGGCTGACGATGGCCAGCGCCGCGATGATCAGCAGAAAGGCCATCACCGGGCTCTGCACGGTGTGCAGCAAGGCCAGGATCGGCCAGGTGCAGATCGCACCGAGGGCGCCGAACCAGAGCATCGAGGCGCGGCGCCCGATACGGTCGGACAGCGCACCGAACAGCGGCTGCATGAGCATGAACAGGAACAGTGCGCCGGTCATGATGCCGCTGGCGGTCTTGGCGCTCATGCCGGCCGAGTTGACCAGGTACTTCTGCATGTAGGTGGTAAAGGTGTAGAAGATCAGCGAGCCACCGGCGGTGTAGCCCAGCACGGTGAAGAACGCGGCCTTGTGGTGCTTGAACAGGTAGGCGACGCTGCCCGATTCCTTGTTGCCGATCTGGTCTTGCTTGGCGGTTTCGTCCAGCGAGCGACGCAGATAGAAAGCCACCACTGCCGCCATGGCGCCGATCACGAATGGGATGCGCCAGCCCCAGGCCCGCAGCTCGTCTTCACTGAGCGCCTGCTGCAGGATCACCACCACCAGCACGGCCAGCAACTGGCCGCCAATCAGGGTGACGTACTGGAACGAGGCGTAAAAGCCGCGTTGGCCCTTGAGCGCCACTTCGCTCATGTAGGTGGCGGTGGTGCCATACTCGCCACCCACCGACAGGCCCTGGAACAGCCGCGCCAGCAACAGCAGCGCAGGCGCCAGGGTGCCGATGCTGCTGTAGGTGGGCAGGCAGGCGATGGCCAACGAGCCCAGGCACATCATCAGCACCGAGATCATCATCGAGACCTTGCGGCCGTATTTGTCCGCCACACGGCCAAATACCCAGCCGCCGATTGGCCGCATCAGAAAGCCGGCAGCGAAAACGCCAGCGGTATTGAGCAACTGCACGGTGGGGTCGTCGGAAGGAAAAAAGGCCGGCGCGAAGTAGATCGCGCAGAAGGCATACACGTAAAAGTCGAACCATTCGACCAGGTTGCCCGACGAGGCACCAACGATGGCGAAGATGCGCTTGCGGCGCTCTTCCGGGCTGTAGTTGGGGGCTTCGTACGCCGTGCTGGTATCAGTAGTCATTGTGGATACTCACTGGTAGGAAACGGAACGATCCCTACTCCGACCCCATCTGTAACCAAATGATTCGTCATTTTAGGTCGCCCATCCCCACCGGGGCACGGGGTCGTGGACCGTGACCTGGTGAGGACAAACGAAACTTCGAAAATCGCCTTAGCAATAGAGCTGATAGCTTGGTCATGATCCTGGGAGCGGGCCATGCCCGCGAATCGGGCGCATGGCGCCCCCCCACAGGATATGCGGCCGACCTCGAAACGTAGCCGTAGGGTGGACGACGCTTCACCTACGCGGCCCGCCCCGTCCACCGCCGCAATCGCAATGGTGGATGAAAAAGCACCATCCACCCTACGAGGCTACCAAGACAAACGGCCGATTCCGCGATCAAACCCGCTCGATAGCCAATGCCAGCCCCTGCCCCACGCCCACGCACATGGTCGCCAGGCCGAGCTTGCCGCCGGTCTTTTCCAGATGGTGCACCGCGGTCAGCACCAGGCGGTTGCCGCTCATGCCCAGCGGGTGGCCGAGGGCGATGGCGCCGCCGTTCGGGTTGACCTTGGGGCTGTCGTCCGGCAGACCGAGGTCGCGGGTCACTGCCAGGCCCTGGGCCGCGAAGGCTTCGTTCAGCTCGATCACGTCGAAGGCATCGATGTCCAGATTCAGGCGCGTCAGCAGCTTGCGCACCGCCGGCACCGGGCCGACGCCCATGATGCGCGGGGCAACGCCGCCGCTGGCCATGCCCAGCACTTTGGCACGGGGCTTGAGGCCGTACTGTTCAACGGCTTCGGCCGAGGCCAG
The DNA here is from genome assembly GCF_007993955.1 of Pseudomonas sp. AG1028. Lineage (NCBI taxonomy): Bacteria > Pseudomonadati > Pseudomonadota > Gammaproteobacteria > Pseudomonadales > Pseudomonadaceae > Pseudomonas > Pseudomonas sp. AG1028. Next base: position 336,471 of record NZ_VIVP01000004.1, read on the forward strand.
GATCATCGCCGAGGCGCCATCGTTGAGGCCCGAGGCGTTGCCGGCGGTGACGGTCTTGTCGGGGCCGTTGACCGGTTTGAGCTTGGCCAGGCCTTCGGCCGTGGTGTCGGCACGCGGGTGCTCGTCACGGTCGACGACGATCTCGCCCTTCTTGGTCTTGATCACCACCGGGACGATCTCCTCGGCGTAGTAACCGGCTTCCTGGGCCGCCGCTGCACGCTGCTGGCTGCGCAGGCCGAAGGCGTCCTGGTCGGCACGGCTGACGCCATAGTCCTCGGCAACGTTGTCACCGGTGACCGGCATCGGGTCGACGCCGTACTGTTCTTTCATCGCCGGGTTGACGAAGCGCCAGCCCAGGGTGGTGTCTTCCAGCTTCTGGCCGCGGCCAAAGGCGCTGTCTGCCTTGCCCATCACGTAGGGCGCGCGGGTCATCGACTCGACGCCGGCAGCAATGGCCAGTTCCATTTCGCCCGAGGCGATGGCACGGAAGGCAGCGCCGACCGCTTCCATGCCCGAGGCGCACAGGCGATTGAGGGTCACGCCCGGCACGGTTTCCGGCAGGCCGGCGAGCAGCAGCGCCATCCGCGCGACGTTGCGGTTGTCTTCGCCGGACTGGTTGGCGCAGCCCATGAAAACCTCATCGACCGCCGACCAATCGACTTGCGGGTTACGCTCGATCAGGGCCTTGAGCGGGATCGCTGCCAGGTCGTCGGCACGCACCGCGGACAGCGCGCCGTTGAGGCGACCAATCGGCGTGCGGATGGCGTCGCAGATGAAGACTTCGCGGCTCATTCGTCACCTCCTTTCTGGCCGTGGGCCTCGGCGGTGCGCGCTTCCAGGTCACGCAGCGCAGCCAGCTCCTCGGCTTTCGGCGCCTCGGTGGTGGTCACGTTGTCGGCGAAACGGATCTGCCAGCCGGTGTTCTCGATCACCTGCTCACGGGTCACGCCCGGGTGCAGCGAAGTGACGATGAATTCGTTGCTGCCGGCTTCCGGCTCCATGATGCACAGGTCGGTGATGATCGCCACCGGGCCGTCACCCGGCAGGCCGAGACGCTTGCGATGATCACCGCCCTCGCCGTGGCCGACCGAGGTGATGAACGCCAGCTTGTCGACGAAAGTGCGGTGACCCTGTTTGAGGATGATCAGCACTTTCTTGGCACTGCCGGCAATCTCCGGTGCGCCACCGGCGCCCGGCAGACGAACTTTCGGCGCGTGGTAGTCGCCAATCACGGTGGTGTTGATGTTGCCGAACTTGTCGACCTGGGCGGCGCCGAGGAAGCCGACGTCGATGCGCCCGCCCTGCAGCCAGTAGCGGAAGATTTCGCCGGTCGGCACCACGGTGTCGGCGGTTTCCGCCAGCTCGCCGTCACCGATGGACAGCGGCAGCACGCTCGGCTTTGCACCGATCGGGCCGGATTCATAGATCAGCACCACTTCCGGGGCATGGGTCAGACGCGCCAGGTTGGCGGCCTTGGACGGCAGGCCGATGCCGACGAAGCAGACGCTGCCATTGCCGAGGCGGCGTGCGGCGGCCACGGTCATCATTTCATTGGTGTTGAAATCGCTCATCACTTGGCCTCCCCATTAACCTTCGCCTGGTATTGCGCAAAATCCTCGGTGCCACGGATGTATTCGTCGATCCAGGCGGTGAAGGTTTCACGGTCGCGGGCAATCGGGTCCCAGGCCTGGTAGAAGCGGTTGTCGCGCTCATAATAACCGTGGGCGTAGGACGGATGGGCGCCACCGGGTACCACGCAGACCGCGGTGATGGCCCAGGTCGGCAGCACGCAGGCATTCATCGGTGCCTGGAGATCGTCGACGATTTCCTCGACGGTGACGATGCAACGCTTGGCCGCCAGTGCGGCTTCCTTCTGCACGCCCAGGATGCCCTGGATCAGCACGTTGCCCTTGCGGTCGGCCTTCTGCGCGTGGATCACGGTGACGTCCGGACGCACACTGGGGATCGCGGCGAGCTTCTCGCCGGTGAACGGGCATTCGATGAACTTGATGTCCGGGTTGACCTTGACCAGGTCCGAACCCTGATAGCCGCGCAGCACCGCAAATGGCAGGTTGGAGGCGCCGGAGACGTAGGCATTGGCCATGGCGGCGTGGCTGTGTTCGCTGATTTCCAGCTTGTGCGGCCAGTGTTTCTCGACGGCGTCACGCAGGCGGTGCAGCGAACCGACACCGGGGTTGCCGCCCCAGGAGAACACCAGCTTCTTGGCGCAACCGGCACCGATCAACAGATCGTAGACCAGGTCGGGGGTCATGCGCACCAGGGTCAGATCCTTCTTGTTCTGACGGATCAGCTCGTGGGAAGCAGCGGTCGGAATCAGGTGGGTGAAGCCTTCGAGGGCAACGGTGTCGCCATCGTGAACGAAGCGTTCGACCGCTTCGCGCAGGGAGAGAATCTCAGCCATGGTCGTTCTCGTCTTGTTGCTCTGGGTGCTGGGCGGCGGGTGTGCCGTATGGTCACAAGGTACTCACCCAATAGCCTGCTAACAATCCGATAATCGACTATCCGTTCGATAATCGAACGAGACTTGTGTTCGCCTTTTAGCGGTTGCGCTTGTAGGTCTCAGACGGCAGCTCACCAAAGCGGCGACGGTAGGCTTCGGCGAAGCGACCCAGGTGCAGGAAGCCGTGATCCAGGGCGATTTCGGTGACGCTGCGCACCGCGCTTGCTGGGTCGAGCAGCTGGGCGTGGATTCTGTCGAGCTTGCGCTGGCGCACGTAATCCCTGGGGCTGATGCCGGCGTGGCGCTCGAACAGCGCATACAGCGAACGCTCGCTGACCCTTGCTACGGCCAACAGCTGCTCGATGCCGATGTCCTGGGTGAGGTTCTGCTCGATGTAATCGACCACCTGCTCGAACGAGCTGGTCTGAGCCCGGGGCTGCACGCGCTGCACATTATTGCCGAGCAGACCGAGCAGCTTGCTGGCGATGATGCGCACGTAATGCTCCTGCACCTGGGGCATGCTGGAGGCCGCTTCGGCTTCCTGGCAGATCAGCATCAGCAAGTTGGAGAAGCCCTCCAGCTCGCGCATGTCGTGGCGTGCCGCGGTGAAGCGAATGCCGCTCTGCGGCAGCATCCAGCGGTTTTCCAGGCAGGTGTTCTCGAACAGGCTGACCGGCAGCTTGACGATGAATTTCTCGCAGTCGGCCGAATAGGTCAGGTCCACCGGGTCGTCCGGGTTTATCAGTAGCAACTCGCCGGGCACGAAGAAGTGCTCCTGGCCGCGGTACTGCGAACGGCAGTTGCCCTTGAGCAGTACCTGCAGGTGATAGATGGTTTCCAGCGCCGGCGAGGTGACGCGCACGCTGCCGCCATAACTGATGCGGCACAGGTCGAGGCTGGCGAACTTGCGGTGATTGAGGCTCGCTTCGGGAAAACCCGTGGTCGGCAGGCGAATGCAATGGGCACCGACGTGCAGATTGACGTAGTCGGACACCGTGTAAGGGTCGGCGCGCTCGAACACCTGGCTGCGCGCGCTCAGCAGGAAATCGCTCATCATCAGGCCTCGTTGTTTTTCTTATAAGGCTAAATCGCCGCCATCGGGCAATCCACTAATCGTCCGGCGATTCTAACCATCCCCCTGGCAGGCGATACGCCAGCGTGACAAAGGGTTACATCTCTTTCGCCGCCATTCAGTGTGACCGTTCAATGCAGGACGCCGCGCGGCCCCTCGCCTGCCCGGCAAGGCAGATGAACGGCAGCGCGGCACCTCGCCCTGCTGGGCGGCGCGGGGCTTATACCTCCAGCGCGCGAACCCGCTCGTGGCGTTTCTGCGCCTTGGGCTCGGTGGTGGACTGCAGGGTGAAATCGAACTCGATTTCGGCGAAGCGACCTTCTACACCGTAAGCCTTGGCACGCGCCGCATCGTCGGAGAAGTCGATCCTGGCGATCAGCTCGTCACGGGTGGCGTAGGCGAAGTCGTCGTGCAGGTACTTGTCGCCATCCAGGTTGATCTGGGTGGTCAGGTGGCGATGGCCGGGCGCGGAAATGAAGAAGTGCACGTGGGCCGGACGCTGACCATGGCGGCCGAGCTGGTCGAGCAGCTGCTGGGTCGGGCCATCGGGCGGGCAGCCGTAGCCGGACGGCACGATGCTGCGGAAACGATAACGGCCTTCGGCGTCGGTCTCGATGCGGCGGCGCAGGTTGAACTCCGATTGCGCCGGGTCGAAATACGAATAGGTGCCACGGGTATTGGCATGCCATACGTCGACGATGGCACCAGCCAACGGCTTACCGTTGGTGTCGAACACCCGCCCCTGCATGAACAGCGGCGTGCCAGCATCAGTGCCGTCGTCCAGGCGCGCTTCGCCCTTGCTCAGCGGCGCGCCGGCCACGTAAAGCGGGCCTTCGATGGTGCGCGGGGTGCCGCCGGTGTGGCCGGCCTCTTCGTCCTCGGCGTCCATCAGCATGTCCAGGTAGTGCTCGACACCGAGGCCGGCAACCACCAGCCCGGCTTCCTGGCGTGCGCCGAGCTCGTTCAGGTAGTTGACCGCTTTCCAGAATTCTTCCGGGGTGATCTGCAGGTCTTCGATGATCTTCGCCGTGTCATTGAGTACACGGTGAATCACCGTCTTCATACGGGCATTGCCCTTGTCGTTGGTGAAGCCGGCGGCATCTTCGAAGAACTTCTGCACTTCGACGGTCTGGGCGATACGTACGGTCATGGCGTGTTTCCTCATCTTGTTGTTGTGGTGATCGGATCAGGCGAGTGATGGCGCCGATCAGCGATCGTCATCGTGGATCGAGGACGGGTGGCGACACAGCGCCATGACCTCGATGTCCATGTACGGGTACAGCGGCAGCTGCATCAGCGTGTCATGCAGGGCCTGGGCGTCGGCCACGTCGAAGATGCTGACATTGGCGTAAAGTCCGGCGATGCGCCACAGGTGACGCCAGGTGCCTTCGCGCTGCAGGCGCTGGGCCAGTTCCTTTTCGTCGGCCTTGAGGCGGGCGGCCTGCTCGGCCGGCATGTCGGTGGGCAGTTTGACGGTCATGCGCACGTGAAACAGCATGGCTTTCTCCTTGTGGGTTCGGTTCAGCGGCGGCTGAAGCGCTGCAGGCGTTCTTCGTCCAGGCTCACACCGAGGCCCGGCGTGGTCGGGATCTTCAGTTCGAAATCGCGGTACACCGGCACCTCGACGAGGATGTCCTCGGTCAGCAGCAGCGGGCCGAACAGTTCGGTGTGCCATTCCAGCTTGCTCAGGGTGGCGAAGGCATGGGCCGAGGCCAGGGTGCCGACGCTGCCTTCGAGCATGGTGCCGCCGTACAGGCCGATGCCCGCCGCTTCGGCGATGTAGGCACTGCGCAGCACGGCGCGCGGGCCGCCGTTCTTGGCGATCTTCAGGGCGAACACCGGCGCGGCGCCGCCGCGGGCCAGATTGAAGCTGTCCTCGACGCTCTCGATGGCTTCGTCGGCCATGATCGGCGCCGGGCTGCGGGCGCTAACGCGGGCCTGGGCGAGCACGTCCTGGCGCGGTATCGGTTGCTCGATCAAGTCGACGCCGGCATCACCGAGGGCCTGGCAGGCGCGAATGGCCACCGCCTCGCTCCACGCCTGGTTGACGTCCACCCGTACACTGGCACGGTCGCCCAGGGCGCGCTTGATCGCGGCGACGTGGGCGATGTCCAGCGCCGCCTCGCGGCTGCCGATCTTCAGTTTGAAAACCCGGTGGCGACGCAGGTCGAGCATGCGCTCGGCCTCGTCGATGTCTTTGGCGGTATCGCCGCTGGCCAGCGTCCAAGCCACTTCGAGGCCGTCGCGCACGCGGCCACCGAGCAATTCGGCGACCGGCAGCCCGAGGCGCTTGCCCTGGGCATCGAGCAGCGCGGTTTCCACCGCCGAACGGGCAAAGGTGTTGGCGCGCACGCTGCGGTCGATGCGCAGCATGGCGGCATTGATGTTGCCGGCCGGCTGGCCGATCAGCAGCGGTGCGAAATAGGTATCGATGTTGGTCTTGATGCTTTCCGGGCTTTCCCCGGCATAGGCCAGACCGCCGATGGTGGTCGCTTCGCCGACACCTTCGATACCGTCGCTACAGCGCAAGCGCAGGATGACCAGGGTCTGCTGCTGCATGGTATGCATGGCCAGCTTGTGCGGGCGAATGGTGGGCAAGTCGACGATGAGGGTGTCGAGGCTTTCGATCAGCGGGAGGCTCATGGGCGATGATCCGTATGCGCGGCAATGCCACGAGCCGTCGCCTGCGAAGTGGCGCACTGCGGCGCTCCCTTCACGAGGTCGGCCAGCAGCGGGCGAGAAGAGCAAGGGATGCGAGGAAGCACGGGCATGTCCTTCAGGTTTTATTTTTGTCTGGGCACAGATTGACCTCAGCAAATCAGGCAGTCCAATATTGAATCGGTCTGGTTTCATACCCTGGAGGTATCATGGAGCTGCGCCATCTGCGCTACTTCCGCGTGCTGGCGGAAACGCTCAATTTCACCCGTGCGGCCGAGCGCCTGCATATCGCTCAGCCACCGCTGAGCCGGCAGATTCAGCAACTGGAAGACGAATTAGGCGTGGCATTGATCGAACGCGGCAGGCCGCTGCGCCTGACCGAAGCCGGGCGCTTCTTCTACGAACATTCCGTGCAGTTGCTCGAGCAACTGGGCCGCGTCAGCGATGACACCCGGCGCATCGCCGAAGGCCAGCGGCGCTGGTTCGGCATCGGCTTCGCGCCCTCGACCTTGTACGGCGCGCTGCCCGAGCTGATCCGCCAACTGCGCGGCGAGGCCGCCATCGAACTGGGTTTGTCCGAGCTGACCACGTTGCCCCAGGTGGAAGCGCTCAAACGCGGCCGTATCGATATCGGCTTCGGGCGCATCCATATCGAAGACCCGGCCATCGTTCAGGAAGTGATCCGCCAGGACCCGCTGGTCGCCGCCCTGCCCGCCGGCCATCGATTGCTGGTCGCTCCGGCTTCGCTGGAGGAACTGGCCCGCGAGCCGTTCGTGCTCTACCCCGCCTCGCCACGACCCAGCTACGCCGACCATGTGCTGGCGCTGTTCGCCCGAAACGACCTGAAGATCCGCGTGGCGCAGATGACCAACGAACTGCAGACCGCCATCGGCCTGGTCGCCGCCGGCATCGGCATCAGCCTGGTGCCCGCCTCCGTGCAGCGCCTGCACCGCGACGATATCGGCTACACGCCATTGCTCGACGCCAGTGCCACGTCACCCATCGTGATCAGCTACCGCAAGAACGATAATTCGCCACTGCTCAGGCGCTGCCTGAAGCTGGTGAAGAATCTGGATAGTGAGTAAGAGCGATTGGCAAGCCGAGTTGCCAAGCCCATTGGCACGAAAAGCATCGCGGGCATGGACTGGGCGTCCCCGCCCGCTCCCACGGATGCTGTTCTCCAGCCCGTAGGATGGGTGGAACCCATCAAACTGCGATGGGTTCCACCCATCCTACGACTACGCGGCTCGCCCCATCCTACGATTGGGCCCAATGAACCACGGCTATCGACGCCCCTGTGGGAGCGCGCCATGCGCGCGAAAAAATCGCGCCAGCGCCTCAGAGCAACGTCCAGGTGTACGAAAGGATCAGCCGGTTCTCGTCGATATCGCTACGGTAGTTGGAACGCGCTTCGACATTACGCACCCGCACACCCAGCCCCTTGAGCGCCCCGCTCTGCACCACGTAGCCGATATCCAGATCGCGTTCACGATCCTTGCCCTCGAAGCCCAGGCCGGTATCGACGTTGTTGCCGCGGATATAGCGCACCGTGGTGGTCAGACCGGGCAAGCCGAGGACGGCGAAGTCGTAGTCGTAACGGGCCTGCCAGGAGCGCTCGTCGGTGTAGGCGAACTCATAGGTCGGCACCTCGTTGCCCAACGGCGTGACGTTGGCGAACACCCGTGGGAACGGGTTGTCGCCGAACATCGCCTGGTAGCCAACATAGAAGGTATGGCCGCCATGCTTGGCCGAAATCAGTGAATAGAAGGCCTGGTTGTCGATATCGCCAAGCAGCTTGTCGCCATCTTCCTGGCTGTCGAAGTAGCCGAGGTTGGCGCCCAGTGTCCAGGCGCCCACAGGCTCGCTGTGCTTGAGGCCGACGAAACGCTGGTTGTAGATGTCCTCCAGCTGCGCGTACCACAGGCTGGCAGTGGTGCGCTTGTCGTTGAAGGTGTAGTCGGCGCCCAGGTAGTTGAACGCGTCGCTGCTGACCTGGCGCTGCGGCACATGGCCGAGCATGGCCTGCAGTTTGTCGTCGCCAGCTTCGTTGCGCAGGCTGGTGGAACGCAGGTGGCCGCCCTGCAGGGTCAGGCCATCGATTTCTCGCGACAGCAGCGAAGCTCCCTGGTAGCTGGGCGGCAGCAGGCGAATGTCGCTGAAGGTCAGTACCGGCAGGTTGGGCTGCAGCTCACCGATGCGCAGTTCGGTCTGCGAATAACGAGCCTTCAGCGCCACGCCGAGGCGGCTGTATTCATCGGCAGCCTCGCCGTTGTCGCGCACCGGCAACAACCCGGTATTGACCCGGTCGCGGCTGCTGTCGAGTTTCATGCCGAGCAGCCCCTGGGCGTCCAGGCCAAAGCCGACCACGCCCGGCGTGTAGCCGGACTTGAAATCGAGGATAAAGCCCTGGGCCCACTCCTCGGCCTTGGATTGTCGGTTGGCACCGACGATGTCGGAGAAGTCCCGGCTGAAGTAGTAATTGCGCGCCTGCAGGGTCGCGCTGGCGCCGTCGATGAAGCCCTCGCCCGCGGCCTGTACGGCAGCCGGCAGGCTCAGCACGCTTAGGGAAAATACGCACAAGGTAGTCTGATGTTTACTCATGATTGCTCTGCTCTTGTTGTTATTGCATGGGTACAACGGCGCCCCAAGCCAAACAGCGCGGAGAGCCGGATCAGGAAAATCGGGGTTCAGCGAGTCTCTTGAGCGGGCCTGGAACGCACGGCCTGCTCGGTGGCGGGCGCGGCTCCATGAGTCAGCAGCCAATGGGCGAACAGTCCGAAGATCAGCCTCCAGAACGCCGCCGACAGACCGAGAAAGGACATGCCCGAGGCGGTGACCAGAAAGGCCACCAGCGCCGCTTCACGCTCTTGCGGCACGGCCATGGCCCGGCCAGCGAAGCCGAAATCGCGCCGAACAGTGCGAGCCCCCTCAACGCCGCCACCAGCGCCTGGGGAAAGGCGGTGAACAGGCTGACCAGGGTTGCCCCGAACAGGCCGAACAGCAGGTAGAACAGGCCACCCACCACACCGGCCACGTAGCGACGCTCGGGCCGCTCATGGGCCTCACGGCCGGTACAGATCGCTGCGGTAATCGCCCCCAGCGCCAGGCCATGGCAGGCAAAGGGCGCCAACAGCAAACTGCCCAGGCCACAGCCCGCCAACAGCGGCAGTGCCGGTACCTCGCCATAGCCGCTGCTGCGCAATAGCGCCATGCCGGGTATGAATTGCCCGGTCAGCGCCACCACGGCCAGCGGTACGCCGATGTTGAGCATCGCCGTCAGAGAGAACTCCGGGGTGATCCACACCGGCGTGGCCAGGCCGATCACCCAGGCATCGGCGCTCAGCTCGCCGCGGCCGACCATCAGCCCAACGCCGACCAGCAACACCGCCAGCACCGCGTAGCGCGGCGACAGGCGCTTGCACATCAGGTAGGTGACGAACATCGCCAGCACCAGCAGCGGCTGTTCCTGAAGCGAGGTGAACAGCGCGCTGCCGAAGCTGAACAGAATGCCTGCCAGCATCGCCGCACACACCGACAGCGGCAGCCGTGCGACCAGTTTGTCGAAGGCGCCACTGAGGCCAACCACCAGCACGATCAGGTTGGCCACCAGATACGCGCCCACTGCCTCGCCGAGGCTCACTTGCGGCAACAGGCTGACCAACAGCGCCGAGCCCGGCGCCGACCAGGCGATCACCACCGGCGCCCGGTAGCGCAGGCTGAGTACGATGCCCAGCACACCACTGCCGATGCTGATCGCCCAGATCCACGACGACAGTACTTCGGCCGGCAGACCGGCCGTGCGCGCCGCCTGGAAGATGATCACCAGCGGCCCGGCATAGGAAATCACCGTGGCGATAAAGCCGGCGACGGTCGCCGACAGCGACACGTCCTTGAACAGCGTCATTGCTTCGCTCCGTCAAGCGGGCGGCCGCAGCCGCTCCCCGTTCAACGATGAGGTGAACGGAGATGGATCAGGGTACGGATGGAGGTGGCGATCAGGCTTTGCTGGATTGCAGGTCGAGCCTGGCGACACTGGCGCTGTTCAGGGCGAACACCAGCATGGCCAGGGCGGCGATGGCGCCAGGGATGGCGAAGGCCATGAAATTGAGCTGCAGCGGCAACTCGATCCCCATCAGCGCACCGCCGAGCAGCGGGCCGACGATGGCGCCGTTGCGGCCGATACCCGAGGCCCAGCCAAGCCCCGTGGAACGGATCGACAGGCCATACAGCTGGGCGGTGCCGGCGTACAGCAGGATCTGCGTGCCGATGGTGGTCGCCCCGGCGATGAAGATCAGCAGATACAGCACCAGCGTCGGGCTCTTGAAGCCGAGCAGGCTGATCGACACGGCAGCGGCGATGAAGAAGCCGACCTTGACCTTGGTCAGGTTGAAACGGTCGCCCAGCCAGCCACCAAGAATCGCGCCGGCCATGCCCCCGAAGTTGAGGGCCAGCAGGAACGACAGACTCGAGCCCAGGCTGTAGCCGGCGTTGGCCATCAGCTTGGGTAGCCAGGAGCTCAACGCGTAGACCATCAGCAGGCAGCAGAAGAACGCTACCCAGATCGACAGGGTACGCACCGCCAGGCCATTGCGAAACAGCTCCAGCACGGACACGCCGCTGCCCTTGCGCTCGTTGATCACCAACTGCACGTCCGCACCCAGCGACTGGCCTGGATCGAGTCGCTGGAGCAGCGCGCGGGCCTTGTCATGCTCGCCGCGACGCACCAGAAAACCGATGGATTCGGGCAGGTAATGGAAGATCACCGGCAGCAGCAACAGCGGCAGCGCGGCGGCGAAGAACATCGACTCCCAGCCGAAGCGCGGCAGCATGAAGATGCCCACCCCGGCCGACAGCATGCCGCCCAGCGAATAGCCGCTGAACATCACCGCCACCAGGGTGCTGCGCAGTTTCTTCGGCGCGTATTCGTTCATCAGCGCTACGGCGTTGGGCATCAGGCCGCCGCAGCCGAGACCGGCAATAAAGCGACAGATGCCGAACTCGGTGGGGCTCGTGGCAAAGCCGTTGACGATGGTCGCCGTGCTGAACAGCGCGAAGCAGAGGGCGATGCCCTTCTTGCGACCGATCTTGTCAGCCAGGCTGCCGAACAGCAGCGCGCCGAACATCATGCCGAACAGCGCGTAGCTGCCCAGGGCGCCGGCCTGCAGGGGCGTGAGCCCCCATTCCTGCATGATCGCCGGCAGCACCACGCCGTAGATGAACAGGTCGTAGCCGTCGAAGATCAGCAGCAAGGCGCACAGGCACATCACCAGCCAGTGGAAGGAATTGAAACGGGCATTGTCGATCACGTCGTTGACGTCGAGGTTACGCATGGCATGGGTCTCTTATTGTTGTTGTGAAGCCGTGGCAGGCGTTGTCGCCTGGTCTACTCGTGTTACGTGAGGTGCTAGCCCAGATCACCGCCACCGACCGGCAGGGTCACGCCGGTGATATACGAAGCCTCGTCGGAGGCCAGAAACAGAATCGCGCCGACCTGCTCGTCGAGCGTGCCGTAGCGTTTCATCAGGCTGCTATCGAGGGTCTGGTCGACGATCTGCTGGTACCAGGTCCTTTCCTGCTCGCTCTGTTCGGCGGCGTTGCGTGGGATACGTCGCGGCGGCGCCTCGGTGCCGCCAGGGGCTGTGGCGTTGACGCGAATGCCACGCCCGGCGTTCTCGAAGGCCAGGCAGGCGGTCAGCGCATTGACGCCGCCCTTGGCCGCACCGTAGGGCACGCGATTGACGCTGCGAGTAGCGATGGACGACACGTTGACGATGGCGCCGCTGCCCTGCTCCAGCATCACCGGCAAGGCGGCGTGGCAGCACCACAGGGTCGGGAACAGCGAGCGACGCACTTCGGCCTCGATTTCCGCCTCGCGGTAATGCTCGAAGGGTTTCGCCCAGATGGTGCCGCCCACGTTGTTGATCAGGATATCCAGGCGACCGAAACGCTCCACGGCCTGCCTCATCACCTGCTGGCAGTCCTCGTAGCGTTCCAGGTCGGCGGTCAGGGTCAGCAACTCGGCGCCCTGCCCCAGCTCGTCGTTGAGCTCATGAACCAGCTCGGCCCGATCCACCGCCACGACGCGCGCGCCCTCGCTCGCCAGGCGCTCGACGACCCGTCGGCCGATGCCCTGCGCTGCGCCCGTGACCAGCGCCACCTTGTTATCGAATCGCTTGTACATGGCGCTCTCCTCAGGCCGACAGGGCTTGCCGATCGGTGCTGACCACCTGGGTCGGGGTGAATTTCTCGTAATGGAAACTGGCCGGAGTGACGCCCTGCTCGCTGAAGTGCTGGCGTACCGCGTCGACCATAGGCGGCGGCCCGCACAGGTAGACGTCGACGTCACCGTCGTTGAGCATCGCCGCGCTCATGTGCTGAGTGACGTAGCCCTTGCGCGGATGCTGGGACTGCGTCTCGGCCACACAGGTGATGAACACCAGGGTCGGCAGGCGCTCGGCCAGTTGCTGGAGGCGTTCGAGCAAGACCAGGTCGAGATCGCGGGTCACCCCGTAGATCAGGCTAATCGGTTGCTCGCAGCCGCGCTCGGCGAGTACTTCGAGCATCGACAGGAACGGTGCAAGGCCTGTGCCGCCGGCCAGCAGCAGCAGCGGCCGGCGCACATCGCGCAGGTAGAAGGTGCCCAGCGGCCCGGTGAACTGCAGACGCTCGCCCAACTGCGCCTGATCCAGGTAGGCGCTCATCAGCCCGCCTGGTACACGTTTGATCAGAAAGCTGAAGCGCGATTCACCCGGCTTGCTGCTGAACGAGTAGGCGCGCGTCTGGCCAGCACCGGGCACGGCGATGTTCACGTACTGCCCCGGCAGGAAACTCGGCGCGGCGGCGCCACCGGCGATGTCGAATGCCACTTCCAGCGCCGCATCGGCGTGAGGGGTGATCGACACCAGTTCGCCTTCGAAGCTGTTCGTTCCGGTCTTGCAGGCGGTGGACGGCACCGGTACGGCGATCACGCAGTCCGAAGCCGGCACCATCTGGCAGGTCAGCACCAGGCCCTGGGCGGCTTCATCTTCATTGAGGGCATCCTCGATGTAGTCCTCGCCCTGATCGTAATCGCCGTCTTCGCAGCGGCACTTGCAGGTGCCGCACACGCCGTCGGAACAGTCCATGGGCAGGTTGATGCGGTTGCGGTAGGCGGCATCCAGCACCTTTTCGTTGGCCTTACAGTCGATGAAGCGGGTGACCCCGTCTTCGAAATTCAGGGCGATGGTGTACGTCATGGCGATACCTCGGCCCGGCCGCCACGCTCTGCGAGGGGCGGCCGCGCGCGGATTCAGATGTGATAGATGTCGAGCACCTGGTGCACGTAGTCGTTCTTGAGCACCACCTTCTTGGCGGTGATCAGTGGCTGATCGCCGCGCATGTCCAGGTGGTAGAACGAGGTGCCGAAGTAGACGTCGGTGCTCTTGTAGCGATGGCTCAGGGTCTGCCAGTTGAAGCGCACCTGAACCTGCTCGGCGCTCTCCTCGAGCACCTCCAGGTTGGCGATGAAATGCGCGGTGCGCGGCTCCGGGGTGCTAGCGCTGGAGCGCTCGGTCTTGATACGGAATACGCGATCCTCCAGCCCTTCGCGGTTGGGGTAGTAGATCAGCGAGATTTCCCGCTGCGGGTCCTCGGTCAACCCGTCGTCGTCGTCCCAGGCCGGCATCCAGAACACCGCCTTACTCGAATAGCACTCCAGCCATTCGTCCCACTGGCGATCGTCGAGCAGACGCGCTTCGCGGTAGATGAAATCGAGGATCAGCTGTCGATTGGCGCTCATGCGGCGTGCTCCCCATCAGTGGCGATCAGCTTCGCCCGCTCGCTGTCGATGGCCTTGCCCATGGCCTGCGCCCAGTAGGCGTGCTGGCGCACGAAAAGACCCTCGTCCTCGGACTTCACGCCGCTGAGCAGAGGCTGCATGCCCATGGCCCTGGCATTATCGTCCGGCCCTTCGATCCAGTGGCTGGCGCCCCGGCTGAGGTCGTTCCACTGCGCGGCCTGGCCGGCATACCCGGTCTGGCAGGCGCGAAACTCTTCCAGGTCATCCGGCGTGCCCATGCCGGTGACGTTGAAGAAGTCCTCGTACTGGCGGATGCGCAACGCGCGGGCCTCGTCGCTCTCCCCCTTGGGGGCGAAGCAGTAGATGGTCACTTCGGTCTTGTCGACGGAAATCGGCCGCACCACGCGAATCTGCGTGGAGAACTGATCCATCAGGTACACGTTGGGGTACAGGCAGAGGTTGCGGGTCTGGCCAACGATGATGTCGGCACGGGTATCGCCGAACTGCGCCGCCAGTTCGTCACGGTGCTCGAACACCGGGCGCACTTCGGGGTTGATCAGCCGGGTCCACAGCAGGATGTGGCCGTATTCGTAGGCATAGAAACCACCGACGCTCTTCGACCAGCCATTGGCATCCACGGTACGGGTGCCCTCGGCTTCGTAGTTGCGACGCTGCATGGTCGCCGAGTAGTTCCAGTGCACCGAGCTGACGTGATAGCCGTCGGCGCCGTTCTCGATCTGCAGCTTCCAGTTGCCGTCGTAGAAGTACGAGGAGTTGCCGCGCAGCACTTCGATGCCTTGCGGCGCCTGATCGACGATCTGGTCGATGATCACCCGGGTCTCGCCCAGGTAGTCTTCCAGCGCCGGTACCGCCTCGCTCAGGCTGCCGAACAGAAAACCGCGATAGCCCTGGAAGCGCGCCATGCGCTTGAGGTCATGAGAGCCGTCGCAATCGAAGCTCTCGGGATAGCCACCGGTCTTGGCGTCCTTCACCTTGAGCAGCTTGCCGGCGTTGCTGAAGGTCCAGCCATGGAATGGGCAGGTGAACGAGCCCTTGTTACCCTGCTTGCGACGGCACAGCACGGCGCCGCGGTGCGCACAGGCGTTGATCAGGCCATGCAGCTCACCCGCCTTGTCACGGGTGATGACCACGGGCTGGCGGCCGATATGGGTGGTGAAGTAATCGTTGATCTCGGGAATCTGACTCTCGTGGGCGAGGTAAACCCAGCCGCTCTCGAAGATGTGCTTCATCTCCAGCTCGAACAGATCCGGATCGGTGAAAACGTCGCGGCGGCAGCGGAAGATGCCCTTGGCTGGATCCTCCTGAAAGGAATCGGTGAGCTGCCGGGCAAGGCGATCGAGTGTGCCGGTCATGGGGTCGTACCCTCCATTGTTCTTGTATCAGGCAACGCCAAATGGCGTATCAGGTAACGCCAGATGGGGCGTATCAGGCACAGCCAGATTAAGAGCGGGTACGAAGGGGCAATAGCCGTTTACTGCAGATCGCTATCCAGATTCTGCACGGCCGGTTCTGCGGACGGATCGAGGGCTTGAGGTATTTCCTCCGGCATGAAAAAGGGCGACCGAAGTCGCCCTTTTGTGGATCACCCGAACTTAGTTCTGGTTTTCCATTTGCGCACGAATCAGATCACCGATGGTGGTCGGACCGGAAGTTTCAACTTCCTGCTTGCGCATTTCCTTGATGGCTTCTTTTTCGTCTTCAACGTCTTTCGACTTGACGGACAGGCTGATCACGCGGCTCTTGCGATCGACGCTGATGATCTTGGCCTCTACTTCTTCGCCTTCTTTCAGAACGTTGCGCGCGTCTTCAACGCGGTCACGGCTGATTTCGGAGGCTTTCAGAGTGGCTTCGATGCCGTCGGCCAGAGTGATGATGGCGCCCTTGGCGTCAACTTCCTTCACGGTACCGCGAACGATGGTGCCTTTGTCGTTGACAGCAACGTAGTCGGAGAACGGATCTTCTTCCAGTTGCTTGATGCCCAGGGAGATGCGCTCACGCTCCGGGTCGACCGACAGGATGACGGTTTCCAGCTCGTCGCCCTTCTTGAAGCGACGTACGGCTTCTTCGCCGACTTCGTTCCAGGAGATGTCGGACAGGTGAACCAGGCCGTCGATGCCGCCGTCCAGACCAATGAAGATACCGAAATCGGTGATCGACTTGATGGTGCCGGAGATCTTGTCACCCTTGTTGAACTGACCGGAGAAGTCTTCCCACGGGTTGGTCTTGCACTGCTTGATACCCAGGGAGATACGACGACGCTCTTCGTCGATGTCCAGAACCATGACTTCCACTTCGTCGCCAACCTGAACGACTTTCGACGGGTGGATGTTCTTGTTGGTCCAGTCCATTTCGGAAACGTGTACCAGGCCTTCCACGCCTTCTTCCAGCTCTGCGAAGCAGCCATAGTCGGTCAGGTTGGTCACGCGCGCCATGACGCGGGTGCTTTCCGGGTAACGAGCCTTGATGGCAACCCATGGGTCTTCGCCCAGTTGCTTCAGGCCCAGGGAAACACGGTTACGCTCGCGATCGTACTTCAGAACCTTGACGTCGATCTCGTCACCAACGTTGACGATCTCGGACGGGTGCTTGATACGCTTCCAGGCCATGTCGGTGATGTGCAGCAGGCCGTCGACGCCACCCAGATCCACGAATGCGCCGTAGTCGGTGAGGTTCTTGACGATACCCTTGACCTGTTGGCCTTCCTGCAGCGATTCCAGCAGCGCTTCGCGCTCGGCACTGTTTTCGGCTTCCAGGACGCTGCGACGGGAAACGACAACGTTGTTGCGCTTCTGGTCGAGCTTGATGACCTTGAATTCCAGCTCTTTGCCTTCCAGGTGAGTGGTATCACGCACCGGACGGACATCGACCAAGGAACCTGGCAGGAACGCACGGATGCCGTTAACGTCGACAGTGAAGCCGCCTTTAACCTTACCGTTGATAACGCCCTTGACCACTTCCTCAGCGGCGAAAGCTGCTTCCAGAACGATCCAGCACTCGGCGCGCTTGGCTTTTTCGCGGGACAGCTTGGTTTCACCGAAGCCGTCTTCGACCGCGTCCAGCGCTACGTGTACTTCGTCACCGACCTTGATGGTCAGCTCGCCTTGTTCGTTGAAGAACTGCTCCAGAGGGATGACGCCCTCGGACTTCAGGCCAGCGTGAACGGTAACCCAGTCGCCGTCGATGTCGACCACGATGCCGGTGATGATGGCACCCGGCTGCATGTCGAGGGACTTCAGGCTTTCTTCAAAAAGTTCTGCAAAGCTTTCGCTCATGTTGATTCCTGTTGGGTCGGGCGGGGATTCGCCCTGCTCCGCATTCCAGACTATGCGGGTTTATTCATGTAAAAAGAGGCCTACGGGACTGGGACTGGTCTCCCGTATGCCTCCCTTGCGAGCCGAAACTGGCTCTTTTCAACCGGCGAGGTCGCGATTGGCGACTTCGCTCAGGATTCTTTCCAGCACCTGCTCGATGGACAACTCGGTGGAATCCAGCTGGATCGCATCGGCTGCCGGCTTGAGCGGAGCCACTGCGCGCTGGGTATCGCGCTCGTCGCGCGCCCGAATCTCATCGAGAAGACTCGCGAGATTAACATCATCGCCCTTGGCCTTCAACTGCAGGTAACGTCGGTTGGCCCGTTCCTCGGCGCTGGCGGTCAGGAAAACCTTGAGCGGCGCATCACTGAACACCACCGTGCCCATGTCGCGGCCATCGGCCACCAGACCCGGCGCTTCGCGGAACGCACGCTGGCGCTGCAGCAGGGCCTCGCGCACCGCCGGCAGTGCGGCGACCTGGGACGCCCCGGCGCCGACCTGCTCGTTGCGGATGGCGTCGGTCACCTCCTCGCCTTCGAGGATGATGCGCTGCGGCTTGCCGTCACCGGCAGCGAGGAACTGCACGTCCAGATGGGCGGCCAGCAGTTTCAGCGACTCTTCGTTGGCCAGATCGACACCGTGGTTGCCGGCGCAGAACGCCAGCAGGCGGTACAGCGCACCGGAGTCCAGCAGGTTCCAGCCCAGCTGCCTGGCCAACAGGCCGGCAACGGTGCCCTTGCCCGAGCCGCTTGGCCCGTCGATGGTGATGACCGGTGCATTCAGGCTCATTGCTTGCCCTCCACGGCGACACGAATACCCACCTGCTCGGCCAGGACCAGGAAGTTGGGGAACGAGGTGGCGACATTGGCGCAGTCGTGGATGCGGATCGGCGCGGTGGCGCGCAGCGAGGCGACGCTGAAGGCCATGGCGATGCGGTGGTCGCCGTGGCTGTACACTTCACCGCCGCCGATGCTTTGGCCGCCGTCGATGATGATGCCATCAGCAGTTGGCTCGACTTTCACGCCCAGGCTGGTGAGGCCGTCAGCCATGACCTGAATGCGGTCGGATTCCTTGACCCGCAGTTCTTCGGCGCCGCGCAGCACGGTACGCCCTTCGGCGCAGACCGCGGCGACGAACAGCACCGGGAATTCGTCGATGGCCAGCGGTACCAGCTCTTCGGGGATCTCGATGCCCTTGAGCTTGGCACCACGCACGCGCAGGTCGGCCACCGGCTCACCGCCGACTTCACGCTGGTTTTCCAGGGTGATGTCGCCGCCCATCAGGCGCAGGATCTCGATCACACCGATACGGGTCGGGTTGATGCCGACATGCTCGAGCAGCAGGTCGGAACCTTCGGCGATGGACGCCGCGACCAGGAAGAAGGCCGCCGAAGAAATGTCCGCCGGCACTTCGATGCGCGTGGCGGTCAGCTTGCCGCCGGCCTGCAGGGAGGCCACCGGACCGTTGGACTGAACCGCGTAACCGAAGCCGCGCAGCATTCGCTCGGTATGGTCGCGGGTCGGCGCCGGCTCGGTCACGGTCGTGACGCCTTCGGCGTACAGGCCGGCCAGCAGCAGACAGGACTTCACCTGGGCGCTGGCCATCGGCAGGGTGTAGGTCAGCGCCTTGAGCTTGCTGCCACCACGGATGGTCAGCGGCGGACGGCCGTCCGGGCCGGTCTCGACCACGGCGCCCATTTCCCGCAGCGGGTTGGCCACACGGTTCATCGGACGCTTGGACAGCGAGGCGTCGCCCGTCATGGTCACGTCGAACGGCTGGCCAGCCAGCAGGCCGGAGAGCAGGCGCATCGAGGTTCCGGAGTTGCCGACGTAGATCGGGCCGGGTGGCGGCTTCAAGCCATGCAGGCCGACGCCATGGATGGTCACGCGGCCATGGTGCGGGCCTTCGATGACCACGCCCATGTCGCGAAAAGCCTGCAGGGTCGCCAGGGCATCTTCGCCCTCCAGGAAACCTTCGACCTCAGTAGTGCCCTCGGCCAGCGAGCCGAGCATGATCGAGCGGTGCGAGATGGACTTGTCGCCCGGTACGCGGATGCGGCCGGCGACCTTGCCGCCAGGATTTGCCAGGAAAATCAAATCGTTCGAGTGCATAGCGTCCACATAGGCCCGGCGGGCCAGTATTTTGCTGAAATGTTCGCGGGCCACGCGGGCGCGGGTGAATACGCCCAGCAGATGATGCCCGTCCCCTGCGTCGACCGCGTCGCGCAAGGCGTCGAGGTCGTCGCGAAATACATCCAAGGTGCGCAGCACGGCCTCGCGGTTGGCGAGAAAGATGTCGTGCCACATGACCGGGTCGCTGCCGGCGATTCTCGTGAAATCGCGGAAGCCGCCGGCGGCGTAGCGGAAAATCTCCAGGTTTTCGTTGCGCTTGGCCAGCGAGTCGACCAGGCCGAAGGCCAGCAGATGGGGCAAGTGGCTGGTGGCAGCGAGGACCTGGTCGTGGTGCTCGACCTGCATGTGCTCGACATCGGCACCCAGCTCGCGCCACAACTGGTCGACGCGCTGCAAGGCCAGGGCGTCGGTCTGCGCCAGCGGCGTGAGGATCACCTTGTGGCGCTTGAACAGCTCGCCATTGGCCGCCTCTACCCCGCTCTGCTCGGAGCCGGCGATCGGGTGACCCGGCACGAACCGTGCCGGCACGCCGCCGAACACCGCATCGGCAGCGCGCACCACATTGCCCTTGGCACTGCCGGCATCGGTCAGGATGGCATCGCCCAGATCCAGCTTGGCCAATTCGCCGAGTACGCGCTCCATGGCCAGGATAGGGACGGCCAGCATGATCACGTCGGCGCCCTGACAGGCGGCAGCCAGTGCCTCTTCGCAGCGGTCAACGACGCCAAGCTCGACGGCCAGGCGCCGCGACTGCGCATCCAGGTCGACACCCACCACTTCACGGCACACGCCGCGGGCGCGCAGGCCCTTGGCGAAGGAACCGCCGATCAGTCCCAGGCCGACGACGACCAGGCGCTCGACCAGCGGCTTCACAGGTGCATGGCGTTCGATCACGCGTTCAGCACCTTGCGCAGTGCTTCCAGGAAGCGGGCGTTCTCGGCCGGCAGGCCAATGGAAACGCGCAGGTGGTTGGGCATGCCGTAGCCGGCGACCGGGCGCACGATCACGCCTTCGCGCAGCAGGCCCTGATTGATCGCCGCGGTGTCACGGCCAAAGTCGATGGCCAGGAAGTTGGCTTTCGACGGAATCCAGCTCAGGCCCAACTCACGGCAACCATCCTGCAACTGCAGCATGCCGGCGGTATTGATCTCGCGGCTGCGTGCCAGGTACTCGGTATCGTCGAACGCCGCGCAGGCCGCCGCCAGGGCGAAACTGTTGACGTTGAACGGCTGGCGGACGCGGTTCAGCACGTCGGCCACGTCCGGTCGGCTCAGGCCGTAGCCGACGCGCAGCGAGGCCAGGCCGTAGGCCTTGGAGAAGGTACGCGATACCAGCAGGTTGGGGTGATCGGCCAGGTAATCCAGGCCGTCCGGCAACTCGTCGCCATCGGCGTATTCGATGTAGGCCTCGTCCAGCACCACCAGCACGTTTTCCGGAACGGCGGCGAGGAAATCGCCCAGTGCCTGCTTGCCGAACCAGGTGCCGGTCGGGTTATTGGGGTTGGCGATGAACACCACGCGGGTATTGGCATCGATGGCCGCCAGCATGGCCGGCAGGTCATGGCCGAAGTTGACGGCCGGCACGACCTTGGCCTGGGCGCCAACGGCCTGGGTGGCGATCGGGTAGACGGCAAACGCGTGTGCGCTGAACACCGCGTTCAGGCCAGGCGCCAGGTAAGCGCGGGCGACCAGTTCGAGGATGTCGTTGGAGCCGTTGCCCAGGGTGACCTGGGCAGTGGTCACGCCGCAGCGCTCGGCCAGCAGGGTCTTCAGGGCGAAGCCATTGCCGTCGGGGTAGCGAGTCAGTTCGTCCAGCTCGGCGCGGATCGCGGCCAGCGCCTTGGGGCTCGGGCCCAGGGGGTTTTCGTTGCTAGCCAGTTTGACGATGCTGGCCGGGTCCATGTTCAGCTCACGGGCCAACTCGTCGACCGGCTTGCCTGGCACGTAGGGGGACAGCTTCTGTACGCCTGGCTGGGCCAGGGCGATGAAATCACAACTCATAGTCAGGCCTCAGGCTGCAGGCCCGGGCAGCGAGCACAAGCCTGTCGCCTGTCGCCCGCAGCCCGCGGCCTGGAGCCGCAGTTAAAGTACTGCCTTGGGATAGGAACCCAGCACCTTGAGCGCCACGGCTTCCTGATTGATTTTTTCCAGCACGTCCTTGATCAGCGGATCGCGGTGGTGGCCGACGAAGTCGATGAAGAAGGCGTAGGTCCACTTGCCGCTGCGCGACGGGCGCGTTTCGATGCGGGTCAGGTCGATGCCGTTCTGATGGAACGGCACCAGCAGCTCGTGCAGGGCACCGGGCTTGTTGCGCATCGAGACGATCACCGAGGTCTTGTCGTCGCCGGTGGGCGGCACTTCCTGGTTGCCGATGATCAGAAAGCGCGTGGAGTTGTCCGGGCGATCCTCGATCTTCTCGGCCAGGCGGGTCAGGTCGTACAGGTTGGCCGCCATGTCGCCGGCAATCGCCGCTGAGTTCCACTCGCTCTTCACCCGGCGCGCCGCGTCGGCGTTGCTGGAAACCGCCACGCGCTCGACGTTCGGGTAATGGGCGTCCAACCACTTGCGGCACTGGGCCAGGGACTGGGCGTGGGAGTAGATGCGGGTAATGCGGTCGGTCTTGGTGGCATCACCGACCAGCAGGTGATGGTGGATGCGCAGCTCCACTTCGCCGCAGATCACCAGATCGTGCTCGAGGAAGCTGTCCAGGGTGTGGTTGACCGCACCCTCGGTAGAATTCTCCACCGGCACCACGCCGAAGTTGACGGCGCCGGCCACCACCTCACGGAACACTTCGTCGATCGCCGCCATGGGCTGGCTGATCACCGCGTGACCGAAATGCTTCATCGCCGCCGCCTGGGAGAAGGTGCCTTCCGGGCCGAGGTAAGCGACCTTGAGGGGGTTCTCCAGGGCCAGGCAGGACGACATGATCTCGCGAAACAGCCGCGCCATGTCCTCGTTGCCCAATGGCCCGCGGTTGCGCTCCATCACTCGTTTGAGCACTTGCGCCTCACGCTCGGGGCGGTAGAACACCGGCACCTCGCCTTCGGCCAGGGTCGCCATCTTCACCCGCGCCACTTCTTCGGCGCAGCGCGCACGGTCGCTGATCAGTTCGAGGATCTTCTCGTCCAAGCTGTCGATGCGCAGGCGCAGGGCCTGCAGCGCCTGGTCGGTGTTGGCGTCGTTGCTCATCAGGCGTGCTCCTTCTCGAACTCCGCCATGTAGGCGACCAGCGCCTCGACCGCATCCAGGCCCACGGCGTTATAGATGGAGGCGCGCATGCCGCCAACCGAACGGTGGCCCTTGAGGTTAAGCAGGCCGCGGGCATCGGCGCCAGCCAGGAACGGCTTGTCGAGGCGCTCGTCAGCCAGACGGAACGGCACGTTCATCCACGAGCGGGCGTTCTTGGCGATCGGGTTGCTGTAGAACTCGCTGGCGTCGATGGCCTTGTACAGCAGGTCCTTCTTGGCCTTGTTGCGCTGCTCCATGGCGGCAACCCCGCCCTGCTCCTTCAGCCACTCGAAGACCAGGCCGGAGAGGTACCAGCTGAAGGTCGCCGGGGTGTTGTACATCGAGCCGTTATCGGCGGCGATCTTGTAATTGAGCATGGTCGGGCAACTGCTGCGCGCGCGACCGAGCAGGTCTTCGCGAATGATCGCCACCACCAGGCCGCTGGGGCCGATGTTCTTCTGGGCGCCCGCGTAGATCAGGCCGAACTTGGAGATGTCCACTTCACGGGACAGGATATCCGAGGACATGTCGACCACCAGCGGTACGTCGCCGGTCTCGGGGATCCAGTCGAACTGCAGGCCGCCGATGGTTTCGTTGCTGGCGTAGTGCAGATAAGCGGCGTTCCTGGACAGCTGCCAATCGTTCTGCCCGGGAATGGCGAAGTAATCGTAGGGCTTGGCGCTGGCAGCGACGTTGACGTTGCCGTAGCGGCGGGCCTCTTCGATGCTCTTCTTCGACCAGATGCCGGTGTCGATGTAATCGGCGGTGCCGTCTTCGGGCAGCAGGTTGAGCGGAATCTCGGCGAACTGCTGGCTCGCCCCGCCTTGCAGGAACAGCACTTTGTAATCGGAGGGAATGGTCAGCAGATCGCGCAGATCCTGCTCGGCCTTTTCGGCGATGACCACGTAGTCGTCGCTGCGGTGGCTCATTTCCATGACGGAAAGGCCCTTGCCCTGCCAGTCGAGCAACTCGGCCTGGGCACGCTGCAGAACGGCTTCGGGAAGCGCGGCCGGGCCGGCGCAGAAGTTAAAGGCTCGCTTGCTCACAATTCACTCTCGCTTGACTGTCTGCTACATCTATCTGGCGAAATGCTGCCCGCAGTGCCGTGACACTGCAGGCAGAGCGGCGCGGTTAGGCGTCGCGATCTTCTGCTGCTGGCTCGTCACCCTCTGCTGCCGACTCTTCACCGGCAGCAGTTTCATCGGCTTCGGCGTCGACGATCGGATTGCCCTCTTCGTCCAGCGCCACTTCGACGTCTTCCTCGGACGGCTCCTGCACACGCTCCAGGCCGACCAGTTTCTCGTCCTTGGCCAGTTTGATCAGGGTCACGCCCTGGGTATTGCGGCCGGAACTGGAGACTTCGTCGACACGGGTACGCACCAGGGTGCCCTGGTCGGAAATCAGCATGATTTCCTCGCCGTCCTGCACTTGGATGGCGCCGATCAGCGGGCCGTTACGCTCTTTGGTGATCATGCCGATCACGCCCTGGCCGCCACGGCCGCGACGCGGGAACTTGGACAGCGCGGTGCGCTTGCCGAAACCACGCTCGGAGGCGGTGAGGATTTGCGCACCGGCCTCCGGGATCAGCATGGAGATCAGGCGCTGGTCTTTGCCCAGACGCATGCCGCGGATACCACGGGCGCCACGGCCCATGACGCGCACCACGCTCTCGGCGAAACGGATCACCTTACCGGCGCTGGAGAACAGCATGACTTCCTTGGCGCCGTCGGTGATGGCGGCGGCGATCAGGGTGTCGCCTTCCTTCAGCTTCAGGGCGATCAGGCCGTTGGAACGCGGACGGCTGAACTGCACCAGCGGGGTCTTCTTCACGGTACCGGAGGCGGTGGCCATGAAGATGTAGGCGCCAGTCGGCTCGGCCACCAGCTCGGCGGTCTCACCCTCGACTTCCTCGACCTCGGCGGCTTCAGCCACTTCCTCGGCTTCAACGATCTCGCCTTCGAGCACGGCGTCGTCGCTGTCGTCCACGTCATCGGCGCCGGCTTGCTGCTGCAGGGCTTCGAGGTCGATCTGCAGCATGGTGGTGATGTACTCACCTTCTTCCAGCGGCAGCAGGTTGACCAGCGGACGGCCGCGGGCAGCGCGGGACGCTTCGGGAATTTCGTAGGTTTTCAGCCAGTACACCTTGCCTTTACTGGAGAACAGCAGCAGCGTGGCGTGGCTGTTGGCGACCAGCAGATGCGCTATGTAATCCTCGTCCTTGATGCCGGTGGCCGACTTGCCCTTGCCGCCGCGGCGCTGGGCCTGGTAGGCGGTCAACGGCTGGGTCTTGGCGTAGCCGCCGTGGGAAATGGTCACCACGCGCTCTTCTTCCGGGATCATGTCACCCAGGGTCAGATCCAGACGCGAATCGAGAATCTCGGTGCGGCGCTTGTCGCCGAACTCGGCCTTGACCGCTTCCAGCTCCTCGCGAATCACTTCCATCAGGCGCACGGCGCTGGTCAGGATGCGGATCAGCTCGCCGATCTGGTTGAGGATTTCCTGGTACTCGGCCAGCAGCTTCTCGTGCTCCAGGCCGGTCAGGCGGTGCAGACGCAGGTCGAGGATCGCCTGGGCCTGTTCCGGCGACAGGTAGTACTTGCCGTCGCGCAGACCGTATTGCGGATCGAGACCTTCCGGGCGGCACGAGTCAGCACCAGCGCGCTCGACCATGGCTTCCACGGCGGTGGATTCCCAGGCGGTGGAAATCAGCGCCTCCTTGGCTTCGGATGGCGTCGGCGAGGCCTTGATCAGGGCGATGACCGGGTCGATGTTGGACAGCGCGACCGCCTGACCTTCGAGGATGTGACCACGCTCGCGGGCCTTGCGCAGTTCGAACACGGTGCGGCGGGTAACCACCTCACGACGGTGCAGGATGAAGGCATCGAGCATGTCCTTGAGGTTGAGGATCTTCGGCTGGCCGTCGATCAACGCCACCACGTTGATGCCGAACACGCTCTGCATCTGGGTTTGGGCGTAGAGGTTATTGAGGATCACTTCGGGCACTTCGCCACGACGCAGCTCGATGACCACGCGCATGCCGTCCTTGTCGGACTCGTCGCGCAGTTCGGTGATGCCTTCGATCTTCTTCTCTTTGACCAGCTCGGCGATCTTCTCGATCAGACGGGCCTTGTTCAGCTGGTACGGCAGTTCGGTGACGACGATCTGCTGGCGGCCGCCGACCTTGTCGATGTCCTCGACTTCGGCACGGGCGCGGATATAGATGCGACCACGGCCGGTACGGTAGGCCTCGATGATGCCGGCGCGCCCGTTGATGATGCCCGCGGTCGGGAAGTCCGGGCCGGGGATGTACTGCATCAGCTCATCGACGGTCAGTTCCGGGTTGTCGATCAGCGCCAGGCAGCCGTCGATCACTTCGCCGAGGTTGTGCGGCGGGATGTTGGTCGCCATGCCCACGGCGATACCGCTGGAACCGTTGACCAGCAGGTTGGGGATCTTGGTCGGCATGACCGCCGGGATCTGCTCGGTGCCGTCGTAGTTGGGCACCCAGTCGACGGTTTCCTTGTGCAGGTCGGCCAGCAGCTCGTGAGCCAGCTTGGTCATGCGCACTTCGGTGTATCGCATGGCCGCGGCGTTGTCGCCGTCCACCGAACCAAAGTTACCCTGGCCGTCGACCAGCAGGTAGCGCAGCGAGAATGGCTGGGCCATCCGCACGATGGTGTCATAAACGGCGGTGTCACCGTGGGGGTGATATTTACCGATCACGTCACCGACCACACGGGCGGACTTCTTGTAGGGCTTGTTCCAGTCGTTGCCCAGCTCGCTCATGGCGAACAGCACCCGGCGGTGCACGGGCTTCAGGCCATCGCGCGCATCCGGCAAGGCACGCCCGACGATCACGCTCATCGCGTAGTCGAGGTACGACTGTTTCAGTTCATCTTCGATGTTGACCGGGAGGATTTCTTTGGCCAGTTCGCCCATGAGTAGCCTGATTCCTTTTTTCTGATGAAACTCCGCCCGGCTCATCTGGAGCCCGGCGAAGCGCGTCGCGATGGCATCAGGCCAGCGACGACTCACGACAAATCAATACGTTATGTCATGCATTCGAGCAGTGACGGCAACCGCAGACGGCGCCCCTGAAAACTGCCGGAGCTTACCACAAAGCACGCTGCGCACCTATCCCTGCAGCTTATGTAGCTAGGCGCTCAGTGCAGCCGCTTGCGACACATCAACTGGGTGAGCTTGGCGGCATCCGGCCGCTCGATCACCCCGCGCTCGGTGACCAGGAAATCCACCAGATCGGCGGGCGTGACGTCGTAACGCGGCGTCACTTCATCGACGCCCTCGATACGTTCGCTGGCCGCGTAAGCCAGCGGAGCGTGGCCCAGATCATGAAAATCGTCCTCGCCGCTCTCCAGCTGCAGGTCAATGACCGCACTCGGCGCCACCACCATCAGCCGCACACCGTGGTGCATGGCAGCCACGGCCAGCTGATAGGTGCCGATCACGCCGAGCACATCACCATTGGCGGCGATCCGCTCAGCACCGACGATGGCCCAGGTGACGCCACGCTCCTTCATCACATGGGCGAGCGCCGCATCGGCGCTCAAGGTCACGGCGATACCTTCCTGATCGAGTTCCCAGGCAGCCAGACGCGCGCCCTCGAGCAATGGCCGGCCCTCGCCCAGGTAGCAGCGCTCCAGCAAGCCTTCGAGCTGCGCGGCGCGAATCACGCCAAGGGCCGTACCAATGCCGCCACTGGCCAGCGCACCGGCACTGCCGATACTCACGAGGTTCTGCAGGTTGCCCTGAAAGCCGCGGATCAGTTCCACGCCTAGTTGGGCCATGGCCAGATTGGCTTCGCGATCACGCTGATGGGCGCCGCAGGCTTCGTCCTCCAGCACGGCCAGGGGCTGCGCGCCGGGCTTGCTGATCGCCAGGCGCTGCTGCATGCGCGCCAGCAGGCGTTCGCCCTCCTCAAACGGCAAACCGGCCGCGCACAAGGTGTCGATATCGAGCTGCAGCCCGGCTCGCCAGTCGGCCCCCTCTTCCATGCGCTGACGGGCGCCCAGCACCAGTCCATAGCCACTGCAGATCACCTGCGCGGCAGCGCCCTGCAGCGCACCTTCGGCCAGCATGGCGGCCACCGCCGATACCGAGTGACAGGCCTGCCAGACCTGCTCGCCCGGCAGGCGACGCTGATCGAGCACGTGCAGCGCACCCTCGCGCCAGACGAACCCCACGACCTGTTCGGCAGCCAGCAAACGCTCGCGCATCACCTACTCCATCCTAGAAAGCCGGCCAGTATACGCCCGCCAGGCAGCCGGCCGCACGCCGCGCACCTTCAAGACCGAGGCATTGCGCTATAGAATCAGCGCTTTCGCTCACGGAAACCCGCCCATGGCAGATGCTGCGCTCGACCTTTTATTGCTGCCCACCTGGCTGGTGCCGGTCGAGCCCGCCGGCGTCGTGCTGCATGACCATGGCCTGGGTATCCGCGACGGCAAGATCGCCTTGATCGCCCCCCGCGCCGAGGCCTTGCGCCGCGGGGCGACGGAAATTCGCGAACTGCCCGGCCGCCTGCTGACCCCCGGCCTGGTCAATGCCCACGGCCACGCCGCCATGACCCTGTTCCGCGGCCTGGCCGATGACCTGCCGCTAATGACCTGGCTTGAAAAGCACATCTGGCCGGCGGAAGCCAAATGGGTCGACGAGCAGTTCGTGCAGGACGGCACCGAGCTGGCCATCGCCGAACAGATAAAGAGTGGCATCAGCTGCTTCGCCGACATGTACTTCTTTCCCGAAATGGCCTGCGAGCGGGTACACGCCAGCGGCATGCGCGCGCAGATCAGCATTCCAGTGCTGGACTTCGCCATTCCCGGCGCCCGGGATGCCGACGAGGCCCTGCGCAAGGGCGTGACCCTGCTCGACGACATGAAGCATCACCCGCGCATCAGCGTCGCCTTCGGCCCTCACGCGCCCTATACGGTCAGCGATGCCAACCTGGAAAAGCTGCGCATCCTCGCCGAGGAAGTGGACGCCGGCATTCACATGCACGTCCATGAAACCGCCTTCGAAGTGCAGCAGAGCCTGGAGCACCACGGCGAGCGCCCGCTGGCGCGGCTCAATCGCCTGGGCCTGCTGGGCCCGCGCTTCCAGGCCGTGCACATGACCCAGATCGACGACGAAGACATCGCCCTGCTGGTGGCCACCAACAGCAGCGTGATCCACTGCCCTGAATCCAACCTCAAGCTGGCCAGCGGCTTCTGCCCGGTCGAGAAGCTCTGGCAAGCCGGCGTCAACGTGGCCATCGGCACCGACGGCGCAGCCAGCAACAACGACCTCGACCTGCTCGGCGAAACCCGCACGGCCGCCCTGCTGGCCAAGGCCGTGGCGGGCTCGGCCAGCGCCCTGGACGCCCACCGCGCCCTGCGCATGGCGACCCTCAACGGCGCCCGCGCCCTGGGTCTGGAAGGCGAAATCGGCTCGCTGGAAATCGGCAAGGCCGCCGACATCGTCGCCTTCGACCTGCGCGGCCTCGCCCAGCAGCCGGTGTACGATCCAGTTTCGCAGCTGATCTACGCCACCTCGCGGCACTGCGTGGAGCACCTGTGGGTGGCCGGCAAACCGCTGCTAGAAGAAGGTCGGCTGACGCGCCTGGACGAAGAACGCATCATTGCCACCACGCAGCAATGGGGTGCGAAGATAGGACACCGCTAAAAACGTTACCGAGGCAGTCAGCACAAGGCAAAAACAGGCGAGGAAGCGGAGTTTACGAGCGGTAAATGAGCATTTCGAGCCTGTTTTTAACGCAGTGATGACAACGCAGGTAGTTTTTAGGGTGTCCGATTACCGGGCGTCCGGCACATTGATCGCAAACTACGGCAAACTGTCACACATCACAGGCCAGCAGCGCCGCGCAAGGCTGGCAATATGGACGCACTGCGCGTCCTGTCATACGTATTCGCTTTATTCAGGGAAAACCATGAGCAACGTCGACCACGCTGAAATCGCCAAATTCGAAGCCCTCGCCCATCGCTGGTGGGACAAGGAAAGCGAGTTCAAGCCGCTGCACGAGATCAACCCGCTGCGCGTCAACTGGATCGACGAGCGAGCCGGCCTGGCCGGCAAGAAGGTGCTGGATGTCGGCTGTGGCGGCGGCATTCTCAGTGAAGCCATGGCCCAGCGCGGCGCCAGCGTGACCGGTATCGACATGGGCGAAGCGCCGCTGGCCGTGGCCCGTCTGCACCAGCTCGAGTCGGGCGTAGAGGTGGATTATCGGCAGATCACCGCCGAAGCCATGGCCGAAGAAATGCCCGGCCAGTTCGACGTGGTTACCTGCCTGGAAATGCTCGAGCACGTGCCGGATCCGTCCTCGGTGATTCGCGCCTGCCACAAGCTGGTCAAACCCGGCGGCCAGGTGTTCTTCTCCACCATCAACCGCAACCCCAAGGCCTACCTGTTCGCGGTGATCGGCGCCGAATACATCCTGCGCCTGCTGCCGCGCGGCACCCACGATTTCAAGAAATTCATCCGCCCTTCCGAGCTGGGCGCCTGGAGCCGTCAGGCCGGCCTGGAGGTCAAGGACATCATCGGCCTGACCTACAACCCGCTGACCAAGCACTACAAGCTGGCCAAGGATGTCGACGTCAATTACATGATGCACACACGCAAGGCCGACTGACCGCCAGCTCTACCCTCAGGCCGCCGACTCCGGCGGCTGTTCGGCCAGCGCCTGCGCCCAGCGCGCGTAGGCGTCGACCGCCAGGCCCACGTCCTCGGCTGCAACCGCCTCGGCCGGGTTATGGCTGATGCCCCCGGCA
Organism: Pseudomonas sp. AG1028; assembly: GCF_007993955.1. NCBI lineage: Bacteria > Pseudomonadati > Pseudomonadota > Gammaproteobacteria > Pseudomonadales > Pseudomonadaceae > Pseudomonas > Pseudomonas sp. AG1028. The sequence continues at coordinate 366,914 of NZ_VIVP01000004.1, forward strand.
CAACGCACGAACAGCATGCCGACCGGCCAGCGCTCAGCCATGGCGATGGCGTCATGGCCAGCGCCACTGGGCAGCGACAGGCTGCGCCCCTGCACCTCGCTCAACACCTGCGCCAGTGACGCCTGCATGGCGGCGTCGCAGCGGGTCGCGCAAATACCGTAATACTGGCTGGCAGCGAAGCTCAGCCCGCGCTGCCGGGCGATGGCTTCGCCCTCGCCGAGCAGGTCGTCGAGCAGCTCGGCCAGGGCGTGATCCTCGGGGCCACGGACATCCAGGGTCAATTCGACCTCCCCCGGAATGACGTTCACCGCCCCTGGATGGCATTGCAGGCGGCCCACGGTGGCCACCAGTTGCGGGCCATGCTGCCGGGTCCGTGCCTCGATCGCCACCATCCAATGCGCGGCGGCGGCCAGGGCGTCCTGGCGATGACTCATCGGCACCGTACCGGCATGCCCGGCCTGGCCGATGAAATGGCAGTTGAGCCGGCGCGCGCCATTGATGGCCGTGACCACGCCCAGCGCCAGCGCTTCACGCTCCAGGCACGGGCCCTGCTCGATATGCAGTTCCAAATAGGCCGCGAAATCCCCGACCGGGCGGGCAGCGCTGGCGATAGCCGAGCCATCGAGCCCCCAGGCCGTCATCGCCTGGGCGACGCTGATGCCATCCGCATCGGCCTGGGCGAGCCACTGCTGCGGCCAACTGCCAGTCAGCCCGCGGCTGCCCAGCAGGGTGATGCCGAAGCGCGTGCCCTCCTCGTCGCCGAAGCCGACGATCTCGATGGCCAGCGGCAGGCGGATACCGAGGTCGTGAAAACGCTGCACCACCTCGATGGCGGCGATCACCCCGAGCATGCCGTCGTAGCGCCCGGCATTGCGCACGGTGTCCAAGTGCGAGCCGAGCAGCAGCGCCTGGGCGCCGGCACTCTGGCCTTCATAGCGGCCGCAGATGTTGCCGACGGCATCCTGCCAGGTGCGCATGCCGGCCCCTTGCATCCACTCGCCGACCAGGGCATTGGCGCGCTGGTGCTCGGGCGACAGGTACACCCGGGTCAGCCCGTCGGCGGACTCGCTGATCGCCGCCAGTTCGTCGCAGCGCGCCATGACCCGCGCCGCGGCCTGTCGATTGTCCAGAGCACCCATCAGCGGCGCTCGCCGTAGTGATCCCAGGCCGCCTGCATGGCCGCGCCCTGGGTGGTGCGCAGGCCGAGGCGGTTGAGCACCGCCTCCAGGGCGCTGAGGGTCTGCATCACGCAATCCTTGCGGGCGTTGTAGCCCATGGTGCCGATGCGCCAGATCTTGCCGGCCAACGGCCCGAACGAGGTGCCGATCTCGATGCCGAAGTCCTCGAGCAGCAGCTTGCGCACCTCATCGCCGTTGACCATCTGGGGAATCACCACGCCCAGCACGTTGTTCATCTTGTGTTCGAGATTGCCGAAAGTCTCCAGGCCCATGCCCTGAATGCCCTTGAGCAGCGCGTCGCCGTGCAGCTTGTGGCGCGCGATGGCAGCGTCCAGGCCTTCTTCGAGCAGCACACGGGCGCACTCGCGGGCACCGAACAGCGCCGAGGTGGCTTCGGTGTGGTGGTTGAGGCGCTCGGGGCCCCAGTAGTCGAGGATCATGCCGAGGTCGAAATAGTTGGAGTAAATCATCTCGTCCTCGCCGTCGCGATGGGCGTCGGTGCGGATGCCGGCCTCGACATGAGCGCGGCGGCGGATCACCTCCACCATCGCCGCACCCAGGGTGATCGGCGCGGTGCCGGATGGCCCGCCGAGGCACTTCTGCAAGCCGGCGGAGACCGCATCCAGCCCCCAGGCATCGGCTTCCAGGGCATTACCGCCCAGGGAGGCGGTAGCGTCGGTGTAGAACAGCACGCCGTGGCGGCGGCAGATCTCGCCCAGCTCGGCCAGCGGCTGCAGCATGGTGGTCGAGGTGTCGCCCTGCACGGTCAGCAGCAGGCGCGGCTTGACCTGCTTGATCGCATCCTCGATCTGCTGCGCGCTGAACACTTCGCCCCACGGCACTTCGATGCTGTGCACCTCGGCGCGGCAGCGTCGGGCGATTTCACAGAGCAGGTGGCCGAAACGGCCGAATACCGGCACCAGCACCTTGTCGCCGGGGCGAATCGCCGACACCAGGATGGCCTCAATGCCGGCGCGCGAGGTGCCGTCGACCAGCAAGGTGGCGGCATTGGTGCTGCGGAACACGCCGCGATACAGGGCCATCACTTCGTTCATGTAGCCGGTCATGGCCGGGTCGTACTGGCCGATCAACTGGCTCGACATGGCGCGCAGCACGCGCGGGTCGGCATTGATCGGGCCGGGGCCCATGAGCAGGCGCTGGGGCGGATTGACGGGCAGGAAAGTCGTGTTCATCTGGTTTTCTCGTTCTTGAGACGCTCAGTTCAGTCCGCGTACGGACGAGATGAATTGCTTGAGTTCGGCGCTTTGCGGGTTGGCGAACAGTTCGCGGCTGGGGCCTTGCTCCCATACGCGGCCCTGATGCATGAACACCACGCGGTCACCCACTTCCTGGGCGAAATTCATTTCGTGGGTGACCAGGATCAGCGTCATACCCTCCTTGGCCAGTTGTTCGAGCACCTTGAGCACCTCGCCGACCAGCTCCGGGTCCAGCGCCGAGGTGATTTCGTCGCACAGCAGCACCTTGGGCGTCATGGCCAGCGCACGGGCGATGGCGACGCGCTGCTGCTGGCCACCGGAAAGGCTCGCCGGGTAATAGTCCAGGCGATCACCGAGGCCCACCTTCTCCAGCATGCGTGCCGCGAGCTCACGGCACTCGGCCTCGCTCTTCTTGAGCACGCGACGCGGCGCCAGCATGACGTTCTCACGGGCGGTCATGTGCGGGAACAGATTGAAGCTCTGGAACACCATGCCCACCGAGCGGCTGATTTCCCGCGCCTGGGAATCGCGGTCGGTGATGGTCATGCCGCCGAGTTTGATGCTGCCGTCCTGATAGCCCTCCAGGCCATTGATGCAGCGCAGCAAGGTGCTCTTGCCCGAGCCGCTGCGGCCGATGATCGACACCACCTCGCCCACCTCGATATCGAGATCGACACCCTTGAGCACGTGGTTGTCGCCGTAGTACTTCTGTACCTGATCAATGGTGATGAGCGGCATTGAATTTCTTCTCCAGATACTGGCTGTAACGCGACAGCGGATAACACATCAGGAAGTAGCCCAGCGCCACCAGACCGAACACCTTGAATGGCTCGTAGGTGACGTTGTTGAGGATGGTGCCGGCCTTGGTCAGCTCGACGAAACCGATGATCGACGCCAACGCGGTGCCCTTGATCACCTGGACGGCGAAGCCCACGGTGGGCGCGATGCCGGTGCGCAGCGCCTGGGGCAGGATGACGCGAAACAGCGTCTGCCCGACATCCAGCCCCAGGCAGCGACAGGCTTCCCACTGACCACGGGGTAGCGCGCGGATGCTGCCGTGCCAGATATCCACCAGAAACGCGCTGGTGTAGAAGGTCAGCGCCAGCGAGGCGGCCGTCCAGGGCGACACGTCGATGCCCAGCAGGGCCACGCCAAAGAACGCCAGGAACAGCTGCATGAGCAGCGGCGTGCCCTGAAACAGTTCGGTATAGCCGCGAATCAGCCAGTGCGGCCAGGCGCGCTTAGACAGCCGCGCCATCACCAGGGGGATGGCCACCAGGGTGCCGCCGATGAATGCGGTCAGAGACAACAGAACGGTCCAGCGCGCAGCCAGGAGCAGATTGCGCAGGATGTCCCAGTCGGTGAAGGTGGTCATCATGGCTGCTCTCCAAACCACTTGCGGCCGGCCGCCAACAGCAGCTGACGCATGGCGATGGACAGCGCCAGGTACATCAGCGTGGTCACCAGGTAAACCTCGAAGCTCAGGAAGGTACGCGACTGGATCAGGTTGGCCGCGAAGGTCAGCTCCTCGTGGGAGACCTGGGAAACCACCGAGGAGCCGAGCATGACGATGATGCACTGGCTGACCAGCGCCGGATAAATGCGCTTGAGCGATGGCGGCAGCACCACACGCACAAAGGTCTGCGTGCGGCTCAGCCCCAGTACGCGACCTGCCTCCCACTGGCCCCGGGGCGTGACCTGGATGCCGGCGCGGATGATCTCGGTGCTGTAGGCGCCCAGGTTGATCAGCATGGCCAGCAGCGCCGCCTCGCCCGCCGTTAGCTTCACACCCAGGTTGGGCAGGCCGAAGACGATGAAGAACAGCTGCACCACGAACGGCGTGTTGCGAATCAGCTCGACGTAGACGCCCCACAGGCGGCTCAGCACGCTGGGCCGGCTGCTGCGCAGGGCCGCACCGAGAATGCCCAGGCCCACGCCGCCCACGGTCGCCATCACCGTGAGCTGAATGGTCACCCAGAGACCGGACAGCAGCTCCGGCCAGTAGGGCCATAGAGCGGAAAAGTTCAGCTGCGCCATCATCAATCAGCCCTTACGCGCCCAGGTTCGCGGGCAGCGGTGCCTTCAGCCATTGCTCGGAAAGGTCGTTGAGCGTGCCATCGGCCTTGGCCTGTTCGATCAGTGCATCGACCTTGGCTTTCAGTGCCGCCTCCCCCTTGCGCAGGCCGATGTAGCACGGCGAATCCTTGAGCATGAACTTGGCCACCGGAGCACGGGCCGCGTTCTGACGCTCGATGGCCGCAACCACCAGGTTGCCGGTGGCGACGAACTCAACCTGCCCGGACAGATAGGCCGACAGCGTGGTGTTGTTGTCCTCGTAGCGCTTGACCTCAGCCCCCTTCGGCGCCACCTCGGTGAGCACCATGTCCTCTACTGCGCCGCGGGTCACGCCAATCGACTTGCCGACCAGCTCGTCGGCCTTCGCCAGGGCGGCGTCCTTGGCACCGAACACGCCAAGGAAGAACGGCGCGTACGCGGCGCTGAAATCGATCACCTGCTCACGCTCGGCGTTCTTGCCCAGGCTGGAGATCACCAGGTCGACCTTGTCGGTCTGCAGGTACGGCACCCGGTTGGCGCTGGTGACCGGCACCAGCTGCAATTTAAGTTTCATCTCCTTGGCCAGGTATTTGGCCATATCGATGTCGTAGCCCTTAGGTTGCAGGTCGGTGCCCACGGAGCCAAATGGCGGGAAATCCTGCGGCACGGCGATGCGGATCACCCCGCGTTTTTCGATCTCTTGCAACTGGTCCGCCAGCGCAGTGGCTGCCTGGGTCAGCAGCAGGCCAGCGGTCAGCAGTGCGATCAGTCCCTTCTTCATCGGCTTCACCCCATCATCGTCAGTCATGAAACGAAAGATTCGTTATTTACAAATCTGCAACCAACGTGCCAGTGCATTTTCCAGCCATGCTTTTTCCGGGCAACGCCTGCCAGACCGGCCCGGCAAGCCAACCACCTCGGACATTGCAAGCGATTGCTACCGTTCCAAAAGCACGATAAAGAGGCGAAACAAATGCATAGACCGCCACAAAAAAGGGCGCCATCTGGCGCCCTGATACTGCTTCGCACCACAAAGGCGCACTAACGCTGTTCCAATTCGTCCAGTTGGCCATAGAGCCCGGCGATCTGGTGAATGCGTTGACGCCCCTCGGTCAATCGCTCATGCAGCAGCGCGTTGACCAGCAGGTTGATCAGGCTGTTGGCGCTGGAATAACTGTCGAATGCCGACACGCTGTCCAGTGGCGCGCACAAGTGCCAGCTGGCGAGCGCGATGACGCCCTGGGCCTGCGGCTCGCAGATCACCAGGGTCGGTACCTGCTGGGCCTGCAGTGCTTGCAGGAGCGGGCGAATGATCCGCGGGCGGCGCCTGAACCCGAACACCACCACCAGATCGTCGGCCGTCAGGTCGACCAGCTCCTCGGCCAGCGTCTGCCCTGGCTGGGGCAGCACCTGCACCGCACTGCGCACCTGCAGCAGTTGCTGGCGCATGTGCAGCGCCACGGGAAAGGCGTTGCGCAGGCCCACCACGAAGACGCGCCTGCTGCTGCCCAGCGCGCGAACCACCTCGCCGAACGGCTCGGCCTCGATGGCATTGACCCACTGGGTAAGGTTGGCCATTTCCTGTTTGTAATGCCGCGCCAGCAAGGTGTTGCCCTGCACCACGTCACGGTTGTCGGCCACCGGCATACCGCTCTGGCGCAGGCTGCGCTGCTCATCGCGCATGTCCTTGTATTTCTCGTACCCCAGGCGCTTGAACAGCCGGCTCACGGTGGCCTTGGAGACCCCGGCGAGCCGCGCCAGCTCGGCGCTGTTGTAGCTGACCAGATCATCGTAATGATCGAGCACGAAGTCAGCGATGCGCTGCTCCTGTGGCGCGAGCTGTGCATAGTGGCTGCGCAGACGTTCATCGAGTTGAGTCATGGAAGGCGCCTTGTAACTTTCGTTTCATTCGACCGATGATATAGAAACTGCCCACCTGCTGAAATCGCCCCGCGGCAATTCATTCCACCGCACCCGTGGCCTAGAGCCGCCACTTCGCAAGGAGACCACCATGCCACCGATCACGCCCGACTGGGCCGCCTATGTCGCCCAGATGGAACAGGTTCTGGCCCTGGAGCTGGACGACGCGCGGCGTCAGGAGCTGCTCACTCAGTTCAGCCGCATCGCCGCCATGGCCGAACCGCTGATGGCCTTTGCGCTCGATGATCGACTGGAAGTTGCAGGGGTGTACCAGGCATGAATCCCGCCCTGCTCTCCATCGACGAAATCCGAACGGCCCTGGCAGCGGGCGAGCTCAGCGCACGAGAAATCACCGAGCACAGCCTGGCGGCCATCGAACGCCATAACCCGGCAATCAATGCCTGGACGCAGATCACCCACCAGCGCATGCGCGAGGAAGCCGAGCGGCTGGACCGCTTGCGCCGCGAAGGCTCGCCCCTGCCCGCCCTGGCGGCGGTGCCCTACGGGGCGAAGAATCTGTTCGATGTCGCCGGCTTTCCGACCCTGGCCGGCGCCCGGCTGTTCCAGAACCGACCAGCCGCACAGGCCGACGCCTGGGCCGTGCGCCAACTGTCCGCCAGCGGCGCCCTGCTCTCGGGGATGCTGAACATGGATGCCTACGCCTACGGGTTCACCACGGAAAACACCCACTTCGGCGCGACCCGCAACCCCCACGACCTGTCGCGTATCGCCGGTGGATCCTCCGGAGGCTCGGCAGCGGCGGTCGCAGCCGGCCTGGTGAACTTCTCCCTGGGCAGCGACACCAACGGCTCCATTCGCGTGCCCGCCTCGCTCTGCGGAATCTTCGGCCTCAAGCCCACCTTTGGCAGGCTGTCGCGCAGCGGCTCGCACCCGTTCGTGGGCAGCCTCGACCATATCGGGCCGCTGGCGCGCAGCACCGCCGACCTTGCCGCCGTCTACGACGCACTGCAGGGCCATGATCCGGCGGACGGTTTCCAGGCCAGCCAGCCGCCGCAAGCCGTATCGGAGCTTCTCGAGCAGGATCTGGGTGGCCTGCGCGTCGGCGTGCTGGGCGGCTACTTCCAGCAGTGGTGCGACGACAGCGCCCGTGAGGCCGTGGCCCGGGCCGCCAAGGCCCTGAACGCCAGCGAGGAAGTCACCCTGGCCGACGCCGAACTGGCGCGCACCTCGGCATTCATCATCAGCGCCAGCGAGGGCGGCAATGCCTACCTGCCGGCACTGCGCAGCTCACCGGAGGTGTTCGAGCCGCTGTCGCGCGAACGTCTCCTGGCCGGCGCGATGATTCCCGCCGCCTGGTACGTCCAGGCGCAGCGTTTCCGGCGGCATTTCCAGAACCAGGTACTGCCGCTGTTCAACGATATCGACGTGCTGATCGCCCCGGCAACGCCCACCAGCGCGACACCCATCGGCCAGGCGACCCTGCGTATCAACGGCGTCGACCTGCCGACCCGCGCCAGCATGGGCATGCTGGCGCAGCCGATTTCCTTCCTCGGCCTGCCGGTGGTCAGCGTGCCGCTGCGTACCGCCGCCGGCCTGCCAATCGGCGTGCAACTGATCGCCGCGCCATTCCGCGAAGACGCCTGCCTGTGCGCGGCCGCAGCGCTGGAGCGCCTGGGCATCGCGCAAGCACAAGCCGTGAACCTGGAGTGAATGCATGAGCCCTGAACAGATAGACCTGCCCGTCGTACGCGCCGAAGTCACCGCGGCCTTCCAGCGCTACGAACGGGCGTTGGTCAGCAACGATATCGCCGTGCTCGACGAGCTGTTCTGGCACGACCCGCGCACCGTGCGCCTCGGCGCCTCCGAAAACCTCTATGGCATCGACGAGATCCGCGCCTTTCGCGCGGCGCGACCAACCGCCGGCCTGCACCGCGAATTGCACAACACGGTCATAACCACATATGGCGAGAACTTCGCCGTGTGCAGCACCGAGTTCACCCGCGCGGGCAGCGAGCGCATCGGCCGCCAGCAGCAGAGCTGGGTGAAGCTGGATGGCGGGTGGCGCATCGTCGCCGCCCAGGTAAGCCTGATGAGCTGAGCGGCTGCACGCTGCGACAAAGTGACATACAGTGGGAGAACGCCGCCCCAATCGGCAACGGAAACTGGCAACATGCGGCCTACGCCATTTGCCTACGCCGATGTGGGCACATGCCAACGCTATGACTCGAATCCCCAAGGAGGCCTGATGCGCTTGCGCGCGGTTCTTTTCGACATGGATGGCACGCTGCTCGACAGCGCGCCGGACTTCATCGCTATCTGCCAGGCCATGCGCGCCGAGCGCGGCCTGCCGCCGGTAGCGGAAAAGCTGATTCGCGACCACGTCTCCGGCGGCGCCCGGGCGATGATCCTCAACGCCTTCGACGTCGACCCGATGAGCCCGGGTTTCGAAGCCTTGCGCCTGGAGTTCCTGGAGCGCTATCAGGATCACTGCGCGGTGCTGACCCGCCCTTACGAAGGCATCGAGCCGCTGCTCGAGGATATCGAACGGGCCAAGCTGATCTGGGGCGTGGTGACCAACAAGCCGCTGCGTTTCGCCGAGCCGATCATGCAGCGCCTGGGCCTGGCCGAGCGCTCCTCGATCCTGATCTGCCCGGACCACGTGACCCGCAGCAAGCCCGATCCGGAGCCGATGATCCTCGCCTGCTCGACCCTCAAACTCGACCCGGCCAGCGTGCTGTTCGTCGGCGACGACCTGCGCGACATCGAATCCGGCCGCGACGCCGGCACCAAGACCGCGGCGGTCACCTACGGCTACATCCACCCCGACGACAACCCCCGTCACTGGGGCGCCGACGTGGTCATCGACCACCCGCTGGAGCTGCGCAAGGTGCTCGATCAGGCGCTGTGCAGCTGCTGAATCGTTTGCCCCTTCATGACACCGATCAGCAAGCGCTGAGCGTCCCCCGCCTAAAATGAGCCCGCTGCCTTGTCGGCGGGCTGCATTCATTTCATCCCTACGAAACCAGAGGACTGTTGCCATGTTCGATTACAGCGCCCGCCCCGACCTGCTCAAGGATCGCGTGATCCTGGTGACCGGCGCCGGCCGCGGGATTGGCGCCGCCGCAGCGCGCACCTATGCTGCCCATGGCGCCACCGTGCTGCTGCTGGGCAAGAGCGAGGAGAACCTGGTGCGCACCTACGACGCCATCGAGCAGGCGGGTCATCCGCAGCCGGTGGTGATGCCATTCGATTTGGAAACGGCGCTGCCGCACCAGTACGACGAGCTGGCGGCGATGGTCGAAAAGGAATTCGGCAAGCTCGACGGCCTGCTGCACAACGCCTCGATCATCGGCCCACGTACGCCGCTGGAGCAGCTCTCCGGCGATAATTTCATGCGTGTCATGCAGGTCAATGTCAACGCGATGTTCATGCTGACCAGCACGCTGTTGCCGCTGCTCAAGTTGTCCGCCGATGCTTCGGTGGTATTCACTTCCAGCAGCGTTGGCCGCAAGGGCCGCGCTTACTGGGGCGCTTATGCGGTGTCCAAGTTCGCCACAGAAGGGCTGATGCAGGTGATGGCCGACGAGATCGAAGGCATCACCGCGATCCGCGCCAACAGCGTCAACCCGGGCGGCACCCGCACCGACATGCGGGCCCAGGCTTATCCTGGCGAGGATCCGCAGACCCGACCGACGCCGGAGGCCATCATGCCGGTCTACCTGTACCTGATGGGGCCGGACAGCCAGGGCATCAATGGCCAGGCATTCGACGCCCAATAACCGCCGCCTTATCGCCCTTGCCCACCACGATCGGCGCCGCGACATTAAATTGTCGCGGCGCCTTTTCAGAGCGGCAAATGCTTGCCGTCATTCTGACGGCGCATTGCCATCAATGGCCCTCTGCCGCTATCGATCAGCTGCAACCTGTTGAACCTCAAGGCTTTTAATCGGCCCTAAAAGACTGGCATGAAATTAGCTCTGTAGCCTGCAAGCTGCAATGAAGCGCCAGAGGTTCACAAAAATGGTCCCACCCAGCCAGAAAAACACCATCGATTTCGATGCCGCCAAAGTGCAGCGTCTCGGCGCTTCAGCGCGCAAGGAGCAGACCCGCCCGGTCAGCCTGGCGCAGTTGCGCCAGCGCCTCGGTCTTCAGCTGCAGACCAGCCTGGACGCCGAGCGTATCCTCGCCACCTTCTTCCGTGAGCTGCAGCACTTGGTGCCGGTGGATTCGCTGGGTTACCAACATTCGAGTAGTGACCTGCGCCTGGACTTCGGCCAACCGGCCAATCACTCGGCCACCTACCGCCTCAGTCACGAGAGCGAATATCTGGGCGAGCTGACCTTCCGGCGGCGCCAGCGCTTTTCCGATCACGAACTGGCGCAGCTCGAATCCCTGCTGGCCAGCCTCATGTACCCGCTGCGCAATGCCCTGCTCTACCGCGTGGCAATCCAGAGCGCGCTGCGCGATCCACTGACCAACACCGGCAACCGCATCGCCATGGATCAAGTGCTGGGCCGCGAAATCGAGCTGGCACGCCGCAATGGCCAGCCGATGTCGCTGCTGATGCTGGACATCGACCACTTCAAGAGCATCAACGATGAGCACGGCCACAGCGCCGGCGACGAAGTGCTCAAGGCGGTGGCTACCACCATCAAGGATCAGCTGCGCAACATCGACATGGTGTTCCGCTACGGTGGCGAGGAGTTTCTGGTACTGCTCTCTGCTACGCCGCGCGAGGGTGCACAACTGGTCGGCGAGCGCCTGCGCGAATCGGTATTGGGCCTGCAATGCGTAGCCCAGGGACGACCCGTGCAGATTTCCATCAGCCTGGGTTGCGCCAGCCTGGAACTCGGCGAGTCGGTGGACGGACTGCTCAACCGCGCTGACAAGGCGCTGTACAGCGCCAAGCGCAGCGGCCGCAACTGCCTGGCCATGGCTGTCTGAACCGCCTGATCAACGCCCATGAAAAAGGGCCCCGTCCGTAAGGATCGGGGCCCTTTTTCATCCGTAAGCTGCTGGCATCGATGCGTAGGAGCGGCTTCAGCCGCGAGCCCTTCGCAGGGAATCGCGGCTAAAGCCGCTCGTGCAGGTTAGCCTGTGTGCTCTCCTACCGAGGGCGTTGCCGCCCCTGCGCTACACCAAGCTTTCAGCCTTTACTGCGGCTTGCGGCTGCCGCGACCGAAGCCCGGCCGCTGGCCATCACCCGCCGGACGGCTGCGACGGTTATCGCTATCCGCCGGCTTGCGTGGCGCCCGCTCGCTCGACTCAGCGCGCTCGCCACGCGGCTTGCCCGGCTTCTTGCCGACATCACGCGGGCGCTCGGCAACTGGCGTACCGCGAGAGGAGTCGGCCCGCGGCGTACGGGGGGTGCGGCTTGGGCGCTCCCCTTGCTCTTCACGAGTACCGCGAGCTGAACCCTGGGCAGGACCACCGTTGGCAGGACGCAGGGTGCGCCCCGGGCGCTCACCACGACCAACCGGCTTGGCGGCCTTGCGCTGCATGCGGTCGAGCTTCTCGCGGGTCTTTTCCTTCATCTCCGGCAAGGCAACCGGCTTAAGGCCAACTTCTTCGCTGAGGATGTCGACTTCGCGCTGGCCCATTTCGCGCCAGCGGCCCATGGGCAGATCGGAAGTCATGAACACCGGGCCGAAGCGCACGCGCTTCAGGCGGCTGACCACCACGCCCTGCGATTCCCACAGGCGACGTACTTCGCGGTTACGACCTTCCATGACCACGCAGTGGTACCAGTGGTTGAAACCCTCACCACCTGGCGCTTCCTGGATATCAGTGAACTTGGCCGGGCCGTCCTCGAGCATAACGCCCGCCTTGAGGCGCTCGATCATCTCCTCGTCGACCTCGCCGCGTACGCGAACGGCGTATTCACGGTCCATCTGGTAGGACGGGTGCATCAGGCGGTTGGCCAGCTCGCCGTCGGTGGTGAACATCAACAGACCGGTGGTGTTGATGTCCAGGCGACCGATATTGATCCAGCGTCCGTCTTTCGGGCGCGGCAAGCGGTCGAATACCGTCGGGCGGCCTTCCGGGTCGTCGCGGGTGCAGATCTCGCCGTCGGGCTTGTTGTAGATCAGCACGCGGCGCACGGTTTCCGTCGCCTCTTCGCGGCGTAGCAGACGACCGTCGACAGAGATGGCGTCATGCAGGTCGACACGCTGGCCAAGGCTGGCGTCGTTGCCGTTGACCTTGACGCGGCCGGCGGTGATCCAGGCTTCGATTTCGCGGCGCGAGGCCAGGCCCATGCGAGCCAGGACCTTCTGCAGTTTTTCGCCAGCGGGGCTGTATTCTTCGGTTTCACTCATCTGGGCACCTCCCGGTGTTTTCTGGTGATGGGACGACCAAGTCGTCGAAGGCGCGCGCATCATACGCGGATCAGCCGCGGCACGCACCTGGCAGCAGAGCATAGCCGGCGAGCGGTCTAGCGCCTGACCGCTGGTCGGTGGCTAGCGTATGCGACGTGCCTTGCTGCCCATGGCCAGCAGGCGCATGTCTGCCTCGGCGACGACCAGGCGCCGTTCGGCCTTGTCGAGCCTCTTCCAGGCCTTGATTTCCGCCTTGCTGCGCCCGCAGCCCAGGCAGATGCCGTCATCGAATTTGCAGACGCTGATACAGGGATCTTTCATGAAGTCTCTTCGCGCTCGCTGGTGGACGGATCGCCCGCAGCGTTAGAGACCGTTTCCGGCGCGTCAGGGTTCGACTCATCGTCCTGACGCGTCAGATCATCAAAGTCGGTTTTCAGACCCTGCTCCATGGCGTCGAGTTCGGCCAGCAGCGAGCCAAAGCTGGTCTCGGCCTTGCCTTGGGCGTCGGGCTCGACGTCATCATCCGCCAGGGCCAGATCGGCGCGCGCCTGCAGGCTTTGTGGCACCGCCGGGTCATCGTCATCCTGGGCCAGCACCGGCTCGGGCTCCAGCTCGCGCAGCGCGGCCAGCGGCGGCAGCTCGTCGAGGTTCTTCAGGTTGAAGTGATCAAGAAAACCCTTGGTGGTGGCGAACATGGCCGGCCGACCAGGCACGTCGCGGTAGCCGACCACGCGAATCCACTCGCGCTCCTGCAACGTCTTGACGATCTGGCTGTTCACCGCCACGCCGCGGATCTCCTCGATCTCACCGCGGGTGATGGGCTGGCGGTAGGCAATCAGCGCCAGGGTCTCGAGCATGGCCCGCGAATAGCGCTGCGGGCGCTCCTCCCAGAGGCGGCCGACCCAGGGTGAAAAGGTGTCGCGAATCTGCAGACGGTAACCGGAAGCCACTTCCTTGAGTTCGAACGCCCGCCCCTTGCAACTGCCGCCGAGAATCGCCAACGCCTTGCGAAACACATCGGCCTCGGGGCGCTCGGTTTCCTCGAACAATTCCATGATCCGCTCGAGCGACAGCGGCTTGCCGGAAGCCAGCAGCAGGCCCTCGAGCAAGGTGGAGAGTTGCTTGGGATCGGACAGATTCATAAGCAGGAAACACCGCGTGCAGCCACGAAAGCGGCGAGTCTAGCAGTTCATTCGAACGCGCTGTCGCCCTCTTCCACACCTGCCACACGAAGGCGCACGTGCACGGCGGCAAAGGCTTCGTTCTGCACCAGCTCGACCAGAGACTCCTTGACCAGTTCGAGAATCGCCATAAACGTCACCACCACGCCAAGGCGTCCTTCTTCGGCGGTGAACAGCTGCACGAACGGCACGAATGCGCCGTCTTTGAGGCGGTCGAGCACTTCACCCATGCGCTCGCGGGTGGATAGCGCCTCGCGGCTAACCTGGTGGCTTTCGAACATGTCGGCGCGGCGCAGCACCTCGGCCATCGACACCAGCAGTTCCTGTAGCTCCACCGTGGGCAGCAGCTTGCGCGCCCTCGCCTCCGGCGCCTCGACGCGCGGCACGATGAGGTCGCGGCCCACCCGCGGCAGGGCATCGATGCCCTCGGCGGCGGCTTTGAAGCGCTCGTATTCGAGCAGGCGGCGAATCAGCTCGGCACGCGGGTCGTCTTCCTCTTCTTCAGCCTCGGCCGAACGCGGCAGCAGCATGCGCGACTTGATCTCGGCGAGCATGGCCGCCATCACCAGGTACTCGGCAGCCAGCTCCAGGCGCACGGTGTGCATCAGCTCGACGTAGCCCATGTACTGGCGGGTGATCTCCGCCACCGGGATGTCCAATACGTCGATGTTCTGCTTGCGGATCAGGTAGAGCAGCAGATCCAGCGGGCCTTCGAAGGCTTCGAGAAACACTTCAAGGGCGTCCGGCGGGATGTACAGGTCGACGGGCAGCTCGGTGAGCGCCTCGCCATAGACCATGGCGAACGGCAGCTCCTGCTGGGCACCGGCCTGGCTGTCGACGATCTCGGTCACGGTCGACATCTAATCAGCGCGACTCGAAAGGCGATGGATCGCCGCAACCGACGCGGATCACCTCGGGCTCGTCGTCCACCAGGCTGATCACGGTCGAGGCTTCCAGGCCGCCGAAGCCGCCATCGATGATCAGATCCACCTGATGTTCGAGCATCTGGCGCATCTCGTAGGGATCGCTCATCGGCAGGTCTTCGCCAGGCAGGATCAGGCTGACGCTCATCATCGTCTCGCCCAGTTCCTCCAGTAGCGCCGAGGCGATCGGGTGATTGGGCACGCGCAAACCGATGGTACGGCGCTTGGGGTGTAGCAACATGCGCGGCACTTCGCGGGTGGCGTTGAGAATGAATGTGTAGGGCCCCGGCGTGTGATTCTTCAACAGCCGAAAGGCGGCGGTGTCGACCTTGGCGAAGGTGCTGAGCTGCGACAGGTCGCGGCACACCAGAGTGAAATTATGCTTGTCATCGAGCTGGCGCAGGCGCCGAATCCGCTCCATAGCGTTCTTGGCGCCCATCTGGCAGCCCACCGCGTAGGACGAATCGGTCGGGTAGACCACCACGCCACCGTTGCGGATGATATCGACCGCCTGCTTGATCAGACGGGCCTGGGGACTCTCCGGGTGTATCTGAAAAAACTGGCTCATGACTAGCAACTCTCAAACGGCGTGGTACGAGGGCGCGCAGCCGAAACGCGTCCATAACGGGGAAAGATCATCGGGCAGCGGCCGGTACAAGCCCAGCTCCGACCAGTCGCCCGGGGCATGGAAGTCGCTGCCGACACTGGCCAGCAGGCCGAACTCACGCGCCAGGATCGCCAGGCCACCGACCTGCTCGGCCGGCTGCATGCCATTGACGACTTCCAGCGCATGGCCGCCTGCTGCGGCGAAGGCTGCCACCAGCTTGCGGCGCTTGCTGCGCGTGAAATCGTACTGCCAGGGGTGCGCGAGGCTGATCCATGCGTTGGACTGGCGCAGCGTCTCGAGCGTTTCATCTAACGTCGGCCAGTGCTGCTTGACGTCGCCGAGCTTGCCGGAGCCCAGCCATTTGCGAAAGGCGTCGGCACGATCCTTGACGAAACCTGCGCGCACCATGAATTCCGCAAAATGCGGGCGCGCCGGCGCATTGTCACTTTCGCCCAGGGCCTGCTGAATAGCCCGCGCGCCGTCCAGCGCGCCCTCCATGCCCTTGAGCGCCAGGCGCCGGGAAATCTCCTCTGCGCGCAGCCAGCGACCCTGATGCAGGTCGGCGATAGCCTGGCGCAAGGCAGGCGCGTCGCGGTCGAAGGCATAGCCCAGCACATGAATGGTCGCGCCGCCCCAGGTACAGGACAGCTCGATACCATTGACCAGTTGCACGCCCAGCTCGCCTGCCGTGGCGCACGCCTCATCGAGCCCTTCGAGAGTGTCGTGGTCGGTCAGCGCCAGCAGGGTGACGCCGCGCCCGTGCGCCCGTGCGACCACCTCGGCAGGCGGCAGGGCGCCGTCCGAAGCGGTGCTGTGGCAATGAAGATCAACCTGCATAAGGGGCGCTTTCCCGAAGAATCATGTTTGTTATTATGCCGCGGCCGGCAGATTCCTGCCCCGCTATCGCGCTGTTCTCTTAGCTCTTTTCTCGCAGCTCACCCACAAGGATCGACATGCTCTACGCCATCATCGCCACCGACGTGGAAAATTCCCTCGAGCTTCGCCTCTCCGTTCGTCCCGCTCACCTGGCTCGCCTTGAACAGCTGAAAAGCGAAGGCCGTCTGGTACTGGCCGGCCCCAACCCGGCCATCGACAGCAACGACCCAGGCCCGGCAGGGTTCACCGGCAGCCTGATCGTCGCCGAGTTCGAGTCGCTGGAAGCTGCCAAGACCTGGGCCAACGCCGACCCGTTCCGCACCGCCGGCGTCTACGCCAGCGTCGTGGTCAAACCCTTCAAACACGTACTGCCGTAACCGGGAATCGTCACCGCTGCCATGAGCGACCTGCTGCTGATCGACGACGACGTCGAACTCTGTGACCTACTGGCCAGTTGGCTGACCCAGGAGGGCTTTCAGGTCACCGCCTGTCACGACGGCCAGGGCGCGCGCCAGGCCTTGGCACAGAGCGCCCCCGACGCCGTGGTGCTGGACGTGATGCTGCCAGACGGCAGCGGCCTGGAGCTTCTCAAGCAGCTGCGCAGCGAGCACCCCAACTTGCCGGTGCTGATGCTTTCGGCCCGCGGCGAGCCGCTGGACCGCATCCTCGGCCTGGAACTGGGCGCCGACGACTACCTGGCCAAACCCTGCGACCCCCGCGAGCTGACCGCCCGCCTGCGCGCCGTGCTCCGGCGCAGCCTGCCACCGGCCGCGTCCAGCCAGATCGAGCTGGGCGACCTGCGTTTCAGCCCGGCCCGTGGCGTGGCCGCGCTGGGTGCCGAAGGCCAGGAAATCGTCCTGACCCTGTCCGAAAGCCGGGTGCTCGAAGCGCTGCTCAAGCAGCCGGGCGAGCCGGTCGACAAGCAGGCGCTCGCCCAACTGGCCCTGGGCCGCAAGCTGACCCTCTATGATCGCAGCCTGGACATGCACGTAAGCAACCTGCGCAAGAAGATCGGCCCGCACCCCGATGGTCGGCCGCGCGTGGTCGCGCTGCGTGGGCGCGGCTATTACTACGCGCCCTGATCCGCTTTACATAGCGACAGCGCTCTTTACCCTGCCTTTACCTTGGCTGACTGCGCCTTACCTTGAAAGCCCTAATCTGGGCACATCCGGCAACTGGCCGGTTTCGAGACAAGGAGATACACCATGCGCAAGACCATGACCGCCCTGCTCCTCGCCATGACCCTGCCAACCCTGGCCATGGCTGCTCCCGGTGACGACCACCGCCCAGGCGGCCCGGGCCCAGGCCCACGTATGTTCCATGAGCTGGACCTGAACAAGGATCAACAACGCCAGGTTCACAAACTGATGATGGATCAGCGCAAGAACGACCGCGAGATGATCCAGCGTTACCTGGACAAGCTGCCCGAGGCCGACAAGCAGGCCTTGAAAAACGAACGCGAGACGTCCCATGACAAGCAGCAAAAAGCCATTCGCGCCCTGCTGACCCCCGAACAGCAGAAGACCTTCGACGAACATGCGGCCAAGATGAAAGAACGCAAGTCCGACCGCGAAGAATTCGAAGCCTGGAAAGCTGAGCACAAGAAAGCTGGCTGACCTCTACCGCTGGCCGTGATCACGACCAGCCCACTATCCGCCTGCACCACTTATGCGGTGCAGGCGTTTGCTGTTTGAAGGAGCCTCTGTGCGTTCATTGTTCTGGCGGATTTTTGGCAGTTTTTGGCTGGCGATCGCCCTGGTCGCGGGCCTGTCCATGCTGCTCGGCCGCGCCCTGAATCAGGACGCCTGGATTCTCAACCAGCACCCAGGCCTGGAAAATCTGCCGGCCGAATGGGTACAGGCCTTCGAGCACGACGGTCCCAAGGCGGCGCAGGATCTGCTAGAGCAGCGCAAAAGGCGCTTTCGTATCGACACCCAGGTACTGGCGGACACCGGCCAGCCAGCTATTCGCGGCACCTTCCCGCCCCGCGCGGCGGCCATGGAAGAGCGCAACAAAGGCGAAAAGCGGCTGCCGTGGCGGCGCCTGACCACCGAGTACACAAGCCCGGTGAGCGGCGAAACCTACCTGTTCATCTACCGTATTCCCCACCCGGAGCTGGATGCCTGGCACCGTGGCAGCCTGCTGTGGCCACTCAGCGCACTGGCTATCGCCCTGGTGGTATTGACCGGGCTCAGCCTGTTACTGACCCTGTCCATCACTCGGCCGCTGAATCGCCTGCGCGGCGCGGTGCACGACCTGGGACAGACGGCCTACCAGCAGAACAGCCTGGCGCGCCTGGCCAGCCGGCGTGACGAGCTGGGCGTGCTGGCCAACGATTTCAATCGCATGGGCGCGCGCCTGCAGGATCTGATCGGCAGCCAGCGCCAGCTGTTGCGTGACGTCTCTCACGAGCTGCGCTCGCCGCTGGCCCGCCTGCGCATCGCCCTGGCGCTGGCCGAGCGCGCCGAACCGGCCGAGCGGGAAAAACTCTGGCCACGCCTGACCCGCGAATGTGATCGCCTGGAAGACCTGATCAGCGAGATCCTCACCCTCGCCCGCCTGGACGCCGAGCCTAGTGCTGCCCAGCCCATCGACCTGACACAACTGGCCGCCAAGCTACGCGAGGACATAAACCTCAGCCACCCGCACCAGCAGCTCGAAATCTACCTGCAGCCTGGGCTGGAACTGCACGGCTGGCCAGCGATGCTGGAGCGCGCACTGGATAACCTGTTGCGTAACGCCCTGCGTTTCAGTCCCGATGGCCAGCCGATCGAAATGAACTTCACTCGCCAAGGCAGCAAAGCGCATTTGGAGGTTCGAGATCATGGCCACGGCGTGGCCGCCGAGCATCTCAGCCAACTGGGCGAGCCGTTCTTTCGCGCCCCCGGGCAATCGGCAGCCGGCCATGGCCTGGGGCTGGCCATCACACGGCGCGCCGCCGAACGCCATGGCGGCCGCTTGGAGTTGGCCAATCACCCGGACGGCGGCTTCAGCGCCAAGCTGATCCTGCCGCTGGAAACGGCTCTTTAGCCTTCTCTTCTAAAGCCTGGCGGCGAGGATGGCCCGTTCCCACAAAAAAGCAGGTTCGTGGCCCGCTCCTCTATAGAAAAGCCTGGCAACATCAGCAACCAGGCGCCTCGCAATAATCGGTTCAAGCGGCAAAAGCAGTCGCCCTAGGCCTTCCCCACCCAGCCGCTGACGAACTCATCGACATTCACCGCCGGCGCCTCGCGCAACTCGCGCTGCGGTGTACCCAGATACAGGTAGCCGATCACCTGCTCATTGGCCGCCAACCCCAGGCCAGCATTCACCACCGCGTCGTAGGACAGCTCCCCCGTACGCCAGACCGCGCCGATACCCTGGGCATAGGCGGCGAGCAGAATGCCGTGGGCAGCACATCCGGCAGCCAATACCTGCTCCTGGGCCGGCACCTTGGGGTGCTCTTGGATGCGCGCGATGACCACGACCATTAGCGGTGCACGCAGCGGCATGTTGCGTGCCTTGGTCAGCGCCTCTTCGTCGGCCTGCGGGTTCTTGCTGGCAATCGCCTCGGCGTACAGCTCGCCGAGTGCATGGCGCGCATCCCCCTCGACGGTGAGAAATCGCCAGGGGCGTAGTTGGCCATGATCCGGCGCCCGCAGCGCAGCCCTGAACAGCCGCTCGCGCTGCTCGGCAGTCGGCGCCGGTTCGATCAGGCGCGGCGCGGAAACACGGTTGATCAGCGTATCGAGGGCATCCATCGGTTCACCTCCAGAGGAAAAGAGCCGGGATTCTACCAGCCGAGCATGAGCTTCGCAGACCACAGCGCGCCCGCAGCCTGGTGTTGAGCGAAGCGATACCCAAGGCAATATCCCGAGTGTCGCTGCGCTCGACCCGGGCTACACGTAACGGCGATCAAGCAGTTTAAGCCAGCCAACTACGCCACCCGATCCGGCGACAGCTCCGGCTGCACGGGTGGCGTCAGCGGCGGCAGGCCATAGGCCTTGCGCGCATCGTCGCAGCGCGGGTTGTGCTCACCGTTGGCCCAGGAGGCTTGGAAATCGCGGCAAGGGCTGGAACGCTGCTCGTACATCGTGCAGCGGGTGCCCTGGCCGACATCGCCAAGCAACGCATTGCAACGCGCGGGCTTGTATTCGGTACCGCGCATGGCAACCAGGTGCGGAGAGATCTGGATGACCTGCTCGTCCGGCACACTGCCACCGGCCGATTGACACTCACCCCAGAAGAAGGACACACGAAAATACGCGCAGCAGGCGCCGCACGTGAGACAAGGATTGCTTTCGGACATGATGAGAGGGCTCAGAAACCGGCAAGGGCCGGCACCTGGCGGCGTATTCTATGCACCGCAAGCAACTTGTAAAGAGGCCCGCAAGCGCCTGACGACGGGCGCGCCAGCGGGTGTACAGCGATGCCGGCACAGGTAGAATGGCGCCACTTTTTCGCGGATAAAACCGATGGCCTGGCCGACCCTACGACTTATCGCATTCATCAATGGCATTTTCCTGATTACCCTGGCCATTGGCATGATCGGCCCGATGTTCACCCTGTTCGTCTTCGACCGCGCCGCAGAGGTGAGCCCCTTCGCCTGGTCGAGTCTGATCACCTTTATCGCCGGGCTGTCCATGATCGCCCGCGGCAAGCCCCAGGACGTGCACCTGCGCCCGCGAGACATGTACATGCTGACGGTATCGAGCTGGTTGATGGTGTGCATCTTCGCCGCCCTGCCGTTCATGTTCACCCAACACATGAGCTACACCGACGCCTTCTTCGAGAGCATGTCGGGCATCACCGCCACCGGTGCTACCGTTCTAATCGGTCTGGACAACATGTCGCCGGGCATTCTGATCTGGCGCTCGATGCTGCACTGGCTCGGTGGTATCGGCTTCATCGCCATGGCGGTGGCGATTCTGCCCATGCTGCGCATCGGTGGCATGCGCCTGTTCCAGACCGAATCCTCGGACCGCTCCGACAAGGTCATGCCGCGCTCGCACATGGTCGCCAAGTACATGGCGGTGGCCTACTTCGGCATCAGCCTGCTCGGCTGCCTGGCCTTCTGGCTGGCCGGCATGAGTTTCTTCGATGCGATCAACCACAGCATGTCGGCGATCTCCACCGGCGGCTTCTCCACTTCGGACCTGTCGCTGGCCAAATGGACTCAGCCGGCCGTGCACTGGGTAGCCGTGGTGCTGATGATTCTCGGCAGCCTGCCGTTCGTACTCTACGTGTCCACGCTACGCGGTAACTTTGGCGCCGTGCTAGCCGATCAGCAGGTGCGCGGTTTTCTCGGCATTCTGCTGGGTGTCTGGCTGACCATGGGCACCTGGTACTACTTCACCACCGACCTGCACTGGCTCGACGCCCTGCGCCACGTGGCCGTGAACGCCACCTCGGTGATGACCACCACCGGCTTCGCTCTGGGCGACTACTCGCTATGGGGCGGTTTCGCCGGCATGCTGTTCTTCTACCTGGGCTTTATCGGCGGCTGCTCGGGCTCTACGGCCGGCGGTCTGAAGATCTTCCGCTTCCAGGTCGCCTACATCCTGCTCAAGGCCAACCTGATGCAACTGGTGCACCCGCGTGCGGTGATCAAGCAGCAGTACAACCGTCATCGCCTGGACGAAGACATCGTTCGCTCGATTCTGACCTTCTCGTTCTTCTTCACCATCATCATCGCCGTGCTGGCCCTGGCTCTGACCCTCTGCGGTCTGGACTGGATCACCGCCCTGAGCGGCGCCGCCAGCACGGTCGCCGGCGTCGGCCCAGGCATGGGCCCGATCATCGGCCCGGCCGGCACCTACGCCAGCCTGCCGGACATGGCCAAGTGGCTGTTGACCCTGGGCATGCTGATGGGCCGCCTGGAAATCCTCACCGTGCTGGTGCTGTTTATGCCGGCGTTCTGGCGGCATTGACCCTGTTGCTGCCGGCAATCTCGGCCTAGACTTTGCGAACATAACAACAACAGGAAGTCGCAATGAGCAGCCAGCCCCGCGAGCGTTTTAGCTCCTTCGCCGAGTTCTATCCTTACTACTTGGAAGAACACCGCAACCCGACCTGCAGGCGCCTGCATTATGTCGGCAGCCTTCTGGTGCTGGTGGTGCTTGGCTATGCGCTGACCAGCGGGCAATGGCTGTGGCTGTTGGCCCTGCCGGTGATCGGCTATGGCTTCGCCTGGGTCGGTCACTTCGCCTTCGAACGCAATCGCCCCGCCACCTTCCAGTACCCGCTGTATTCGCTGATGGGCGACTGGGTGATGCTCAAAGACATGCTCACCGGACGCATTCGTTTCTGAACGAACGGTCAAATGCAATTGCCCACACCGGGATTAGCGCCGTCATGGCATTGCGCCTTTGCCGACCGGCCCTGCAGCGTATATGATCCCCACTTTCCGCTGGCCCCGTCCGCACGCCGCTTGCAGCCTGGCGCTCGGTCATGCAGTCGGACTTTCAGCAGGGGTCGCCGTTAGCGCATGAGCACCAGTATTACCGCCGTACCAAACCTGCCCTCGTTGCTCACCCGCGAATATTATTCGCGGGTGCTGGCCTATCTTGCCGTGGCCGCGAGCGTAGCAGCCGGCACCTATGAGCAAGTGTTCAGCCACGGCCTGCTGTGGCTCGTGCCCTATGCGCTGCTCTATCCCCACCTGGCCCACTGGCTGAGCAAACGCTTTCGCGACGACCACCGACATCGCACACTGATGAGCCTGCTGTTCGTCGATGCCCTGCACTGTGGCGCATTTGCGGCACTACTCGGGTTTTCGGTGGTACCCAGCCTGATGTTTCTGCTGACCCTGAGTTTCAGTACCCTGATAGTCGGTGGCTTGCGCGACATGAGTGTGGCGCTGCTGGTCGCCTTCAGCGGTACGCTGCTCACTGCCTCGCTCACCGACCTCCACGTGGCCCCGCAAACACCGGCGCTGGTGGCCCTGGTGAGCATCGCTTTCACCATCTTCTATATCTGCATCTCGGCCTATTTCGTGCACCAGCAGGGCATTCGCCTTGCTCAGGTACGACACCAGATCAAGGGCGAGCAGGAAAAGGCCGCACGCCTGGCTCGCAACCTCGCCAAATACCTGTCGCCCCAGGTGTGGGAGTCGATCTTCAGCGGCAAGAAGCACGTGCGCCTGGAAACCCAGCGCAAGAAACTCACCGTATTTTTTTCCGACATCCGCGGTTTCACCGAGCTGTCCGAGGAGCTGGAAGCCGAGGCCCTGACTGACCTGCTCAACACCTATCTCAACGAGATGTCGAAGATCTGCATGAAGTTCGGCGGCACCATCGATAAGTTCATCGGTGACAGCGTGATGGTGTTCTTTGGTGACCCGAGCAGCCAGGGCGCCAAGAAGGACGCCATGGCCGCGGTGTCGATGGCCATCGCCATGCGCAAGCATATGAAGGTGCTGCGCCAGCACTGGCGTGCCCAGGGCATTACCAAACCCCTGGAAATCCGCATGGGCCTCAACACCGGTTACTGCACGGTGGGCAACTTCGGTGCCGACACGCGCATGGACTACACCATCATCGGCCGCGACGTGAACCTCGCCAGCCGCCTGGAAAGCGCCGCCGAAGCCGGTGAGATCCTGATCTCCCACGAGACCTATTCGCTGATCAAGGACGTAATCATGTGCCGCGACAAGGGCCAGATAAGCGTCAAGGGCTTCAGCCGCCCGGTGCAGATCTACCAGGTCGTGGATTTTCGCCGCGACCTGGGCGCCAGTTCCAGCTACATGGAGCACGAGTTGCCTGGCTTCTCCATGTACCTGGACACCAACGGCATCCAGAACTTCGACAAGGACCGGGTCATCGAGGCCCTGGAACAGGCCGCCGAAAAGCTGCGCGACAAGATCATTTAAGGCAGGCTGCTCAGCAGTTGCGCGCGATGACCTTACTCAACTCACCACTGGCAGGCCTGCCACTGAGCAGCGGTTGGCTGGCCAGAAACTCTACCGCCGATGCCCGCCACGATTGGCGCCCCGCCTCCTCGGCGCAGCGTGCGCGATCCAGTTCCAACGCCGCCAGGCAGGCGTCACGCAAGTTGGCGGCCAGCACGCCGGTCACGCCTGGCACCACCACATCCAGCGGCCCTGGCACGTTAAAGGCTGCCACCGGCGTGCCGCAGGCCTGGGCCTCGAGCATCACAAGGCCATAGGTGTCGGTTAGCGACGGAAACACCAGCGCGCTGGCGCGCCGGTAGAAATCGGCTAGTGCCTCGCCGTGCTGATAGCCAAAGAATTTCACGCCCGGATACACCTGCTCCAGCATCACGCGCTGCGGACCATCACCGACCACCCACTTCTCGCCCGGCAGTTGCAGATCGAGAAACGCCTGCAGATTCTTCTCTGCGGCGATGCGTCCGACATAGAGGAAGATCGCACTCACCGGCGCTGCCAGCTCGGGCCTGGGCGCGAAAAGCTGCGTATCCACGCCCTTGCGCCAGAGCATCAACCGCCGCAGCCCGCGCTCTGCCAAGCCAGCACGCAAGCGCTCGGTGCTGACCAGCACTGCCTGGCTGTGGCGATGAAAGCGCTGCAGGCAGGCATAGCCGACGCCCAACCCGATCCAGCGGCAGCGCGCTGTCAGGTATTCGGGAAAGCGCGTATGCACCGCACTGGAAAAGGCCAGGCCGCGGCGCAGCAACCAACGCCTGGCGGCCCAGCCCAGCGGGCCTTCGGTGGCCAGGTGCACACAGTCGGGTGCGAACGCCTCGATGGCCGGGCCGACGCGCCACAGGTTCCAGGCCAGGGGAATTTCCGGATAGCTCGGGCATGGCACGCAGCTAAAGCGTTGCGGCGACAACACTTCCACCTGATGACCCATGTCGCACAATTCCCCAACCAGCGCCAGCAGGCTGGTGACCACACCGTTGACCTGGGGCGTCCAGGCGTCACTGACGATCAGCAGCCTCATGCTGCCGGCTCGATGACCGCCACCTTGGCGGCCTGCAGCTGCGCCAGACGCTGCTGCTCCTCGGCCAGACGATAGAGCTCGATACGGCCGTCCGGATGTTCGATCAGCGCCGTGCAGGACTCCACCCAGTCACCACAGTTGAGGTACTCGACGTCGCCCAGCTTGCGGATTTCGGCATGGTGGATATGACCGCACACCACGCCGTCGAAACCTCGACGCGCGCACTCATGGGTGATCGCCTCCTCGAAGTCACTGATGAAGTTCACCGCCGTCTTCACCTTGTGCTTGAGGTAGGCCGACAGCGACCAATAGCCATAGCCGTAACGGCGCCGCCAGTGATTGAGCCAGCGGTTGAGCACCAGGGTTACGGTGTAGGCCGAGTCGCCGAGAAAGGCCAGCCAGCGGTGGTAACGGGTAATCACGTCGAACTGATCGCCATGGATCACCAGTAGCTTGCGGCCATCGGCCGTCACATGCTCAGCCTCGTCGACCAGCTGGATATTGCCCAGCAGCAACTTGGAGTAACGGCGCAGGAATTCGTCGTGGTTGCCGGTGACGTAGATGACCTCGGTGCCACGCTTGCTCATGGTCAGCAGCCGGCGGATCACGTTGGTGTGCGCCTGGGGCCAGTAGATGCCGCTGCGCAGCTTCCAGCCGTCGATGATGTCACCCACCAGATAGACTCGCTCGGCCTGGTAGCGCTTGAGAAACGCCGCCAGGTGTTCGGCCTGGCTGTCGCGGGTCCCCAGATGCACGTCGGAGATCCATAGCGTGCGTACAGGTTGCTTGCGGCTCGGCCTTACCAGGGGTTCGATGCTCATCGGGCAGTCTCCGGCAGATTTTTGCCGAGCTTGCGCGAACGCAGTGAAACGATTGTGAACGCGCCGTGGCAATTCGATGACGACGGCGCGCTTCGCCTATGAGTGCGCCGTTGCACCCAACCTGCGATCCAGGGCGTAAACTGACGCGACCGTTCGAGGAACCCGCCATGTCAGCGCTCTTGTCAGTTCGCCACTACCACCATGACATCGTCTGCCATGAGCATGACCATGCCCAGTTGGTGTTCGGCCTGAGCGGCCACCTGCAGTTCGAGGTAGCGGGCCACGGCAGTCATGTCAGCCGGCAAACGCTGGCGGTCGTCCCCGCCGGTGCACGCCACGCCTGCGAGAGCCGCACAGGTAGCGAGTGCCTAGTGCTCGATATCCCGGCCGGCGACTGGCTGCAGCGCAATCTGGGTGATCATGCCGATGCCAGCCGCCGCCTGCTGGAAGCGCCAAACAAAGTCGAGCTGTCGGTAAACCAGAGTGGCCTGGTCAACTGGCTGGCCGCAAGCGCGGTCAAAGATCCGCTGATCGCCCGCCAGGGCGCCATCCTGCTACTGGCCAGTCTCAATGCACCAGCGGCACTCCTTCCCAGCCCGGCCCTGCCGCTGAGCGCACTGAACGCCTATATCGAGCGACATGCTGCCCACCCCATTCAGGTGGCGGACCTGGCGAGCCTCGCCGGGCTTTCCGCGGCACGCTTCCACCATCGTTTTCTCGACGAGACCGGGCTCACGCCCATGGCCTACGTGCGCGACAAACGCCTGCGCCTGGGCCGCCAACTGCTGCACAACAGCCGTCTCAGCGTTGGCGAAATCGCTGCGCGGGTCGGCTACACCTCACAAAGCGCCTTTACAGCCGCCCTCTCCAGACATTTCGGCGAGACACCCCGAGTACTGCGCGCGCGTGAGCCTCGCGACAAATAACAGCAGTTTTGCAACAGCTCTGTCTGTTCGCCGCCGTTACAGTGCGGCCAAAACAGGAGAGCATCATGCAGATCATCGAATGGCAAGACTTCGAGCGCGTTGAGCTGCGCGTCGGAACCCTCATCAGCGCAGAACCTAACGAGAAAGCGACCAAACCTGCCTATGTGCTGCAGGTCGATCTCGGCGAGCTGGGCATCCGCACCTCCAGTGCCCAGGTCACCGCCCATTATCGTGCCGACGAACTGGTCGGACGCCAAGTACTGTGCGTATGCAATTTCGCTCCCAAGCGCATTGCCGGTGTACGCTCAGAGGTGCTGGTCACCGGCGTCTACGACAGCGACGGCAAAGTGGTGCTGGCAGGCTTCGACAAGCCACTGCCCAATGGCGCACGCCTGGCCTGAGCTGCAGACCAGACCGGGGAGCACGCCGTCCTGGGGCGCCAGCGAACAGCCCGCCATGACGAAGCACGGACGAAACGCTGCACGGCAAGCCCTACGCTTCCAGGTTTCGAGGCTCTGCGGATTTAACTCGCTGCGGGGCGGTCGTTATGGCCCAGGTCGCGGGCCGGATCAATCTGGTCGCGTACTCGCTGCTTGAGCACCTTGGCTTCTGGAAAGCCGCCGTCGGCCTTACGCTCCCAGATCTCCACACCATTGCACTGAATACGAAAGGTACCGCCAGTAGCGGGTTCGAGGCTGACCCTGGCCAGGTCGTCAGCGAAGGTGGACAGCAACTCCTGCGCTAACCACGCCGCGCGCAGCAGCCATTGGCACTGAGTGCAATAGGTAATCGTCACTTCGGCTTTGCTGGTGCTCATGGGCTCACTCCGGTACAGCGGACGTTTACCAACGCCCATGAAAAAGCGCGGCCAGGCCGCGCTCGGGTGAAGACAACAAGAATTCAGGCGATGCGCGCGAGCAGCTCGCGGGCTTCCTGTTTCTCTTCCTCGTCACCTTCATTGATCACCTCATTGAGGATGTCGCACGCGGCCTCCAGATCATCCTGCTCGATATAGGCCATGGCCAAGTTGAGCTTGGTGAGGTTCTCGTGATTGGTGACAAAGCGCTCGGCCTCTTCGGAGGCGTCTGCCGGCAGCTCGTCCAGCTCCAGCCACTCCTCCTGCGGGTCCTGTTCCTCGACCAGCATGGTGCCGGCAAACGGACTGCTCGCATCATGGCCGAAGATATCGCTCGAGGTGTTCTCGGGCGCAGCGGGCATATCGGCCTCAGGGCCGGGGCGCTTCTTGCGCGAGGCGTTCTCGAAGGGGTTCACCAGATCCCAGTCGGCATCCAGCGACAGGTCATCGAGGTTGAGCTGAAAGTCGTCGTCCTGGGGCTTTTGCTCTGCTGGCATGTCGTCCAAATCGAGGGTCAGATCTTCCAGCGGGCCCAGAGACTCCAGCTCATCGACTGGCTGCGCGAACAGCGCGGGATAGCTGGCTTTAAGGGCATCGATACGCTCAGGGTCGAAGCCGGACTCGCGTAGGCGCATTTCCTCTTCGGCGAAGGCCAGGGTGTTGCCCTGCTGCGCCAGCACTTCGAGCAGCCGGAAGCCAATATCCAAACGCTGTGGGTTGGCCTGAGAGGCCTGGCGCAGCACGGACACCGCCTCACCCAGACGACCGTAAGCCAGGTAGATATTGGCAGCGTCCAGCGGATCAGTAGCACTGGTCTCCGTGCGCGGAGTGACTGGGGCACGAACCGGCGGTGGTACGTCGGCCTCGGTAGCACGTGGTGCGATGATCGGCTCGACCGGCGCGGCAAGCGGTGCCTGCACCACGGGCGGCACAACCACCACAGGCTCGGCGATGGCCTCAGGATCAGGTTTGCGCTTGCGCTTGAACAGCACCAGCAGCAACGCCAGCGCACCGAGCAGACCGGCCAACAGGATATTCCAGAGACTCCAGAAACCTTCAGATTGGGCTGGCTGCGGGGCAGCGGCCGGCGCTTGAGCGGGTTGTGCGCTGGCAGTTGGGGCGACAGTGCTTGGAGTGACCGCCTGAGGCGCTGCGTCGGCAGGTGCAGCGGGCGCGGCTACCGGACGCTGGGCCAGTTGCTCGAGCAACTGGGCGATCTGCTGATCGCGCGTTTCCATGCGCACCATCATGTCCTTCAACTGGTTCTGGACGGTCAACAGATCCTGTTGCAGCTGAAGGTTCTCGGCAGTGCGGTTGGCAACCTCTTCCTCGACACGGCGAATCTGCGCCAGCACTTCCACCTGTGGTTCGGCAGGCTGCTGGGGCGCGGTGTCGGGAATTATCTCTGCCGGTGCGGCGGGCTGCGTCGGTGTCGCGGCGTCGGCAGGCTTGACCGGCGCGGCCTCGGCTATCCGCGCATGATCAGGCAGTAACAACGAAGCACCGGCACGCAGGCGATGGATATCGCCATTGGTGAAGGCTTCGGGGTTCAGCGCATGAATGTCGAGCATCAGATCTTGCAGCGACGACTTGTCGCCATCGACCCGCAGCTTGGACGCTATCGTCCACAGGCTCTCGCCACTGGCCACCCGATAGCGCTCACCCCGGCTGGCAATCGGCGTGCGGCGTGGCGGCGCGTAAGAAGTGAATTGCTGGTCGCCCACCTGTGCAGCCTGGCTGGTGTAGGCCGAAGAAGACGGCGGATCGAGCAATACCGTGTATTCGCGAAGCAGTTGCCCACCGGGGCGCTTGAGCTCGACGATGAAATTCAGATAAGGCTCGCGCACTGGCTGATTGGACACCACGCGCACAACGCTCTTGCCGCCGCGCAGCAACGGGCTGAAACGCAGGTCATTGAGGAAATAGACGCGATCCACACCCGCTTGGTTGAACGCATCGGCCGGCGCCAGCGCGACCTTGATGTCCGACGCGGTCATGTCATCACCTACCGCCAGCAACTCGATTTCGGCGTTCAAAGGCTGGTTGAGCGCCGAATGCAGGGTGATCTCACCCAGCCCCAGCGCAGGCGCCAGCCCCGAATAAAACGCCGAGCTCGATGCCAGGCCGATCAATAGATGACGAACACGAGTCATAAAAGCTCCCGGTAACTCCGCTCGAAAAACAGTTGCAGTGGCTCCAACCGGGCCTAAGGTTCTGCAAGGTACGGCGTAGCATAGCTGCCTCGGCAAACGTTCCCTGCTTCACCGAGTAATGAGTATGGCCAAAATTCAACGACTTGCGACTTTCAGACGTGCCGCCCCCAATAGGGTTCAGCAATTCGCCATCATACGCATAAAGCCAGAAAAGCGGCTAGTTATGTAAATAACGTCAACGTTGTGACGGACGCAGGTTCCAGGCCGCCAATATCGTCACCGCAAACAGTGCGCCCATAAGCCAGAAACTCTGTTGAAACGCCGCTACCTCACCAGCGAAATCGCCACCTTCCTGGCGATGGCGCCACTCCAAAAAGAAGGTCAGCAGGTTCACACCGAAAGCCCCGCCCAACTGCCGTACAAAGGTGATAGCACCTGCGCCGTGGGGCACTTGCTCGCGGTCAAGCGCATCCAGCGCGCCGGTGGTCAGCGCCGGCAGCAGGATGCCCAGACCGATCCGTCCGATGCAGGCCCAGAAACACAGCACCACAAACGATGCCCCCGGATCCAGCCAGCCAAGGCCGATGGACGACACCACCAACGCCAGCAAGCCGGCGACCAGCAGCACGGCGCTAGACAGATGGTCGCTCAGGCGCCCCCCCATGAACGACGCAATCCCCATGACCAGTCCGGTGGGCAAGAGCAACAATCCTGCCCAGCCCGCGCTGTAGCCTTCGACGGCCTGCACATGCAGCGGGATGATGTAGGTAGTGCCATATAACCCCATACCGAGGGCCAGCGCCACCCAGCTTGCCTTGCGAAAACCCGCGTGTCGCCAAAGCGCCAGCGGCAACAAAGGTTGGTGGCTGAAGCGGCTACGCCACAGAAAACCGGCGACAGCCAAAAGACCAACCAGCCCTGCCCCCCAAACCCGCGGCTCGCCCCAAGGGAAACGCTGAGCTTCGGCGAGGGCACCCAGGGTCGCGAATAAACCCACGTTCAAAAGCAAGAAGGCCCAAAGATCAAGAAACGGCGTGCGGCGCGCGCGCTCGTTGGGCATTAGAAAAAGCCCGGCCAGCATAGCGAGCACGCACATAGGCAGCGGCAGCCAGAACACCGCATACCAGCCAAACCCATCGACCAGATAACCCCCGATGGTCGGCCCAAGCGTCGGCGCGATCATCACCCCAAGCCCGTAGGCACCCAGCGCAGCACCACGACCGCCGCCGGCGAACACCCGGAAGATGAGCACCATGGCCAGCGGCTGGACGATACCGGCGCACAGGCCCTGAATGATACGCAGGGTGATCAACTGCCAGGCAGCGCTAGCGATCAGAGCAAGCAGCGAAGTAAGGATGAAAATGGCAAGACCGGCTTGCGCCGTCGCCCTGGCGCCGAAGCGCGCCTGAGCCCATGCGGAGAGCAACAGCCCGGAGGTCATCGAAGCGAGAAAGCCGGTGGACAGCCACTGGGCCAGCGGGCGGCCGATGCGAAAGTCGGCCATGATCGCCGGCAGCGCGACGTTGACACTGGTCGAGGCCAGGATCATCGCCATGCTGCCGAGCATCAACACGATCAGCAGGTAATTGGGATAGCGCGGCCCATAACGTCTCTGCAGCAGAGACAGGTCCAGCATCAACGCCGCTCCAGATTGCCCAGAATGCGCGCGTGCACCTGTTGGCAGCGGCGCAGATCTTCCTGGTCGATGCCGGCGAACAGCTCCTCACGCAGCTGCGTGGAAATCGCTTCGATCTTCTCGATCAAAGGCTTGGCAGCCGGACACAGGGCGATCTTCTTGGCGCGGCGGTCTTCGGGTACCGCATGGCGTACCACCAGCCCCTGAGCTTCGAGGCTATCGAGCAGCCGGGCCAATGTCGGCCCTTCTACCCCGACGCTCTGCGCCAGCTCACGCTGGGTCGGCAGCTCGGCGAAGCGGCCGATATGCAGCAACACCAGCCAGCGTGCCTGGGAAAGGCCCAGGCCGGCGAGTCGACGGTCGAGTTCTGCGCGCCAGGCGCGGGACATTTGCGCCACCTGCATGGCGAAACGATGGGGTTCGGCTGGAGACATGAAGGTCACTCTTGGAATTATCAAAAACCAATTATTAGCGAGCTAACCATAGCTTTTGACGGAGAGCAAGATTTCAGTCGCAACGAGACAAGCTTGCGTCGCCGCTTTATCAGGCTTCGAACTCGGCTTGCAACGCGGCGCGTACGCAATGCAGAACGCCCTCTTCTATCCGACCGGCAAACAGCGGACTGACCTCGGCGACTGACGGCAGCTCACCCTCGCCACCGAGAAAGGCGTCCTGAATCTCGCCCAGTAACTCCTCGGGCAGATCGAGGGCCTGCTGCAGGGAGATCTGCTGCTCGGCGATGGCTTCGGCGAGCATCGCGTAGGCGCTTTTCGGGCTGCAGTTCAGCTGACTGGCGATCTGGGTCGGTGTCATGCCGGCACGAGCCAGGCTGACCAGTTCATGACGCAGGTCGGCTACCGGCGCTGGACTATCGCCGCCGGCCAGCACTTCCAGGAAGGCTTCGCCGTAACGCTCCAACTTGCGTGCACCGACACCACTGACCCGGGCCATCTCGTCCAGGGTGGTCGGCTTGCTACGCAGCATCTCCAGCAGGGTGGCGTCGGGGAAGATCACATAAGGCGGCACCGCGTGTTCTTCTGCCAGACGCTTGCGCAGGGCGCGCAGCGCTTCCCACTGCTCGCGCTCGTCGCCACGTACCAGTTGCCGCGCGGCGCTGCCAGAGGCCTTGGCGCTCTGCTGTGGCTTGAGATCACGGCGCAGCTGCAGACTTACTTCACCGCGCAGCAGCGGGCGGCAGCTGTCGGACAGGCGCAAGCCGCCAAAGCCTTCCAGATCGACATCGGCCAAGCCGCGGGCAACCAACTGACGGAACAACGAGCGCCATTCGCCCTCGCTGAGCGCGCTGCCCACCCCGAACACCGACAGGTGCTGATGACCGAGACTGCGCATCTTCTCGTTATCGCGACCGAGCAGAATATCCACCAGATGGCCGACACCATAGCGCTGGCCGCTGCGATAGATCGCTGACAACGCCTGGCGTGCCGGCTCGGTGGCGTCCCAGGTCTGTACGCCGTCGGTACAGTTGTCACAATGCCCGCAGGGTTGCGGCAGTTCTTCATCGAAATAGGCCAGCAGTACCTGGCGCCGGCAGCGGGTCTCCTCGCACAGCGCCAGCATGGCGTCGAGCTTGTGCTGCTCCACGCGTTTGTGGCGCTCGTCGCCTTCGGAATTGGCGAGCATCTGCTTGAGGAAAATCATGTCCTGCAGGCCGTAGGCCATCCAGGCATCGGCCGGCAGCCCATCGCGGCCAGCGCGGCCGGTTTCCTGGTAGTAGGCTTCCAGCGACTTGGGCAGATCCAGATGCGCGACGAAGCGCACGTTGGGCTTGTCGATGCCCATGCCGAAGGCGATGGTCGCCACCATGATCAGGCCTTCCTCGTTGAGAAAGCGCTTCTGGTTGAAGGCCCGCAACTCGGCCGGCAGGCCGGCGTGATACGGCAACGCCGGGAAGCCCTGTTCGGTGAGGAAGCTCGCCACTTCCTCGACCTTCTTGCGTGACAGGCAATAGACGATGCCGGCATCGCCCTTGCGTGCTGCCAGGAACGCCAGCAGCTGTTTGCGTGGCTGCTCCTTGGGCACGATGCGGTAGAAGATGTTGGGGCGGTCGAAGCTCGACAGAAAGCGCTCGGCGTTCTGCAGGTGCAGGCGATTGACGATTTCCTCGCGGGTGCGCATGTCGGCGGTTGCAGTCAGGGCGATGCGCGGTACCTCGGGGAATAGTTCGGCCAGCTGACCCAGCTGCAGGTATTCAGGGCGGAAGTCGTGGCCCCACTGCGACACACAATGGGCTTCGTCGATGGCGAACAGGGCGATCTGCAGCTGGCGCAGAAAGTCCAGCATGCGCGGCTGCACCAGCCGTTCCGGTGCGAGATAGAGCATCTTGATCTCGCCGCGACGGATGCGTGCGGCGATGTCGCGCTGTTGTTCGGCCTCGAGCGTCGAGTTCAGCGCCACGGCCGCCACGCCCAGCTCTTCCAAGGTGGCCACCTGATCGTCCATCAGCGCGATCAGCGGCGAGACCACCACCGCCAAGCCGTCACGCAGCAGCGCTGGAACCTGGAAACACAGCGACTTGCCACCGCCGGTGGGCATCAGCACCAGCGCATCGCCGCCGCTGGCCACGCGCTCGATGATCGCGCCCTGGCGACCCCGGAAGCTGTCATAGCCAAATACGTCTTTGAGGATGCGTTGCGCCTGCTCGAGCATGTAGGGTCTCCGAATCAAGCGGCGCATTATACGCACCTGGGCCGCGAGGTGCGGCCTTGCAGACAGTGTTTACCTGCAACTCTGCCTGCCGGCGCCGGTCTGCACTTGCAGGCTCGCTGAAAAATTCGCGCCAGGCGCTCGCCGACTGTTTTGAGCGGCGGCAACGCAACGCAGATAGTTTTTCGGCAGCCTGCTAGAATCCAGCCTCGTTTACTTCTTCCTCAAGGTAGCCACTGATGTCCTTCGCCGAGCAACTGTCCCGCCTGCAAGCCTTTCTCGATGCCGATGATCTGCATGAAGAGGCTCTGGACTATGTCGCCGCCCATGGCTACCTGACGGCCCTGTCCATCTGCCCAGAAAAGATCGAGCCACGCGAGTGGATCGACGCCCTGTTCTCCGAGCCGCCGCACTACCGCAGTGACGAGGAGCGCGACGAGATCGAAGCCACCTTGATCCAGCTGCAGGCCCATATCGCCCGCCAACTGGCCAGCGATGACGAGCCGGAAGTGCCGTGCGACCTGGACCTGGGCGACGAGCCGGACGACTCGGACCTGCGCGGCTGGTGCATCGGCTTCATGGAAGGCGTGTTCCTGCGCGAAAGCGTATGGTTCGACGACGCCGAAGACGAAGTAAGCGAGTTGCTGCTGCCGATCATGGTCGGTTCGGGCCTGTTCGACGAACAGCCGGAATTCGCCGAAATCGCCCGCGACCGCGACCTGGTCGACAGCATGGTCGATCAGATCCCCGAGTTGCTGACCGCCCTGTTCCTGCTGTGCAACGCCCCCGACGAGAAGCCGGCGCTGCTCAAGCCTCGCCACCACTAACAGCGCCGCCATCGTCATGGCGCGCGAACCCTTCGAGACACGCAACCCGCTGCTGCGCTATTGCCTGCTGACCATCGGCTGGCTGAGCGTGGCGCTGGGCGTGCTCGGCATCTTCCTGCCACTGCTGCCCACCACGCCGTTCCTGCTGCTCGCTGCGGCTTGCTTCATGCGCAGCTCCAAGCGCTTCTACCTGTGGCTGGTCGAGCACCCGCGGTTGGGGCCGTGGATTCGCGACTACCTGGCCGGCGAAGGCATCCCGCGCAAGGCCAAGATCTACGCCATCAGCCTGATGTGGCTGAGCATCGGCATCTCCTGCGCGCTGGTGCCGCTGATCTGGGCACGTCTGTTCATGCTGACCAGTGCCGTACTGGTCAGCCTGTACATCCTCAAGCAGAAAACCTTGCCGGATCGCCGTTAAACCTCAGTTCTGAGGTCATCCGGCAAGCTTGCCAAGCGCAGCTACACTGCATGAAGCTCGGCACACCTGAGGCGCCTTCCATGGCAAGCATCCAGCGCGCACAAGACACTCGCCAAACCACTTATTTTCGCAGCGAGCGGATCAGCACCATCAATGGCCACTTCTTTTTCAGCACCCGCGAAGGCACGCTGGAAGGCCCCTACTTTTCTCGCGACGAGGCCGAGCGCCAGGTGCCGCGCTATATCGCGCGCATGCTGCAATCCCAGGCCATTCTCGACAGCCGCAACCGCGAGAACGACCTGAGCGGGTAAGCGCTGCGGCTGCGAACATCGCCTCTAGAGATCAATGCCTGGCCTTCTCGAACGCCGCCTCCAGCGCATCGTTGATCGTACGCAACACCTTGACCCGGGCGAACTGCTTGTCGTTGGCCTCGACCAGTGTCCAGGGCGCCAGCCGGGTGCTGGTACGGTCGACCATATCGCCAACCGCTTCGCGGTACAGCTGCCACTTCTCGCGGTTGCGCCAATCTTCCTCGGTGATCTTGAAGCGTTTGACCGGATTGTTCTCGCGCTCGCGAAAACGCTGCAGCTGGGTTTTCTCGTCGATGGCCAGCCAGAACTTCACCAGCACCACGCCAGCATTGCTCAGCTGTTCCTCGAAGTCATTGATCTCCCCATAGGCGCGCAGCCAGTCCTCGGGCGCGCAGAAGCCCTCCACCCGCTCCACCAGCACCCGGCCGTACCAGGAGCGATCGAACACCGTGAACTTGCCGCGTGCGGGGATATGCCGCCAGAAACGCCACAGATAAGGTTGCGCACGCTCCTCCTCGGTTGGCGCGGCGACCGGCACGATGCGGTACTGGCGCGGATCCAGCGCCGCTGCCACCCGGCGAATGGCTCCGCCCTTGCCGGCCGCGTCGTTACCCTCGAACACCGCGACCAGCGCGTGGCGGCGCATGCGCTTGTCGCGCATCAGTTGGGCCAGGCGCGCCTGCTCCTGCACCAGTTGCTCACGGTAGTCAGCCTTGGCGAGATGCACGCCCATATTCAGGCTGTCGAGCAAACTGCGCTCATCGGTGCGCGTCATGAGCGGCGTGGTGTGCGGCAGCGGCGCCCGCTCGGTGCTGTTGCGCAGTGCAGCCTGCAAACCTTCGAGCAGGATGCGCCCGACCGTCAGGCTACGGTAATTGGCATCGGCACCGGCGACGATGTACCAGGGCGCGTAATCACGGCTGGTGCGCCGCAACACGTCTTCGCCGGCGCGAACGAACTTGTCGTAGGTCTTCGATTGCTGCCAGTCCAGCGGGCTCAGGCGCCAGCTGTGCAGCGGATCGTCCTTCAGTGTTTCCAGCCGCTTGAGCATCTGTTTCTTGGACAGATGGAACCAGAACTTGAAGATCAGCGTGCCTTCGTTGCAGAGCATCTGCTCCAAGCCCAGCGCGCCCTCGATGGCGCCATTGAGCTGGTCCTTCTTGAGGTCGCCGTGCACCCGGCCCTGCAGCATCTGGCTGTACCAGTTGCCGAAAAAAATGCCGATGCGGCCCTTAGGCGGCAGCTGCCGCCAGTAACGCCAGGCCGCCGGCCGGGCCAGCTCTTCGTCGGTCTGCTGGTCGAAGGTGCTGACCTGAATCAGGCGCGGGTCCATCCACTCGTTGAGCAGCTTCACCGTCTCGCCCTTACCGGCGCCCTCGATACCATTGATCAGGATGATCAATGCATGGCGACTTTGCTCGCGCAAAGCGTACTGGGCTTCGAGCAGCGCCTCGCGCAGCACCTGCTCTTCGGCATCGAACGTGGCCTTATCGATGACGTGGTCGATCTCGGCGGACTCGAACATAAGCACCTCTCCCTGAACGGTGAGTGCAGACTAGGAGCGCTTCGCCGCTCAGTGCAAGCCTCGACGCCGCTCGCAGCAACGAACCGACACATCACAGTGGCTCCCCGGCCCTGCTAGAATCGCCGCCCTGCTCGCTACAGGCACCCGACCATGGCCGATCAATACGCACAACTCGACTGGGACGACCAGGGCCTGCCCTCCTCGCGCCAGTACGCGGACGTCTACTTTTCCCGGGAAAACGGCCTGGAAGAAACCCGCTACGTCTTTCTCGACAACAACGACCTGCCGCGTCGCTTCGCCACGCTAAAGCCAGACGAGCAGTTGGTGATCGGCGAAACCGGCTTTGGCACCGGGATGAATTTTCTCTGCGCCTGGCAGCTGTTCGACGAGCAGGCACCCGCCGGTGCACGCTTACACTTCGTCAGCGTGGAAAAGCATCCGCTGAGCGCAGCGGATCTGCAGCGCGCCCTGGCGCTGTGGCCATCGCTGCAGTGCTACAGCCAGCAGTTGCTGACTGCCTATCGCTGCCTGAACCCGGGCTTCCAGCGCCTGGTGTTCGATAGCGGTCGCGTCGTGCTGACCCTGATGATCGGCGATGCGCTGACCATGCTGCCGCAGCTCGATGCACGCATCGATGCCTGGTTTCTCGACGGCTTCGCACCCTCGAAAAACCCCGAGATGTGGACGCCCGAGCTATTTGCGCAACTGGCCAGGCTGAGCGCGCCGGGCACCACCCTGGGCACCTTTACCGCCACCGGTTACGTGCGCCGCGGCCTGATCGAGTCGGGCTTCTCCATGAAACGCGTGCCCGGGCTCGGCAAGAAATGGGAAGTGATGTGCGGCGCCTTCACCGGCCAGGCCTCCAATCAGGCCAAGCCCTGGTTTGCGCGCCCCAATCAAGATCACCAGAAACGACACGCCCTGGTGATAGGCGCCGGCCTGGCCGGTTGCGCCACGGCTGCCAGCCTGGCCAAACGCGGTTGGCAGGTTACCGTGCTGGAGCGCCATGGCGCCGCGGCCCAGGAAGCCTCGGGCAACCCCCAGGGCGTCTTGTACCTCAAGCTGTCCGCCCATGGCACGGCGTTGTCGCGGCTGATCGTCGATGGCTTTGGCTACACCCGTCGGCTGCTCGAACGCCTGCACAAGGGCCAGGATTGGGACGACTGCGGCGTGCTGCAACTGGCCTTCGACGAGCGCGAAGCCCAGCGCCAGGCCAAGCTTGCCACCGCCTTCCCGACCACCCTGCTGCGCTCGCTGGACCGTCAGCAGGCCGAGCTGCAGGCCGGCATCGGCCTGGCCAACGGCGGCTTGTTCTATCCCGATGCCGGTTGGGTGCATCCGCCGGCGCTGTGCGCGCAATTGCTCGACCATCCCGCAATCCGCCTGCAGTGCCACCAAGAGGCTCTGGCGCTCGAGCATATCGACGGACAATGGCAGGCGCTGAGCGGCCGGGAGATATTGGCTGAAGCGCCAGTGGTAGTGATCTGCAGCGCGGCGGATACCCTGCGCTTCGCGCAGAGTGCGTATCTGCCGCTCAAGCGCATCCGCGGGCAGATCAGTCGGCTGCCGGCCTCACCACGCAGCGCCGGGCTGAGTACCGTGGTGTGCGCCGAAGGCTATGTCGCACCGGTGCGCCAAGGCGAACACACCCTGGGCGCCAGCTTCAACTTCGACAGTGACGACCTCACGCCGAGCAGCGCCGAACATGCCAGCAATCTGGATCTGCTGCGGGAAATCTCCAGCGACCTGGCCGCACGCCTCGACGCCAACACCCTCGACCCGGTCACTTTGCAGGGCCGCGCGGCCTTTCGCTGCACCAGCCCGGATTATCTGCCGATCATCGGCCCGCTGGCCGACGCCGAACAGTTCACCACCGCCTACGCCGTGCTGGCCCGTGACGCCCGCCAGGTACCGCCAATCCCCTGCCCCTGGCAGCAAGGCCTGTACATCAACAGCGGACACGGCTCCCGCGGCCTGATCACCGCCCCGCTATCCGGCGAACTGATCGCCGCCTGGCTGGAAAACGAGCCGCTACCATTGCCCCGCGACGTCGCCGAAGGCTGCCATCCCAATCGGTTTATGCTGCGCCAGTTGATTCGTAAGGGCTGATGCCTCAGCACAACGCTGGCAAACCGCCCACTTTCTGTGAGCATCCGGCCTAGCGAATCGCGGGCATGGCCCGCTTCCCCAGTTAAAGAGCGTGATGACAGCCAAGAGGGGCATGCCCGCCACCTTCTGTGGGAGCGGGCCATGCCCGCGAAGCAATAGTGGCCTTGCTGCGCAGCCAGAACTATCAGCCCACCGGCCATTTTATTGAACATTCCCCGCACACAGGGACTCGAAAAAACTCGAGCCTGCTGTGCCGCCACCCTGTGCGCAGCAGCTTTTTCACTGCTCGATTGTCTCCGGCGCGCCCTGGAGCGCACTGGAACTCAGAACCGGTACACCACTGGTACGGACTGACGTTAAGGAGGAACAGAGCCCAGGAAGCATGCGGGCTTTATAGACTATGTGCGGAATAGCAGGCGAACTTCGATTCGATAACCAACCGGCCGATCTGGCTGCCGTTGAACGCATCACTCACCACCTCGCCCCTCGCGGCCCGGATGCCCATGGCTTCCACAGCCGCGGCCCTGTCGCCTTTGGCCACCGCCGGCTGAAGATCATGGATCTAGCCGAAGCCTCGGGCCAGCCGATGATCGATAACGATCTTGGCCTGTCGATGGTCTTCAATGGCGCCATCTACAACTACCCGGAACTGCGCAGCGAGCTGGAACGGCTCGGCTACCGCTTCTTCTCCGGTGGCGATACCGAGGTGCTGCTCAAGGGCTACCACGCCTGGGGCGCCGACCTGCTGCCCAAGCTCAATGGCATGTTCGCCTTCGCCGTTTGGGAGCGCGACAGCCAGCAGTTGTTCATCGCTCGCGATCGTCTGGGCGTGAAGCCTCTGTACCTTTCCAAGACCAAGGATCGCCTGCGCTTCGCCTCCAGCCTGCCTGCGCTGCTCAAAGGCGGCGACATCGGCAAGACCCTCGATCCCATTGCGCTCAACCACTACCTGAACTTCCACGCAGTGGTCCCAGCCCCACGTACCATCCTCGCTGGCGTTGAAAAACTGCCGCCGGCTACCTGGATGCGTATCGACACCAACGGCAAGGTCGAGCAAAAGGTCTGGTGGACGCTGAACTTCGGCCCGAATGCCGACGAAGCCAACTTCACCTTCGAAGACTGGCGCGACGCCACCCTCGACAGCATGCGCGAAGCGGTCGAAATCCGTCAGCGTGCTGCCGTGGACGTCGGCGTGCTGCTTTCCGGTGGCGTCGACTCCAGCATGCTGGTCGGCTTACTGCGCGAGGCGGGTGTCGAAAACCTGCTGACCTTCTCCATCGGTTTCCAGGATGCCGGCGGCGAGCGTGGCGACGAATTCCAGTATTCGGACCTGATCGCCAAGCGCTTCGAAACCCAGCATCACCAACTGCGTATCGGCGAGAACGAGATTCTCGACCAGCTGCCGGCGGCCTTCCGTGCCATGAGCGAGCCGATGGTCAGCCACGACTGCATCGCCTTCTACCTGCTCTCGCGGGAAGTGGCCAAGCACTGCAAGGTGGTGCAAAGCGGCCAGGGCGCCGACGAGCTGTTCGCCGGTTACCACTGGTACCCGCTGGTCGACGGTGCGGATGACGCCTACAGCGCCTATCGCAAGGCCTTCTTCGACCGCGAGCACGACGAGTACGCCGCCTGCGTACAGCCTGCCTGGCTGACCGACGACGTATCCGGCGAATTCGTCCGCCAGCATTTCGCCCAGCCAGGCGCGACCGCCGCCGTGGACAAGGCACTGCGCCTGGATAGCACGGTGATGCTGGTCGACGATCCGGTCAAGCGCGTCGACAACATGACCATGGCTTGGGGCCTCGAGGCGCGCACCCCGTTTCTGGACTACCGAGTGGCGGAATTGTCGGCGCGCATCCCTGGCCAGTTCAAACTGCCGGAAGGCGGCAAGTACGTGCTCAAGGAAGCGGCCCGCAAGGTGATTCCGTCCGAGGTCATCGACCGCAAGAAGGGTTACTTCCCGGTACCGGGCCTCAAGCACCTGGAAGGCGCCACGCTGGGCTGGGTACGCGACCTGCTGGTCGATCCGGCCCATGATCGCGGTATCTTCAACCCGCAGATGCTCGACCGCCTGCTTACCGACCCGCAGGGCCAGCTGACGCCGCTACGCGGCTCCAAGCTGTGGCAGATGGCGGCCTTGAACCTGTGGCTGAGCGAACAGGGCCTGTAACGACGAATCGGGGGAGCTGCGGCTTCCCCGTTCCCCGACTGGAATGGCCGCGTCCGCCTCGCTGCGGACAAAAACACAGGCCAATCGATAGCCGGCAAAGCCGGCCATGCGCAAGCAAAGGAACACTCTTCAATGCGAGCCACTGCCCACAACCAACGCCTTCTTCGGGGCCAATCCCCCTCCTACGAGCGCCTGCAGGCGCGATTTGCCGAAGAGCACGGTGACGGCATCAGCCAACCGCAAATCGTCCATTGTGGCTGGGGTCGACTGCTGATCGGCCACACCTTTCCGGACGCCGCAGTACTAGCCGAGGAGCTGCTCAGCGAGCAACCCGGCGAACGTGACATCGCGCTCTACGTCGCGGCGCCACAGCAGGTCCTCGCCCACGCCCCGCAACAACTGTTTCTTGACCCCTCAGATACGCTGCGCCTGTGGTTCAGCGACTACCGGCAAGCACGCCGCGGTTTTCGCGGTTTTCGTGTACGTCGCGCGCACACCGAGGCCGACTGGCAGGCAATCAACTGCCTCTACCAGACCCGCGGCATGCTGCCGCTCGATCCAGAAAAACTCACCCCGCG
Source organism: Pseudomonas sp. AG1028 (assembly GCF_007993955.1). Classification (NCBI taxonomy): domain Bacteria; kingdom Pseudomonadati; phylum Pseudomonadota; class Gammaproteobacteria; order Pseudomonadales; family Pseudomonadaceae; genus Pseudomonas; species Pseudomonas sp. AG1028. Next base: position 409,046 of record NZ_VIVP01000004.1, read on the forward strand.
TCACCAGGGCGGCCCGGTCTACTGGCTGGCGGAAGATGAAGACAGCGGCGCGGTGATCGGCAGCGTAATGGGCCTCAATCACCAGAAGGCATACCAGGACCCTGAGCTGGGTAGCAGCCTCTGGTGCCTGGCCGTCGACCCGGCCTGCAGCCGCCCTGGCGTGGGTGAGGTGTTGGTGCGTCACCTGATCGAGCACTTCATGAGCCGCGGCCTCAGCCACCTCGACCTGTCGGTGCTGCACGATAACGATCAGGCCAAGAAGCTGTACGCCAAACTGGGTTTTCGTGAGCTGCAGACCTTCAGCGTCAAGCGCAAGAACGGCATCAACCAGACGCTGTTTCTCGGCCCAGGCCCAGACGACGAACTCAACCCCTACGCACGCATCATCGTCGACGAAGCCCGGCGACGCGGCATCGATGCGCAGATTGACGATGCCGAGGCTGGCCTGTTCACCCTGAGCCAGGGCGGCCGCCGCATCCGCTGCCGGGAGTCGCTGACCGACCTGACCAGCGCCGTGACCATGACCCTCTGTCAGGACAAGCGCCTGACCCATCGCACTCTCAGCCGTGCTGGCCTGAGCCTTCCCGCCCAGCGCCTGGCAGGCAGTGCCGAGGACAACGCGGCGTTTCTCGCCAAGCACGGCAGCCTGGTGGTCAAGCCGGTGGACGGTGAGCAAGGCCAGGGTGTTGCCGTCGACCTGCGTACGCCTGCCGATGTGCAGGCCGCTATCGAACGTGCCCGCCCCTTCGATGAACGTGTATTGCTGGAGAGCTACCACGAAGGCTTCGACCTGCGCATCGTGGTCATCGGTTTCGAAGTGGTTGCCGCCGCGATCCGTCGCCCAGCGGAAATCCTCGGTGATGGCCGCCATACCATTGGCGAGCTGATCGACGCGCAAAGCCGCCGTCGTCAGGCAGCCACCGGCGGTGAGAGCCGTATTCCCAAGGATGCCGAAACCCTGCGCACCCTACATGCCGCTGGCTGTGACTACGACACGGTATTGCCCCAGGGCAAACGCATGGCCGTGCGCAAAACCGCCAACCTGCATACCGGCGGGATTCTTGAGGACGTCACCGGCATCCTTCACCCAACCCTTGCCGATGCCGCCGTCAAAGCCGCTCGTGCGCTGGACATTCCGGTGGTGGGCCTCGATCTGCTGGTGCCGGCGGCGGATCAGCCCGAGTACGTGTTCATCGAAGCTAATGAGCGCGCGGGCCTGGCCAACCACGAGCCGCAACCGACCGCAGAGCGCTTTATCGATCTGCTGTTCCCGCTGAGCCATGGTGTAGGCGAGTGAACTGAAGCGATAACCTGGCACAGCCATGTCGCCGGACATGGCCGGGTCAATACAAGCCGCTAGCAGGCCACTTCACTTCCGCACGAAACCCTCAGCGCCATAGCGGGTCAGCATGTAACACAGACCTGATTTTCCGTCCGTCGACAGGCGTCACCCAGTCACCGCAGACAGACGTTGCCCGGCGGCCCGCCCCGTCCCAGATGGAGAGCCCATGTCGCAAATTCCAGAACCCGATCTCGAATACATGCAGAAAGTCCTGCTGGAAATGCTCGCCATTCCCAGCCCAACCGGTTTCACCGACACTATCGTGCGCTACGTTGCAGAGCGGCTGACCGAAATCGGCATCCCGTTCGAAATGACCCGCCGCGGCACTATTCGCGGCACCCTAAAAGGCCGTCGCGACAGCCCCGACCGTGCCGTCTCCGTACACCTGGACACCATCGGCGCCATGGTGCGCGAGATCAAGGACAACGGCCGGCTCTGCCTGACTGCTGTTGGCTGCTGGTCCAGCCGCTTCGCCGAAGGCAGCCGCGTCAGCGTATTCAGTGACCACGGCGTTTATCGCGGCAGCGTGCTGCCCCTGCTGGCCTCCGGGCACGCCTTCAACACCGAAGTGGACCAGATGCCGATTTCCTGGGACCACGTCGAATTGCGCCTCGACGCCCTGGTAGCCAGCCGCGCCGACTGTGAAAGCCTGGGGATTTCCGTAGGCGACTTCGTGGCCTTCGACCCACTGCCCGAGTTCACCGAAAGCGGCCATATCAGCGCCCGCCACCTTGATGACAAGGCTGGCGTCGCTGCCCTACTCGCAGCGCTCAAGGCCGTAGTGGAAAGCGGCCAGGAGCCGCCCATCGACTGCCACCCGCTATTCACCATCACCGAGGAAGTCGGCTCCGGCGCCGCCGCAGCGCTGCCTTGGGACGTGAGTGAATTCGTCGGCATCGACATCGCCCCGGTCGCCGCCGGCCAGCGCTCCACCGAACACACGGTAAGCGTGGCCATGCACGACTCCGGCGGCCCCTACGACTATCATCTGTCGCGCCAACTGTTGCGCCTGGCCAGCGACAACGAGATTCCGGTGCGCCGCGACCTGTTCCGCTATTACCACAGCGACGCCCAGTCAGCCGTCACCGCCGGCCACGACATCCGCACCGCGCTGATTGCCTTCGGCTGCGACGCCACCCACGGCTACGAACGCACTCACATCGACAGCCTCGCCGCCCTCTCCCGCCTGCTCGGCGCCTACCTGCTCAGCCCACCAGTATTCGCCAGCGACGCACAGCCGGAAAGCGGCTCGCTGGAGCGCTTCAGTCATCAACTGGAACATGATGCGCAGATGGAGCCCGAAACACGGGTGCCAACGGTGGATAGTTTGGTGGGAAATAGAGAGAAAGAAGGTAAGTAAGGCTCAGCGCGGCTCTTTACGCTTTATCCGTTAGAGCCGCGCTCAAATGGGGCCGACACAATCAATATGCGTATTTAGGTCCATAAGCGTCCTCGGATCAAATCTCGCCAAGTTAACTTCGACGATCTTCCAAATACCGTTTAAAAACGCTGAAATCTGAGGAACATAGTAACGGAGCAATTTCGGCAACTTCCCCTTCTGGCCAAGACCACCATTGGGACGCGATTAACAAATTGCGCTGTTCATCATCAAACCGCCATTTAATAAACCGTGCTGGGTTTCCACCAACCACAGAATAGGGTTCGACGTTCTTAGTAACAACGGCACCAGCCGCCACTACCGCGCCATCTCCAATAGTCACGCCTGAGAGAATCATGGCTCCAGAACAGATCCAGCAATCATTGCCAATGATTACATCGCCGTTGGTCCCGCCAAAGTCTGCAATATGGGCAGCGCTATCAAGCATCGCGGGAAAGGGATAGCACGATAGCCAATCAACCCGATGATGCCCCCCAAGATAGATATTTACCCCACTCGCGATGGACGTATAAGCACCGATCTTTAACGTGCTGCCCTCTTTCCAATCATGGATTACGGGAGAGCCATATGAGCCAATACCGATTTCGTAGTCGGGGTAGAGGCTGGTGAGACGATCATTAGCGCGCTGAAGCTTGGATTTCGGCCTTTGCTTCCTGGTGAGCAGTTTTTTCAAGATTTTTTTCATATTTTCTATTACTTAACTCCCAATGACTGACAAAAGAGCCCTTTAACAGCCTCTAGCATAAGCCTTACCAGCCGACTTGAACCGATGCATAATGCCAAGCTTTTTCAAGGGAAGTGAATATGCGCATTCTCGTCACCGGTGGCGCGGGCTTTATCGGCTCCGCGCTGATCCGCCACCTGATCAAAAACACCGACCATGAGGTGCTCAACCTCGACAAGCTGACCTACGCCGGCAACCTGGAATCGCTGCGCGAAGTCGAGAACGACCCGCGCTATCGCTTTCTGCAGGCCGATATCGGTGATCAGGCTGTGGTGAGCGAGGCGCTGGAGAGCTTCCAGCCCGACGCCATCATGCACTTGGCCGCCGAGTCCCACGTCGACCGCTCCATCGACGGCCCGGCGGCGTTCATCCAGACCAATATCGTCGGTACCTACGCGCTGCTCGAAGCCACCCGTGCTTACTGGGCCAAGCTGGACGAGCCCCGTCGCCAGGCGTTTCGCTTCCATCATATTTCCACCGACGAGGTGTACGGCGACCTGCACGGCGTCGACGACCTGTTCAGCGAAACCACGCCCTACGCACCCAGCTCGCCCTACTCGGCCAGCAAGGCGGCCTCGGACCATCTGGTGCGCGCCTGGCAGCGCACCTATGGCCTGCCTGTGCTGCTGACCAACTGCTCGAACAACTACGGCCCGTATCACTTCCCGGAAAAGCTGATCCCGCTGGTGATTCTCAACGCCCTGAATGGCAAGCCGCTGCCGGTTTACGGCAACGGCCAGCAGGTGCGTGACTGGCTGTTCGTCGAGGACCATGCCCGCGCCCTGTTGCAGGTGGTCACCCACGGCGTGGTCGGCGAGACCTACACCATCGGCGGCCACAACGAGCAGAAGAACCTCGACGTGGTGCACGCCATCTGCGACCTGCTCGACGAGCTGCAACCGCGCGCAGCCGGTTCCTACC